>CAZSAT010000019.1:0-81955 GCA_964604675.1 uncultured Enterobacterales bacterium
AACCCGAAGGGCAACGGGAGCTGAGGACCCTGATCGTCGCGGCGCACCATGCCGCAAGCATAGGCCGAAGCTCGCTGCTTTGCGGTGACTCAATGCTGAGTTACGCTGACGCCCCACCCCGGCTCGTGGCAGAGGTGTCCCCATGCTCTTCGCTCTGATGGCCTGCACTGGCACCGACGACTACGCACGCCTCTACCACACCGAGGCGCTGGCCCCGTCGCTCACCCAGGACGCGGTCGAGGACCTCCAGCACCTCGGGCCCACGCTCATCGATGACGGCGTGAACTTCGGGGTGTACAGCGACCGCGCCGAGCGCATCGACCTCCTGCTGTTCGAGGACCCCGACGACGGCGAGCCCACCCAGCGCTTCGAGATGAGGCGGTGTGGCGAGGTGTGGAACCTCTACGTCGAGGGCATCGGCGTGGGCACACAGTACGGCTTCGTCGCCTGGGGTCCCAACTGGCCCTACGATCCGGACTGGATCCCCGGTCAGCTCGACGGCTTCGTCGTCGACGTCGACAGCGACGGCAACCGCTTCAACCCCAACAAGCTGCTCACGGATCCCTACGCCCGCGCGCTGCACCGGGAGCACGACTGGGGCCGCGCCAGCCTCGGCACCGGCGAGAGCCGACGGCAGGAGAGCACCTGGGGCGCGGCATCGAAGTCGACGGTCGTGGCCTCGGACTACACCTGGTCCGACAACGAGGACTTCTGGGTCGACTCGCGCAAGGCCGGCACGCTGGCCGGCCACGGCTGGAACGAGCAGATCGTCTACGAGGTGCACGTCAAGGGCTTCACCCAGAACGGCATCGAGGGCGTGGACCACCCCGGCACCTACCGCGGCTTCGGTGAGCACGCGGCCTACCTCGCCGAGCTCGGCGTCACGGCGGTCGAGCTGCTCCCCGTGCACGAGAAGCCCAGCGACGGCGGCTACTGGGGCTACAACAACATCAGCTTCTTCGCCAACAACCTCGGCTACTCGGCCGACCGCGACAACGGCGAGCACGCGGCGGTGGTCGACGAGTTCAAGTGGATGGTCGACCAGCTCCACCAGCACGGCGTCGAGGTGTGGGTCGACGTGGTCTACAACCACACCGGCGAGGGCGGCCTCTGGCGCGACAAGCTCTACTACAACGACTACACCGAGGATGGCTCCGTGGTCGAGGACGCCGTGAACCTCGACAGCGTCGAGGTCGCGAGCCTCTACAGCTTCCGCGGCCTGGACAACTGGAGCTACTACGCGCTCGAGGAGGGCGGCCTCACCTACTGGAACAACACCGGTGTGGGGAACGAGACCCGCGGCAACCACACGCCCATGCGGACCCTCATCCTCGACAGCCTCCGCTACATGGTCACCGAGCTCCACGTCGACGGCTTCCGCTTCGACCTGGCCGGCATCCTGGGCGAGCAGGACCTGAACTACAACGAGTGGGACGACCCGGCGAACACCGTGCTCCAGGACATCATCGACGACCCGATCCTGCAGGAGCACAACACCCGCATCACCGCGGAGCCGTGGACGGCGGGTGGGTACTACAACCCGGTGCTCGGTGCCTTCCCCAACACCTCGAACGGCCACCCGGGAGGCTGGGGCGAGTGGAACGGGCACTTCCGCGACCTCTGGCGGTCCATGCTCAACGAGGACACCGACTTCGGCCACTACGAAGGCGCGGTCTCGATGGGCGGGGCGATGACCGGCAGCTCCGAGATGTACGGCTGGAACGAGCGCAACCCCTGGCACTCGATGAACTTCGTCACCGTGCACGACGGCTTCACGATGTACGATCTGGTCAGCTTCGACGAGAAGCAGAACGACTGCGGCGTGCTCAACCCCGTGTGCTGCGACGACCCCACCTCGTCCTGGTGCGAGACCGAGAGTGGGGAGAGCCACAACCGCTCGCGGGACTGGGGCGACGAAGCCTTCAAGCGGCAGCAGATGCGCAACTTCTTCGTCGGGATGCTGGTCAGCCATGGCACACCGCTGCTGTACGGCGGCGACGAGTGGATGCGCACCCAGTACGGCAACAACAACGCGTACTCGACCTGGGCCGACAACGAGTGGAACTGGTTCCGCTGGGGCGAGTGGCAGGCCTACGACGAACGCCACCGCATGTTCGACTTCGTGAAGCAGATGATCGCCTTCCGCAAGGCGCACATCGACGTGCTCAGCCCCTACGACTACGGAAGCGACTTCGCCTGGAAGGACGCGGCCAACCAGGACGCCACGGACTGGTCGGTGCGGCACATGGCGGTGCACCACTACGACGCCGACCCCCAGATCGACATCCTGATGAACTTCGAGGACGGCGACGTCACCTTCACCCTCCCGGAGGGCGTGGACTGGGTGCGCGTGGTCGACACCCAGAGCTGGTTCGACGAGGGCGACAGCGAAGACGAGGAGGGCTGGTTCGCCGAGAACGACGAGCTCGACCCGCGCGAGACCCAGAACGTGTGGCTCGACGGTGGCGACGTAATCGACGACGCCACCTACACCGTGCCGGCCTACAGCATCGTCATCCTGGAGAGCCGCTGAGCGAGGCACGGAGCCGGAGCGGATCGATGCGCGTCAGCCGCGCGCTCCGAAGATGGCCGTGCCCACGCGCACGATGGTGGCGCCCTCGCGGATGGCCACCGCGAAGTCAGCGCTCATGCCCATCGACAGCTCGGTCAGCGGCAGCCCACGACGCGCGCCCTCGTCCCGAAGCTCGCGCAGGCTCCGGAAGTAGGGCGCGGTGTCCTCCGGATCGTCGAACCAGGGCGCCATCCCCATCAGCCCGCGCAGCTCGAGTGGCTCAAGACGGGCGAGCTCTTCGCAGAAGGCCAGGGTGGCGTCGAGGGGAACACCCTTCTTGTTGTCGGCGCCCGAGAGGTTCGCTTCGACGAGCACCGGCAGCGGTGAGGTGGCACGCCGCGCCAGCTCCCGGGCGACGTCGAGCGACTCCACGGAGTGGACCAGGGTCGCGGCTCGGGCCACGTACTTCGCCTTGTTCCGCTGGAGGGGCCCGATGAAGTGCCAGCGCAGACCATGCAGCTCGTTGTGCTTGTCGCGGAGCTCCTGCGGGCGGCTCTCGCCGAAGTCCACGCACCCCTCGGCCATGGCTTCTCGCACGCGGTCGAGCCCGTGGAACTTGGAGACCGCGACCAGGGTGACCTCGGCGGGCGCCCGACCCATGGCGACGCAGGCCGCATCGACGCGCTGTCGGACCGCGCGGTAGCCCGTGCTCACGGGCGCACGCCCACGAGCGCGAGGTCGCCAAGCACCTCGCCCAGCGGGAGACCGACCACGTTGGTGTAGCTCCCCACCACCCGGTCCACGAGGTGCCCTCCACGTCCCTGGATGCCGTACGCACCCGCCTTGTCGAGGGGCTCGCCGGAGGCCACGTAGCGACGGACCTCAGCCTGGGCGATCGCTCGGAAGCGCACCCGGGTGGTGACGTGCCTCACGCGCAGCGCGTCACCGCTGCGCACGCAGGTGCCGGTGGTGACCAGGTGTTCACGACCCGAAAGGGCCAGCAACATGTCCACGGCGTGCTCCGCGTCACGAGGCTTCGGGAAGATCGCCTTCCCCAGGTGGACCACGGTGTCGGCGGCGAGCACCACCTCCCCGTCGACCGCAGCGGCCTTCGCCCGGGCCATGCGCTCGGAGAAGGCGACGGGGGATTCGCCCTCGGAGCGATGCTCCTCGATGGCGGCCGGAGACACCGTGAACGAGAGCCCCACCGCCGCGAGCATGTCCCGGCGACGCGGCGAGCCCGAGGCGAGCACGAGCGTCATCGGTCGGCCCGGCGCTGGGCGCGTCGGAGGTCGGCGGCGGCCGCGCGCTCCCGCTCCTCGTCGGTCTCGGGCCTGAGCGGCGGCACCCTGCGCGGTCGCTTGTCGCCGTCGAGCGCCACGAAGGTCAGGTACGCCGAGCAGCAGTGCTTCACGCCGTGGTCCACCGGGCTCTCCGCCACCACGCGCACGCCGACTTCGAGGCTGCTGCCCCAGGCCTGGTTGACGATGGCGGTGAGCACCACGATGTCCGCCCGGTTCACCGGGTGCAGGAAGTCGAGCCGGTCCATCGACGCCGTGACCACCGGTGCCCCGCAGAAGCGTTGCGCCGCCACAGCCGCAGCGATGTCGCACCAGGCCATGATCTGGCCCCCGAAGACCGTGCCGTGGTTGTTGGTGTGCGTCGGCAGCACGATCTGCGTCATCTCGACGCGGGTCTGCAGGGGGGTCGGCATGGGGGTCGTCTAACCCTTGGGCGAGGGGCGCGCGCCGCCGCCAAGGACCAGCGCCATGTCGACGTCGACGTGATAGAACAGAGCTGCAGCCAGCACGGGGGCAGCAGCGTTGATACTGGCGTTGATCGCAAGCGCGCTCGCGTGCGAGGGGACCGACGAGGCGGCCGTGTTGGAAGCGGTTGCGCTGGTGCACGGAGCGTTCCAGCGCATGGATGCTGCGGCGGTGCGGGCCGGAGCCATCGCAGCTCGTGCGGGGGCGGCGTGCCTCGACCAGCCCATCGCGCCCGCCACCGCCTCCAAGCTCCACGGAGCCGTCGCGCTCAGCTCCTTCCTCGGGCGCGACGTGGTGGATGCTCGCGCTGGCCTCCAGGCCGCACGCAACGCCGACTCCACCTACACCCTGCCCCTCGGCCTGCCGCCCCAGCACCCGATGCGCAAGCTGGAGCCGGTGCCCCCCGGCGAACCCATCAGCCTCCCCGATGGGGACTTCCTCGCGGACGGTGTGGCGGTGCTAGAGATTCCAGGCGGCCTGCCGGTCGTGCTGCAACGCACGGATGGCGGCACGCGAACCGCCTACCTCCCAGCGCCGATCGCCCTCCCGCCGTGGGCCCTGGCCCAGCCGCTCGAAGAGGACGATGGCCCGAGCTGGGGCCTGGCGGTCGCCGCTGGCGTCGCGGGGATTGGTGCGGGCGCGGCCCTGCTGGTCGCGAACGCAGCCGAAGGCACGGTGCTGGCCGAGAACACCCCCTACGAAGACCTCGGTGCCGCTCGCAACCGGGCCAACGCCGCGTCGTGGACCTCCATCGGCCTCGGAGCGGCCGGCGTGGGGTTGGGCGTCGCCACCGTGCTCACGTGGTGACCGTGGATCCCGGACGCCGCGTCGGCGGAGGCCGCTACCGCCTGCTGAAGCCCATCGGGCAGGGCGGCATGGCGTCGGTGTTCCTCGCCTTCGACGACCGCCTGCAAGCGCTCCGTGCCGTGAAGGTGCTGGCGGTGAAGCTGGCCGGTCACCCCACGATCCGCGAGCGCTTCGAGAGCGAGGCGCGCACCATGGCCGGGCTGCGGCACCCGAACATCCTGGCGGTGCACGACGTCGGCGCCGAAGACGAGCTGGTCTGGATCGTGATGGACCTCGCCGAGCACGGCTCCCTCGAGGACCGCGTCCAGAGGGCCGGGCCCCTCGCGCCGGTGCAAGCCGCCACCCTGGTGCGCGCCATCGTCTCCGCCCTCGGGGCTGCGCACAAGAACCGGGTCATCCACCGCGACATCAAGCCGCAAAACATCCTCCTGGGTCAGGAAGGTGAGCCCCTCGTCACGGACTTCGGCATCGCCCGGGTGGCCAGCCGGGACGACACGTTCACGCGCACCGGCACGATCCTCGGGACCCTGGCCTACATGGCACCGGAGCAGAAGACCGACCCCCGCGGCATCGACGGTCGAGCGGATCTCTACGCCGCGGGCGCGATGCTCTTCTCGGTCGTCACCGGCGAGAAGCCCTTCGATCTCTACGCGACCGAGGCCCACGAGTCCCGGCTCTCCAACATCCCCGAGCCCCTCGCGGAGGTCATCCGAACCGCCACGCGCTTCCGCCCCGAGGACCGCTACCAGGACGCCACGGCCTTCAAGACGGCCCTCGGCGCGTGCATACGGGAGCTGCCCCACGACCCTGACGACACGGTGGCGTTGGTGGATCCCGCACACGCGGTCCTCGCCATCGACCAGGCCTCGCTCGAGGCACTCCGCGCCGACCCCACGCTCACCCCGATCGCAACCGACACCCTCGACACGCTCCCGTCCGCCGGCAACAGCTCCGAGACCTTCGTCATGGACCCCGCGGACCTCACGCCGCCGGTGGAAGCCACGATCGACCTGGCTCCGACGCCGACGGGTGCCGAGAGCGTAGCGGCCGACGAGAGCGCCGGCGCTCCCGTCCCGGTCTCTTCCGCAGAGGCCCCAGGGAGCCCCCTGACCCGCCTCCGGGCAGCGGCCGTTCTGATCGCGCTGCTGGGCGGAGGCGCGTGGTTTGCGACGCAGGAGTCCTCCCAGCCCGCACCCACGACCGTCCATGAACCTCCGGCCACCGCCCCCACGCCCGCGGCGCAGCCGGAACCGGAACCAACGCTCGACGTGGAGCCAGTGCGTGCAGAGCTCCCAGCGGAAGACGCTGTGGCCCAGGACCCGCAGGCTCCCGACGCCACGGAGCTCGAGCCCGTCGACGCCGCGGACCCGGAACCCGTCGAAGCGCTAGCGGCCCCACCGATCGAGCAGGCGCCGACCACGGCTCCGGGACCAGCGCCCGCACGCCTGGAGGAGCCTGCCGCCCAAGCGATCGCGCCCACGCCCGTACCCGACCCCGAGCCGGTCGCGAGCGGCGTGGTGCGGGTCAGCGGCGACGCGGAGTCCATTCGCCTGATCGGCACGGCCGGCAGCTTCGGACCGGGCGAGGTCCCCGCGGGCAGCTACAGCGTGAGGGTCACCTTCGCGGGGGTCGCGCCCTTCGAAGCGCTCGCGGTCGACGTGGCCCCCGGTGCGACCCTGACCGTCGACTGCAACAGCGCCTTCTCGATGTGCGGTGTGCAGTGATCCTGCTCCTCGGCTGCTTCGTGTCCGACGCCGAATGGCTGGCGGCGGTCGATCGCGACCAGGACGGGCACATCAGCGACGCCCTCGACGGCGGCACGGACTGCGACGACGGCAACGCCACGGTGAACCCGGACGCCGAAGAGGTCTGCGACGGCCTCGACAACGACTGCGACGGTGGCACCGACGAGTTCGACGCGATCGACGCCACCACCTGGTACGCCGACGGCGACAGCGACGGTGCCGGGGACGCCGCACAGAGCATCGCCGCCTGCCAGGCACCCACCGGCTACGTGGACAACGCCGGTGACTGCGACGACAGCACCTCGGCGGTGGGGCCGGAGGTCGACGAGATCTGCCGCAACGGGGTCGACGACGACTGCGACGGCAGCACCGACGAAGGCTGCGACACGGGACCCCACGACACGGGTTTCCAGGACACCGGCAAGGGCGACACCGGCAAGGGCGACACCGGCAAGGGCGACACCGGCTCGGTGCTGCCCTGCGAGGGCTGGACCCCCACGACGTCCGACGACTTCGAGTCCGGCACCCCCGGCACCTCGCCGATCGGCACCGACGGCTGGAGCTGCCCCTTCGGCAGCTGCTCGGCCACCTACAGCACCGAACAGGCCTACACAGGGACGCAGAGCCTGGACCTCGGCGGCACGGGCGGCGACGTCGGACGTGCGGATGCCTTCGCCGCCGATGCCTGCATCGCGTTCAGCTTCTGGGACCCGGGGGGCAAGGGCGCCTTCATGGCGCGCCTCTGCGAGACCTGCGACGACGACCACCACTTCGCGGGCTTCCCGGCGGAGTGCGGCGACAGCTACTGCGCCGCGTCCCGTCCGAGCACGAAGGACGCCACCACCACGGTGTTGCTCGGTGAACGCACCAAGGGCTGGCACGAGCTCCGCTGGCTCGTCGACTACGACGGCAAGGCGTCGGGGGAGTACACCGTGTGCGTGGACGGCGCCTGCACCGAGTCCATCGCGTTTGCCGAGACCTTCGCGCTCCTGCAGTTCGTCGACGATGTCGGAGGCACGTACATCGACGACTACCAGGTGCTCACACCGTAGTCAGATGCCGCTGTAGAACACGTGCACGGCGCCCGCCCAGCTCGCGTCGTCGCTCCGACCCGAGGCCGAGATCAGCAGGTCCTCGTCGCCCTGCCCATCGAGATCGCCAGACGCCAGTGTAGCGCCCGCGTGGCCCTCGTACTGGTAGCCCCAGAGCTCGGTGTCGAGCTCGTCGGCGGTCAGCGAGCCGGAGATGGGCCCGATGGCGATCAGCGTGCGGCCACCCTCGCTCTCCACGGTCGCGTCGAAGGGCGCACCGATGACCAGGTCCTGGCGGCCGTCGCCGGTGATGTCCGCCATGTCCAGGGCGTAGCCGAAGTGCTCTTCGGCCACCGTGCCCGTGAGCGTCGCCTCGCTGTCCGCGAGTGCGCCGGCCGTGATCGGCCCGGAGACCACGTAGGCGCGGCCGTAGTCGCCCGTGCCCGCGTACGCCTCGATGGCACCGACCGCCAGGTCGTCGTAGCCATCGCCGTTCACGTCGCCCGCGACCACACAGAACCCGGCCTGACCCCCGACGCGTTCGCCCGAGAGGTAGGTGCCCACGTCGTCCAGGGACTGGTCACCGGCCGTCACCGGACCCGGCACCACCCACGCACCGCCGATGTCCTCGCCGACGTAGCTGTGACCACCCGTGGCCACGTCGGCGACACCGTCTCCGTCGAAGTCGCCGGACGCAACATCCCAGCCCACCATCTCGTCATCGTGGGTGCCGAGCAGGAGCGCGTGCGCGTCGCCCAGGCTGGCGCTCGCCGTGACCGGGCCAGCGACCACGTACACCGCACCGCCATCGTAGTCCGCGGAGTCGTACGCGTCGGCGCCCACGAGCAGGTCACCGACGCCATCGCCCGTGACGTCGGCCACGTGCAGGCTGCGTCCCGTGGTGTCCCAAGCCACCTCGCCGGTGAGCACGGTGGCTCCAGACAGCGAGCTCGTCCCGTCGACAGGACCAGGCAGGAGGTAGGTGAGCCCAACGCCGTTCTCGCCGCGTGAGGCTGCGACCGCCAGCTCCGGCACGCCGTCGCCGTCCAGATCGCCAGCGGCGATGGCGCGCCCCAGCACGCCGTCGACCCCATCCGGCTCGTACACCTTGGTGCCCACGTCGGCGAAGTCGTGCTCCCCGCTTACCGGTCCGAGCACGAGCCAGAAGGCGCCGCTGTAGTCGTTGACGGTGCGGTCGTAGGGCGCGCCAGCCGCGATGTCGCCGATGCCGTCCGCGTCCAGATCGATGACCGCGATGTCGGTTCCGGCCTGCTCACCGGCGAGCTCGCCGTAGAGGATGGCGTCGCTCTTCGCCAGGCTCTGGCTGTCGATGCCACAGCCCGAGTCCACCCCGTCGCAGTCCTGGTCGATGCTGTCCTCGCAGACCTCCGCGGCGTCCGGATGGATGGTGTCGTCCTCGTCGTCGCAGTCACCCCCGGCCTCCGACGCGCCGTCGGGCAAGGAGCAGGCCTGCACCTCCGTGTCGCCGAAGCCGTCGTCGTCGCCGTCCTCGAAGTAGGTGAAGAGCTCGCAGCCGACCACGGTGAGCTGCACGCTGTCGACATCGGTCTTGCCGGTGAGATCCTCGACATGCAGCGAGAGCTGGTGCTCGCCGGCGCTGAGGTAGCCGCTCGCGGCGATCTCGCCGTCGCTGTCCGGGGTGGCGTCGAGGTCGAGCACGCCGTCGACGGAGCTCTCCCACCACACGGTGAGCGCTTCCGGTTCGTCCTCTTCGTCGTCGACGTAGCCACCGAAGATGATGAGCTCTTCCTCGCCGTAGCTGTCGCCCTCGTCGGGCGACGTGATGACCGCACTGGGCGCCTCGGTGGCGAGGCTGATGAGCGTGATCGACGCGGTGCCGACCTGGCCGTCGCCGTCCACCACCTCGAGCTTCACCGACAGCTCGCCGGCGCCCGGGGAGAGGTCGCAGCTCGTGCTCCCGTCGCTCGCCGGCGCAGCGCCCTCGCACAACACCGCGCCGTCCACGTACCAGCTGGCGGTCAGGGCCTCGGCATCGTCGTCCTTGTCGCGCACGTACCCGCGAAGGGTGACGGCGTAGCCCTCGTCCACGCTCGCACCCGCGTCATGCGAGGTGATGTCGGCTTCCGGCGCGTGGGTGACCGTCGACAGCGCCACGTCCTGGCACCCGACTCCCAACAGCAACCACGTCATGGGCCCTCCCGGCTCGACCGGCAGCTTAGCGCGTCACTCCGCGAGGCAGGCCTGCAGGGTCTCCAAGTACACGATGTTGTAGATGGAGTTCGTGCAGCTGCCTTCCTGGTAGATCTCCCCACGGAAGCTGAGGAACCAGGGCTCGTCGAGCGTCGACAGATCCACGCTGGTTGTGCTGGTCTCGAAGTCACTCGTGAGCGACACGGTGCCGCTGTGGGCTCCGGAGATCAGGTGCAGCTCGACCGGCCACTCGTTGTCCCCCTCCGTCGCCGCCGCATGGAATAGGACCACCTCGTCACCGTCACTGTCGCTGAGCAGCGCCTCCTGCCACCCCCAGCCGGCGCAGGTGTCGTTCCACCGCAGGAACACCGTGCCCTGGAACAGCAAGCTGTCGAGCCCCACGAGCTCCGTGGACGCGGAGAGGACGAAGTCACCGAACTCCTTCGGACCGTAGGAGAAGCCCGTGCCCGCCGACAGGACCCCACCGTCCTCGCTGAAGTAGGGGCTGTTGGCCTCGGTCCCGGTCGTCGCGCTGATGGACCAGATGGACGTGTCGATCGTGCCGTCGTCGAAAGTGTCGAGGTCGGGGCACTCGCACGGGAGGTCGGTGCCGCTACAGTCCTGGTCCACGCCGTCCTCGCAGATGTCCTCGGCGTCGGGATGGATGCCGTCGTCGCCGTCGTCGCAGTCGCCGTCCACGGTCACGGTCCCGTTGGGCTTCGCGCAGGCCTCCACCAGCTCGTCTCCAAAGCCGTCGCCGTCCCCGTCTGCGTAGAAGGCGTACAGGTCGCAGTCCTCTACGCTCACCGAGACCACGTCCACGTCGCTCTTGCCGGCGCGGTCTTCGACATGGAGCTCGATCTGATGCTCCCCGGCCGACAGAGTGCCGGTCCCCGAGATCTCGCCGTCGCTGTCTGGCTGGGCGTCCACGTCGAGCACGCCGTCCAGCGAGCTCTCCCACCACACGTCGAGCTCGTCCGGCCGGTCCTCCGCATCGAACACGTGCCCGGTGAAGGTCACGGACTGCTCGAACGCGAAGAGGTTGCCATCGTCGGGCGAGGTGATCACGGCGCTCGGCGGGTCGGTCGCTACGCCCACCAGATCGAGCGTCGCCACCGTCACCTGGTCGTCGCTGTCCACCACCTCCAGGGTCACGACCAGCTCTCCGGCCTCGGGCACCAGCACACAGCTCGTGCTGCCGTCAGCCGCCGGAGCGGCGGCGGCGCAGAGCTCGGCGCCACCGAGGTACCAGCCCGCGACGAGCTGCTCGGCGTCGTCATCCTTGTCCCGCACGTAGCCTCGCAAGGTGACTTCGTAGCCTTCCTGGACCGCAGCCCCCGAGACGTGCGACGTGATGTCGGCTTCAGGCGCGTGGGTGACCGTCGACAGCGCCACGTCCTGGCACCCGACTCCCAACAGCAACCACGTCATGGGTCCTCCCCTTCACACGCAAGCGTACACAGCTTCGCACACCCTCTGGCAGCGCCTGCTGCGGATCCTCGGGCTCATCTGGTTCATCACGTAGCCGATGCCCAGTCCGGCCACCGGATCCGCCCAGGCCACGCTGCCGCCAGCCCCGGGATGGCCGAAGCCCTCCGGGTTCACCGAGAAGATCGGAGGCGCCTCCTTCACGAAGCCCTGCGCAAAGCCTTGCTCCCGGTACAGCACCCGGTCCATCGCCCAGCTCTGGGGCTTGGCGAGGGCCTGCACCCGCGCCTCCGAGACGAAGCGGCGGCCAGCCCAGGTGCCCCCCGTCGCCAGCATGCCCATGATCGTGGACAGCCCGCGCGCGGAGGCCACCCCGTTGCACCACGGAAGCTCCAGCGCGCGCACCTCGGCGCGGTTGTAGTTGTGCAGACCCGCGAGCCCCAGGTCCTTCGGGTTCGACAGCGCGCGGTGGGTGAGGCTGCCCTTACGGAACAGCAGGTCGCGGTAGGCGCGCCCCTCCGCGCTCTTGTGCAGCTCGGGCACCAGGCTCCGAAACCCGCCCCGGGTCGGCTTGTACAGTGTGGCCACGCGATCTTGCTGCTCGGCGGGCAAGCCGATCCACGCCTCGGCCTCCAAGGGGCCGGCCAGCTCGTCGGCCAGGAACACGCCGACCGATCGCCCTGCGATGCGGAGGAACAGCTCGCCGGCCACCACCCCGAGTGCCGTGGCGCCATACCCCTGGTCCGCGCCGGGCGACCACACCGGCTCCTGGGCCTCCGCCGCCCGCAGCGCAGCCTCGCCGCCCGCCAGGAAGTCCTCGACCGAGAGCTTTGCGTCGAGCACCGACAGGCCCGCTCGGTGGTTCAGGAGCTGACGCAGGCTGGCCGTGCTCCGAAGCTCGGGCCACCAGGTGCGGATGGGCGCGTCGAGATCGAGCCCGCGGTCCTCCAGCACCAAGAAACACGCCGCCATGAGCCCCTTGGTGCACGAGAAGACCACGCTGAGCGTGTCGTCGACCCACGGGCGCCCCGCCTCACGGTCCGCCTGCCCACCCCAGAGGTCGACCAGCACCTCACCATCGCGCACGACCGAGATCGCAGCTCCCACCTCGCCGCGCTCGTCGAAGTTCGACCGGAAGACCTCCGCCACCCGCTCGAAGCCGGCCGCGACGTGACCCTGCACCTCAGCCATGGCTCGCCACCAGCTCGGTCCACGTGCCCGGTTCCAGGTCTCGCACGTTGGGTCGCGCGTTCGCGATGCGGTTCTTGCCGATGTCGTGCAGCGGCACGCCGTCGATCAGCCCCAGCAGGACCCGGATGACTCCGCCGTGCGCGACGATCAGGGTGTGGCCCTCGACCTCGTCCACGGTGGCCAACCAACGCAGGACCCGCCTCGCCAGCATCGCCTGGCTCTCACCGCCCGGCGGTCCGGTCTCCCATCCGAGCATCACGCTCATCTCACCCGAGGCGCGCAGGGCATCGATCCTCTGGCTGGCCCAGTCGCCGAGGAAGCGCTCGCGAAGCGCCGTGGTCACCTCGAGCGGGACCTCGCGCCCGTGGAGCACCAGACGTGCGGTGTCGTGCGCCCGCACCAGATCCGACGTGAAGGCCCGGGCGAGCGGGACGTCCTGAAGCTCCTGTCCCGCGGCGCGGGCCTGCTCGCGGCCCAGCGGGGTGAGCGGCGTGTCGACGTGGCCGGACAACCAGCGCTCCACGTTCGCCACGGACTGCCCGTGGCGGACGAAGATCCAGCGAGCCATCAGAGCCAGGACGCCTTCAGCCGCTCTTCCGCGACGAGGTAGGCGGAGGTGTCCGGACTGTCACCGAGGATGCTCTGCATCGTGTCGGCGAAGCCCCGCAACCCGCCGTCCCAGTAGAGGCGGTGGGCCGCACGGTCCACGCTCAGGCGCAGCTCGCCGCCGAGATGGACCGACAGGGCCAGCTGACGGAGCAGCGCGAGGTAGCGGCTCCGGAGCAAGCCGTTCGCCACGAAGTCCCAGGGACCCGAGCCCTGCTGGGACTCCATCGCGGCGATCGTGGGAAGGAGCCGGCTTGCCTGGCCGATGGCGAGGTAGCGGACGATGGCGTCGCGATCGCCGTCCCCGCTCTCGCGCTGGAGCGCTGCGATCTCACGGGCCACGGTGAGGTCGAGGAAGCCGGGACAGCGCTGAGCCAGGGCGCGGGGCACGCCCTTGTCGAGCAGGCCCTTCACGCGGCGGGCGTGGGTCTGCGAGGCCTCCTGCGGACGCAGGCGCGCCATGCGGCCCATGATGCGCACCACGTCATCGAGCTCGGCGGCGGTGAGCTCCGGCTGGCCCGGCGCCAGGCAGCCGCCCATCAGCCCCCAGAGCCCGTTCGCCACGTAGATCCAGGCCCTATACAGACCGGCGAGCTTCGCGCCGCTGTTGTTGAAGCTCTTGCGCAGCTGGTCGAGCTCGAGCGCATCGGCGGCTCGCAGCCAGGCGACCGCGATGTCGGCCGGGGGGCGCCCGGTGAGCTCCATCAACGACGGGAAGAAGGCGGCGCCCATGTCTCCGACGATCTCCATGAGGTTCACCGTCATGCCGATGGCGGTGTGCAGCATGTGCCCGTCGATGGCTTCCGGGTAGCGCTCCTGGACAGCCTTCGGGAAGTACCGCCGGACCCGCTCGTCGAAGCCGGGGAAGCGCCCCGGGTCGGCGGCGAGCAGCGCCTTGTAGACCCGCATCTTCACGTGCGCCTGGAGCACGGCCAGCTCGGGCCGCGCAAGACCCTGGCGTCGCCCGCGCCGACGGCCGATCTCGTCGCTCGACGGCAGGGTGAGGAGGGCACGGCTCAGCCCCTCCTCGCGGCACACCCAGTGGATCGTGCGGTCGAAGGGGAACGGATCGGTGGCGCTGCGGATCTGGTCGAGGCTGATCTGCCGGGCGTGCACGTCGTTGTTGGCGAGCACGGCGACGGCGATCTCGTCGGTCAGCTCCTCGATGAAGGCGTTTCGAGCCTCGACGTCGAGCCGCCCGGAAGCGACGAGCCCCGACAGCAGGATCTTGAGGTTCACCTCGTGGTCGCTCATGTCGACGCCACCCGAGTTGTCGGTGGCGTCGGTGTTCAGGCGTCCGCCCGCCAAGGCGTACTCGATGCGCGCGGCCTGCGTGAGCCCGAGGTTGCCGCCCTCGCCGATGGACTTGGCCTGGATCTCGTCGGCGTTGACCCGGCAGGAGTCGTTGGTGCTGTCGCCCGCTTGACGGTGCGACTCATGGCTCGCCTTGACGTAGGTGCCGATGCCACCGTTCCAGAACAGATCGACCGGCATCCGAAGGATCTTGCGCAGCACCGAGTCGGCAGACAGCTCGTCCTCCAGAGCCCCCAACATCTTCTTGGTCTGGGGGGAGAGCTTGATGCTCTTGGCGTGCCGATCGAAGATGCCGCCGCCCTCGGAGAGCAGGGTCTGGTCGTAGGCGTCCCAGCCGCTGGCGGCGTCGAACAGCCGCTTCCGCTCCTGGTAGGTCTTCTTCGGGTCGGGGTCCGGATCGAGGAAGATGTGGCGGTGGTTGAAGGCCGCCAAGAGCTTCATGGTCGGGTGCTCGATCACACCATTGCCGAACACGTCGCCGCTGGGATCCCCGATGCCGACCGCCGTGAAGGCCTTGCTGTCCTGATCGAGGCCCATCTCGCGGAAGTGGCGCCGCACGCAGACCCAGCCACCCCGCGCGGTGATGCCGCACACCTTGTGGTCATAGCCGTTGGAGCCTCCGCTCGCGAAGGCGTCGTCGAGCCAGAAGCCGTACTCCCGTGACACACCATTGGCGGTGTCGGAGAGGTGGGCCGTGCCCTTGTCGGCGGCGACCACCAGGTAGGTGTCGTCCTCGTCGTGCCGAACGACCCGCGGCGGCGCGACCACACGTCCGTGCACGATGTTGTCGGTGAGGTCCAGGAGCCCACGTGCGAGGAAGGTGTAGAGGAAGTCGGCCTTTGCGCGCCGCTCGGCCCAGTCGGACGGCGGGCGCTTCATGTAGAAGCCGCCCTTGGCACCCTCCGGCACGATGAGGACGTTCTTCACCATCTGGGTCGTGGCGAGGCCGAGGACCTCGGTGCGGTAGTCCACACGGTCCGACCAGCGGATGCCCCCGCGCGCGATCTTGCCGCCGCGCAGGTGCACGCCCTCCATCTCCGCGTGGTGGATGTACACCTCGTACTTCAGCTTGGGCTGCGGAATCCAGTCGACCGCGTCGTGGTCGACCTTGAAGCTGATGTAGTGCGCGACCCGGTCCGTGCGGAAGAAGTTGGTGCGCAGGGTGGCGGTCATCAAGGTGTACAGGCTGCGCAGCAGCACGTCTTCGTCGTGGTTGCCGACCCGGCGCAGGCCCCCCTCGATGATCTCCGCCGCGGCGGCCATGGCCTGGTCGCGGTCGCCGTCCAGATCGGGATCGAAGCGGGCGTAGAAGTAGCCCACGAGGCGCCCGACCATCTTGGGGTGCGCGAGCAGGATCTCCCGCACGCGAACGGCGGGGAACTTGACGCCGAGCTGGCGCAGGTGGCCCTTGTAGGCCCGGATCAGATCGACGTCCTGCCACGGCAACTCGGCCGCGAGCACGAGGCGGTTCAAGGCATCGTTCGCCACCCGGTTGGCGAACACGGCCTCGACCGCGTCGGTGAGCACGTCGGCACGCTGGAGCACCTGTTCGAGGCCCAGGCCCCACGCGGCCTGCAGCCGGAAGGTGTCGATGTTCGCGGGCGCCGAGTCTTGAGGCGTGACGGGGTCGCTGAACTGGTCGATGATCAAGAGCCCGAAGTTGTCGAGCACCGGCAGGATGTCGGTGAGGATGACGTCGCCCAGCTGGTAGAGCCGCACGTTCGTGCGACCGCGACGATCGACGAACACGCCAGCCGTGACCGGGCGCTCCTCGCACAGCTTCACGAGCGCGTCGAGATCTTCGAGCGCCTGCTCGCTGGAGGTGCGGGTCGTGTACTCCTCTGGAAACGCGGCGCCGAAGCGCGCCAACACCTCGTCGGCGTACTCCTCGCCGTGCGCGGTGGCGATGGCTTCATAGACCCGATCGACCCACGGCGTGACGAGCTCGCTGAGCTCGCCGTGCAGCTTGGTCAGCCGCTCGCGGTCGAGGTGCTTGGCGCCGACCAGGTAGAAGTGCAGCAGCACGGTGTCGTAGCGGCTCATGAAGAGCCCGTGGTCGCAGTAGCTGGCGGCGGTGGCCCGCACGAGCCGGCGCTGCATCCGGCGCTGCAGGGTGTTGCTGTACTGGGACTTCGGCATGGCCGCGAGCGCGAAGGTGGTGTTCGCGCTGTCGAGCTCCTGCACGAGGTCGAGCTGCACACGCTGCTCGTGCTCGGCGTCGCGCACGACCTCCACGAGGTTCGCGATCTCGTCCTTGCTCGCCGTGAAGAGGAACTCGGTGGGCAGGCTGTCGAAGACGTTGGTGACGCCCTTGTAGCTGAAGGACCCGGGTCGACGCTTCTGCTCCTTGAGCAGGCTCGCGAGCACCGTCCGGAGCAGCGGGATGTTGCGCGAGGGCTGGGTCAGGGCGCGGTAGGTGAAGAGGCCCTGCACGTAGAGCTGCGAGACCCGCCGACCGTCGGTCCCCGGCACGTCGATGCGGATCTCGTCGAGCCGACCCGTGCGGTGCACGGGACTGTCGCGCTCCCCCTTTCGCACCAGCACCGGCAGGGCGTTGCCGGCGCCCTTCGGCCAGCCGGCGGTCAAGCCGTCCGCCCACCCCTCGTCCCGCTCGAAGCCCAGCGCCACGTCACCGTGCCGAACGCCCATGAAGACGAAGTTGTCCTCGACGAGCCAACGCAGGAAGTCGCGCACCTCCCGGTGGGGGCCCGCGCTGTCGGGATGCTTCCGCTTGAGGCGGTCGAAGTGGGCGGCGACCCGCTCGATCTCGGCGGTCATGTCCTGGAAGTCCTCGACCATGGCCCGCGACAACGCGAGGTGGGCGGCCAGCAGCTCGGAGGCCTGCGCGGCGTCCGCGCGGCCCATGCCTTCGGCCTCCATCTGCACGATGGACTCGAGCTCGCCTCGGTCACCTCCGAGGCTGACGACGCGCCCCGCCTCGTCGCGCTCCACACGGAACACGGCGTTGAAGCCGGACTGGTACGTGCCATGGGCGCGGGTCATCATCAGCCGCACCGTGTTCACGATGAAGGGCTGGTCCGACATCACCGTCTGGATGTTCACGCGGCGCGCGCCGAGGTACTTCACACGGGCGCTGATGGTGGCGGGCTTGCGCTCGCTGAAGAGCTCGAACAGGTCGACCAGCTTGGCCGGGATGTTCTCCGCGCCGTGGCGCGTCACGTAGGGCCCTCGCAGCTGGCGCGAGATCTCCGCGCAGAACGCGGCGAAGAGCGTGGGATCACAGCTCTTCGGGGCATCGACCTTGGCGGCGGCCTCCACCACGCTGTCGACGACGGCGGAGGGCTCGTGGGTACGCATCATGGAAGGCTCCCGATGTGGCGCGCATCCTAATGCGCCCGGGCTATGCAGGCTGTGTCCAGACGCCACATCCGGAGACGAATCGATGACCCTCTTGACCCTCTTGGCCGCCTGCAGCGGCTCCGGAGACACCGACTCGGCGCCGTCCTCCGACGGTGCGTGCGGCGAGCCCAGCGAACACAGCGTGGTGCTCGTGGTGAAGGTGGTCGATGCCGTGAGCGGAGACCCGGTGGACGCGGTCGACGTGGTGCTCGACGACCGAGGGTGGACCTACGAGGACCTCGGCAGCACGACCACCGGCGTGGACGGCGTGGCGAGCCTGGCGCTGGAGGGCGTCACCGACCTTCCGGACTGCTGGGGCACCGTGCTCGACTACGTGCTCGAGGTGAGTGACCCCACGGGCTTCTACACCGACAGCGAGAGCGCCATGAACAACGCCCTCTACAACGGCATCCACGCGTGGGGGGGTGAGGCGGACATGACGGCGAGCCCGATCGAGCTCGACCCCGCATGAGCTGGCTGGAGCGCGTCACCGACCAGCTCGCGGAAGCTGGGTTGAACGCCTGGGGCGTCGCCGACGGGCGGGCCTACGAGCACCTGCTCCCGGGATGCCGCTCCGTGGTGGTCTTCGGGTCGGGCGGACGGGGGCTGTGGGAGGCCCTCGTGCGCGACCTGCGGGCGCGGCCGGCGGGGCTCACCGAGGAGGACCACCCCGTGGACCAGTTCGTGGCCCGGGCCCTCGCGACCGCCGACCCGGACCCGGACCCGACCCGGCGCTGGGTGAGGTGCGCCGGCGACAGCGACACCTTCGTGGACTTCCGCCCCCTCGCCCTCGAGGCTGGCCTCGGCTGGCACAGCAAGCTCGGCCTGCTGATGCACCCCCGCTACGGACCGTGGCTGGGCCTCCGCGCCGCGTGCTTCACCACCGACGCGTTTCCCGTCACGGGCGCCCTGGGGGGCGCCGGACCCTGCGCGGAGTGTCCAGCGCCTTGCATCCCCGCCTGCCCGGGTGGGGCCATGCGGGCCGAAGGCATCGACATCCGAAGGTGCGCCGCCAGCCACGACGAGACCGACGCGTGCGCGTCCACCTGCCACAGCCGTGAGGCCTGCCCCGAGGGGGCCGAGCACCGCTATGGCCCGGAACAGGTGCGCTACCACTACGACCGTGCAACGGGCAGGAGGGCGCTGGCCGACCGCCTGCGCCTCCACGACGAGCGCAGCGGCGCCGGCCCGTTCTGGGACGCGTGGAGCGACCCCGGGTAGTCGTCAGGCGACCGGAAGACCGACCAGCAGGCCGGTGGCACAGTCGACGTGCAGGCTCCGGTCCTGGTTGTTGGCGAGCTCCTGCACCGCCGAGAGCAGGTCCGCGATGCTGCAGGCGAGCTTCACGTCGTGCACCACGCCCACGGTGCTCGAGCCCTCCATGCGGAAGGCCGGCCCCGCGATGTCGACGGTCCCCGCGACCGGATCCACCGTCCCGGTGAGGTGGTCGAAGCGCAGGCTGACCGGCACCTCGGACAGCATCTGCGTGCGCGAGCGGTTGCCAGGCCGGAGCACGAGGTTGGTGGGCCGGAGCTCACCGCCGTGATCGTGGCCCGTGGGCCTCACGTTCTGGGCGCGCGCCGAGGCCGCCCCCGTGAAGAGGGCTCCCACCAGCCCCTCCTTGATGATCGGGATGGGCATGCCGGGCGACCCGCGGTCGTCGAAGGCGCGTGTGTTCAGCCCGCCTGCCAGGCGCCCGTCGTCCACCAGGTGCACCCGGTAGCTGGCGATCGGCTGGCCGATGCCGGTCACGAACGACCGCCCCGCCGCCACGGCACCCTCGTCGAAGGCGGGCGCGATCCGGGACACCAACCATCCGAGCACGCGCGGCTCGAGCACCAGGGGCACGGCGCCAGGATGCTCCACGCCCTCGGCGGTGAGCGCGTCGAGGCGGCGACCGATGGCGACGCCGAAGGGCACGCTGCCGACGTACGAGAAGTTGCGACCGGAAGCGAGGTGGTCGATCTCGTAGCGCCCATCCGCAGAGCGACCGGCCACGCTGACCTCGTAGCGAGTGCTTCCGCTCTCCACGAAGTCCCCACGGGTGGTGGCGAAGGCCCTCATCTCCATCCGGTCGGCGTAGCCCACGCTCATGCACACGGCGCCCTCGACCGCGTCGAAGCCCTCCTCGTTCATGCGCAGCACGTCTTCTCGGTCCGCGAGGCTGAGCTGTTCGTAGCGCGTGTCGCGAAGGCCCAGACCGCGCGTGGACTCGCCATAGCGGTCCGGCGGCGCTGCGAAGGGGTCGGGCGCCGCGGACGCCGCTTGTTCCAAGGCCGCGCGACCAGCGTCCACCACCAGGTCGTGCTCCGCGAGCGGCGCCGAGAAGGGAGCAGACCGGCCACGCTCCAGGTAGACCCGCCCGGACACCAGCGTGCCTTCCGGACGTTCGACCGACTCGACCCGGCCATGGCGGAGCCTGAGCTCATGGCCCGCCCAGCCGTGGAAGAGCAGCTCGGCCGCGCGAGCCCCTTGGGCGACGAGGTCGTCGAGCACGCGGTTCATGAAGTGGGCGAGGCCGCGCTCGGGAAGGGTGGGTTGCACGGTGTAAGCTCTCCGACGATGGCTCTCTGGGCGCTCGCGACTGTAGCACTGCTCGGCTGCGGAACCCCCGCGCCCGCGGGATCCACGCCACCGTCCGAGGACGCCGTCGAGCGTCGGCACGCCCCGGCGTCCACGCGCCTCCCCCGGGTCGTGGCCATCGGCGACCTGCACGCCGATGCCGAGCAGGCCCGAGCGGTGCTCCAGCTTGCGGGCCTGGTGGACGACAGCGGCACATGGTCCGGAGGCTCGACCACGCTCGTGCAGACCGGGGACGTCACGGACCGGGGTCCCGACAGCAAGGTCCTGATCGACTGGTTCGCGCGCCTGGAGGGCGAGGCGGCGGCAGCCGGCGGGCAGGTCGTCGCGCTCAACGGCAACCACGAGGTGATGAACCTGCTCGGCGACTGGCGCTACGTCACCGACGGCGACGTCGACCAGTTCGGCGGCACCGAGGCCCGCAAGGCGGCGCTGGCACCAGGAGGTGCACAGGGAGCACGGCTCCGCGCCCTCGGCGTGGTCGCGGTGGTGGACCGGGTGGCCTACGCACACGGAGGCATCACGGCCAGCTGGGCGGCGAAGGGTGTGGAAGGCATCAACGCCACCCCCCTGCACGAGCTGGGCGACGACAGCCCCATCTGGTTCCGCGGCTACCTCCAGGACGACCCGACGAGCGCCTGCCCGGAGCTGGAGCGGGCGCTCCAGACCCTCGGCGCCGAGCTCATGGTCGTCGGCCACACCACGCAACGCACCGGCCGCGTGATCCGCCGTTGCGGCGGTCGGGTGCTCGGAATCGATGTGGGCATCGCGAGTCACTACGGTGGCCACCTGGCGGCGCTCGAGCTCCGCGACGGGGTGCCCTGGGCGCTCTACCCCGAGGGTGCCGAGGCGCTCTGATCGGCCAGGCGTGCGGCGAGGTCCCGTCCGAGCGCCTCGAACTGCTGCATGCCGGGATGCAGCCACCGCCACAGCACGGGCACCAGCAGGCCGTCCACCTCGAAGCTCTGGACCAGCTCACAGCGCGTGCCGTCGCCGACGAAGCGGAACGCATGCTGCATCCTGACCAGCGAGCGGTGGACCACGAGCGTCTCGAACACCAGCTCCTCACCCGGCTCGTGGCGAAGCAGCCGCGGGCGCATGGTGCGCCCCCCCTCGAGCCTCATCGTCCAGACGTGCCCAGGGACCAGAGCTCCCTCCGCGCTCGAGACCAGGCGACCCCAGCTCGGCCACCCGCCCGTGTCGAGCAGCACACGCCACGCGCTCTCCGTGCTGCAGGGCAGCGCGGCCCTAAGCTCGAGACGACGCACCCGCCCCACACGGCTCGAGTCGTCGGCTGACGGGAGACAGGCCCCACGGGAGCCGCACGGCACCGCCCATCGGCAGCCGCTCCACCTCGGGTGCCACCTCAGCCGCCGCGAGCGCACCGGCCTGGATGGCGGACTCCAGCGACGCGGTGAAGTACGGCGCCCGACCGTGGAGGTTCGACGCCAGGTAGATCGCAGCGTCGTGATGACGCATGGGCAGCGGCCCCTCGCCCACGATCTGGGTGGCGTTGGACGCGCCCATGATCTCGACGTCGATCGGCTCGGGCAGGCTGCGGTCGACGAGCCGCTCGTCCTCCCAGAGGATGCGCGCCAGCTCTTCCGACGTGTGGGCCGATGGCAAGGTGCCCAGCCGGTGGTGCTGGAACGTGGTGTCGACGGCGATGGACCCCACGACGACCGTGCGTGCCGGCGGTCGAAGCCAGGGACCGTACTGCCCGTGCTGCACCAGGATCGGGTGCCACCCCCGGCGCACGTTGTGGCCGCCGAGCGGCAGATCGTTCGGCAGCATCCGGTCGAAGAACCACGAGATGCCCACGTGCTCGTACCGCGACACCCGGAGGAAGCGGTTCAGCTCCGAACGCGTGCGACCGAAGCCCTCGGCCACCCGATCGTCGCTGGCCCCCAGGAGCCCGCCCAGCGCGGGCGGCGGCACGGCCAGGAGCACAGCCTCCACCCGGTAGGTGCCCTGATCGGTGACCACCGCGGGTGCCGCATCGACCCTGAGCACGGGCGCGTCGAGGTGGACCGTCACACCGAGCGCATCGAGGGCCCGGCGCCAGGAATCGAGGAAGCCACCCGCCACGTTGGGAGGCTGGGCGTTCCAGAAGAGCGGCCCCTGCGCGCCCCGCAGGATCTCGCCCAGGTTGCTCCCGACCCGATGAGCGAGCTCCCACATGGTCATGCGCAGCGTGCCGGCGATGCCGCCCAACGCCGTGGCGCGCAGCCACGCGCAGCAAGCCTCGCTCACGCCCTCGTCCGCGAGGAACTGCTCGACCGAGAGCTGCGCCGCGCGCCCCCACCCGAGCCGGGCGCGGATCAGCGCCGACACCAGCACGAGCAGATCGCGCAGGCTGCTGTCCGACACGAAGGGACGGAGCCAGTCGGTGGTGAGGTCGTGGCGCTTCTCGAAGTGTTGCTGCCAGGTGGTGCCGAGCAGATCGAAGAGCGCCGGCGTGGTCCGGTAGGCGGACTGGAAGACCTTGCAGGAGTTGTCGCCGCGGAAGTAGCCGTCCGCGTCGAGCCTCGACGCCCAGAGTCCACCGAGCTGGCCGGACCGCTCGAACAGGTGCACGGCGTGGCCCGCGCGGGCCAGCAGCAGCGCGGCGGTCAGCCCGGCCGGACCCCCTCCGACGACCGCGAGGGTTCGGCAGCCGGGATGGCCGCCGGTGAAGGGGACGTGGACCACGTCGACGCTCCCGACTACCGGAGCTGCTCCTCGATGTCGCGCAGCAGCTGCGCGGCCGGGCCCGTGCGGTGCTGCACGATGCACTTCTTGTAGGCCTTCCAGAGCTCGCCGAGGAAGACGTCCTGCACCATCTGGTGCTCGAAGGGATCGGGGTCGAGGCTCGAGAGCGAGCTCGCCCCGATCGTGCGCCGCCGATGCAGGGACTTCAGGGACCGGAGGAAGTGGTCCGTGGCCTGTTCGTAGCCGCGACTCTCCAGCTCGAGCCAGGTCTTCCACAGGAACGATTCCGGCATCGCCGGTCGTCCGTCGTTGGCCTCGAAGGTCTCAGGAGGCCGTCGGAGCCCCTTGATGAGTTCGCGCGTGTCGATCGCGGTGTCCGCAACGGCTGTCTGCATCGATGCTCCTCCGTGTCCCTGACCCGCGCAGACCGGCGACGCCCACGGCACGCAGCTCAAGCACCCGGCAGCGACGCCGGTCGAAGGAAAGCCCGCGGTGCCGCAGGCTTTCCGGCCTGCACGCAAGGGGAGGATAGCATGGAAATCGCCACCTCCAAACGAGCCCGCCCGCCGCGTGGTCTACACCGTCCTCTCCCGCTTTCTCGCCCTGGTCACCCGGGTCTTCTTTCGGCGCATCGAAGTCGAGGGTCTGCACCACGTTCCGGCCGACGGGCCCGTGATCTTCGTGGGCAACCATCCGAACTCCTTGATCGATCCGGTGCTGATCCTGACCACCTGCACCCGGCGGGTGCACTTCGCTGCGAAGGACGTCCTCTTCGAGTCGGCGCCACTCCGTGTCCTGCTGACCGCGCTGGGCGCCGTACCCATCCGCCGCCGCAAGGATCACCCCGACGGGGCGCTCGACAACAGCGCAGCCTTCGACGCGCTCCACGACGTGCTCCACGCGGGGGGCGCCTTCGGAATCTTTCCCGAGGGCATCAGCCACCTGGGCACCGAGCTCGCCCCCCTCAAGACCGGAGCCGCACGCATCGCGCTCGGCGCCGCCGCCGGTGGGGCGGCGATCCGCATCGTGCCGTGCGGCTTGAGCTACTTCCGCCGCCACCGCATGCGCAGCCGTGTGCTCGTGCAGTTCGGTCAGCCGATCGTGCTGGGCGACGACCATGTCGCAGCCCACGAGGCCGACGGTCGCGCCGCGTCGCGGGAGCTCACCGAGGAGATCGAGCTCGCGCTCCGGGCCCAGACCCTCAACGCCCCGGACTTCGAGACGCTGCGCGTGCTGGACGGCGTCCGCCGGCTCTACACGCCCCGCGACGTCTCGCTGTCGCTCGCCGAGCGCGCGGAGATCACGCGCCGCGTGCTCGATCACTACGCCACGCTGCAGGACACCCCGGAGATCGCCGCCCTGTTCGAGCAGGTGCGCGAGTACCTCTTCGCCCTCGACTGCCTGGGCATGAAGGACGCCGAGCTCGAGAAGGCGCCGACCGCCGGAACCACCCTGCTCCGCCTGCTCCGTCACCTCTTCCTCGGCCTGGTCCTGCTGCCCTTCGCGCTGCCGGGGGTGGTGCTGCACGCGCCGATCCTGGTGCTCGCTGTGGTCGCCGGAGAGACCCTGTCCATCCGAAAGGACGTCACCGCCACCACCAAGTTGATGTCGGCCACGGTCCTGGTCATGCTGGCCTACGCCGCCGTGGTGGGCCTGGTGTTGGCGGTCTTCCCCTTCCCGGAGGACCTCATCTGGGCCGCCTGGGCACTCGCGGGACTGCTGCTGTCCGGGTGGGCCACCATCCGTGTGCTGGAGCGTCAGAGCCAGCTGCGCAGAGGCCTGTGGGTGCTGCTGCAGCTCGCGTCGGGAGGCCGACAGATCCGAAAGCTGCAGGAGCGACGGGCGGCGCTCCGAGCGGCCGTGCTCGGCGTGGTGGATCGGTACCTCGACCCGGACGTCGAACGCGTCGTGCCCGCGACAGCGCAGGGGCCGGCGACCTCGGGATAGGCTCCCGGCGTGCTCCTGCTCCTCCCCTTCGCCGCGGCCGGCGTGCTGCCCGGCACCGTCACCGAGACCACCCTCGGAAACGGGCTCACCCTCCTCGTCGCGGAGCTCGACGCGCCGGGCGTCGTCGCCTTGCAGACCTGGGTCGATGTGGGCAGTCGGGACGAGTCGGAGCCCGGCACCACGGGCTACGCCCACTTCCTCGAACACCTGTTGTTCCTCGGCTCGACGGGCTTCGACGCCGACACGCGCGACGCCACCCTGGTGTCGCTCGGGGCCCGAGAGAACGCGTGGACGAGCGACGACCACACCGTCTACCACCTGCTCCTGCCGTCGAGCGGACTCCCTCAGGTGCTCGAGCAGGAGGCCGACCGCCTGCAGCACCTGGTGCTCACCGACGCCGGGGTGCGTCAGGAAGCGGGCGCGGTGCTCGGCGAGTGGCGCCGCGACCAGAACCAGCCGGCCGTGAGGCTCCACGAGGCGGTGTACGCAGCGGCGTTCCCCACCCACGGCTACGGCCACGGGACCATCGGTCTGGAGGCCGACGTGCGGGCGATGCCCGAGGGGCTGGAGGCCGTTCAAGGCTTCTACGACGAGCACTACCGCCCCGAGCGTGTGCGGATCGTCGTGGCCGGTGACGTCGACGCCGAAGAGGTGTCGACCCTGGTCGAGCAGCACTTCGCCAGGTGGGAGGCCGGGGACGGGCGCCCCGCACAGCCTGTCGAGGAAGCGCGCACCGAGCGGCTCGTGGTCGAGGTCGAGCACGGGAGCGACGCGCCCTGGAGCATGGTCGGCTGGCACGTCCCGGGCATGGATCCACGCGACCCCGACGCTGCGGCAGCCGCGGTGGTGGGCGAGCTGCTCTTCGGCGACGTGTCGCCGCTCCGCCAACAGATCGAGCGCGATCGGCGCCTCGTGCACAGCCTCGAAGGCCCGTGGCGGCCCCGCGCTCGTCCCTACCTGATGACCGCCACGAGCGAACTGCGCGATGGCACCAGCTTCGAAGCGGTCGAAGCGGCGGTTCTCGAGGCGGCCGCCGCTCTCCGCGCCCCGGAGCCTGCACAGGTCGAGGACGCGCGCGACCACCTGGCCAAGCGCTTTGCCTTGGAGCAGGACCATCCTGACGCGGTGGCCGGCACCCTTGGCTGGCTGGGAGGCGAAGCCGCCGCGGACGCCTGGGTCGAGGCCCTGCGCGCGGTGGACGAAGACGCGGTGGCGGGCTTTGCCCACACCTGGCTCACCGACGAACACCTCGTGGTGGGCCGCCTGGACGGTGCCGAGTGATCCTGCTCCTCGCGTGCATGCACGCACTGCCTCCCGGCCCCTCCCCGGCCGAGCAGGCGGCGGCGCCTCCGGAACCCCTGGTCGTCGAGATCCCAGGCGACACGGTCTACCTCGAGGCCGCCTGGCGCGCCGGCTCTGCGTGGGACCCGGTCGGCCAGGAGGGGTTGGCGGCCCTCACCGCGCACCTGCTCCGGGAAGGCGGAACCGCCACCCGAAGCCCCGAAGAGGTCGAGCACCTGCTCTACACCCTGGGCGCGGAGCTCGAGGTGGTCGTGGGGAAGGAGCTGGTGGTCTTCCGGGGACGAGCCCTCGCCGAAGACGCCCCGGCGTTGTTGGATCTCGTGGCCGAGATGGCCACCCGACCCGGCTTCGATGCCGCCACCGCCGATCGCCTCCGAGACGAAGCGCGCCAGGAGCTCACCACCGAGCTGACGACCCACGACGAAGCACTCGGTGACACCACCCTCGACAGCTGGCTCTACGAGGGCCACCGCTACGGGCACCCGGTCGACGGCCGGGAAGGGTCCCTGGCCCTCCTCGACGCCGACGACGCACGCGCCTTCCACCAACGGGTGTGGACGCGCGAGGCCACCACGATCGGTCTGGGCGGAGCGGTCGATGCGGACCTGGCGGCCTCGGTGCGCGACGCCTTCTCCGCTCTGCCATCGACCCGCGCGCGACCTCCCACGCCAGCTCCCGTGCGTGTGCCTCGCGACCGCAGCCTGCTGTTGGTCCAGAACGACACCGACAGCGTCGGCGTGCACTTCGGGCACCCGCTCGATCTCACGCCGGGCAGCCGGGAACACGCCGCCCTGACCGTGGGGATGGCGTCGTTCGGCCTGCACCGCGAGTCGATCGGCACGCTCTACCGGGAGCTCCGAGGCGAGCGCGGCCTGAACTACGGGGACTACGCCTACGCCGAGTTCTTCGATCAGGACGGCTGGTCCACCGACCGGGAGATCGGGAGCCGCCGCCTGCACACCCAGGCGTACGTGTGGCTGCGGCCGCTCGATGCAGCCGCTGCCCCTTTCGCGCTGCGCGCCGCCGTGGCCCTGTTCGAAGACCTGGCCGAACACGGCCTGAGCGAGGGCGAGTTCGACGCCATCACCGCGTACCTGGCCGGTCGCCGCCCCCTGGAGGCAGCCAGCCCCGCCCGGCGCCTGGCCATGCTGGTCGAACGCGAGGCCCTCGGCCTCGACGCAACGGACTGGTTGCCCGAGCTCACGCTCGACGACGTGAACGCCGCGCTGGCCGAGCACCTCGACCCCGGCGCACTGCAGATGGTGGTCGTCGCGCGCGACACCGAGGCCTTCGCCGCAGCGGTGCTCGAAGAAACGGTGCCCGTGCCCGTCTACGCCACCGTCCCCACGCCGGAGGTCGCTGCGACCGACGCCGTGTGGGCCTCCCACGACCTCTCCCTGGCCGAAGACCGCATCACGCACGTCAGCGCCGAAGGACTCTTCCGATGATGATCCTCGCCCTCGTCGCCTGCGAGAACTTCAACCTGAGCGACTACCTGCCCACCATCGCCTACGACGAGCTCGACCTCGCGCGGGTCGACTGGGACGGGGTGGACGGCGACTTCGTGTTCGTGGTCGACAACCCCAACCCGATCGACGTGAAGCTTGCCCGCTTCGACTACCAGCTGGCCTTCGAGGGGGTGGAGTGGGTCACCGGCGACAGCCCGGACGGCCTGGAGCTCGGCGCGTCGACCGCCACCGACATGGCCCTCCCGATCGCGCTGGAGTTCGTCAGCCTCTACGACGTGGTGCAAGCCACCCGAGGCCTCGACGAGATCGAGTTCGAGCTGTCCGGCTCCTTCGGCTTCGACACACCCCTGGGGCCCATCGATCTCGACTACGACGAGTACGGCGAGTTCCCGGCGCTTCGCACGCCGGACATCTCCTTCCAGCGCCTGCAGGTGAGCGACTACGACTGGTCAGGCGCGACCATCGACCTGAAGCTCGACGTGGACAACGACCACGGCAGCACGCTGGACTTCCTCGACCTGGACTACGCGGTGGAGCTCGCCGGAGTGGACGTGGCGACCGGCTTCCTCGATGCCCTCGGATCGGTCGACGGCGCGAGCAGCGACACCCTGGACGTGCCCTTCGACATCGACTTCCTCGACGCTGGCACGGCGGTCTACTCGGCGCTCACCTCCGGTGCCGCCGACGCCGCGCTGCAGGCGACCCTCGAGGTCGACACGCCCTTCGGCGTGCTGCCGCTCGACCTGCGGCTCGATCAGGACAACGTGGACATCCAGCTCTGAGACGAGCCGAGACCGGGCCGTGACATCGCGTGACTTGTCGCTCGCCAGGCGGTGCGTACCTTCGCGCCCATGAAGATCGTGGCCAACCCGATGATCGTCGCCGCCGCGCTGGGCCTGCTGGGTCCAGCCGCCCTCGACCTCGACGACGACGAGACCATGGCGGGCCACGTTGTGCTCGACGGCGACCCGCTCCAACAAGATGGACTGCGGGGTCTCGAGGACCTGATGGAGGCCGAGGAACCGGCCGTCAGCGAAGCCCGCGCCTGGGCCGAAGAGTAGGTCAGAGACCGGCTGCGAGCAGCAGCGTCTCAAGCCAATAGATTCCTTCGGCGTCCCGCTCGAAGCCATCGGCGTGCAGGCGCAGGTAGTCGGCGAGCAGGAGGTCGTCGCGCAACCAGGTGATGAGCCCCTTCTTGCGACGGCTGCGACGGGTGTCCTCGGTGGTGCCGGTGTGCAGCTCCTTCATCGAGTGTTGGAGCTCGACCCAGCGATCGCGCCCACCGCGGATCATGTGCCGTCGGAAGCCGGGCCAACGCTCCGAGATGATGACCCAGGCCCACTGCGCCTCCGAGAGCTCGCGGGTGTGACGGGTCTCGAGGGCGAACTCCGAGAGCTGTCCGACCCGCACCGCGAGCTTCTGCAGGAAGCGCGGAGTGCCCAGGTGATCGTTGGTGGCCGCCGCGATCAACCCCATCACGGCGTCGGACCCGAAGGCTCGCATCATGTGCGGCTCGTGGGGCGCGAGGTAGTGGCGCAACAGGGGACCGATGCGCCGGATGTCGACGTTCGGCACCGTGATGCCGAGATCCACGTACTCCTCGAGGCAGCGCACCGCCGTGTCGGCGTCGAGATCCCCTTCGCGCTCCCGGATGGCCGCGGTGGCGGCCTCGCGGCCCAGCGACGCCACCACCGTGAGCTCGGTGGACGGCGCGATGAGCAGCCGGAAGCCCTCGAGCAGGTGCAGCCGCATCGCGGGGGACAGCAGGTCCATGTCGTCGATGAACAACACCATGCGTCCTGGGCGCCCACCGCGCACCAGCTCGACGAGGCGCCCGATGCCGTCGCGGATCCGAAGCGCGGGGTCGGCTTCGTGCGGGCTTCCGATGCCCGTTCCGCCACCCTCGGCCACGCCGTCGAACTGCAGGCGGTTCACGAGCGTGACCAGCTCACGCGCTCGGTCGATGGCCTGGGCGGGCTGCAACGACGCGCGCGCGATCGCCGCGACGAAGCCCGCGAGGAGGTTGCCGTGCCTCTGGTAGGTCCACGGGTTGTACCAGCCCCACTGCGGGTTCACCGACGCGTGCGCGTCGAAGCCGAGCATGTCGCGTTCATGCTGGAGCAGGTAGGCGCAGCGCTGCAGCAGGTGGCGCTTGCCCGAGCCGGGCGCTCCTTGCACGAGCACCACGTTGCCGCCACGGAAGCGCGAGACGGTTCGCAACAGCGTGCGCGCCAGGCGGTCGTGACCGAAGAGATCTTCGATGTGGCTGGCGGCGAAGGTGCCGCGCGGATCGAGCAGGAGACCTGAAGGCATCACTCCCTCCGCCCTCAGTCTACCTACCGCTGGAGGAAGACCGCGCCCGCCGTGAGGTCGACGGTGACCACGCCGTCCTCCGCGACCAAGGGGATCGCCTCGCCATTGCGCGCGCGCTCGGCCCTGCTCGCATCGGCGGCGAGCGCGACCGCGCCCGTCCCCCAGACCAACCACTTGTCACCCAGCGAGATGGCCGTGGCGCCATCGAGCTCCGAGACGACCACGTCGCTCCACGAAGCGCCAGCCACCCACGCGCCGAAGCGCTGGTAGGCGTCGGCCGCCGGCTTGCGCTCGAAGCCCGCCGGGGTGGCCCGGTAGAGCGAGTGGCTGTCCATGATGCCGCGCCGCTTCGGGCCGTCACGCTGCGGGGGATCGGCGAGGGTGTGCCAGAACACCCGTTCCACGCCGCGGGCGAGGGCCTCGGCGTAGGTGAGCACCACCTGCTCCGCCTGGTAGTCGGTGTCGAGCCACGCCTCGTCGCCTCGGGAGGGGACGTTGGTCTCGGTGATCCAGAGCGGCCAGGTGGAGGACGCCGCCCGGCTGTGGTCGATGGCCTGGATGACCCGTCGCGGGGTGCGATCGCTGTGGTAGGCGTGCTCGCTCTGGATGTCGATGACCGCGGACACGTCGGGGAGGGCGAACAGGGCGTCCAGGTAGGCCTTCCCCGTGTCGGTCATGGGGCGGTAGAGCCCGCCGTTGAGCACCTTGGCCTCGGGATCGGCGGCACGGATGGCTGCCGCCGTGAGCCGAAGCACATGGGCGTACTCCTCCGGCGTGCAGAAGCCATCGGGGTCGAAGCGATCCTCGCGCGGCGACCCGCTGTTCTTCAGATCCGGCTCGTTGTCGACCTCCCAGTGCTTCACCGGACGGAGGAGCCCTGGCATGTCGTCGATCCCGTCGCCGTCGTAGCGCTCGACCACCGCCGCGACGTAGGCGCTGTAGGCAGCCTCGTCCCGCAGGACGTAGCTGCGGGTGTGCTCACGGGTGTGGTTGCCCGACCACGGCGACAGCATCATCAACACGTCGAGCGGCTGGGTCTGGGTGGCCTGCACCCAGGTGTCCAACCGCTGCAGGGTGGCGGCGGGGTCGGCGCGGTACCTGGCGAAGTGGTGGTTCGGGTACACGGCCGTGTGGGCCCGGACCCACCCGGCCCCCACCTCGGCCGCGGCGGCGGCGTCGGCACGCAAGCGGCTGGCGATGTCGTCGAGCGACGGCTGCTCCCGCTGAAGCACCGCGCGCGGCACCGAGATCGCCTCGTTGATCCCCATCAGGTCGATGGAGCCTTCCGGCCAGTCCGCCGGGGGGCGCACCACGGCCGTGGCTGGGGCGGGGGCAGCCTCGAGGGCGGGTGTGGGCGGTGCCTTCTTGCAGCACGTCCCCGTGCAGGCGAGGGCGAGGAGGAGGTGGGGCTTCACGTCACCAGCCGCAACACCGGACCGCCCCTGGGCGCGTCCGGCGTGCCGGGCTTGCCCTTCTGCGGGCCCGGGTCCGGGCGCTCCACGGCGAAGCGGACCTCGAGGATGGACGACCAGGGGAACGCGCACTGGCAGATGCCATTGAACGAGAGCGTGAGCTGCAGACCGTCGTCGTCGTAGCGGGGCTCGTTGTGCCGGTGGAAGGCCGCGTCCAGCTGGATGAGCATCATCTCCGGGTGCGCGTCGAGCACGCGCCTGGGGATGCCGCGCTCGGCGAGCTGGGTGGTATCGGCCAACACCGCGAAGTTGCAGCCCATCGCGAAGGCCAGCTTGATCGCCTGCTCCGCGTGCAGGCCGAAGGGATCGACGGTCACGCCCTCGGCTGGCCGCAGGTCGACAGGGGCGGCCTCCGGGAGGTCCTCCGGCAGCCCGGCGAGGCTCTGCATGTCGACCTCGAGTGCGGTGGCGAAGAGCACCATCTCGTCGACGGTCAAGGGCTTCTTGCCGCCGAGCACCTGGCGGACGTGGCCGCGCTTGAGCTTCGTGAGCTCGGCGAGCGCCGCGGTGTTGAGCTGCTTCTCGGCGAGGAGCTTTCGGAACAGCGCGAGGATCGGAGCGGAGGGGGTCTGGCTCATGCGGACCCGGTATCCGCACGCGCTCTTGACGGCGACGCGCTCGCCTCCGTGGCTACGGTGCCCCCATGAGCACAGTCCTCGCCTTCCTCGTGGTCGCGATCGTGGTGACCTTCCTCGGCGCCCTCGTCGCCGTCTCCAGGCAGAGGCGTCGGGAGCGCGCAGGCGCCGTGCCAGCGGGAGAGCGCGTGGTCCGCGAGGCGCGCAACTGCGGGTCCAGGGTGTTCGTGTCGACCGACGTGATCGGCGGCCCCAGAGCGGGTCGCATCAACCGCAGCCCGGCGGACCTCGTGATGACCGACAAGCGGCTGCTGATCGCGACCCGCCACGGACGGGTGCTCGAGCTCACCGCCGGGACCGGTGGCTCCGTGCGCTGCACGGGTCCCCGCCGCCTGGTCGTCGAGGGCGACCGCCCCCAGAAGGACGGCGTCATGCACGTACGCGCCGAGCTGATCGTGAACGACGCGGATGTCTGGGCGGCGCTCGCAGCCGAGCGCCTCGACACCACCACGCGCGCCCTCCGGTAGCGCTACCCGTCGGCCTGTTCGGCCGCTTCTGCGGCGGCCTTCTTGGCGTCCAGGTCGCTGCCGAAGTCCACGATGTAGGTGCGCTTGTCGTCGTCGGCCAACAAGGCGTAGCGGCCGGCAGGCACGAGATCCATCGGCCAGTACTGCACCGACGTGCCCACCGGGTTGCCCTTGACGATCTTGGTGGCGTCGATCTCGGCCTCGTGGCGCGTGAACGTGCTGGCGTCCTCGAAGCTCACGCCGATGTAGTGCCACGGCTGCATGTTGAAGTACTTGTCCGGCGTGCCGAGGCGGATGTGCTCCGACTGGAGCAGCGGGTGCAGGGTCTTGGCGAGGGCCGCGTCCCCTGCGACCACCAGGTAGGCACCCTCCTCCACGCGCGGGAGCCGAGCCGGCACCTGGTCGGGGTAGCGCACGCTCTCCTCGCTGTCCCAGATGCGGTCGGTGGTGATGTCGGAGGCCGTGGAGACCGACTCCAGCTCACCCGACGCGTTGCGGAGCCAGAGGCCCGCCTTGCCGGGCAACGGCCAGAGCTTCACCGTGGCGGTCAAGCCGACCTCGCCACCGGGGATCGTCATGTCCTCGACCTTCCACGCCCCGTCCGGCACGGTGAGCGTGTAGTCGTAGTCGGCGCACATGCCCTCGAAGTGCACGACGCCCGCGTCGTCGCTCGTGGTCTCGAAGACCTGGCACGCGAAGTCGTTGGACTGCGTCTTCAACAGAGCCCGTGCGTTGGCGAGCGGCTCGTTGGTCAGCGCGTCGACCAGCGTGGCATCGTACGTGCCCTTGGGTGCGCAGCCAGCGGCGAACAGGCCGAGGGCCAGAGCAGACGTTCGGTTCATGGTGTCTCCTTCCGGATCGAAGCGACCCTATCACCCTACGACCCTGGCGAGATCCGCGATCATCGCCTTGGCATGCGCGCTTACGACGGATCCCGGCGCCTCGTCGTACCGGTCTTGCTCGGAGGCGGTCGGGTAGGTGATGGCCCGGGACGAGGTCACGACCGCACCCTCGCCGCCCTCGAACAGGGCCGCCACGTCCGCCGCAGTGCCTCCTTGCGCGCCATAGCCGGGCACCAGGAGCCAGGTCCTCGGCAACCGAGCCCGCAGGCCCGCCGCCTCGGCCGGCACCGTGGCCCCCACCACCGCGCCCACGGAGCCCCAGCGCACGTCGGCATTCCAGCCGCGGATCCAGGACGCCACCTCGTCGACCACAGCCGGGTCGCCGTGCCGTTGGAGCGCACCGGCGCCGGGGTTCGAGGTCCGCACCAGGAGAAACAAGCCCTTCCCCGCCGCGCGCCGAACGAGGAAGGGCTCCAGGCTCTCGGGCCCCAGGTAGGGGCTCAGGGTGACCGCATCCGCCCCCATGGGTCCGTCGTCGTCGAGCGTGGCTCGGGCGTAGGCTTCTGCCGTCGAGCCGATGTCGCCGCGCTTGGCGTCCAGCAACACCAGCAAGCCGAGCTCACGAGCGCGGGCGCAGGTGGCCTCGAGCGCCGCCACGCCCGCGGAGCCGTGCTGTTCGTAGAACGCGGACTGTGGCTTCACCATCGGCACGGTGCCGGCCACCGCCGTGAGCACCATGTCGGACCAGCCGGCGAGGGCCGCTCCCGTGTCCCGGTCGGCCAGCTCACGCAGGGGACGCGGAAAGCGTTCCAGCCTCGGGTCGAGGCCCACGACGGCCGGACGGCCGGACGCTGCCTGTGCCAGGCGTTCACCAAAGGGGGTCATGGGCACCTCTGCGCCTCCGGGTATCCTCCGCCCATGCTCGTCGTCCTGCTCGCCTGCACCATCGGCACCTCGAACACCGACTTCGAGGCGGCCCAGGCCGCCGCCGACACCGCCGACACCGCCGACACCGGCGCCACGGACTGCGAGGTGGCGATCGACCCGTCCGGGTCCGTGTTCACGACCTTGCAGATCGACGGGCTGACCCTGGTCGCCATCGTGGACAGCGTGTGCTTCTCGGAAGACGGGTCCAGCGTCGAGATCGCCTTCCACGTCGAGGGCGGAGAGAGCGGCACCATCACCTACCGCGGCAACCCCCAGGGCACCTACAACCTGCCGCTCGCCAACGCCACGCTCGAGCTGACCTACGGCGAACGCACGTGGAGCGGCACCGACTGGCTGAGCGGCTTCGTCAGCCAGTACGGCGACTACGGCGACCTGTCGGGGACGGCCTACTCGCAGAGCGGCGGGAACCTGACCGTGTACGTCACCTGGGGCAACGCGCCGGTCGCCGAGTGATCTACTCCTCCGCTGGCGGAGGTCCGTCCAGGCCGGTGCCAGGGTAGTGATCGTTCGTCACCCGGGTGAGCTGATGCACCGCGTAGAAGACGCGGTCGTCCAGGAGCTTCCGCGCCGGCGAGGGCACCAGGCGTGAGACCGCGTGGCCCACCCGCAGCAGGGTGCGTCCGAGGGTGAGGGCCACGCTGCGCTTCACGGGGTAAGGTTCCGCATCCGGGGAGTCCTACCGTGCCACGCGTCACCGATCGACATGGCCGCCCGGTGTCGGGTCAGATGCCGGGCCTCGTCGAAGCCAAGGTCACCGACAACGAAGATCCCGAGAACATGCACCGGGTGAAGGTCGAGTTCCCCACGCTTCCCGACGCCCCCGAGAGCTACTGGGCGCGGGTGGTCACACCGATGGCCGGCGAGAAGCGCGGCTGGGTGACCCTGCCCGAGGTGGGCGACGAGGTCCTGGTCGCCTTCCTGCACGGGGACTTCAACCACGCGGTGGTGCTGGGCGCGCTCTACAACGGCACCGACGTGCCGCCGTACACGAACGACGACGGGAACAACGACCTGAAGGTGTTCCAGTCGCGCGCGGGCCACAAGGTCACCTTCGACGACACGTCGGGCAGCGAGCGCATCGAGGTGGTCACCCACAACGAAGCCATCACGATCATCTACGACGGGGCGAACCAGACCCTCTCGGTGGCGTGTGACGGCGACATCATCGTCGACGCCGGCGGGAACTTCGAGGTCAGCTGCGCCGACTTCACGGTGAGCGCGACCCAGAACGTGAGCGTCGAGGCGACCATGAACCTCGACCTGAAGGGCACCACCCAGGCCACGGTCGACGGGGGCACGATGCTCGTGCTCACCGCCGCCCAGACGAGCATCGGATGACCCCCGGCGTCGTCGTCGGTCTGGTCCTCGACAACGCGGACCCGGAAGGCATGCACCGGGTGCAGGTGGAGTTCCCTCACCTCGACCGCGTCGAGAGCAGCTGGTGCCGCATGATCACGCCCATGGCTGGAGAAGAGCGCGGCCTGGTGCTGCTCCCAGAAGCAGGCAGCGAGGTCATCGTCGGCTTCCTGTACAGGAGCTCCCAGCCGGTCATCCTCGGCGCGGTCTACAACGGCACCGACGACACCCCGGATCCCTACGACAACAGCGACGGCGACAACAAGACGCGCACCTTGTGGACCCGCGGCGACAACATGCTGGTGTTCCAGGACGGCAGCGGCGAAGAAGCCCTGGGGATCGGTTCGAAGGCCAGCACTGCCGGCGACGTGACCAGCGGCGGTGCCTACGACCACGCCGACGCGGCGGGCTCCACCCTCACCCATGGCGCCGGGAGCGGCATCACCTGGGAGGCCGGGGGCACCGTGTCGATCAGCTGCGGCGGCGACTTCAAGGTCACTGCGACCGGAAACGCCGAGCTCTCCGCCACGATGGAGGCCGTGTGCAAGGGCACGCAACAGGGCACGGTGGACGGCACCGCCGCCTTGACGCTCACCGCGGCCACCGTGCACATCAACGGCGGTGCACCGGGACAGACCAGCCAGCCGCTGTCGGCGCTCTCGGCGAACCACCCGCCGGAGACCTGAAGCTCAGCGCCGGCGCCGCCACACCGCTGCCAGGGCGAAGAGCGCGAAGCCGCCTCCGCCGGCCCCCGAGCAGCCGCAGGGATGCACCGGCGTGAGCGTGGCCTCGGTGCCCCAGCCGCCAGTCGCGCCGGACGGACCGGCCGTGTCGCCGCCGCTGTCCACCGCGCCGCTGTCGCCTCCGTCGCCGCCGTCACCGCTGTCACCGCCGTCACCGCCCCCGGTGTCACCGCTGCTCTCGATCACCTCGACCGCGAGGTCGGCTGCCCACACCGGCGTGCTGTCGACCTCCCCGCAGTCGAAGCTGTAGACCCCGGCGTAGCCCGCGCCCAGGGGCGACGGGTCGGTCACGGAGAACAACAGCTCCTCATCGAGCCAGGCCGCGAGCGCGCCCCCATCGACCTGCAGCTCCAGGGTGTGCTCACCGGTGACCCCATCGACCTGCAGCCCTGCGAGCACCGTGGCGTCGCTTCCCTCCACCCGGAGGAGCGCCACGCGGGGGTCCTCGCTCCGCTCCATGGGCTCCGGCGCGCCGTCGCCGGTGTGGATGAGCAGGTAGCCCGTGCCGTCGTCCATGTTCGACACGATCCCGAAGGCATCGTCGTCTTCGTTCACGTAGGTGGCGACCACCCGTTGGCGCTCGGTGGGGTCGACCTCGATCCTCACGAGCCAGTTGTCCGTCGGGGAGCCCTCACCCCACGCTGATGAGCCGTTCCAGTCGTCCTCGTTGTGGTCGGTGGTGGGGTACGCGCGGCCATTCTCGGCGTACCAGGGATCCGCGATGTAGCCACTCACCCATCCGGCGCCGTGCATGGCGCCCTCGCCGAAGTCGGTGAGCGACCACGACCCCGTGCCGCCCGCCATCGCCAGGCTCGTCAACCAGATCATCGTTCGGCCTCCAGACCCGGATCATGCATCAGGATGTTCGCTCCGCAGCACCTCGAAGCCTTCGACGACCTGCGCCCAGGCATGCTCTGCGAAGCTCGTGGCGTCGTCGAAGTCCGAAGGTTGCACCGGCTTCCGGAAGCTCAGCCACACCTTGCGGAAGGGACGGATCTCCAGGGCATCCCGCGGAAACACCCGCTCCGTCCCCCACAACGATGCCGGGACCACCGGGAGCCTGGCCTGCCACGCGGCCTCGATGAGCTTCAGGCTCACCTTGTCGCGGATCTCGCCGTCCCGGGTGCGCGTGCCCTCGGGGAACACGTGCATCGGACAGCGGGAGAGGCACATGAACAGCGTCTCGTGCAGCGCGCGCTTGCGGGCGACCGGATCCTTGCGGTCGAAGTACACCGCACCGCCCAGGTAGGCGTAGTACCCGACGAAGGGCACCCAGAGCACCTCCTGCTTCGACACGCCGTGGGCGCGGGCGTAGGCCACCAACATCGGCGGATCGAGGTTGGACCGGTGGTTCGAGATCACCAGGTAGGGGGTGCCGTAGGGCACGTGCTCGGTCCCCGTCACCACGGGGCGCGCGAGGGCCGCGAAGCGCAGGTAGCAGTGGCCGAAGAGCACCGAGGCCCAGATGCCGAAGCGCTCCCTCACCCCCCGACGGAGCGGCAGGAAGGGCAACGCCAGCAGGGTGCCCCAGAGAAACGCCCAGGCCAGCGACGTGACCGCGAACCAGGCGAAGAGGAGGCGATGGAAGAAACGCACTACGCAAACCGCCCCGAGAGCGGGTTAGAGAGGGAGACTGGAGTGCGGATGTTCGACAAGAACGAGATCAAGCGCATCATCGAGACCGAGCTGCCCGACTGTACCGCCATCGTGCACAACGAGTACGACGACGGGGAGCACTTCGAGGCGCACGTCACCTCGCCGGCCTTCGTGGGCATCAACCTCGTGAAGCAGCACCAGCTCGTCTACAAGGCCCTCGGCGACCTCATGGCGGGGCCCATCCACGCCCTGGCTCTCAAGACCTACACCCCTGACACCTGGCCACACCCATGAGTGACCCCGTCCAGGCTCGCATCGGCGAGCTCGTGAAGCAGAACCGGATCATGCTCTTCATGAAGGGCACGAAGTTCTTCCCCCAGTGCGGCTTCTCGGCGCGCGCGGTGGGCGTGCTCCGTCAGCTCGGCGCCGAGTTCGAGACCTTCGACGTCTTGAGCGACGGCGGCGTGCGGGAAGGCATCAAGGCCTACTCGAGCTGGCCCACGATCCCCCAGCTCTACATCGGCGGTGAGTTCGTCGGCGGCTCCGACATCATGATGGAGCTCTACCAGAACGGCGAGCTCGCCGCGCTGGTGTCCACCGAGGGCTGAGTGGCCGATCGCATCCCCGCGCTGGTCGTCTCGGGCTTCCTCGGCTCGGGCAAGACCACCCTGGTGCGTCAGCTTCTCGAAGAGGCGCAGAGCCGCGGGCTGAAGATGGCCGTGGTCTCGAACGAGTTCGGCGAGCTCGGCATCGACCAGGCCCTGCTCGGCCAGGGCCAGGAGGCCTACGTCGAGCTGGCCGGCGGCTGCGTGTGCTGCAAGCTCTCCGACGAGCTCCAGGACACCCTCCAGATGCTCTGGCGCGAGGTCAAGCCCGACCGGGTGGTGGTCGAGACCAGCGGCGTGGCCATGCCCTTCGAGACCCAGCTCACCTTCTGGCGCGAGCCGGTCAGCGAGTGGGTCAGCGACGACGCGGCCGTGGTCGTCGTGAACGCCGAGCAGCTCGCCGAAGGCCGGGATCTGCAGGGCACCTTCGAGCACCAGGTGGGCGCCGCCGACCTGCTGCTGCTGAACAAGATCGACCTGGTCGATGCCGAGCGGGTGCCGGCCCTCGAAGCGCAGCTCGCCGAGCTCTCGCCAGGCACCCCCATCCTGAAGACCAGCCACGGGCAGATCAGCGTCGACCTGCTCTACCCGCCGGCGCCAGGCGAGCGCCGGACCGCAAGCCGTCCCCACGTGCACGAGCACTTCGAGGCGGTGGAGGTCTCGCTGCCCGATGGCCTGTCACCCGACGAGGTGGAAGCCCACCTCCGCGCCGAAGGTGCTCTCCGCGTGAAGGGCTTCGCCAGGACCACCGCTGGCCTGCGGCTCGTGCAGGGCGTGGGACGGCGCATCGAGCTCACGCCGCCCGAGGACGAGGTGCCCGAGGTGCTCCACGGGCGCGTGGTGGTCATCCGCCGCGGAGACGGTCCGGCCCACGTGCATGGCTGACAGCGACCGCAACGAGCTGGTCCACACCCCACGCGAAGCGTTCGCGGCCCTCGACCTGGCTCGCATCCGCGCTCAGGGAAAGCTGCTCACCGCCGACATGGACGTGTGGGACGGACTCTCCTACGGCGCAGACCCGGAGCAGACCCTCGATGCCTGGGAGCTGTACGACCTCGCGCCCCGCGAGGGGTGGCCCGCCGTGCTGTTCCTCCACGGTGGGGGGTGGGTCACTGGCCACCGCGATGCCTTCCGGGTGCAGGCACCGCTGCTCGCGCGCAAGGGCGTGCTCGCCGCCTCCGCCAGCTACCGGCTCGCGCCCGCCGCGCGCTGGCCGGCCCAGCTCGACGACGTGCTCGCGGCCGTCGAACACCTGCGCGGCCTGCAGGTGGACCACGAGCGCATCGGGCTCTGGGGCGTGTCGGCAGGCGGACACCTCGCGCTGCTCGCAGCCCAGGAGCTGGGCCCCGAGGTGATCAAGTGCGTGGTCACGGTCGGCGCACCGACCGACCTGCCGCGGCTCGCAGCAGGCGGCTACGACGAGCTCCCCCTGGTGTTCGACGACGATCAGCTCGCTGCGGCGAGCCCAGCGCTGTCCGACCGCCCGCTGCCCCCGGCGCTCTGCCTGCACGGCGAGCGCGACCCGGTCGTCCCGGTCGAACAAGCGCGTGTCCTCGCCGAGAGACACGGCGAGGTCGAGCTGCGCGTGGTGCCCAAGGGCGACCACATGCTGCGCTGGCCGCCGAAGGCCGCCGTGCGCGAGCTCGGCGCGGCGCGGCGCTGGGTGAAGGACCGGCTGGCCGACAAGCCCCGCGGCTCGAAGTGGACGATCCGCCGCAAGAAGCGCTAGAGCGCCACGCGGGCGCCGAGGTGGCCCCCGAAGCTGTCGTCGAGGCCCACGTTCAGGTGCCCGTAGATCTTGATCACCAGGATCTCGACCTGGCTGCCCACGAACACCCGCGGCACGTAGGCCTCGAAGCCCGCGTTGTCCCCCAGCTCGATCGTCGCCGACCCGATGGGCTCGCCGGATCCGTCGAACTGCACCGACAGCGGCCCCTCGAGCTTGATCACGCTCGACGCCGAGGCCGACGCGATGTCGAGCGCCGCCCCGCCGTACACGTTCAACAGAAGGATGCGGAGGTTGGTGGAGAGCTCGATCGGGAAGGACTCCGTCTCGGCCTCGATCGTGTAGGAGCCGGTGGCGTCCCAGTCGATCTGGTAGCCGTCCTGCTGCACCGACTGCGGGATGTCGGCGCTCAGGGCGGTGGTGTAGCTGGTCTGCTCCCAACCGCCGGTCAGCGCCATGCCACCCCACTCCACCGGCTTGCCGGTGCCCTTGGGCCGCACGAGCTGCACCTGCAGGTGGGCTCCGAGGTTCTGCAGGTCACCGCTCAAGGGATCGCCGTTGGTCGAGAGCGCCATGCCGTTGGCGTAGAGCACGAAGCGCCGCGCGAAGCTCTCCTCGCTCGCGAACACACCGAGGTTCAGCCCGGCCATCGCCGCCACCTGGAAGGCGAAGCCACCCTCGGGGAGCAAGGCATCGCCGCGGCCGAACTGGGCGCCTGCCCCGCTCACCGCCGTGCCGAAGCCGCCGCCGACCACGAAGCGCTGGGGGTTCGAGGCGTAGTCCACCCCGAGACCGCGCGCGCTGAGCGCGGCCGCGCGAGCCATCGAGGTGATGTACTGGGCCTGGTCGTCCAGGCGGAGATCGGCGCCGGCCGCGGCCGAGAACGCGTTCTCCATCTCCTGTTCCGATAGGCCGAGGGACTGCGACCACGTGGGATCGAGGGTCACGTCGATGGACTGGGCCAGGGCCGTGCTCAACAGGGTCAGGATCATCGAACGCCTCCGGCGGACACCCTACCCGCACCGATCGACGCCCGCGCCCTCGTCGCCCTCTCACCCGCCTTCCACCCAGGTGGTCAAGATGCTGTCGACCCGTTGAAGTATACAGCCTGTCTACGATAGAGTGCGACCGCACCGTCGGTCCACACATGTCCGTGATGCTCTTCGCGAGCGCGCTCGCCGGGTACCTCGACCCGGTCGAAGGCCGCCCCACGTGGGACCAACGCGCGCTCCACACCTGGACCAACCTCACCCGCGTGGATCCGACCGCGTGGGCGAACGACTACAGCTGCAGCACGAGCTCCTTCTCGTCGAGCGAGCGCTCCCCCGCGGCGCCGCTCTACTACCACGACGGCCTCACCGAGGTCGCGCAGCTGCACAGCGCCGACATGCGCGCCCACAACGACATGGATCACAGCTCGTCCGACGGCACCAGCTTCTCCAACCGGGTGTGGCCCTACTACGAGGGGAGCACGATCGCCGAGAACATCGCCTACGGCTACAGCGACGCCTGGACGGCGCAGTTCGGCGGGTGGATGTGCTCCAGCGGGCACCGGGCCAACATCATGTCCGGCTCGATGGAGCACCTCGGGGTCGGCGTGGACGGCACCTGGTACACGCAGGACTTCGGCGGGGGCGGAGGCGGCGACAGGCCTCCGGTGGCGATGGGTGTGCACACACCGCAGAGTCCCCTGGCGTCCGTCACCTACTGGGCCACGTGGCAGGGGGTGGCCGCCCCCGGCCTGCTCGCGGTGGACAGCGACAACGGGTGCGTGGACCTGGTGCTGTCGGTGGGCTCGGCGACCCAAGGGGCCTACACCGCCGACGACGGCGTGGCCGACGGCTGCGTGCGCTACCGCTTCGTGTGGGAGACGGCCGAGGGAGCGACCGGCGCCATCCCCGCGTCCGGGTCCTGGCAGTACGGCGCGGGCTGCGAAGCCTACGTCGACGGAGCCCCCGGGAGCTGCGGGCTCTTTGGAGGCGGGTCGGACAGCGGGGCCCTGGGCCTGGACACCGGAGCCATCCTGTTCGACGAGACCACCGACTGCGAACCCAGCGCGAGCGACAGGAACGGTGACTGCGCCGTGGACGAGCCGCTCGAAGAGCCCGGGGGATGCAGCTCGTCACCGGTTGGGGTGTGGTGGCTGGTGGTGTTCCTGGCGCGGCGGCGACGGTAGCGACTACGGTTGATCGAGCGCACCAGCCGGCCAGTCCCCCAGGAGCTTCACCTCCGGCGTCATCCACACGCCGAAGCGCTCCCGCACCACGCAGCGCGCGTGCGCGATCAGCCAGCGGATGTCCTCGGCCGCGGCGCCGCCGAGGTTCACGATGAAGTTCGCGTGCTTCTCGCTGATCTGGGCGCCGCCCCGCGTGGTGCCCTTGAGGCCCGCCGCCTCGATCAGGCGCCCGGCCGCGTCGCCTGGGGGGTTGGTGAAGGTGCTGCCACAGCTCGGAAGATCCAGAGGCTGCGTGGCCTTTCGGCGCGCGAGGAACTGCTGCCGCTCAGCCTTCCGCGCGCCGTCCGGGTCGGCGACCACCTTGAGCTTCGCCCGCGTGACGACCGAGCCGGGCGGGAGCTCCGCGTGGCGGTACGCGAACGCCAAGGAAGCGGGATGCAGGCGGGCCAGCTGCCCCGAGGGCAGCGCGACCTCGACGGCCTCGACGATGTCGGATGCTTCCCCCATGCGCGTGCCAGCGTTCATCACCACGGCGCCGCCGACCGTGCCCGGCACCCCGACGAAGGGCTCGGCACCCGCGAGCCCCGCATCGTCCAGACGCTTGAGCAGCACGGCGAGCAAGAGGCCGCCGCCCGCCCAGACCGCCCCCTCCTCGTGGCGGAGGCCGGCGAGCTCACCGCGGAGACGAAGCACCACGCCCGGAATCCCCTCGTCATGGATCAAGGCGTTGGAGCCGTTCCCGAGCACCGTGACCGGCGCGAGCGCGAGCACGGCGGCGAGCTGGCTCGCCGTGGTGGGCTCGACGAGGAGCTCCGCCGGTCCACCCACGCGCCAGAAGGCGCGCCTTCGAAGGGGCGCGTCGGCGGTGACCTTGGCGCCCGTGGCTTCCAGCGCGTCCCTCACAGCTCGACCCGGTCACCCATGAGGTCGCCGACCCCCTGGAAGCGCACCGACACGCGCGCGCCCGCCGCGGCATGCTGCCGATCCAGACCCGAGGCGCCGTCGTCGTCCCGGGTCTCCCACTGGCTGTTGAGCTCGGCCCATGCGGTCACGATCACGGAGGGGTCGAGCGTGAGCAGCCCGAGCCCCGCTTCGACCTCGGCGTCGACCTCGTGCCGGACCGTGTTGTCGAGGCCGGCGCGGTGACGGTTGCGGGTGCGCGCGAAGCCCTCCCCGCGGACCACCAGACCCACCGGCCCGAGCACCTCGACGCTCAGCTCGCCTCCGAGTCCCGCGCCGATCGAGACGTAGTGCTTGAGGGCATCGTCGAGGTCTTCGTCGGTGTTCGAGAAGCCGAGCAGCGTCAGGTTGGACGGGGTGTAGAGGCGGGCCTGTGCACGATCGCCGTCGTAGCTCCGCCACGTGGACTCCCACACCCCACCGAGGACTGCGAGATCGAGGTGATCGCCGAGCTCCGGACGGACCCGCACGCTCAGCATCGGTCCGTCGATCGCGAGCTGGTCGACGACCAAGGCACCGGTGGCGTCCCGGTACAGGCGCAGGTGGTCGTTGCGACCCGCCTCCTCGGTCAAGAGCCCCGTGTTCCGGTGGCTCAGCTCCAGCCCAGCAGGGGGCACCAGCGCGGCGAAGTCCGTGACCGGTCCGGCCAGCGTGTCGTGGCCGTAGAGGCCGACGCCCACCTGATCGTAGAGCACCACCGCCGAGAAGAGGTCCATCAGAGCGCGTCCAGGGTGTCGCCATCGTAGCGGAACCCGCCCTGCACCACCTCGCGGATCGCGGTGGAGTTCCGCAGGTCGTCGCGGGGGTCGGCGGTCAGCACGATCATGTCCGCGAGCTTGCCGGCCTCCAAGGAGCCGAGGTGGTCCCCGGCGCCGATGTAGCGGGCCCCGTTGATGGTGGCCGCTGCGAGCGCCTGCATCGGCTCCATCCCCTCGCCGAGCGCCCACAGCTCCCAGTGTGGGCCGAGCCCCTGGACCTGCCCGTGCCCACCGAGGTTCACGGGCACGCCGGCGTCGGCCAGAGCCCCGGCGGCGACGGCGACGTTCTTGAACTGCCAGTCGCCGTCGGCGACGTAGATGTCTCGCCGCCGAACGGCGCTGTCGACCCAGGACGCGGGCGCGAAGCGCAGGAGCTTCTCGTCCGCCAACAGATCCTCCGTCTGGTAGTAGTAGTGCTCGCCGGCCAAGCCGCCGTAGGCCACCAGCAGGGTGGGCGTGTAGTGCGCGCCGCTCGCGGCGTAGAGGCCGATGACGTCGTCGTAGAGCGGAGCGACGTTCAGGCTGTGCTCGATGCCGGTGTGGCCGTCGAGCAGGAAGTTCAGGTTGTTCTGGAGGTCGCCGCCACCCTCGGGGTAGACCGCGAGCCCCTGCTCCCGGGCGGCCTCCACCACCATCTGCCTCTGGAAGCGGGCGGACTGTTGGTAGCTCTTGACCGCGGTGGCCCCAAGCTCTGCCTTCCGGCGGACGTGACGCGCTGCATCCTGCTCGTCCTCGACATCGCTCCGGCCCTTGGACTTGGCCCCGTAGAGCACCGATCCCGTGGCGTACACCCGCGGTCCGAGCTCCAGACCCGCTGCGATGCGCTCCCCGATCGGAAAGGCGATGTCGTCGTTCACCGAGGGGTCCATCACGGTGGTCACGCCGTAGGCGAGGTTCACCCGATGCCGCCAGCTCTGCTCGGGGTGCGCTCCCGAGAAGGAGAAGTGCAGGTGGGCGTGCACGTCGATGAGCCCTGGCATCACGACCGCGCCCGCGAGGTCCACCACCGGCACATCTGCCGGAGGTGGCGCCGCGGAGACGCTCAGGATGCGCTCACCGTCCACCACGATGGTGGCGTCGTCGATCACGCCGGCGGGTCCCATGGTGAGCGCCGTGGCATGGGTGAAGGCCCAGCGGCCCTCCGCGATGGAACGTGGCACGGTGGCCACGAGCTCCACGGTCTGGTTGCCCAGGTGCAGCATGGGGCCTCTCGCCCAGGTCACCTCGCTGCCTCCCCAGCCGAGCCAGCGTCCGGCCTCGGGCTCCAGCTCGTGCTGGGGGAGCGGCCCGGCCTCGGTGCCGAGCTCCAGGGTGCGGCCGGCGAGCGCGGGCAGCTCAGCGGAGAACACCCGGTGGTCGAGCACCCACGCGATCTCGGCACCATCGGGGGACACGGCCACCTCGGTGGCGGCCCCGAGCGCCGCCACCACCTGCTGGTCGTGACCGGCGAGGGTGGTCGACACCAGCTGGGTGGTCCCGTGGGTGTTGGGCGCGTCCGACGGGGCGTCGATCACGAAGAGGAAGCGCTCCCCGTGCGCCGCGAACGCCACGGTGCCGGCGCTCCCGGTCCAGCCCATGGCGTCGCGGGTCTCTCCGGTGGCGAGGGCGTGCAGCTCCACCCGCCACCACAGCTCGGACCCCGTGTCGTGGCCGCGCGCGGTCGCCCCGGAGCCCCGCTTCCAGGCCAGGGTCTGGCCGTCCGGGCTCCAGGCCGGCCCGGCGTACTGCACGGGCCGTTCGGAGATCTGGCTGACCTCCCGCGTGTCGAGGTCGATCACCACGACCGCGCCCTGCTCCTCGTCGTCCCAGGTCACGTAGGCGAGCCGGCTGCCATCCGGGCTCCAGGCCGGGTCGTACGCACGGTGGTCGTCGGCCGTGAGCGGGGTGGCCGCGGGCGCTCCGACCGGCTGCAACCAGAGCCGGCCAAAGGCCTCGAAGACGACCTGGCGACCGTCCGGCGAGACCCGCGGGTAGCGCACGGCCTTCGAGGTGACGCTGTCGGCGCTGGCCGGGTCGACCTGCGCACGGACCGGGTCCACGATGCGGTGCTTCACGCTCGCCGAGAACGGGATGGGCCGCCGGTCACCGGAGTCGACATCGATGGCGACGAGCCCGCCGTGGTCCCACAGCACGAGCTCCGAGCCGTCCGGCGTGAAGCTCGTGTGGGGGTAGAGGCCGTTGAGCGCGAAGCCCTCCTGGTTGTCGCGGGAGAGGCCCTCGGCCACCGTCCAGCGGGCGCCGGTGTCCGGGTCGAAGAGGTCGAGCGCGGTGCCCTCCGGTCGGCGCGCGAGCAGGGCCAGCTCTCCGACGGCCGGACGCACCGCCACCCGGAAGGCGCTGCCCGGCTCGGCGGTGAGCCGTCGACGCTCGCCCGTGCCCAGGTCCATGGCGTGCAGGTCGTACACGTTGTGCCAGGGGTTCCGGCCGTACTGGAAGCGCCACGGCGTGGACGAGAAGTACACCACGTCGCCGTCCGCGGAGAAGGCCATCTCCTGAGGGAACGGCAGCTCGTCGGTGTCGGTGAGCTTCACACCGTCGCCACCCTCGACGTCGAAGAGCCAGAGCTCGGACATGCCGATGGAGCGGGTGTCGGTGACGCGCTTGCGGGCCAGCACGTGCTCGCCGTCCGGGCTCCAGGTGCCCTCCGCGAAGCGCTCGGCGCCCGCATCGGTGAGCCGCTCGTCCTCGCCGGTGGCCAGGTCTCGGATCCAGAGCTCCTGGTTGCCGGAGCGGTCCGAGACGAAGAGCAGGCGCGTGCCGTCCGGGCTGTAGCGCCCGTCGTGCTCCCAGGCGCGTCCGGTGGCGAGGGGCACCGCGTCGCCTCCCTCCACGGGCAGCTCGTAGAGGTCGCCCAGCAGGTCGAACACGAGGCGATCGCCGTCGGGGTGCACGTCCACGTTCATCCACGTGCCCTCGGTCAGCGTGGCCTTCCAGGTGGAGGCTGGACCGTGGGCCCGGGTGATGTCCCAGTCGGGGGCGTCGTCGTCGGCGAGGGCGAGGGAGAGTGCGAAGAACAGCATGGGGAGCCGCTATCCCGCGCGCGGTGCACCACGTGGGCGACCGGCGTCGGGCTGGGACGGGTCAGCCCTGTTCCGGGTGCTCGCCCTCCTCCTGGTACGCCTCCTCGGAGCCGATGGCGTCGAGGTCGTAGCGCGTGCCGTCGAGCACGCCCTTCGCCCCCAAGAGGCCCATCTCCAGCGAGTGGTCCTGGTTGTTGTACCGGAACCGGCCGGGGCGCCCGATGGGGATGAGGTTCTCGAGCCCTTCGAGCCAGCGCGTGACGGTCTCGAGCCGGCCCGGGTAGCCCAGGTCGTAGATGGGGTAGACGTTTCGAGCCTTGAGCACGTACCCGCGCCGCACCTGCTCCGGCTGCAGGAAGCCGAGCCTCTGGAGCTCCGCGACGGTGCGCTCGATCAAGACCTCGTCGGGCTCGGACCAGACCGGCTCGTCGGGGAAGCAGAAGTACTCGACGAAGAGCGAGGTCTTGCCGGGAGGCGCCATCGCCTCGCTGAAGTTCTTCATCTCCGAGATGCGGGCGAAGGGTACCGCCGGATCGGGGAAGTAGGTCCACTGATCGGGACCCACCCGCTCGCAATCCAGAGTGAGGAACACGTAGACCTGCGCGCGGAAGCTCAAGCGCCCGGCGGCCCGCACCACCTCGGGGGGCGGCAGGGGGTCGAGGAGCTGGAGCATGGGCCCGATGGGGATCGACTCCAGCACGTGGGTGGGCTCCAGCGTGCGGCCGTCGGAGAGCTCCACCTGGGTCACCCGGCGCCCGTCGTGCAGGATGCGCGTGGGCTCGCAGGACGTGCTCACCGTGTGACCTGCATCACGAAGCCGAGCGACCAGGTTGTCGTAGATCTGACCCGTGCCGAGGCGCGGGTAGTAGAAGCTGTCGATCAGGCTCCGTGCGCCGTCGCCGCGGTTGCCCACGAAGCCGAGGAAGGCATCCCAGGCGGCCGTGCGCAGGTCGAGGCCCTTGATGCGCTGGGCGGCCCAGTCCGGGTGCAGCTCGCTGGCCGAGAGCCCCCAGATCTTCTCGGTGTAGGGGATCATGTGGAAGTCGCCGAGCGCGCGACCGAAGCTCGCCTCGATGTGATCGGCGAAGCTCTCCACCGGTCGGCCCAGCAGGCCGTAGCGCACGCGGGCGGAGCCATAGTCCCGCATGATGCGCGTGGCCCGACGCACGCCAAGGTTGCGCAACGCCTGCACCGCATCGATCGGGTAGTCGTAGAAGCGGCCCTCGACGTACTGCCGGGTGTGCCGCTCCACGGGGATCCAGTCCTCGCCCACCAGCTCTTCGACGATCCGGTAGAGCTCCGGGTTCTTGGAGAAGAAGCGGTGCGGTCCCTGGTCGGTGCGGAAGCTCAGGTCCCCCTCGACGAACACGCGCGTCTTGGAGAGCCCGCCCACCGACGAGGCACGCTCCACCACCTCGACGGGCGCACCACCCTCGTGGAGCGCCCACGCGGCCGCCAGACCGGCGGGTCCGCCCCCGAGCACGAGCGGCTTCACGCGCCGCACCCGGGCAAGGTCCAGACCTGGTAGCCGTCGACCTCGCCGGCCAAGGTGGCTCCTCCGGAGGACAGCGCCCGCTGCACCCCGCCCGCGCGCTTCGGCCAGGCCGCGAGGGCGTCGCGCAGCTGAGGGGGCAGCCCACCGCTCATCGGCGCGTAGAAGGCCTCGAGATCCTCGACGACCACCACCACACCGACCCCGCCACCCGCGAGGTCCGCGGCACCCATCGGGTCGCCCCACTCCATGCGCTCCGGCACGTGGTCGGCCAGCGGGCGCTCCCAGGCGGTCATCTGCAGGTACAGAGAGGGACGGTCCCACTCCAGCCCGTCCTTCCAGGAGGCATCCTTGGTCACCTCCACCTGGAGCCAGTCGTCCCACACTACCGCGGGACGCTCGACGACCTCCGAGATGTGTCGCCACTCCCCGGTCTTGTAGGTGCGTAGCCGCGGTGCGACGGCGACGCCGGGGCACGCCGGTGTGGCGGGCAGGGTCGTCAGGGTCGAGGGCAGCTCGACGGTCGTCGGCGAGAACGGCACGAGCCCCGAGGTGGCGCACCCATGCTCGCCCGCGTGCAGGACCACCACGCCGAGCGCCCAGGCCGGACGGCCTCGCACCAGCCAGCCCGCCCCCAGGGAGAGCACGAAGCTCGCGAACAGCACGAAGCGGTAGGGATGCATCATGCGCTCGAAGCCGGGGAGCAGCTTCGCGAAGAGCACGTGCGGCAGCGGGACGGCCCACGTGATGGGGGTCATCGGGTCGCTGTCGTCCACGAGGACCTGGAAGGCGTTGTTGCCGTAGCGGAGGTACGGACCCAGCGACAGCACCAGCCCGAGCACCCCGAGCGCCACGAAGAGCCGGCGGTGCGGCAGCTTCCGGATCAGCCCCAAGACACCACACACGAGCAACACCCAGCCCAGGTAGACCGCGCCTTCCGCGTTGGCGGCCTCGCCGTGGAAGTCGCGTGCCGACCAGAGCGGCGACAACAGCCCGCCCGCGTCCAGCGAGGTGGTCCAGCCCCAGCGCATCGGGAGCTGGAAGGGCTGGGACCAGTCCAGCACGTCGAGGGTCTGGGGGGCGCCCCCACCGAGCGTGGAGTCCTTGGTGGGCAACAGCAGCAGGCGGGGCAGGTAGATCGCCGCGGTGGTCACCGCCCAGGTCGCGCCGCCGACCACCACCGCGCGCCAGCGGGTCCAGGGCTTCATCCAGATGCCCCACACGCCCACCGCGAGCGCGGAGAAGTACAGGTAGTAGCTGGCCAGGTAGCCGGACAGGCCGAGGAGCACGCCGAGCACGAGCCCCACGCGGAGCGGGTGCGCGTCCAGGTCCCGGGCGCCGCGGACCAGCGCCCACCACGTGAGGGGCAGGAGCCACGCGGACTGCAGCGGCGCCTCGCCCCACCAGAGCATCACGAACAGCACGGTGGAGTGGCTCGCCAGCAGCGCGGCCGCCACCGCACCCCAGCGATCCTCGATCAGCTCGTGGGCAAGGCCGTAGAAGGCGAACCCGAACGCCAGGTAGTGGAAGACGGAGGCCAGGTTGAAGCCGCCCAGGGCGCCCAGGAGCCAGGTGAGCGGGGCGCCGAGCAGGGCGACGCCGTAGTCCTGGAAGTGCTCGGTGAGCAGCTTGCCGTCTGGGAAGTCCACGAAGCTCGAGGTGATGCCGGGATCGAAGCTCGCGACCTGCCGAGCCATCTCCCACTGGAGCCACGCCTCGCCCACGTAGTCGGTGCGCGGCCATGCCCAGATGGCTGCGGTCGGATCGGTGGCCAGGCAGGGCCCGAACACCAGCAGCACGTTCAGCACGAGCAGGGCATGGAACAGGGCGTGACGGCGCATCGGCCCGCGCACGATACCGCCCGGCTCGGCCTACCTCGCCACCACGTGCGTCGAGCCGCGCTCGGCCCCGCTCAGCTCCGTGGTGGTGCCATCGACCCAGGTGACCACCAGGTCGAGGGTCTCGGCGTCGCCCAGCCCCAGGTACAGCTCCGGCGCGGAGCTCGAGTAGGTGGAGGCGGTGTCGTGCCACACGGTCCAGCGGCGCGCGCCCGCGGTCGCGTCGACCCGCGCACCGAGGCCGTGAGGGTTGCCTTCCCCCCCGTCGAGCTCCACGGTGACCGCCGGTCCGCATCCGCCTCGCACCATCCAGACCTCGAGGAACTCGATGCCGCTCACCACGATGTCGGCGCGCGCGTCGCGGTCCAGGTCGCCGAGGGTCACGGACCGCCCGATGCCGATGCTCGCGAAGCCCGCCTCGCCCCGCGCGTCCCGCCAGGTGAGGTCCCCGTTGTTCAGGTGCAGGGTGGACTGGTGGTTCCGGTCGGGCTCGGTGAGCGGGCGCAGGCTGCCGTAGGCCATCAGCACGTCGGGCCAGGTGTCCATGTCCACGTCCGCCACCTCCGCGGCCCACCCCACACCGACGCCCTCGCGATCCGGGTGGAGTCCGCGGGCGAGCGCGGTGTCGACGTAGAGCAGGCGGCCGTCGTCTTCGAGCAGGTGCACGCTGCCGTCGTCGGACATCAGGATGTCCGGGCGACCGTCCCCGGTCAGGTCCTGGGCATCGCCCCCCATGCCCGCGATGTCGAGCTCGCAGGCGCAGTTCTCGGCCGCCGTGAAGCTGCCCGTGCCGTCGTTGAGCAGCAGCTTGTTGGGCTTGAAGCGCTTCCCGTGGTCGTTGACGAGGTACAGGTCCAGGTCCCCGTCCAGGTCGAAGTCGGCGAAGACCCCCTCGTAGGTGAGCGCGTCGAAGACCGCCGTGGGCAGCGCGAGGGCGTCCTCCTCGTAGACGCCCACGCTGGTCTGGCGGTAGAGCCGGTTGCCGTCGCCGACCTGCTCGCCGCTCGCGATCTCCTCGCCGCGGGCGTCGTCGATGAAGCCGGACACGAAGAGGTCCACCAGCCCGTCTCCGTCGACGTCCCCCCACGACGCGGTCTTGGTGTGGCCCACGGCCTCCGCGAAGACCTCGTGGTCGAAGACGCCGTCCCCGCGGTTCCGCAGGAGCTCGAGAGGCCGGGTCCCGTCGGTGGTGAGCAGCACGTCCACGTCGCCGTCGCTGTCCACATCGACACCGCTGGCTCCATTGGCCGAGTCGTAGCTGTCGGACACCACGAGCCCCCCGGCACCGTCGTTCCGGTAGAGCACCGAGTCGGTGGGGCGGGCCCAGAAGAGATCGATCCAGCCGTCGCCGTCGAAGTCGGCGAGGGCCACGCCCGGACCCCGGTTGCCCGGGTAGTCGCGCTCGAAGAAGTCCTCCTCGACGGCGAGCGCCTGCTGGATCCGGAGGGGCTGGCACGCGGGAGGCGGCTCCGCGATTGGAGCGGGTGCCTGCTCCTGGCAGGCGATGAGAGCGAGCAGCACCACGGCGCGAACATAGCCGGCGCTTCGGGGCTACGAGGCGCGCCAGGTGCCGCCGCGCCGCCTACTCCAGGTTCTCCCCGTGCCACAGGTACGCGCGTCCGCTGTAGGCGCCGTGGTCGCCGTGGTACCCGGGCGCTCCGATGAGCAGGTCGCCCCGACCGTTGCCGTCGATGTCGCCGGCACCCGCCACCGAGAAGCCCATGAGCGACGAGTACTCCTGGCCGAGGAAGCGCACCGGAGCGGCCTCGTCGGCCTCCAGCGTGCCGTACACCGGGCCGAGCACCAGGTAGGCGATGCCGGCGTCGGCGTAGGGCAGGCTCGCCTCGTCGTTCTCGTACGCGCCGAGCACGAAGTCGTCGTTGTCGTCGCCGTCGACGTCGCCCGCGCCGTCGAGCACGTAGCCCAGCAGGTCGCCGGCGACCTCGCCGTAGATCTCGGCGTCCGCGTCGCCCAGGTCCACGTCGTCCTCGGTCGGTCCGTAGAGCACGAAGGCGCTGCCGGCGTCGGTGCCACCGGTGTTGTCGCCGGGGGCCCCGATGAGCAGGTCCGGGTAGCCGTCGCCGTTGAAGTCTCCGTGACCGATGGCAACCCCCGCGTTGTCACCAGCGACCTCGCCGGTGATCTTCACGTCGGCGGACCCGAGATCGATCGTGCCGGAGAGGCCCGAGCCCAACATCAGGTAGACCGCGCCGGCGTAGGTGCCCCCCGCGTCCTCGTAGGGAGCGCCCACCGCCACGTCGTCGTAGCCGTCCTGGTCGACGTCGCCGACACCCTCCACAGCCACGCCCGCCACGTCGCCGGAGGACTCGCCGAGCAACACCGCGGTGGCGCTGCTGTCGAGACCGATGGTGCCGTGGATCGGACCTTCGACCAGGTAGGCGGCGCCCGCGTAGGAACCCCCGTCGCTGTCGTAGGGCGCGCCGATCAAGAGGTCCGCGTAGCCGTCGTCGTTGACGTCGCCGGCGCCCGAGACGCTCCACCCGGAGGACTCGTAGGCGTCGCCGCCCACGAGCTCGGCGTCGGCCGATCCCAGGTCCATGTTGGAGGCGATGCCGAGCACCACGTAGGTCGAGCCGGAGTCGGTGCCGCCTCCCCCGGCGTAGGGCGCTCCCACGGCCACGTCGTCGCAGCCGTCGTTGTCGAGATCGCCCACGCCGGCGACCGAGAAGCCGGCCGCGTCGTAGGCCATCTCGCCATCGAGCAGGTAGTTGCCGGTGACCTCGGCGTGCAGGCCGCTGGCCTCCGGACCGTGCCAGATCGTGGCCGCACCCTCGACCCCGCCGCCGTTCGTCGCGTCGGGGGCGCCGATGATGAAGTCGTCGTAGCCGTCGGCGTTCATGTCGCCGGCGCCATCGAGGCTGTACGCGAACAGGTCCGCGCAGTCGTCGGCGTAGTAGATGCTGTCGGCCTCGTCACCGTCCTCGTCGCCGTTGCAGACCAGGTCCTCGTCGGTGTCGCCGTCGCCGTCGTTGTCGTCGCCGTCGCACACCTCGTCCTCGCCGTCGGGGCAGAGGTCCACGTTGTCGATGGCACCGGAGCCGTTGAGCTCGACGATGACGTACCAGACGTCGCAGGCGTCGATCTCGAGGGCCTCGACGCTGTTGTCGCCGGCGCCACCGAAGTCCACGTAGCCGGTGAGGTTCGCCCACTCGTCGTAGAGGTAGACGGTTCCGGGAGCCTCGTCGGTCTCGACGTCGATCACGTCCATGCTGTTGACGCACATGCCCGTGTCGAAGGTGAAGAGGATCAGGCCGCCGTTGTCCAGGTCGTCCGGATCGTCGAGCAGGCCGTCGCCATCCCAGTCCACGATGTCCTCGGGCACGATGAGCAGGTTGCCCAGCGCGCTGTCGTTGGTGACCTCGCCGCCGTCGCCCGCGCCCGGACCGCCGTGCACCTCGTTCGGCGTGCCCAGGTCGTCGTCGCCGCCGGTCGGTGAGCTGGAGTCGAAGGCGGTCGGGGGCAGGCCCACGGCCATCATCAGGTTGGACGCGCTGATGTGCACGCCAGCCTCGGCGTAGGCCTCGCTCAGGTCCTGACCCGCGAGGATGGCGTTCCCCAGGGCGTCGGTCTCGAAGTCCAGCGTGAGCGGGCAGGTCTCGAAGCAGTCCGCGATGCCGTTGCCGTCAGCGTCGTAGCCCTCGTCCACGCCGCCGTCGCCGTCGTTGTCGTAGCCGTCGCAGTCCTCGCCCTCGAGGCAGTCGGCGGTGCCGTCACCGTCGGTGTCGCTGAAGCCTTCGTCGACATCGCCGTCGCCGTCGTTGTCCAGCCCGTCGCAGCTCTCGGTGTCCACGCAGTCGGCGGTGCCGTCACCGTCGGTGTCTGCGTAGCCCTCGTCGACCGTGCCGTCGCCGTCGTTGTCGTGGCCGTCGCAGGTCTCGGTGTCGACGCAGTCCGCCACGCCGTCGAGGTCGCCGTCGGAGAAGCCTTCGTCGGTGCGGCCATCGCCGTCGTTGTCGTAGCCGTCGCAGCCTTCGAGATCGACGCAGTCGCGGGTGCCGTCACCGTCGGTGTCGTCGTAGCCTTCGTCGACCGCGCCGTCGCCGTCGTTGTCGACGGCGTCGCACTCCTCGCCGTCCACGCAGTCGGCGAAGCCGTCGCCGTCGGAGTCGGAGAAGCCCTCGTCGATGGCACCGTCGCCGTCGTCGTCGGAGCCGTCGCAGGCCTCGTCGAGGCAGTCGGCGAAGCCGTCACCGTCCGCGTCTTCGAAGTCCTCGTCGACCAGGCCATCGCCGTCGTCGTCGTCGCCGTCGCAGTCCTCGACCTCGACGCAGTCCGCGGTGCCGTCACCGTCGGTGTCGTCGTAGTCCTCGTCCACGGCGCCGTCGCCGTCGTTGTCGTAGCCGTCACAGACCTCGCCACACTCCTGGTCGACCGTGACGGTCCCGTCGAAGGGGTGGTCGTGGAACTCGCCGTTGCCGATGACCTCGAGGGCCACGAGGGTGCCCTCGAAGTTGCCGTCCACGAAGGTGACCTCGGCCATGGGAGCGAGCACGCTGCCCTGCACGCTGATGCTGTGGATGTCGAGCCAGCTCGCCTCGTGCAGGTTGTAGAGCACGTCGGTCTGGTCCGCGCCGTAGAGGACCTGGCTGTGGCTGTCCATCGAGACCGAGGTGCCGTCGACGTTGATCAGCGCGACCGAGCCCGCGGGCACGTCGATCGTGAGGCGCAGGCTGGCGCTCAGATCGTCGCCGTCGAGCTCGAACACGTTCAGATCGGCGTCGGTGCCCTCGAGGTCGATGCCACCCCAGCTCTGCAGGGTGGTGGTGCCGGTCGCGTCGAGGCTGGCGAGCTCCTGGGAGAGCAGGTCGAACTGGATGGCCGCGTCGTCGAAGTCGATCGGCTCGCCGGTGATGACCGAGCCGCCGTGGTCGAAGCCGACCGAGGACGCGATGGAGGCCACGCCGCCGTAGTAGGCGTCGCCGTGCACGGTGCCGTTGGCGAGCGTCAGGTCCTCGCCCGCCACTAGCACCGTGCCGCCCGCGCGATCGTCCCCCACCGCGAAGGAGCTGAAGTGCACGTTGCCGCCCGCGGCCGCGCTGCCGCCGATGTCGAAGCCGTCGGCGTCGGTGTCGTAGTCCTCGAGCACGAAGACGTTGAAGCCCTGGGCCGGCCCCAGGTCGTAGTGGACCGTGCCCTCGATGCAGACCTCGTCACAGTCCGCGAGGCCCTCGTCCACGAAGCCGTCGCCGTCCTCGTCGGTGCCGTCGCAGCTCTCCTCGTCGTCGCCCGCGCAGTCGCCGTCCCCGTCGAGGTCGAGGCCCTCGTCCACGTCGCCGTCGCAGTCGTCGTCGATGCCGTTGCAGGTCTCGTCGGTGGCTCCCCACCAGAAGTCCAGCTCGATGCAGTACATCAAGCCGCCCGGGTTGGAGGTGGCACTGCCCGAGGGCAGGCCCTCGTTCGTGACCTGGAAGCCGAGGGTCTGGGGACCGCCGGCGAACACGCTGGTGAGGTCCCAGGTGTCCATGCCCTCGGCGGTGTAGTTCACCGAGTCGCTGTCGGACGCGACGACCGCGCCGTCGAGGGTGACGAGGTAGCCGTTGTCCGAGGCGATCTCGAGGACCGCGCCCAGGTAGTCCCACTCGTCGGGGAGGTTCAGGGTGCGGTAGATGGTGTGGGTCTCGTCGGTGGTCGGAGAGGTCTCGAAGGCTTCGTCCCAGATCCACTCGGCGCCGTCGATCGAGGCGGTCCAGGAGGGGTGGCCGCTGTAGGTCGCCACGGCCGGAGCGCCGGTCTCGGTGGTGTGGAAGCCGTCGGCCGTCGAGCAGACGTACTCGATGACCTCGCAGGACTCTGGATCCCGCTCGCCCAGCGGGTCGTCGGTGTCGACCGAGGTGTCGCCGGTGTCGCCTTCGATCAGCCCGTCGCCGCCGAATGCGCCGCCGTTCGGGTTCGCGGAGTCCGTGTCGGACATGAACGGACGACACCCGAACACGGCCAGAGGCAGGACGGCAAAGAAGACTGTGCGGACCATCTTGGTCTCCGCATCAACCCAAGGAACACCCGCTGCCCACAAAAGCAAGATCCGGGCCAGCCGGTTTCAAGGGGGTTGCAGGCTGGTTTCGGCACGATGTCGAGCAGGTGGGATCTTCTTGCCGCACCCGCGCGGACCCCGATCGGGTGCTCAGGGCCCCAGATCGTGCTCGCGGATCGCCGTGGCGAGCGCCTCGCCCACGATGCGGTTCCCGGCCTCCGACAGGTGGTTGTTGTCGAGGAACAGCTCCGAGGCCGGGCGGCCGCTCTGCTGGAGCGCGTCGCACACCCGGCCGACCGGCACCCCCTGGGGCAGCTCGTCGGGCGGGGCGAGGCAGGTGATGCCGCGGCTGTCCCAGAAGGGGTAGTCGAGGAACATCAGCGGCACGTCGGCTTCGCGCGCTGCGTGCACGATCAGCTCGTGGTTGCCGAAGCGCTCCTCGAGCTCCTCGGGGCTCATCTCCATCGCGCCGGACTGCATGGGGCGGGCGTGGTCGGGGCGCAGCCGATCGACGGCGAAGCGGAGCACGTAGTAGGTGCGCCAGCCGAACAGCACCTGCTCGAGCTCGGAGAAGCCGGAGAGGTCGGGCCCGGAGAGGTCACGGGGCTGGTCGAAGGTGCGGCAGTCGACGATCAGCAGGTCGGGATCCCAGTCGAGCAGCTTCGACTCGATGAGCCGGATGGCTTGCAGGCTGCCGTAGCCGGAGGTCCCCGTGTTGATGAGCTGGACCGCACCGTCGGCAGCGAGCTCGCGCTCGGCGAAGGCGGTGTAGCTCTTGTCGGCGGGCACGCCGGCGCCGTAGGTCTGCGAGTCGCCCAGGGTGAAGGCGCGCCAGGTGCCGCTCGGCTTCTGCTGATCGAGCTCCGCGTAGCGCCAGCCGAGGCTGTTGATGCCCTCGGACGGCAAGGGCAGGTCGGCGCGCACCCAGCCGAGCAACGGGTCGTGGGTCATCGCCCCCTTCTCGAGGTGGGCGAGCACGAGCTCGTCCGGGATCGTGGCCTTGGCCACCTCCCGGGTCGCGACGCGGAGCACGACCTCGACGACGACCAGCAGGGCCACGGTCAGCGCGAGGGCGAAGAGCAGCTTTCGAGAGGTGGTCACGGGCCCGAGGGTACCGGATCCGGGGTGTGGACCCAGCGCCAGTCCCCACCGGGTGCACCTCGCCGCTTCACCACCCGGAGACGCACCCGCCCCTCGCTCTGCCCGCCCACCTGCAGGCGGAGATCGACTCCCAGTCGGCTGTTGCCGCGCTCGGTCAACACGACGAGCGACGAGCGACCCTGCTCGGCCGCGTGGGCGAGCTTGAAGCCGAGGCGTCCGACCGCAGGGGGGTCGAGCAGCACCACCAGGGGGACGGCACCGGCCCGCAGGATCTGCTCGGTGGCCCAACCCGCTTGCTCCGGTCCAGGGCGCACATGGATCAGACGCTCCAGCCGCACACCTGCGAGGCCCGGGGGATGGAGCAGGTGCAGGGGGTCCACGACCGCGACCCAGCTCGTATGGGTGAGCGCTCGGACAGCCGGGAGGAGCAGCCGAAGGCGGCCGGCGCCGACCCGACCCGAGACCTCCGAGACCCCAGGGCGTGGCCACCCGCCCGCGATCGTGCCGAGCTCGCCCCCCATCTCGATCGGATCCCCGCTGCGCGCGAGGGACGCGCGGAGGTCGATCGCGCCGATGCGCGCGCGGAGGTCGTCGAGGTTCACGGACCCACGATATCCTGAACATGCGTTCAGGTGAAGATCAGCTCCACCAAGCGCCGGGCGCGACCAGGCGGTGCTCGACGAAGTCCACGAAGCGTCGGTCGGCCGCCTCGCCAGCCGTCTGGGCCGTCTCGGCCAGCAGCAGCGCCTGCCAGAGGTAGCCGGTGGTCAGCGCGACCCGCCGCGCATTGCCCTCGAGCCGTTCTTCGGCCGCCAGCCGGGGCAGCGCCGTGGCGAGGGCCGCGGCCGCAGCGCGCACCACCTCGAGCCGTGGACGAGCTTCGAGGGCAGCGAGGCGGGACAAGAGGGCCTCGATCACTGCGGTGAGCGCGCCGTCGCGGCCCTGGGCGCGGAGCAGATCGAGCGACAGCACGTTGGTCGTGCCCTCCCAGATCGGCAGGACCTGCGCGTCCCGGAGCATGGCAGGCAGCCCGGTGTCCTCGACGTAGCCGGCGCCCCCGAACGCTTCGAGGGCTTCCGAGGCCACGCTCACGGCCTGCTTGCCGGTGGTGAGCTTGGCGATGGGCACGAGCCCGCGCAGCAACGCCAGATCGGTCTCGGAAGCGGTGCCGCTCTCCTCGCGACCGAGCAGGGTGGCGAGCTCCATCACGAGCGCGAGGGCACCGGCCGCTTCGGCCTCCATGTCACGCAGGGTTCTCTGGTGGAGGGGCTGCTCGGCGAGGGTCCGGCCGAAGGCCTGTCGACGACCCGCGTAGTCGCGGGCCAGCGCCACGGCGTGGGCCATGCCGCTCGCGCTCGCGGTGGCGTTGTAGAAGCGCGTGATGTTGAGCATGGTGGCGATCCGCGCCACGCCGCGGCCCGGCTGCCCGAGCAGGGTGGCCGGCAGACCATCGAGGGTGAGCTCGGCGGTGGGCAGGGCGCGGGTGCCCAGCTTGTCCTTGAGCCGCTCCACACGGATCCCCTGGAGCTGGCGGTGCTCGTCGCGCCGGACCTCGACGGCGAAGAGGCTCAGTCCTCGGGAGCCGGACACCGGCGGGTTCACCCCATCGTCGATCCGGGCGAGGGTGAGCGCCATCTCGCTGGTGGTGGCCGAGGTGAACCACTTCCAGCCGTGGAGCGTGTAGCCCCCGCCTTCGGTGGGGCGGGCCACGGTCTCGGTGCGGCCCACGTCGGAGCCGCCCGGCCGCTCGGTCATCCACTGGCCCGAGGTGATGAAGGTGGCCGGGTCGGTGGAGAGCAAGCCCGCCAGCAGCCGATCACGGAGCTCGGAGGGCTCGGCTTCCTGCAGCACCTTGATGGCCGCGTCGGTCATGGCCAGGGGGCAGGAGTAGACCGCGGACGAGGACGAGAAGAGCTGGAGCACCGCAGCCTGGACGACCCGCCGGTGGGCGCCGAGCGCCGCGTCGTACCCCGTGGCGACCACGCCGTGGGTGGCCGCGAAGGCCTTCAGCTCCTTCCAGGCCGTGCTGACCACGATCTCGTCGATGCGGCGCCCCCATGGATCGAAGTGCACGAGCTCGGGTTCCTGGGCCTGGGCCCGGGCCGAGAGATCGGCGAGGGTGGTGGCCGTGGCGTGCCCGAGGGCGGCGAGCTTCGGTCGGACGGACGCGAGCACATCGGGCGGAAGGCGACGGGCGAGCTCGTCCTGCAGGGCAGCGTCGACGTCGTAGCGATCGGGGGTGGCGAAGGGCTCTTGCAGGAACATCGGGCACTCCTCGACCAAGGCGTATCGTGCTATCGGGGCCCCATGTCTGACGCTGAGCAGGGCTTTGGCACACCGAGCGCGGTCGCGGCCGTGCTGCTGCTCGTGGCGATGATCGGCTTCGCCACCCAGCTCGACCACAGCAAGGACAAGGCCTGGACCTACATGTCGGACCAGGTCGACGGGTGGACCGGAGCGGACAAGAAGCAGGACGAGAAGAAGAAGGACTGACGGACAGATTCTGGCTACGAGGCCCGCTATGCTGAACATCTGTTCAGGAGCACTCCATGTCCGCAGCCGCCGTCCTCAGCGCCCGCGCGCCTCGTTCGCTCGTCGTCCACCTGCCCTGCTTCCGGCTCGAGCGCTGCGGCTGGTCGGCCGACGAACCCGTGGCCCTGATCGCGGAAGAGAAGAACGCCCTCCGCCTCCAGGCCCTCTCCCCACCGCTGATGAAGCTCGGCCTGCGCCGCGGCATGACCGTGAGCGCTGCTCGCGCGCTCGTCCCGGAGCTGCAGGTCGAGCTCCTCGAGGATCCCCTCGACGAGCTCGCCGATCTGGGCGCGCTCTCCGAGCTCTTCCGCGAGCTCTCGCCGGCCGTGCGCGTGCTGCCCCCCGATGCCCTCGCCATCGATCTGACGGAGACAGCCGAGCTCCTGGGCGGTGAGCGCCGCTGCCTCCGTCGAGCTCTGGAGATCGCTCGGGAGACCGGGCACACCGTCTCGGTCGCCCTGGCCGACAGCGCCGAGGGCGCACTCACCCTCTGCGCCTGGCAGGGAGGCGGCCACGTGGCGGTCGGCGAGCTCGCGCAGGCGCTCGCCGAGATCCCGCTGGCCTGGATCCCCGGCATGCCCGAAGCGATGCGCGAAGGGCTGGAGACCCTGGGCGTCCGGCGAGCGTGTGAGCTCGCGCGCCTGCCGAGCAGCTCGATCGCAGCGCGCTATGGCGCCGAGGGGCTGCGCATGCTCCAGATCGTGCGCGGCGGGGTGGTCTCGCCGCCGATCCAGCCTCGGATCGACCCCGGTGCGCCGGGCTGCGGCCAGCTCCTGCTGGAGCCCGTGGTGGGGGTCGGGGCCCTCCTGCACGTGCTCGGCGACCTGCTCGTCGGGCTCTGCGATCAGCTCCGTGACCGGGATCAGGCAGCTACCCGCCTGGGCCTCCAGCTGGTGCTGGAAGACGCGCCCGAGCGCTTGGTCCAGGTTCGACTGGGCCGCCCCCGGCGGGACCCCGATGAGCTCACGGCCTTGCTCGAGAAGCGGCTCGAGGACCTCACCCTCGAGGGGCCCCTCGTCGGGGTCCGGATCCAGGCGGTGGAGTCCTGCTCGTGGCTCGGGACGCAGGGGGGCTTGCTCAACCGGGGCGTGGGGCAGGAGGAGCTCACGGACCTCACCGCCCGCTTGATGGACGCGCTCGGTGCCGAGGCGGTCAGCCGCCCCATCCTGTGCGACCAGCACCGGCCCGAGGGCGCCTGGGGCTCCGAGCCGATCGACCTCCGCGCCAAGCCACTGTCGGTCAGCGGACCGCCGCGACCTGCTGTGATGCTCGCGTCCCCCACGCCCGTGGAGGTCTTCGAGCACGGTGGCCAGCCCGACACGCTCGAGCTGGACGCACGCACCCTGCCGGTGCGTTCGGCCCGAGGACCCGAGCGACTCTGCGGCGCCTGGTGGGAGCCAGCCCCCTTCGACCGCGACTACTGGCGGCTGGAGCTGGCCGACGGGCGTGCGGGGTGGGTGTTCTTCGACCGCCAGGACAGCAGCTGGTGGCTGCACGGGTGGTTCTGACCGCGCTCCGCGCGGCTACTCGATCGCGCTGACGTGGTTGATCATGTCGAAGATCGGGCTCTCCGTGCTCAACGCGTCCGAGAAGTCGCCCTCGGTGTAGGTGTTGTCGTAGAGCAGGCCGTAGAGCTCCCCCACACCGAAGTCGCTGCCCACCTCCTCGGTGTAGTCCCCGAAGGCCGTGACCGGGCACGGGAAGGCGAAGCCCAACGCGTAGAAGCGGCCCTCGATCAGCTCGATCGGACCCACGTCGCCGCTCCCGACGTAGCCGAGGCCCGGTGTGACGGTGACGACCCCCGACCACTCCTCGGTGTAGGGGCCGTCCTCGTCGCTGGCCGACAACACGTAGGCGTCGATGTCGCAGGCACCGTCGGGGTCGAGCAACATGTCGAAGCTGTGCAGGCGGGTGTCGGCCGCCGCTTCGTAGCGCAGGCCGCGGAAGCGACCGTCCACGAAGTAGTCCAGCGCATCGCCCCCGACCGCGTGCGAGACCACGTCCCAGACGACGGTCTCGTCGGTGTCGTCGATGTCGCCCTCGCAGGTGGAGTAGCCGTCGCCGTCGCCGTCGATCTCGTCGGGGTCCGGTGAGCCGTCGCAGTCGTCGTCGACGCCGTTGCACTGCTCGGTGGCGCCCGGTCGGATCGCCGAGTCGAAGTCGTCGCAGTCCCCGAACGCATCGGTGTAGCCACCGGGCCGATCGCACGCGAGGCTCGTCTCGGCACCTGCGGCCGCGTAGCCGTCGCCGTCGCCGTCGAGGTACCAGGTGGTGGCCGTTGAGGTGTCGAGCGACAGGTCGTCGTCGTCGGTGAACCCATCGCAGTCGTTGTCGTAGCCGTCGCAGACCTCCTGGGCGTCTGGGTGCATCTCCGCGTTGTCGTCGTCGCAGTCGTCCTCGGAGCCGCGCGCGTAGTTGCCATCCTCCGGCTCGTCGCACGCCTCGACCGGATCCGAGTCCAGGTCCGGGTGCCCGTCGTCGTCGTTGTCGACGTACCAGGACCGGTAGCCATCTTCCTCGACGCCGTTGTCCTCGTCGTCGGAGTCGCGATCGCAGTCCTCGTCCACGTCGTCGGGGTCGCAGATCTCGTCGGCGTCGGGGTGGATGTCGGGGTTGCTGTCGTCGCAGTCGTCCTCGTTCAGGACCAGCCCCTCGGCCTGCAGGCAGGCCTCGACTTCCTTGTCCTCGTCGCCGAATCCGTCACCGTCGTCGTCCTTGAAGAAGGTGGTGGTCACGGTGCAGTCGATGCCGTCGTTCTCGGACTTGTCGCACGCCAACAAGGTCAACAGGGCCAGGCTCACGTCGTTCTCCTTCGCGGGAAGTCTATCGCCAGACGGAGCAGAGCTTCAGATGTTCAGCGGACAGGATCTGACCAGCGGCGAGACGATCCCAGGACTACACTGAACAAATGTTCAGGGATGGTTCGACATGGCCTACGCCGAGCTCTGGTGTCAGTCCGCCTTCTCCTTCCACGAAGGCGCCTCGATGCCCGAGGAGCTCGTGCCGCGGGCCCTCGAGCTCGGTCTGCTGGCCCTCGGGCTCTCGGATCGCGGCGGTGTCTACGGCCTGGTCCGCGGCTGGAAGGCAGCTCGGGAGCACGATCTGAAGCTGCTCCACGGCGTCTTGCTGGAGGTCGAGGAGGCGGACGCGCTGCGAGAGGTCGTGCTGTATGCCCAGGATCGAGCCGGCTGGGGAAACCTCTGCGAGCTCGTGACCCGAGCGCAGTCGAAGACGAAGAAGGGCACAGCACGCGCGCGCCTCGACGATGTGGGCGAGCTCTCCGCCGGGCTCCTCGCGCTCGTCCGACCCGACGGCGAGGCCCTCGCAGAAGCCTTCGGAGACCGGCTCTACGTGACCTGCGGGCGGCGGCTCCTCCCCGCCGACGCCGAGGAGTCGCGCCGCGCGGAGGGGCTCGGGAGGCGGATCGGGCGCCCGGTGATCGCCGTGAACCGCGCGCTCCACCACACCCGACGCAGGCAGCCGCTGCAGGATCTGCTGACCTGCGTGCGCGAGAAGCTCGTGATCGACCGCGCCGGCACGGTCCTGCAGGCGAACGCCGAGCGTACCCTGAAGGGGCCCGCCGAGATGATGGCGCTCTTCTCCGACCGGCCCCGCTGGGTGCACACCACGCGCGAGGTGGTGGAGCGCTGCAGCTTCCACCTCGGCGAGCTGGACTACCGCTACCCCCCCGAGGTCGTGCCCGAGGGAGAGACGCCCATGAGCTGGTTGCGAAGGCTCACCGAAGACGGGGTCCGATGGCGCTGGCCAGGCGGCCCACCGCCGAAGGTGAGGGCGCAGATCGAGCACGAGCTGTCGCTCATCGAGGAGCTGGAGTTCCCGGCCTACTTCCTCACGGTCTACGACATCGTGCGCTTTGCACGCAGCATCGGCATCCTCTGCCAGGGCCGGGGGAGCGCCGCGAACTCGGCAGTCTGCTACGCGCTCGGCATCACGGCCGTCGACCCGGCCCGGGCCTCGCTGCTCTTCGAGCGCTTCATCTCGAAGGAGCGCGGCGAGCCACCCGACATCGACGTGGACTTCGAGCACGAGCGGCGCGAAGAGGTGATCCAGTACATCTACGCGCGCTATGGACGCGACCGGGCGGGCATGGTCAACGAGGTCATCAGCTACCGCCCGCGCTCGGCGGTGCGCGCCGTGGGCAAGGCGATGGGGCTGTCGCTCGACCAGGTGGACCGGCTCGCGAAGGGCATGGACTGGTGGGACAACGGGGTGGAGGCCGAGCGTGTGCGGGCCTGCGGGCTCTCCCCCGAGGACCCGAGGGTACAGCAGACCATCGCCCTGGCCGGCGAGGTGCTGGGCTTCCCGCGGCACACCTCGATCCATGTCGGCGGCTTCGTCATCACCGAGGGGTCGCTGCGTGAGCGCTGCCCCGTGGAGCCGGCGGCGATGGCCGACCGCACGGTGGTGCAGTGGGACAAGGACGACATCGACGCCGTGCGCTTCATCAAGGTCGACGTGCTCGCCCTGGGCATGCTGACCGCCATCCGGAAGTGCTTCGACCTCTGCCGGCTCTGGCACGGCCACGACTGGGACCTGGCCACCCTGCCCGCCGAAGACCCCTTCGTGTACGACGCGATCTGTCGAGCGGACACCATCGGGGTGTTCCAGATCGAGTCCCGGGCGCAGATGTCGATGCTCCCTCGGCTCAAGCCCAGGACCTTCTACGACCTCGTGATCGAGGTCTCGATCGTGCGACCCGGGCCCATCCAGGGCGGCATGGTCCACCCCTACCTGGACCGACGTAGCGGCAAGGAACCGGTCACCTATGCCCACCCGGACCTCGAGCCGATCCTCGCGCGCACCCTCGGCGTGCCCATCTTCCAGGAACAGGTCATGGCCATGGCCATGGCCGTGGGGGGCTTCTCGGCGGGTGAAGCCGACGAGCTGCGGCGCGCGATGGGGGCCTGGCGAAAGCGGGGCGGGCTGGAGGAGCTCACGGAGAAGCTCGTTCGCAGGATGGTCGGACGGGGGCTCGACCGCGGGTACGCCGAACAGGTCGCGCAGCAGATCAAGGGCTTCGGCGAGTACGGCTTCCCCGAGTCCCACGCGGCGAGCTTCGCTCTGCTGATCTACGTGAGCTGCTACCTCCACAGCTACTACCCGGCGGCCTTCGCAGCGGCGCTCCTGAACAGCCAGCCCATGGGCTTCTACGCGCCGCGTTCGATCCTGGCCGACGCCGAGCGCCACGGGGTGGCCGTGCGCGACGTCGACGTGACCCGCTCGGACTGGGACAACACGCTCGAGGCCGATGGGGAGGTCGCGCCCAGCCGTGGAGGCCAGGCCTCCGTGGTGGCGCGGGGCGTGGTCCTTCGCATGGGCTTCCGTCAGATCCAGGGCATCGGCGAAGAAGACGGGCTGCGCATCGAAGAGGCTCGTGCCGAAGGGGCCTTCGAGGATCTTGCGGACTTCGCCCACCGCACCCGCCTCGACCGGGGTGCCTTGCGCAAGCTCGCCAAGGCCGACGCATTTCGCGGGCTGGGCTTGTCGCGGCGAGACGCCACCTGGGAGGTCGACGCCCTGTGGACCCGCTCGACCCCGCTCTTGAGCGGACTGGCGGGCGACACGGTCGACGCAGGGCTGCCGCAGGCCTCCCTGCTGGAGGATCTCCAGCAGGACTACCTGGCGCTCGGGCTCTCTCTGCGCGCCCACCCGCTCGGTCTCTGCAGAGACGAGCTCGAGAAGCGGGGGGCCGTGAGGATCGCGTCGCTGTCCGAGATGGCGGCGGGCGGCAGGGTGAGGATCGGTGGGCTGGTGTCGTGCCGCCAGAGGCCCCACACGGCTGCGGGGGTGCTCTTCATGACGCTCGAGGACGAGACCGGCATGGCCAACCTGGTGGTGTGGCCGAAGCTCTACGAGCGGCAGCGGCGCCTGATCCGGGGGGAGCAACTCCTGTACGTGGACGGCAAGCTCCAGCGCGAGGGCGACGCGGTGTCGATCCTGGCGACGCGCTTCGAGCGCCTGCGCATCAGCGACACCTTCCGGACGAAGAGCAGGGACTTCCGGTAGCTGCGCGTGGTTTCTTGCCACGCGTCCCCGCAACCACTACGTTCGCATCTTGCCGTCCCTGCACACCACTGCCGCCCGCGCCGCCCTCCTGCTCGGCCTCCTCGCCTGGCTGGGGGGCTCGGTCGCGCAGATGGCCCACCACGTCCTCGTGGCCCACGTGGTCTGTGCCGAGCACGGCGAGGTGGTCGAGGCCGACGCCCACAGCACCCGAGCGCACGTCGCGGCGCCCGAGCTGCGTTCGGCCGACGCCGACACCCCCGAGCACGGCTGCGACTTCGAGCTGGCCACCTTCACCGCCACCGTCCCGACCTTCACGGGGGTTGCGGTGGCGGCCGACAGGGTGGCCGACAGCCGCCCGCTCACCCGCGCCAGGGCGCCGCGCGTCCGGCCCCTCGCCTACGCGCCCAAGACCAGTCCCCCTCTGAGCTGACGACCTCCATCCTTCGCGGTGGCCGACGGCCCACCGCGTCCGTCGTTCGTTCACCCGAGGCCCGGCCTTGCTCTTCCTCCTTCCCTTCGCCCCGTGGGGCGTCGCCTTCGCCTCAGACGAGGCGTCCGCGCCCCCCGAACCCGACCCGCGCATCGACGCGCTCGAACACGAGGTCCGTACGCTCACCGAACGGCTGGACGAGGCCCAGACCGAGGCCTTGATGCGCGAGGCCGAGGCCCTGGCCGCGGCCAACGCGCCGCCCCCGCCGCCGCCCACACGCGCCCCGAACGTGTTCAACCCCCAGATCACCGCCTTCGGCGACCTGCTCGGCACCTGGGGCTTCGAGGACGCCGAGCTCGACCCGGCCAGCGGCCTGTGGCTGCGCAGCCTCGAGCTCGACCTGCAGGCCGACGTGGACCCCTTCGCTCGGGCGGTCGCCGTGATGGCCATGGAGCAGGAACCGCCCGTCGGTGGCGCGCACGCCGACGAAGAAGCCGAGGGCCAGGCCGACACGCCCGGGGCCGCCGACTCCGATGAGGAAGCCGATTCGCACGCGGCCTTCGCCGTGGTTCCCGAGGAGGTCTACATCGACCTCGTGAGCCTGCCTGGCGGCTTCTCGGGCCGCGTCGGCGCGTTCAAGCAGCCCTTTGGCATCGCCAACCGGGCGCACCCTCACGACTACCCGTGGTCCGACGCACCGGCACCCATCCAAGCGGCGCTCGGCGAGGACGGGTGGTCCGACGTCGGCGCCACTCTGAGCTGGAACCGCGCGCTGGGGCCGACAGCGGTCACCCTGACCGGCGGCGTGTTGGACGGAGCCGGGCACCTCGACCCCCTGAGGGAAACGCCGATGCCCCAATGGCTCGGCCGAGCCGAGCTGTTCGTCGACCTGGGCGCCGTCGACCTCGGCCTCGGAAGCAGCCACACCGGGCTCGAGGCGGACTACCTGGGGGGCGCCGACATGATGCTGCGCTGGCGCGGCAGCTCGTGGCGTTCGGTGGTGTTGCTCGGCGAGGGCTTCCTCGACGACGAAGGCGAGCTGTCGGGCTACGCCGCCCTGCAGGTGCAGCCCACCCGAACGCTCTACGCCGGTGCTCGCGTCGACAGCGTGCACGAGGAGCTGCAGGCAGGTGGCTTCCTCTCCTACTACACGTCGGAGTTCCTCCGACTCCGAGCCGGCGCCGTGGCCGGCGAGCACGGCGTGACCGTGCACAGCCAACTCACCTTCGTCTGGGGCAGTCACCCCGTCGAACCCTACTGGGTGAACCGATGATCGCGATGCTGTTGTTCCTGATGGTCCCGGCCCACGCCCAGGACGTGGTCGTCACGCTGCCCTGGCTGGGGGCCATCACCTCGGAGTTGGCGCCGGACGCCGAGGTCACCGTGCTCGCGGCCGGGACCGAAGATCCGCACTACCTGTCCCCCACCCCTGCGCTCATGGCCCAGGTCGGCCAGGCCGACCTCTACGTGGAGAACGGTCTGAACCTGGAGCTCTGGTCCGCTCGTCTGCTGGACGGGGCCGGCAACCCGTCGATCCGGCGGGGCCAGAGTGGGCATGTCTGGGCGTCCGAGGGCGTTCCGCGTCTCGAGGTGCCCACCACGCTCACCCGGGCCGAGGGCGATCTGCACCCGGAGGGCAACCCGCACCTGTGGCTCGACCCCTTGAACTGGCCACAGGTCGCCGACAACATCGCCGCCGGCCTCGGGCGCATCGATCCCGGCAAGGCCGAGGCGTACGCCGCGCGCGCGGAGGAGTTCCGGGACGCCACGTGGGAGCGCCTGTTCGGCGCCGATCTCGTGGCCTTCATGGGCGGCGACCTGCTCGCACGGCTGGCGCAGGGCGGGCAGCTCCTGCCCTTCCTCGAGCAGAAGGGCCTGGAAGACCGCCTCGGCGGCTGGCTGGCCGCTGGACGCTCGCTGCGCGGGCAACCGGTCGTCTTCTACCACCAGAGCTGGGTCTACTTCGTGGAGCGCTTCGGGATGGAGGTGGTCGGCTACGTGGAGGACCGACCGGGCATCTCGCCGAGCGCCGCGCACAAGCAGGAGCTGTCGGCTGCGATGACCGCGGCTGGCGCCACGGTCATCGGCATCAGCAGCTACTACGACGACCGGCTGGCGCAGGCGCTGGCGGCAGAGACCGGGGCGCGGGTGGCTCCGCTCGCCGGCGACCTGGGCGCGCTCGACGGTGTCGACTCGCTCCAGGCCTTGATCGACCAACTGCTCGAGGCACTGGGTGGCTGATCTCACGTGGCTGGTGGCGCCCACCGTCGCTTGCCTGCTCATGGTGGGCGCGTTGGGCTGGTTCGGCCTCCACGTGCTCCAGCGCGGGGTCATCTTCGTGGACCTCGCGCTCGCGCAGGTCGCGGCCCTGGGCACCACCTGGGCCGTGTTCCTGGGGCACGAGCCCGACGCACCGCTGGCGTACGCCACCGCTCTGGTGTTCACCGCCATCGGCTCGGTGGCCTTTGCGGTGGCTCGGCACTTCGAGGACCGCGTGCCGCAGGAGGCGATCATCGGCATCGCCTACGCGGTCAGCGCGGGGGCGGGGGCGCTGGTGATCGAGCTGGCGAGTGACCCCCACGGCGCCGAGAAGCTGCAGCACCTCATGGTCGGGAACGTGGTCTGGGTGACCTGGACGGAGATCGCCGCCATGGCGGCGGTCATCACCGTCGTGGGGTTGGGGAGCTTCCTGGCGCGGAGGCCGCTGCTGCTGGTCAGCTTCGAGCCCGAGCGCGCGAGCCGCGAGCTCCATGTCGCGCTCTGGGATCTCGCCTTCTACCTGGGCTTCGGGCTGGTGATCACCGCCGTGGTGCACGTCGCGGGGGTGCTGCTGATCTTCTCGCTCCTGATCATCCCGGCGGTCATCGCGCGGCTGTTCGTGGACGGGGTCGGACCTCGCCTGGCCACCGGCTGGGCCATCGGCGCGCTGGTGTCGGTGGGCGGGGTAGCCGTGAGCTACTCCGTCTCCGCCGGCCCGGTGATCGTCACCCTCCTGGGTTTCACGCTTCTGGCGAGCCTGGGCGGGTGGGCGGTGTGGCGCTCCAAGGCCCGGGCGGCGACGGCCGGCAGGCTGGTGGGCGCGCTGGCAGTGACCGCCGCGGCCGTTGGGGGCTTCGCGCTCGTCCCCGAACCCCACGAGCACGAAGAGCACGAGCACGAGCACGTGGGCCACGACCACGACGAGCACGCCGAGCTGGACCCGGTCCAGCGAGAGGCCGCGTACCGGAACGCCGACAGGAGCAGCCTGCTCGCGGCGCTCGACACCGAGACCGACGAGAGCCTCCGCCTGCTGATCGGCTCCGCCCTGACCCGAGCCGGCGAGCGCAAGGGCCTCGACGTGCTCGCCGCGACCTGCGCGAGCGACGTGCCCTTCCTCCGCCTCGAGGCCCACGACCGCTTGGCGCTGATCGCCGGGGACGACGCCCCCGCCTACGACCCCTTCGAGGGGCCGGACACGGGGGCGTGGGCGGCCTGGGTGGCGGGCGCGGAGGGCTGGGAGGTTGGCGCCCGGCAGGTCACGCTGCCCTGAGCCAGCCGGTCGCTACGTCAGCGACATCGCCGGCTGCCGCCCGGCGACGGAGCCTCGGGCGTCCTTGAGCAGGTACGAGGCCACCGCCAGCGCAGCCAACACCAGTGTCGGAGCCGACATCGCCAGGCCATCGCCCACGAAGAGGTGCGACGCGAAGGCGCCACTCATCGCGAACACGATGCCTGCGTAGGCCCACTCCTTCACCCGGGCGAGCCCCGGCGCGAGCAGAGCGATCGCCGCGCCCAGGTACCAGACCCCCAGGATGTTCATCAGGTAGGTCGGATAGCCGAGGTGCTCCATGCTCTGCACCAGCGGCTCGGCGCCTGAGAGCTTGCCCGCAGCGCTGCCGAACAGGGCGAGGGACAGGAGGCCGGTGGTGGCCCAGTAGCCGAGGGTCTTGCCGTTCATGGGGGTTCTCCTTGCTGCACCCCCAAGGTAGGCGCGCGCTGATATGAACGGAATGGGAGATGATGACCATCACCTGCCAACAAAGCGTGCATATGGATCTTCCCGAGACCGCAGAGCTCCAAGCGCTGGTCGCGACCGTGCAGGCCGGCTCCATCTCCGGCGCGGCGCGCGAGTTGTCCGTTCCGCGCGCGACCGTCAGCCGCCGACTCGCGCGGCTCGAGGAGCGCGTCAGTGCGCGCCTGCTGCGACGAACCACCCGGCGCCTGCGCCTCACCGACGCCGGAGAGGAGCTGTACGCACATGCGCGCGCCATCGTTGGCGCGGTGGAACAGGCCACCCGCACCGTGAGCCTCCAGGACGACACGCCGCGGGGCTTGCTGCGTGTGTCGGTGCCCCCGCTCGAGGCGGGCGGGCTTCGGGACAGCCTGCTCGACTTCGCCCTGCGCTACCCGGAGGTTCAGCTCGAGGTGCAGGCCACCACCCGCCACGTCGACCTGGTGGCAGGCAACATCGACGTCGGCTGGAGGGCAGGGCCCACCCTGGACCCCGCCCTGATCGCGCGCCGGCTCGCCTCCTCGGAGCTGTGGGCGGTCGCGACACCCGCCTACCTTGAGCGCTCCGGCCGGCTGACGAAGGTCGAAGAGCTCGTCGAGCACGCATGCCTGGTGGGCTTCGAGCGCGGCGAACGGCCGGCCACGCGATGGCCACTCCTGGACGGCGGACGAGCGCGCGTGCGGGTGAGGCTGGCATCCAACGATCTGGGGCTGCTGCTCGGCGCCGTCCAAGCGGATCAAGGGGTGGCTCTGTTGCCGGCGGGCGCGGTTCGGTCCGATGTGGAGGGCGGCCGCCTCGAGCGGGTGCTGCCGGGGCTGGTGGGTGCGCGCACCGACATCTCGCTGGTCTTCCTCGAGCGGCGGCTCATGAAGCCTGCCCTGCGTGCCTTCCTCGAGCACGCGGTCGCCTGGTGGAAGGACCACCCGCCGGAGGGATTCGGCCGCCGCTGACCTGGGGTGCACCGGGCTGCACACGCCTGCACACGCCGTCGGGGTAGGACTCCATCAACCCGGAGGCCCCATGTCCCGCCTGTTCCTTCCCATCGTTCTCCTGAGCGGCTGCTACGAGTTCGAGGGGGACCGAGGGGTGCTCGGCTTCGTCAGCAACCTGGTCGATCCCAGCCACCCAGACGGCTGGTCGCCCGAGGTACCCATCGCGGCCGGCACCGATGCGACCTTCCTGCCGGTGAAGCGCCTCGGACTCAGCGACGAGGAAGAGGAGGCGCTGGGCCCCATCCAGGTGACCGGCAGCGCACGCGGTCTCGACGAGCGCTGGACGGATGGGCCCGAGCTGACCGTGACCGGCTCGCACGGCCAGGACGGCGTGGTCCGGTACCGCGGGGAGCTGCGCGACCACTTCTCGGTCGCCTTCACCGAGGTGGAGGAGCTCGTGGTGGGCGAGCCGCTGGTGATGCTGGCCGATTCGATGGTGAAGCCGGACGAGCTGTGGATGCTGGAGGGCGCCTCGATCGACCTGGTGGCGGCGGCGTACGGCGCTGACGGCGCCGTCGGCTTTGCCGTGAGCGACCTGCTCGTGGAGGGCGCCGAGCCGACCGAGAGCGGCCTCCGGGTGCTGGCGGACCACGACCGGGTGGTCCGGCTGGAGCTCATGGGCGCCGTCCGCGAGCTCCCCGTGCACGTGCTGCAGCCCGAGGATCTCGTGGCGACCCTGCGGATCGAGCACCCCATCGAGCTCGGCGACGACACCCTCACGCTCGTGCGCGAGGTGGGGCTCGCGCGCGACGGCGCGCTGGTCCTGTTGCCGGACTCGCCAGCGGTGATCGAGCAGGCCCCGTGACGCGGGCCCGCTGTGCTACTGGTCGACGCAGATCTGGAACTCGACGTCGCACTCCTGGCCCTTCGGGCAGTCCTCGTCGGTGAGGCACGGCGTGAAGTTCGCCACGTCCACCTCGACCTCCCGCGGCGAGGACACGACGAGATCCATGCAGCCTTCGCCGACCTCGGCCTTGTCGGCGGTGCGGCGCCAGATGAAGCCCTGCGGGAACCCGGTGACACCCCCCGCCACCATCTGCGCCATCACCTTGCCCGGGATGGTGCCCGACCCGGTGTCCTCCCAGGTGCAGGCCAGCGTGAGCGGCGTGCTGCCATGCAGGTCGATGCGCACCTTCACCACGATGTCGGACCGCACCACGCTCGCCGTGGGCGGATCCCAGGTGATGATCGTGTCCACCCCATCCTCCACGAACCACCCGTCCCCGAGGCCGGCCAGAGGCTCGACACCCACGCCGTGGAGCGTGACCGGTCCATACGTGCCCGCCGGCATGCGCAACGCGATCAGCTCACCGCCGGTGAACGCGGGATGGGCCAGCGACGTGTCGTAGTACGTGTAGCCGGGGGTCACGGGTTCCATGGCCACGTCGGTGCCGAGGCCCCCGATCGACACCGTGCCCAGGTCCTGGTTCGACGGGTACGGCAGGCAGTTTCCCTCGAAGTCGCACACGTAGCCCGCGTCGCAGCCCCCATCGCAGTAGGCGAGGTTCTGCCGCCAGAGCACGCAGCCGTTGTCTTCGAGGATGTTCTCGAGCACGCTCTCGGGCACCACGCCGTCCGACACGGCGCCCTCCACGTTCGAGAGATCCTCGTAGACCTCGACCACGAAGCCACCGTAGTCGTCCTCCAGCGCGCAGGTCCCGTCCAGCCCAACGGTGTCGGGATCGACCTGATCGGCCGTGTCGTCAGCCGACACCTGTGTGTCGTCACCCGTCTCCGACGGGGCCTCCCCCTTGCAAGCCAGGCCGAGCATGAGCCACACCACGAACACCTCCAGCGGAGAGCATGGCACGGTGCGGCGGGGGCGAGCCCATGGCATGCTCGGCGGCATGCTCCTGCTCCACGCCGCCTGCGCTCCACCGCCCGTGGAGAGCACCGTGCCCTGCGCCGCGAGTCAGGCGTGCATCGACGGCGGCGAGGCCCACGACCCCTTCACCGACCAGGATCCCGAGACCACGCCCGTGGACGCGAACGACACGGCCGATCCGGCACCCGTCGGCGACACGGAGGACCCGGATCCCGTCGAGGACCCGGACGTCTGCACCACGGTGACCTTCGTCGAGGAAGACCGGACCATCGACCTCACCAACGCGCTGACGAAGGGCCTGCTGGTGCAGCTGGAGGAACCCGGCACGCTGGAGGTCTGCCCCGGCACCTGGTTCGCCCAACTGCACAGCTCCAGCGAGGTCGTGGTCGCTGGACTCGGCCACACGCGCGAACAGACCGTGCTCTCCGGCGGCGAACAGGTCCCAGTGTTCACGGTGCACGGCGGCTCGTTGACCGCACGCAACCTGGTGGTCGACCGCGGCGCGGCCTGGACCGATGGCAGCTACGGCGCCGGCGGCGGGCTCCGGTGCGAGGCGGCGCGCGTCACGCTCTCGAACGTGACGCTGTCGCAGAACCAGGCCTACGACGGGGGTGCCGGGCTGGTCGGGCCGGGCTGCGAGCTGACCGTGACCCACGCCGACATCGTGGACAACGTCGCGACCGACGACGGGGGCGCGTTCCGAGTGTCCGACGGCGGCCTGGCCCGCTTCGAGGACGTGCGCTTCGCCGGCAACGCGGCGCGGGACGGCGGCGCGCTCGCCATCTTCGAGGGCCGCGTCGAGGTCACCACGAGCCTGTTCGAGGACAACACGGCCGGCGACTACGGGGGCGCGCTGTCCAACTGGTATGGCCAGCTCCAGATCGGGTCGAGCGTGCTCCAGGAGAACCAGGCCCGCTTCGGGGGTGGGCTGTCGCTGGCGGGCACCACGGCGCTCGAGCGTGTGGTGCTGCAACGCCACGACGCGGAGCAGGGCGGCGCCATCCTCTTCCACGACATCGGACGCCTGGAGGGCCGGCACACCAGCTTCTCGGACAACGCCCCGGACGACGTCGCGGTGCAGGGAAGCTCCCAGAGCTACACCTGGTCGGACGCCTCCAACTTCGCCTGCGACGGAGGGCAGTGCCTGGCCGAGCCATGACAGTGACTCATCTCTGAGTTACCCTCTGCTTCATGCTCCTCGTCGCCCTGCTCAACCAGCCAGCGCTCGCGTCCGGCGCGGAGATCGGCGGCTACTTCCGGGTGATGACCCGGCCCGACTTCCAGGGCGGTGACGGCAAGCTGGGGTACTGGAACCTCTACGGCCGGCTGCTCAACGAGGGCCCCTACGCCACGGTCGAGATGAAGCTCCCGATCCTGGAGCAGCGACCGGCCTCCAGCGAGGTGTGGACCTCGGTGCACATGAAGGTCGAGGGAGGCTCGGTGGGCAACGCCGACAGCGGGAACGGCAACCTGTCGAACTTCCGCATGTCGCAGCTCTACGCCGAGGCCGGCAACGTGCTGCTGGACCGCGTCACCTGGCGCGTCGGTTCCCTGGAGACCTACTTCGGCGACCTCGGCCTCTACGACATGCGTCCGACCACCTTGTTCCAGGACACGGTCGGCCTGAGCGCCCGCTACCGGGACGAGCGCGCCGAGCTGCTCCTCGGCTTCGGCGACGCCGGCTACGCCCTGCGCGGCAGCGAGTACATGACCGTGTTCAGCCCCGGCGCGAGCGCCCGGTTCCAGCTCGGACGTCATGTGCAGCTCGGCCTGGGTGGCCAGCTCTACCACGAGCCCGAGGTCACCGGAAACCGCTACGCACCCCACAGCACGCCCGGCCTGGACTACGAGGACGTCCTCCGCGGCGAGGTCGTGCAGTCCTTCCTCGAGGACAACCCGGGCGAAGCCATCGCCTTCCCCGACCCGGAGCCCACCTCCAACACCTCGTACAAGGCGGTCGCCACCTTCGGCTTCGGCGGCTTCGGCCCCCTGGTGTGGAACAGCGTGCAGGCCAGCTACCAGCTCGTGCACCCCGACAACTTCGTCGACGAAACCTACGAAGGCGAGACCTACACGCTGTACGTCACCGAGCTCACCGACGAACGCAGCGTGCTGGTCGTCGGCGACGAGGTGCAACTCCAGCTGATCCCCGGGCGCCTGGACATGGCGCTGGCCGGCCTCTGGGGCCTGCACCAGGACGGCGACAACGCCATCGCACCGTCGAGCGACGCGCGCAGCTACGCGTCCGCGGTCGCCCGGATCCAGACCTACCTCTCGCCCACGGTGCACCTCTTGATCGAGTCCAGCCTGGCCCGGGAGATCAGCACCAACGGGAACACCTACCGGAACCACCAGGACTCGATCTTCGAGAACGATGCGGGCGCCAGCGACCCGCGCGGACTCGAGTACGGCGACAGCGACACCCGGGACACGTGGCAGGGCAAGGCCGGCTTCGTGCTCAACCCCCTGGGCCCGGGCATCTACACCCGTCCATCGCTGCGGCTGCTCTACGGCCTGCAACACTCCACGCAGAACAACGCCTTCGGCAACTCCTTCGTCGAGGACCTCGACCAGTACAACGAGTTCGGGAACGTCGAGCGCCACTGGCACCATGTGCTGGCGCTGGAGACGGAGGTCTGGTTCTGATGCTGTGGCTCGTACTCGGATGCCTCGCCCGGCAGGACGTCGTGAAGGCCACGACGCCGCTGCCGACCGTGGTCGCCCCCGTCATGGGCTACCTCGATCGGCGAACGGTCGAGGCCGCCCCCGACGGGCTGATCGAGGCTCTGGTCGGAGAGCTGGAGCTGCGCGGGCTACCGCCGACCGTGGTCGGCGCCGACCGCTGGGCCGAGAGCTTCGAGGCCAAGCGCAACACCACCCACCGGCTCGAGATGCTCGGCGACGCCGTCGGAGGCTCGAACCTCGTGCTGCTCGTGGAGACCCACGCCACCTACTTCAGCCAGATGAACGGCCGCTACCGCTGGACGGTCGAGGTGGTCGCCACGGTGGCTCCCGCCAACGCCACCGACGGCGCGCTGAGCAGCAGCTTCGCGGTGCCCGTCTTCCTGGACTTCTACCACCAGCGCGAGACCGAGGCGGTCGGAGCCGCGGCGGCGGTGGTCGCCCGGAACGTGGGGGCTCTGCTGGACGAGTACCTGGGCGGACTCTGAGGGAGGCTCAGTACCGCCGGCGGAAGGTCAGGTCTTGCTCGATGACCATGGCCCCCAGGCTGGTGAGCGCGTCCTCCGCCTGCTCGTTGGCCCCTGGACGCAGCAACAACACGTGTTCGCCCGAGTCGTCGATGATCACCCGCTGGTGCTGTGACACCGCTTCTCGCAGGACCTCTGCGGCGCGGTGCTCGAACTCGACTCGGCTGATCGTCTTGGTGGTCAAACAGGGCATCCGGGTGCTGGGCCCGCTCATCCTACGAGTGCCGGCTGCTCGTCCACAAGTGCGCCAGTCCACGCAACGGGCGGTGTCCCGCGCAAAGCGCAGACGCCGCCACGATCTCACGGGACGATCACCCGGCGATCACTCCGGATCGACCGCCGGATCGGCCGCGGGCGCGAGCCGATCGCCCTCCGCCAGGGCGTAGGCCATGGCGGCCATCAGGCCGACGTTGTGCTGCAGGTCCTCGAGCACGATCTTCTCGAAGGTGTCGGCTTCGGTGTGGTGGATGGGCCAGTAGCCGGTCGTGTCGTGGGCGAGACCGAAGGCCGGGACACCGGCGGCGCCGAGCATGCCCACGTCCGCGCCGGAGTAGCCGGGACGGAGCCGCGAGCCGCCCAGGGCGTCGAGGGCAGGCTGGAGCGACCAGAGGGCGCCCTGGGCGGCCAGCCGCTGGTCCTTCGGAAGCTCGAGCTGGACCCGGAAGCCATCGGCCCGGCCGTTTCCGGAGTCCGACTCGATCGCGGCCACGTGCGCGGCCACGGCGGCGTTGGCCAGGTAGGTGTGCCCGCCGCTCTCGCCGTTCTCCTCGCTGGTGTACAGCACCGCGCGCACGCTCCGGCGCGGCACGTGCCCCGTCTCGGCCATCAGCCGGACCGCTTCCCAGGCGATGAGGCACCCCGCCCCGTCGTCCTGGGCCCCTTGTCCCACGTCCCAGGAGTCGATGTGGCAGCCCACCACCACCACCTCGTCGGGTAGCTCGCGGCCCTGAAGCTCGGCGATGACGTTGCGGGAGGTGGTTCGCCCCTTCAGCTTGGCGCCCAGCTTGATGTCCACCTCGACGGTCTCGCCCCGCTCGCTCAGGGCGCGGATCCACGCGGCGTCCTCGACCGTGATGGCGGCGGCCGGCACCGACTGCACGTCGTCCCCCCAGCGGGTGGTGCCGGTGTGGGGCGTGTGCAGGCTCTCGGAGGTGACCGAACGGATGATCACCCCGACGGCTCCCTTCTCGGCCGCCTCGACCGGCCCGCGGGTGCGCACGGAGACCGTGGGCCCGTAGCCGGTCCAGTCGTTGTCGAAGAGCACGACCTTTCCGTCGACGTCGGCATCCGCCAGCGCATCGAGGCCGTCGAGCACCACCACCTCACCCTTCGCACGACCACCCACGTTCATGCCGAGCCCGATCGCATGGAGCTCCCGGACCTCCGGCGCGGTCATGCGCACGCGCTCGTCACCGCGGATCCAGTGGGAGACGTCGACGGGTTGTTCCGTGACCTCCAGGCCATCGGCCCGCATCGCGGCCGCGGCCCAGTCGATGGCGCCCTCGAGGCGCTCGCTGCCGACCATGCGGTGGCCGTGCACGGTGCACAGCTCCTCGAGCCGCTCGTAGGCCACCGTGCTCTCGGCGGCCGCTGCATACAGCGCGTGCATGGCGGAGGTCAGGGGGTCTTCGTCGGCGATCGCAAGGGGGAGGAGCCAGATCATGGCCCCGCTCTAACGGCTGGGGGAGGCCCCGCGCGATAGCCGGGCCCATGCCCTGGGTCCCCCTGCCGCCGCCCGACGACGACCTGATCTACCTCGTGATGGTGGACCGTTTCGAGGACGGGGCCCCCAACGACGCGGCCGTGGACCGGAGCGACCCGCAGGCGTGGCACGGAGGCGATCTCGCCGGGGTCACGGGCCGCCTCGATCACCTGGACGCCCTCGGCGTGAAGACCGTCTGGCTCTCGCCCGTGTTCCGCTCCCAACAGGAGCCCTTCGGGGGCTGGGGCGCCTTCCACGGCTACTGGGTCGTCGATCCCACGACCATCGAGCCGCGCTTCGGGTCGATGGCGGATCTGCGCGATCTGTCCGACGCCCTCCACGCACGGGGCATGCGGCTGGTGCTGGACGTGGTCTACAACCACGTCGGCTGGGAGAGCCCGCTCCGCGACGAGCACCCGGACTGGTTCCACGCCGAGGAAGCGATCGACGACTGGAGCGACCCGCGCCTGATCGTGGAAGGCACCGTGCACGGCCTGCCCGACCTGGCGCAAGAGCGCGAGCCCGTGTACGACTGGATGCTTCAGTGGTCGCTCGCGCTGATCGAGGCCGCGCAGCCCGACGGGTTCCGGATCGACGCCGTCCGCCACCTGCCGGCACCCTTTCTGGAACGGCTCGCGTCCGACCTGCAGGCGGCGGCGCCGGGCCTGGAGCTCATCGGCGAGCTGTACGAGGGCGACCCGGCGAAGGTGGGGGCTGCCTGGGCCGACCTGGACGTCGACCGGCTCTTCGACTTCCCCCTCCACTTCGCCCTGGTCGAGGTGCTCTGTGGGGGGGCCCCTGCCGGTCGCCTCGCGAGCCTCGTGTCCGCCGACGTACACTACGCCGATCCGCTTGCCATGGTCACCTTCCTGGACAACCACGACCGCCCACGGATCCTGTCGTCCTGTGACGACGACGAAGGGCGGGTGTCCGAAGCCCTGGAGCTCTTGTTCGCTCTCCGCGGCACCCCGGCGCTCATGTGGGGGACGGAGGCTCCTCTGGCGGGCACCGAAGAGCCCGAGAACCGAGCCGACATGCGCTTCGAGGAGCTCGGGCTCGCGCAGCGCATCGCCGACCTGGCGGCCTGGCGGGCCGGCTCGGACGCCGCGCTCCACGGAGACACCCGCGTGATCGAGCTCGAGGACCGCAGGCTGGTCATCGAGCGTCGCACGGCCACGCAGGTCCTCACCATCACCGTGCAGGACGGGGAGGTGACGACAGAGCTGTCAGACCCCGTGCCCTCGGCCCCGACCACCGCCGAACCAGCCTGGGTCACCCTCTCGCCCGTCGGTGAGCTGTCGAGCGGCGAGCGGCTGGTGGTCGTCGGCAGCCACGAGGCGCTGGGCGCCTGGAGCGTCGAGGCTGCGCCCACCGGCCCCACACGCTTCCAGGTTCCAGCGGGCTCGGTGCTGGCCTACAAGCTGGTTCGGGTGGCCCACGACGGCACCGTCACCTGGGAGGACGGCGACGACCGCTACCTGTTGGTGCCGGCGGCGGGCGCAGCGCGCGTGGTGCGCTGGGGCGAGCGGTAGGCGCCACGGCCAGCGCTCCGGTCGGCGTCCCTACCAGGTGTCTTCCGGGCCCCAGGTCTCGCTCACCAGGGCGGCGCAGCTCATGTCGTCCCGCACGTCCCAGAGCCGGAAGCTGGACTTGTCCGACTGGGGTTCGAGCGCGATGTTGCCGGCGAAGAGGAAGTTCGACGCCCCCAGCGTGCGCTGCTGCAGGTAGAGCATGTCCACCGTTCCCTCGACCGTGCCCGCCTCGGTGAAGGTGCCGCGCAGCACGCTGCGGGACTTCTGCACCACGTTCAGGGTGATGCGGCCGAACAGGGGAGCGTGCACCCAGATGGTGGCGGCCGGCTCGCCGTCGTCGTCCCAGTCGTAGACCCGCTCGTCCTCGAGCTCCACAGGCATCACGTCGTCCTCGTCGACGAGGTGCCAGCCGGCGTGGTTGATGCCGAGGTCCGCGCTGTAGGTCGTCCCGTCCATGGTCACGTCGGTCCACTTGCTGCCCGTGGCCTTCACGAACGCGTCGGGGATCTCGGCCTCGGCGATGCCGCCACCGTCGACGCGGACGTCGCAGACGGTCTGGTAGCCGCGCCAGCCCTCCGGCTGTTCCTCGAGCCGCACGAGCATCAGCTGCTCGGAGCGCGCCTCGACGTCGGCGAGCACCGGCACGCGCGCAAGGGTCACCACTGCGAACTCGACGGCGTACAGCCCAGGGGTCAGCATCCGTGCCGTCTAACACCGGGCTGACGAAACCCTGACATCGCGTGACCGCGGAATCGCGCATTGTGCCCGGGTCGGCAACGACACCTCTCTGCGGCCGGGTGTGGGCCGTCATCCAGTCCGCCGATCCCTGGGTGACGGTCCCCCGGTCGCTTTGAGCGCCCGGGCGCCACCTCATGGAAGCCGTCAGTTCGTGTAGAACGCGTAGGCGTCGGGCTCGCCGACGATGAGCAGCCGCTCGTCGTCATCGAACGCCAGGCCCTCCGGCTTGCTCGAGCCGGCGTCGGTGAGGCTCACCTCGAGCTGCCCATGGATGGTGCCGTCGAGGGCCACGTCCACCACCATGTGGTCCTCGTGGCTGAGGATGAGCAGGCGACCCGTGTCGTCGTCGAAGGTGCAGGCCGACATGTCGCCGATGAGGTGGCCGAGCACCGCGTCGGCGTCGAAGGGCTGCGTGACGGTGAGGCCGTCGTCGTACGAGGCGTCGCCCTTGGCCGGCGGCACGAACGCGTGCACGGTCATGGGGTTCTTCTCGGTGCAGGCGTAGAGCGTGCCTGTGGCCGCGTCGTAGGCCACACCTTCGCCACCCTGGTTGTTGTACGCCGGGGCCCCGTCGAAGGTGATGAGCTGCCACGCCGACACGTCGACCTCGGTGGCGCCCGTGGGCACCTCGCCCAGGTAGAGCACGTTGTCCTCGGTGACGATGGCGTAGGTCGAGCCCGTGGCGCTGGTGCCGAGCCAGGCGATGTCCTCGGTGTCCGGGTGCTCCACGTTCTCGAGCTCCACCTCGCCCTGCCAGTCGAAGTCCGCGTCGAACAGCGCGATCTTGCGGCTGTTGTCCAACGCCGCCACGTAGATGCCCTCGCTGGCGTTCCAGGTGACCCCCGAGAGGTTCTGGGAGATCTCCTTGACCTCCTGGGCCGTTCCGTCGGCGGAGTAGCCGCTCAGGGGCGAGGTGAGCCCGGTGTCGGCCGTGTCCCCGCTGTCCGAGGTGTCGCCGCTCCCCGAGTCGCCCGAGTCGCCCGAGTCGCCCGAGTCGCCCGAGTCGCCCGAGTCGC
>CAZSAT010000020.1:0-80735 GCA_964604675.1 uncultured Enterobacterales bacterium
CTAGAACGACACGGCGAGTCCGCCGCCTGCCCAGACGCCGGCGTCCGCGATCCTTCCCACCCGGACGTTGTCGGGCTCGACGAGGAGATCCACGCCGCCGCTCCAGGCGCGGAGGCCCAGGCTGAGCGCGAGGCGCTCGGACAGCGCGCTGCGGAGGTCCAGTTGGACGTCTCGGTAGACCCATCCGCTGGTCCGCAGGGAGCCCATGGCTCGCAGGGAGAGGCCCAGACGGCCACCTGAGGCGTAGTCGAAGCCGCAGGAGGTCGCCAAGCCTCGCAACGAGAGCTGACCGTACTCGAGCGTGCCATAGCCCTCGAGGAACGTCAGCATGTCGTACTGGTGAATCCCCAGGCCCAGCCACGCGCTCGCCTCGCCATCGCCCAGCCCGAACTCGAGTCTCCAGCGAGCGGAGGCCGAGCCCGTGAAGAGCACATCCTGGAAGGCGAAGTCGCTGTCGGTGCCGAGTGAAGCAAGACCCGCCACGGTGTAGCGCAGCGCGGTGGCGTCGACGTCCAGGCCCACGCTTCGAAGCCGGGAGCGCCCCCAGGCCGTGGCGTTCACCTGACCGCCACCCGCGGGTGCTTCGAGCACCACCACGTCGTCGGGGAGCGGTCCGTCAGAGGACTCCGGCACCTGCGCGTAGCTGTAGCTGCCGGCTACGCCCCGTGCGCTGACCGTCATCCGGCTCCGCGACCTCGGGGCGGTCTTGCTCGCGACGACGGGGAGCACCGGGGGGGTGGTCGGTATCCAGAGCTCGGGCTCGGGCTCGGGTGGTGCGTCGGGTACGGGCTCGGGCTCGGGCTCGGAGCCTGCCTCCAGCGAGATCACGCGGGCCTCCACGGCCACCTCGGTCGGCTGGAACGACCACCCGCTCACGGCCACGTCCACCCGCTCCGCCGCTGGGTAGAGCTCGATCGACACGAGCGATGTGATGCCGGTGGCCGCGATGCCCGCCCGGCGAGACCCGGCGTCGGTGCGGTCCATCACCGCAGCGGCATCGGGCGTGATGGCGCTTCCCGCCGGCAGCCGTTCGAGCAGCTCAGCCTCCAGCGCTTCCGCGTCGAACCAGTCTGGCAGCATCCCGTAGCTGCGCAGTGCGATCAGCACCGGCCCGGGCGGGAACATGCCCTCCACGGCTTCGGCGAGGTCCCTGCCCTGGCTCGACACGTCGTGCGGCGCATCGATACCCACCTGGGTGGTCAGCGCGACGGCCCCGAGCACTGTCCAGCGCTTCATCGCACCGTGAGCCCGTTGAGCATCTCCCGTGTGGTCGCGAGCGCCTGTGCGTCGGCGTCCAGCGCTCCCCGGATCTCGCCCAGCCCGTCGGTCATCTTCTCGATTGGTCGACGCAGCGCGCGCAAGCCCGAGGCCAGCTCCTCCAGCAGCTCGCGTCCGCTTCCCATCGACCTGGCGAAGTCCTTGAGGCCGGACTCGACCGACTTCAGGCGGGAGTTGACCTGCAGCACCGCGTCGCGTGGACCCTCCAGAGCGCGGTGCACGGACCGCATCGCACCCTCGGTCTCGCCGAGCGAACCCTCGAGCGCTGCGATGGACGTTGCGCTGGGCGCTCGCTCCGCTTCGTCGAAGCGGTCGGCCAGCTTCTGGGCGCTGAAGGGCAGCGCAGCGAGCTGGTCCATCATGGCCGGTGCTTCGCGCACCAGCTTGCTCAAGGCATCGGCGAAGGCCTCCAGGAGCTTGATCTCGGAGTACGCATCCCGCATGGCGTCCCAGATTCGTACGCCGAACACTTCGGCGGTCTTGAGCTCTTCGTAGCCTCGTGCCACCTCGGCGCAGAGGGCCACCGCGTCCCGGAAGGGCTCGAGCTCGTCGCCCAGTTCTTCGTAGGCCCGGAGGTGCTCGGCGAGGTCGGGCGCGGAGGTCACGGCCTCTGCGACCCGGACGTAGGCTTCCTCTGCGCTCACCACCTCCCGGCTCTGGAACACGCCCCCGATGCCGCCGGTTCTGGACAGGCCGATGAAGAGGAAGAGGCCGATCGCGGCGGCGACGGCAACCATCAGCGGGTTGAAGCCGGACGAACGCGGAACCGGGCCAGGAGGAGGAAGCGGCGTTGGCGGGGTGTGGATCGGTGTTGGGGGCACGTGGTGCGTGATCGGTCCCGGGCGGGGAGGCGCGCGGGTGGCGGCGAGCACCCGGCCGATGTCGAGCGGGTGGGATCCGAGGGTGACGTGGTTGCCCGGGCGTCCGGGAATCCCGAGGCTCACCCGAGCCTGCCGGACACGTTGGCCGTCGACGAGGACCCCGCTGCCGCTGTTGCAGTCCTCGATCTCGATCGTGTACTCGTCGATCCGGCGCGCCCGCGCATGCACCCGCGACACGCCCGGCGCCCGGCGCGGCATCCTCACTTCGCACGACGTGTCGCGTCCGATGCGCACCCAGTCGCTGCCCGGGGCAGGCTGCGGTGGCCGCGGACCGGCGCCGAGCCGCGCGACGTCGAGCACGAAGGTGCCGAAGGTCACCCGGTCACTCGCGCCGAAGCGCCCGCGGCGAACGTGCTGTCCGTTGATCTGGATGCCGTTTGCGGAGTTCAGATCCTCGATCTCGAACTGACCACCACCAAGCACGGTCACCCGTGCGTGCTTCCGCGACACGCGGGTGTCGTCCATGGGAACGCGGACGTCGCAGTCCGCGTCCCGACCGACGATGAGGGTCTTCATGGCGGCGGACGGAAGAGGAAGGTGGAGTTGCCGAAGCTCACCTGGTCGCCGAACTTGATCGGGTAGCTGTCCCCTTGGCGCAACACGCGACCGGCCACGTTCACGTTGCCGTTGCTCAGGCTCGTCAGCATCCAGCCCCCGCCCTGCATGGCGAACTCCGCGTGCATCCGGCTGATCGACATGTCGGCCTGGCCGTCGCTGGGGAAGACCACGTCGCAGTCGCCGCGTCCGACCCGGGCTCGAGCGCTCAGCAGCCCGAAGCGTGCGCCCTTGAGGGGGCCGTCGACGCCGAGCAGCTCACCGAACACCTGCTGGTGGTCCAGCGCAGCCTGTCGAGCCGCTTCCTCCTGTCGCGCGGCCAGCCGGCCCTCCATCTCGCGTTGCTGCCGTGACTGCTCCGCGAGCTGCTGTTCGATGAGCGCAGCTTGCTCCTGGCTGCGCCTTCGTGCGCGGTCCTCGGCTTCGTCGGCCTCCTGACGCTCGCGCTCGATGGCCCTCTGGCGGTTCTGGTAGGCCACGAAGCCCACCAGGAGCAGGACGCCGAAGCCGCCTCCCCCCCACGTGAGCTTGTCCATGAAGCCCTCATGGGCGAGCCACGCCACCTTCACGGTGCCGAGGTCTTCGGCCAGGGTGGTCCGGGCGTCCAACAGGTCTTGCGGAACGGTGGCGACATCGAGGGTGACCGGCAGGTTGCGGGGGTCCCCGCTGCCGTCCGAGAGCGTGAGGGTGAGCTCGTGGCGGCCCGTGCGGTGGAACCACGCGGGCGCCTCGAACTCGACCAGGAGCTGCTGCTCGAGAGGCTTGGAGCTCTCCTTGAACGCGGCCACGAGCTCCTCCGGCTCGGGGTGGTCGAAGAAGTTCTTCTTGTCGCCCGCGATCGTGGCGATGCGCAGCAGGTCGCCCAGCTGGCTGCCGCTGCCGCTCCCCACGCCGACTGTGAACACACTCGGTGGGTCGTCCAGCTTGAGGAACGCGTCCTCGATCTTGGTGCTGCTGCCCTTGTCCGCGCCGTCGGAGAACAGGAAGAAGAAGCGGCGCCCGTCCAGCTCCGGCTCGGGGAGGTCCCTCACCAGTCCCTGTACGGCATCGGCCATGGCGTCGTTGATGCGGGTGGTGCCCCCGGCGTCGACCTCGAGACCTTCGACCGCCGCGCGGACCGCTGCACTGTTCGACAGCGGGGTGGGCGCGAGGACCTCCTTGGTCTCCTTGGCGAAGCGCAGGATGGCGACCTTGTCGTTGGGCTTCAGGGTCTTGATGACCGACGCGGCCAGGCTGCGCACCTCGGCCAGGCCGATGCCGCGCATGCTGGCGCTGGCGTCGACCAGGAACACGACCAGCCGCCCCTCGACCGGGTCGGATTGCTGGTTGAAGCCGAGCACCGGGAGGTCCTCGATGCTGGTCGAGGGCAAGCTCACCGAGGGCAGCTCCGTGTTCCCGCCGGCTGCCCGCTCGTCGGCCCAGACCAAGGCGGGCTCGTAGTCGGGGTCGAGGACTTCGTCGAAGGTCACACTCGCCCTGCCGCTCGACGCCGCCGCCGAGGACGCCTGGAGGTACACCCGCACCTCCGGGTAGCTGTCGGCGTCGACCTTCAGGACGTCGCCGTCGCCGGCCACCGCCGAGGCGATGAGGGTCATCCACAGGATCAGGACATGCATCAGGTTCGTCCTCGAACACGGTTCAAGTAGACCCAGGTGGGGCCCAGGGTTGCGGCGGTCTGCCACACCAGGAGGAAGGCCGCGGCCCAGAGAGCCGAAGCGAGCCACTCACCGCCCGAGCTGCCCGCTGCGGCGAAGAAGAGGAGCACGGAGGCCGCCGGCATGGCGGTAACGACCACCGCGAGCACCTGTGCTGGAGCGAACTGGGTGGTGTCGCGGGGGTCCATCGACAAGAACCAGGGCGCAACGGCGCAGCACACCGTGAGCACGAGCTGAGCAGCGACCAGCATCATGCCCTCGCGGGGCAGCACGTCGAGGGACTCGAAGAGCACCAGCATCGGGATCATCTCCTTGCCGCCGATCTCGACAGGGAGCAGCTGCACGCCGACGAACACCACCGGGCCCGCGATGAGGAGCCGCCGGACGTTCACGTCGGTCGGTCGGTGGGTCCAGAGCAGCAGGCCGATGGCTGTGGCGCAGCTCGCGAGGGCGGCGAGCACGGTGCGGTTGCCCAGATCGCCGCCGGCGTTCGACGGGATGGCGTCCACCCCGTCGTAGCCCGATAGGAAGACCACCAGCGCGGCCCCGATCAGCGCCCAGCCGACGGTCTCCTTGCGCGCGCCGCCGGACCGCAGGGCGAGCAGCACGCCGCCGGTGATGGGCAGCATCATCAACGCCAGCTTCACGCTTCCGGGAATGCCCGTGACATCGAGCAGGCCGAAGGGTGTGACGACCTCGGCCGAGCTGGTGCTCATGGGCGCGAAGAAGAGCAGGATCAGGACCAGGCCGGCCCAGAGCATCAAGGTGTGTGTCTGGGCCTGATCGCCGTCGATGAGGCCGTCGACGAAGCTGCGCTGGAAGCGCGGCTGGTGCTGGCGCTGGTGCTGGTGCTGGTGCTGGTGTTGGTGTTGGTGGTCGTGAGCGTGCTGCGCGACGTAGGGGCGAAGCAGCTCGGTGTCGAAGACGAAGCTCCCGAGGCACACCCGGTCGGTCAGTCGGAAGGGCGTTCGCGCGTGCGCGGGAGCGCCGTTGACCGACACGCCGTTCTGGGTGCCGAGGTCCTCGATCCAGAGCTGGTGCCCGTCGATGGTCACCGCGGCGTGGTGGCGGCTGACCTGGGTGGCGTTGGGAGGCAGGCGGATGTCGTTGTCCAGCTCCCGCCCGATGCTGATCCGCCTCGACATCGACTCAGTCTTCCGCCACGTAGGGGAAGGGCACGTACATGAGCTCGGTCCGCCCGATGCGCATGCGGTCGCCTTCCTTCAGCAACGCGATCTCGACCTTGTTGCGGTTCACCTTGGTGCCGTTCGAGGAGTCGAGATCGATGACCCGGGCGGCGTTGTTGGTGCAGATGACCAGCGCATGCTCCTCAGAGCTCTGCCCGTCGCGGAGCTCGACGTGTGCCCGTGAGCCGAAGCGGCCCACCTTGTTCACGCCCTTCTTGAGCCGGAAGTAGCGCCACTCGTCGTCCTGCTTGGTGTCGAGGATGACGAGGAAGCCCATCAGGCGTTCGTTGGCCTCGGTGTCGTCGTCGAAGACCGTGGCTGCGCCTGCTGCCTGGGGCGCTCCCATGCCGCCTCCACCTCCGCCACCGCTGAAGGCCTGCATGCCCGGGAAGGGTTGGACCGGCGGGAGTCCACCGGCGGCGCCGCCGTCTTCGTAGCGGGTGGGTGGGGCCTGGCCGTGGCCTTCCGGGACAGTGGGTGGTACGGCGCCTTGAGCGGGACCGTCGAACCAGCGGCCTTTGTCGTCGTAGGGCATGGCTACTCCAATCTTCGAAGCGTGGGTTGTTCTTCGCTCGGCTCGACCGCGTCTGCGGGAGGCAGTTCGGGCTTCGGGGGATGCCGAACCTCGTCGATGAACGCCGCGAGCTCGTCTTCGCTGGTGATGTAGCGAATGGCTTTGAGTTGGGCGTCGCCGAAGAGCGGGTCCCGGTACAGCTCGATGACCGCGGGGGGGCTCCACTGCTCGGTGAAGGCGCCGTCTGCGCGGATCGTCCACCGACGGTGGGACGGCATCGGGAGGTCGGGAGGTGCCAAGGAGGCCGCGGCGAACTCCGTGGACACCCTCGACTTCGGGACGCTGGGAGGGAGCGCCGGGGAGAGGCGCCTGGCCGCCACAAGCATGGGCTGGGCCGTTGTGAGTGCGTCTGGGTGAGCGAACGCGGCCAGTGCCATGGCCACGTGGACCTCGAAGGCCTGTGTGGGCAAGACGCCTACGCAGCGATGTTGTAGGGCTTCTGCGACGCTGGCGCCAGCATCGGCGAGGACAGCGGAAGAAGCATCCTCAGCGAATGCCGCGACGGTTCCGTCCACAGCCTTGGACAGAGCCGTGTCATCAGGGGCTCGATCGCACGCATCGGGGCTGAGAGCCTCGAGATCCTCCGAGGTGGCGGCCATGTCCATGGCGACCGGCTCTGTGGCTGCGGCTGCGGCGACGAGGACCATCATTTGATGTTCAAGACTTGGGAACGACAGTTGTAGTTCAGCTTCTTCGTGCTGGTGTCGAACGGCGTTGTGTTCGGTGCGCTCGCAACCTGCTTGTCGTTGTCGGAGACGTAGACCATGTAGGTTCCGCGGGCGATGACTGCGGACGAGTTCGCTGCGATCTTGAAGCTGTTCGACCCCTCCGCGACTGTTGCTTCGACGGTGCCTGCACACTCGTCCGAGTTCTTGACGCTGAACTTGACCGTGACCGAGTCAACGACTTTTCCGTCGTCTCGGTTCTGCGTGATGTCGTCCGTTGTAGCGGCCTGTGCGTCTGCCAGCCGCTTGGCGTCGGCAGCCTTCTTGTCGGCAGCGGCCTTCTCTTCGTCAGCCTTCTTCTTGGCCGCCCGCTGACGGGCCCGTTCCGCCTCCCGCTCACGTGTGGCTTCTTCCTTCTGCGCCATCTCGTCTTCGAAGCCCTCCAGCCCGTTGTCGGGCTTGGCCTGTTCCTCTGAGCCCTCCGAGCCCTCCGAGCCCTCCGAGCTTTCCGCCGACGTTTCGGCCCGGGTCTCGCTCTGTGTCGAGGTGACCTTGGTCGTCTCCTCCACGACCTCCGTGGGCCGGTCGAGCCAGAAGAAGAACGCCACCGCCAACAAGAACCCCGCCAACGCCGACAGCACGAACACCATCGGCGGGGTCTTCCGCGGTCCCTCGTCTTCGATCACCGGCGCCCACTCGGGATCGGTGACCTCGGCCCCGATGGCCTCGTGCACCGTGGCGGGCGCCGCCGTGGCCTTGACGGCTGCGGGATGGACGACGCCGACCGTGACGAGGACCACGGTGCAGTTGTCGCTGCCGCCGCCGGCCAGGGCCTTGTCGATGAGGGCCTTCACCGCGTGCGCATCGCCGGCATCGAGGACCGTGGACAGGATCTGCGGATCGGGGACGTGGTTGATCAGCCCGTCCGAGCACAGCACGAAACGGTCGCCGTGCTGCAGCTTGATCGGCTGGAGCACATCCGGCTCCACCTCGGGCTTCGGCCCGATGGAGCGCACGAGCACGCTCCGCTCCGGGTGGTGAGCCGCTTCGGCTGGCGTGATCATGCCCGACTTGAGCAGCAGCTCGATCTTGGTGTGGTCGTCGGTGAGCTGAAGGATGCGGCCGTCGCGGATCAGGTAGGCCCGCGAGTCCCCCACGTGCCCGATGAACGCCTGGCCCTGGTGAAGGACCATGGCGGTGCAGGTCGATCCCATGCCCTTCAGGTCGGGTCGTTCCAGCTGCTGCATGTGCACGACGCGGTTGGCCTGCCGCAGCGCTTCGCCCATGACCGGCTGCACCGGTGCTGTGGGGTTGCTGTACAGCACATCCCGCACCGTCTGGACCACCAGTCGGCTGGCGTGCGCCCCACCGACGGTGCCGCCCATGCCGTCGGCCACGATGACGAGCCGCCCCCGCCCTTGCAGCAGCTCCGGCTGTTCGTTGGGTTCGAAGATCAGGTAGGCATCTTCGTTCGCCTTGCGGACCAGCCCGACGTGCGTGCCGCCGAACAGGTAGAGCGTGGGTCCCATGGCAGCGGCCGGGGCTTCTCGGAGGGATGAGGTCATCCGGACGCCACCGCGGCGAAGAGTGCAGAGAGAACCAGCCCCAGGAGCAGGACGGCCCAGATCATACCGGTCGACTTCTGTGGCTGAGGGAGCTGGTCCCAGGGATCCGGCTCCCAGTCGTCGGCTACCGGCTCGGCCACCGACACGATCTGGGAGGTGAGATCGTCTTCCATGGAGTCGGGCGGAGGCGTGATCTCGATGGTGGAGTCGTCGACCCGGAGGGGTTCCCAGCCCAGGCGCGCGAGGAGGTCGGCCGCGTCGATCGGACGCCCGTCGGGGTCCAGGCTGAGGGAGGCGTCCACCGCCTCGACGACGTGGGGCGGTAGGGCCTGCGCCACCTCCCCCACCGACGCGATGGGCTTCCGGCCAGAGTACAGATCGGCCAGCTCGCCCTCCAGGTCGGAGGGGTTCCTCACCGGGAGCCGCCCGGCGAGCAGCTGCCAGAGCATCATGCCGAGCGAGAACACGTCGGCGCGCGCGTCGACGTCGGTCACGCCCCGGAACTGCTCCGGCGCCATGTAGGGGTAGGTGCCCATGCGCACGCCCTGGCGTGTCTTCAGGAGCTTGGCGCCCTCCGGGGCTCGCACGAGGTCGAAGTCGATGATCTTCGGGGTGCCCGGCCAGGCCTCGTTCATCGAGCGGGACATCAGGATGTTGGCGGGTTTCAGGTCGCGGTGCACCAGCCGCTCGCTGTGGGTGACGGCGATCGCCTCGATGACCGGCACCATGACGCTGCGCACCTCGAAGCGGTTCCAGGGCCCGCGGCGCTCGTGGAGCATCACGGTCTCCAGCGACGGCCCCTGCACGAGCTCCATGATCAGGGCGAGGCAGGTGCCCTCGTTGATCACCCGGTGGACCTTCACGATCGTCGGGTGGTTGAGCCGGCTCAGCACGGAGGCTGCGACCAGGAAGCGCTTGCGGGCGCTGTCCTTGGACGCGAGGTGGGCAGCCAGGAGCTTGACGGCGACCGGATGGCCTTCCCACGTGCCTCGGAACACGTGCCCCATGCCCCCTGAGGCGAGTGGCGGCCCGACGCGCAGCCCAGCGGCTTGCGCGACATGGGGCGGTACCGTCATGGTGCTCTCCCAGGCGCGACTGTAGGAGCAACCTTCCGTTGGAGTCAAGCGGGGCAAGCTGCGTTTCCGCCGGCCTGGCACGCGCGTGGTAGCGTCGGCGTCGCGGTCGAGGAGGACCCATGGGACGTTGCGCAGCCTGCGGTTTCGACAACAGCGGAGGAGCCAGGCTCTGTGCGGGCTGTGGTGATCCGATCATGGCCGCTGGTAGCGGCCGGAACGACAGCCTCGGCTACGGCGGTGGGGGCGGCGCCGTGCCGCCGACCCAGCCGGAGATGCATGTGGGTGGTGGCGTTCCGCCTACGGTGGCGGAAGGCTTCGGCGGCCCCATCCCGCCGACGGAGCCCGAGGGCTACGCGGGTCAGGCGCCCCCCACCGAGTACGAAGATGCTGGCGGCGGCGGTGGTGGCGGCGGGATGGCCGGCTTCCAGACCGGCCCCAACACCGTGCTCGCGGAAGAAGAGTCCAAGCCCCTCTCGGGGTGGTTGGTGGTGCTCCGGAGCCGCAGCATGCCCCTCTACAAGGAGGTTCCGATCTTCAAGGGCGCCAACACCCTCGGCAAGTCCCCGCACCTGGGCGTGCACATGATCGCGGACACGAACGTCTCCGGTCAGCACGCCGTGATCGTGGGCGAGAACGGCGTTGCACAGATCACCGACCTCGGCTCCACCAACGGCACCATGGTGAACCGGCAACAGGTTCGGAGCGCCGCGCTCACGAAGGGCACCGAGGTGAAGCTCGGCAAGACCACCTTCGTGTTCGTGCCGCTGCCGGTCGACGCCGCCGACGCGCCGTAGCGCTGGGGCCGTGCTTCAGCCGGGGGCGAGGCTTGGTGGGTTCGAAGTCGTGGCGCCCATCGCGGCCGGCGGCATGGGGGTGGTGTACCGCGCCCGCCGGCTGGACACCGGGCAACCCGTGGCGCTCAAGGTGCTGCTCGCCAACCTGGCCATGGACCAGGTGGTCCGGAACCGCTTCGCGCAGGGCGCTTGGCTCCAGGGGCAGCTCGACCACGAGAACATCGTGCGGGTGGACGTGGACTTTGTGCTCGAGGAGCACGTGCTCGCGTTCGCGATGGAGCTCATCGAGGGGCCGTCCCTCGCCCAGTTGATCGAGCAGCGCCCGGGTCCCTGGCCCTTCGACGACGTGCTGCGCGTGATGCTCTCGGTGATCCGCGGCGTCGCCCACGCCCACGACCGCGGCATGATCCACCGCGACCTGAAGCCCGGCAACGTGCTGATCGCCACGATCGACGGAAGGAGCGTGCCCAAGGTCGCTGACTTCGACCTGGCGAAGGTGCTCCAGAGCGACTCGCCATCGGCGGTGAAAACCCGCGCGGGCAGCATGCTGGGCACGCCGCCCTACATGTCCCCGGAGCAGTTCCGCGGCCTGGTGACCGCCGACAAGCGCGGCGACGTGTTCGCCCTCGGCATGATGATCTGGCAGCTCCTGGCGGGTCGCTTGCCTGTCGCGCCGGACGACATGCTCGCCGCCACCGACCTCTACTCGGGTCGCGAGCCGATGGAGCGGCTCGACCACATCGCCAACGTGCCGTTGACGCTGGCCGACTGCATCCAGCGGGCCCTCGCACTCGACCCGGCGGCGCGCTTTGCCGACGCAGGCGAGCTCAAGCGCGCGCTTCGCACGGCGCTCGCCATGCCCGAGAGTGTTGCGTCGAGCGCGGTTCCGGTGTCGCAGTCGGTTTCGGTGGCTCCGGAGGCTCCGGAGGCGCTTGAAGAGGAGCGCGAAGCCGGGTCGTCTGTGCCCAGGACGGTCCTCCAGGTCGGGTTGATCGGAGTCGGCCTGGCACTGTCGGTGGGCTTCTTCGTGCTCCGCGACGAGGGGTCGCCGGACGTGGAAGTGGTCGTGCCCTCGACTCCCGAGGGCATGAGCCTCGTCGAGGGCGGCGACTACGCGGTGGGCTGCGCATCGGGCGCGGACGGCTGCCCGGACGGTCACGCTGCGGCCACGGTCACGCTGGAGCCCTTCTTCCTGGACCGGACCGAGGTCACCGTGGCCGCCTATGCACGTTGCACGGCGGCAGCCGGTTGCACCGAGCCGACCTACACCGTGCACGACAGCGCGTCGGTCCCGCACTGCAACGGCGGCGACGCCTCCCGTGGGGACCATCCGATCAACTGCGTGACCTGGCAGCAGGCCTCGGCCTACTGCGCCTGGTCCGGCCGCAGGTTGCCGACCGAGCTGGAGTGGGAGGCTGCGGCCCGTGGCGCCGAAGGCCGGCGCTACCCCTGGGGGTCCGCCGAGCCGACCTGTTCGCGTGTGAACTTCAACCCGGGCTCGGGGGCCGAGGGGGCGGGCTGCGGCGCGGGAACCACGCAGGCGGTGGGCACCCACCCCCTGGGGCGCTCCGGCGGGATCGACGATCTGGCCGGGAACGTGGCCGAGTGGGTGGACGCCACGGCGTCGACTGGAGAGCGCATCGCCAAGGGTGGTGCCTACGCCCTGCCGGCGGCGTACGCAGCCTCCTGGTCCCGCCTGACGCAGCCCGCCGCCGCGTTCTCCAAGCCCCAGGCCGCGAGCGCGTTTGGGCTTCGGTGTGCGCTGTCGGCGCTCGACTGATGCTGACGCTGTTGGGCGCAGTTGGCCTGGCGGCGCCCGCGGATGTGGCGGTGGAGGCCATCGAGGGCGCCTTCTCCCAGGACTTTCCGGTCGCGCTGCAGGTGAGGAGCTACGGCTCCCTTCCCGACTGGTTCGACGCCAGCGCCTTCACCGTGGGGCTGCTCACCGGGCTGAAGGGCCAGGGCCACCTGGCGCGCTCTGGATCGTCGCTGTTCGATGGCCCCTACGCACAGTCGTCGTGGTCGGTCGTCTACGAGCTGGGCTTCAATGGGGTGGTGCTCGTGGAGATCCATCCCGCCGGGGAGCGCGTGGATCTGTCCATCCAGGGCTTTCGAGTGGGGCAGCAGGTTGAGGCCGTGCCGATGACAGTGCTCTCGATCGAGCCCGCGGCTGCGCCCAGGCGCCAGCCGGACGCCCGCGCCCGCGTCGCGCCCGGCGAGTCGGCCCGGGTCCGCGTTCAGTCCGTGTCCTGCCAGGATCCGCCGGACGTGTGGGTCGTCGGTGCGGACCGGGCGAGTCGGTGGCTCTCCGATCGCTGGTCCTACGTCGGCTCTGGCACCTACGACCTGTCCTGGGACTTCGGTGGCGGCGGGATGGGCACTTCTCGGTTGGCTGTGGAGGCCGCGTCGTACCTCGTGGTGACCTGCGATTGTCGGACGGCCTCGTGCCGGTGAGGAGGTGGCTGGCGGTCCTGTCGTTGGGGCTCTTGTGGTGGTCTCCGGCGCGGGCAGGTGACAACGAGGAGCTGGCGGTGTCTGTGGCCCGGGTGGTGACCGCGACCTTCGGACGGGACGCTTTCGTGGTGGTGCAGGTCCGTCGCTATGGCAGCTTGAGCGGGTGGTTCGAGCCGCGGAGGTTCCAGGCTGGGCTGGTCGGGGCCTTGGGGGATCGGTCGCTCTTCGTCGCGGACGAAGCGAACCTGTTCGACGACACCGCCCTCGATCACACCCGACGTGTGCTGGCGGCGATCGGCGCCGAGGGCTTCGTGCTGCTGGAGGTGCATCCCGCGGGCGAGCGGGTGGATGTGTCGGTCTCGGGGTGGCGGTTGGACGGCAGCGGGCAAGCGCTCCGGTTGGAGGTGGTCTCTCGCGAGAGCGTTGCAGTCGAGCTGCAGAGGGCGGCCGAAGCCGTGCTCTCCTTGTCGACGGCGCCGAGCGTCGCTCCCGCCACGGTGGTTCTCGGACCGGCTGCGGCGTGCGGTGGCAAGATCGTCGAAGCACGCCTGCTCTCGGTGGTGGATGGCCTGGTGGAGCCTTCCATCCGTGGCGTCGTCTGGGAGTTGGCGCCTGGCATCTACTCGCTCGAGTTCGACGTGGCTGGGGCGACGCTCGAGACGGGTGCCTTTCCCCTGGCGGGCGGCGGCACCTACGAGGTGAACTGCGACTGTTCGCGCTCGCTGCACTGCGGGGTCGTACCCATATGAGCACCTGGCTCCGAGTCGGCCGAGATCCAGCCTGCGAGCTGGTCATGCCGCCCGACGACACCCGCGTCTCCGGGGTGCACTGTCGGGTGCGGCTCGTCGCCCCGGGCGTCGTCGAGCTCGAGGACCTGGGGTCGATCAACGGGACCTTCGTGAATGGCCAGCCGGTTCGCACGGCGACCGTTCGCGTGGGGGATCAGGTCGCCCTCGGCACGCTCCCCTGGGACCCCCTGGCCGCGCTCGCGGCCTTCGACGACCGCGACGCCTGGTCGCCCGTTCCGGTGCCGAGGTCCAGTGCGCGGTGGCTCCCCTTCGCGGCCCCCGTGGTGGTGTTGTTGCTCCTCTTCGCCTTCGTCGGGCGTGGAGTGGGGCTGGACGACGCGCCGTCGGAGGTCGTCACGAGCGGGGCGCCGCTGGACCTGGAGGTGCACGACGACGCTCGCAGCTACCGCATGGTGTCGGAGCTCTGGGACGGCCGGGAGCTCGACCGGACCGTGGCGCGCATGCGGGTCGACGACCGCGCGCCCGACGTGCTCGAGGCGTCGTTGACCTCCTGGCAGATGACGACGGACGCCGGGGAGCCGCTCGCCGTCTCGCTGGTGGGTTCCGAGCCCTCCATCCGCGTGGCCCGCGTGGGAGGCATGAACCGGACGAGCCCCTACGCCGGGGTGATGGACGAGCTGCTCGCGGCGGGACCGGCTCCGCTTCGACCGTCCACCCTTCCCCTGCGCGACCAAGACGGCAGGACGCTGGACGAGATCGCGGTCCGGTGGACGGCGGACACCCTGGCGATCGGCGGGCAGGACTGGCTGGTGGTCAGCATGGAGAGCACGCCGGCTCAGGTGTCACCGCACGAGACGGTGGAGCTCCTGGGACGTTGGGTCTGGGCGCAGGATCGGACGCGCGCGGTGTCCGCCGACATGGCGATGCGGGTCACCGTGAAGGGCGACGTCGTCTGGTCTCGTGTGGCCTACCAGTCCCTGGACGAGGCGCTGCTCGATGCGCGGCTCGCCAGCGACCTCTCGGGCCGTCTGGCCACGCCGTCCGGCTCCGGGCTTGGCGACCGGGAGCGTGTGCGGCTCTTGCTCGGGTCGCGGTTTGCGATGTTGGACGCCAGCCTCGGGGCCGAGGGCGAGCGGAACCCAGCGCTGCTCGCGGTCCTCGCGGCCATCCACATCGCCGACAGCGCCGTCATGCTGGGCCGCAACATCTACCACGACCTGGAGCGCCGACAGGAGGACCCGAGCTACCCCTTCAACCCCTTCGACGGCGACAAGGAATCCATCCTCGAGAAGTACGCCTACCGTCCGTTGGCCGCCAAGGGGGTAGGGCTCGGGCAGATGCTCGGCGTGGTCGACGACAGCGATGCCGAGACCTACACGCTGTTCCTGGGCAAGGCGCTCCACTTCGCAGGAGGCCTCGCCTTCTCGTTGGGGGCGAATCTGGGCGCCCAGACCGTGGCGTCCGGCAGCCACGCGGCTCACGTCTTGTGGGGACAGAGCGCTCACATGACGGGAGCCGCGCAGCAGGCGGTCATCGAGCTCGGGCGGCTCGCCTGGTACGGATCGCGCCACCTGGACACCGCGCTGAAGGTCTACAAGGCGGTGAGTGACGTCACCGAGGTGATCGACGCGATGGAGCTCGCGACCGATGCTGTGGAGATCGTGCGTGACGAGCTGCAGGACAGGGCACCTGCGCGTGCCCCCGCGCCAACCTCGGACCGCCCGTTGCTCCTGGTGCTCGACCGCTCGGGCAGCATGGACAAGAAGTCCGGGGGGGTGGAGCGCATGGCCCGTGCGCGCGAAGCGGTGGAGCTCGCCACGCAGCTGGTGTCGGACGGCACGCCTATCGGCCTGATCAGCTTCTCCGACGATGCCCGTGTCGAGGTGCCGCCCGCGGCCGGTGCAGGCGATCGCGTGCTACGTGCGGTCCGGCGCTTGCGGCCGAAAGGCGGCACCTCGTTCCGCGCAGCCTTCGACGAGGTGGGCAGGGTGCTGGACGATCGAGGCGGCGTGGTGCTCCTGATCACCGACGGGGAGTCGGACAAGGGGGTGCGCGCGTCGACCCTCGACGCGCTCCGGCGCTCCGACACGCAGGTCAACGGCCTGGGTGTGGGGGATGCCACCAAGGAGGCTCAGCTCTGCGGCCTGGCGTCGAGCATGCACGGCTGGTGCGTGTCGGTCTCGGACCGCGGGCTGCGCTCCGCGTTGGCGAGCGCCGTGCAGTCGGCGAGCGGGTACAGCGTGGTGGCCGACGTCCAGGACGTGATCCGGCCGGGCGAGGAGCAGACGATGCAGCTCGCCTTGCCCGCGGGCGCGTCCCGGGTGCGTGTCACGGGCACCTGGGCGGGGAGCGACGTCGGCTTTGCTCTCGAGCGCGGCGGTCAGACCTGGAGCACCCATGGGGCCTCGAGCGGGGCGCGAAGCCTCGGCAGCGCGTCGGAGGCGTGGCGCAGCCTGGAGGTGGACGCGTCGGCCGGTGCTCTGGTGGTGCGGGCGAGCGGTGTGGACGTTCCGGCGGCAGGGGAGCTCTACCGGATGACGGTCGCCACCGACGTGTCGTCGTCTCCAGGCTTGGTTCCCCTCCCCGATCAGGTGGGTGCGGGTCGGAGCACGGAGGTCGGTCTTCAGGGGTGCTCCTCGGGGGGGCAGGCCACGCTGTACACCCCCGGCGGCAGCTCGGTGCATGAGATGCGCTCATCCGGCAGCGGGTGCACGGCAAGCCTCACCGCACCTTCGGAAGCCGGGGTCTACCCGGTGCGCCTGAGCTCGGGCGGTCGTGCCTACTGGACGGCTCTTCGGGTTGGCTCGGAAGCGGACGTGGTGGCGTCGCGCGCCCGCTGGCGGGCTGGGAGCCTCGCCTGGGGGGGCGGCCGCGGCGGCAGCTACCTCCCCCTGTTCGTGGTGGGGCTGGCACTGGGCGGGCTGGTGCTCTACGGCATCGGCCATGCGCGTCCGACGCGTGTGCCGAGCCTGCTCGTGGAGCTTCCGGGGGACGCCCCGCGGCGGGTGCCACTGTCGACGCGCCGAGCGTTGCGTCTCGGGCGCGACCCGGCGAGCGACGTGGTGCTCTCGCACCCCTCGGCGTCCCGGGAGCATGTGTGGGTGCAGCTCCACCAGGGCGCCGTCTGGCTGACGAACTACGCTCCTGCCAGCGCGACGATGCTCGATGGGGTGCCGGTCGCGCCGGAGGTTGCGGTTCGGCTGGCGGTCGGGGCGCGGGTGAGGCTGGCGGGTGGCGCCTACCTCTCCGTGGTCACCTGAACAGGAACAGGTAGCCCACGGCTCGCCCCTCCGGCGGAGATAGGCTGGCAGCGGCTGCCAGCCGCTGATCAGCTGCGCTCAGCGACTCCTCGCGGCCTGCGAGCTCCATGGACACGCCCTCGAGGCCATCGAGCTCGCCGGGTCGCTCGATCTGCCCGTGGATCGTCAACCAGACGTAGCCGACGTCGTCGTCCAGGGCGTCGAGGAGGTGCCCGAGCTCGAAGGCTCCATCCAGGCCCAGCGCCGGCCGCCAGGCCGTCTGATCGCCCACGACCTTGGCGAGGAGGTGTGCGTGTCCGTCGGCTTCCAGGCAGGGCGAGTCGTCGACGGGGAGGAGGGTCCCGTCGGCCACGCCGAGCCAGCCACGAAGCCCGATGGCGTTGAGTTCCGGCACGAACGCAGCGCAGTCTTCGGGCCGATCCCCTGGAGGTGCGTCCACCAGGGCCATCAGTGCAGTGCGTTGCGCGTCGCTCAGCTCCGGCTCGGGCAGCTCGAGCTCCAGCTTCTCCCAGAGCTCGGGGTTGGACCAGTCGGTGACGCCTGTCCAGGACTCCACCACGTCTCCGTCCGTGTCGAGGATCGCGGTCCACGGGAGAGCGTCGTCGCCGTCGAGCTCGCGGAGGAAGGCCTGGCGGTGATCGAAGGCGCCCGGGAAGTCGTAGCCACGGCGCCCGAGGAACCGCTGGGCGGAGCTCAGCTCGAAGTCTTCGCTGATGGCCATCGCGCTGCTGCCGCCGACCTGGCCGGCGAACTCTGCGTATTCCTCCAGCTCGGCGATGCAGGGGGCGCACCAGCTTGCCCAGAAGTGGACCAACAGGGGCTTGGTGCGCCTGGTCGGGAGGTCGACCGCGGCGTCGATGCGCGCGACGACGGTCTCGCTTGCGCCGGCGCAAGAGCCGTCGACCCATCCGCTGGTGCTGGGGCCGGAGGCCACCTCGATGAAGCCGTCGGCGCTGGAGAGCGCCCGGAACGACCCGCTCGCGCGGCGGTCGGTGGCCTCGCCAGACGGAGTTGCGGCCAGGAACACGTCGTCACAGGACAGGGTGACGGCTTCGCCTGGCTCCACCGCCAGGAAGGCGAGATCCGGTGCGCGGGCGGACGTCCCGGTGGCGCGGATCCGGGAGCGCAGCGGCCTGCCTTCGACCCAGAGCCACACATCACCCTGGTCGCTGCGGGCGATGCCAGGCGCGGTTCCACCGGCGTGAGGCGTGTCCTGGCCGAACAGCGGCTGCCACGTGGCAGAGCGCTCGAAGTAGGTCCGGTCGAACCAGGCCACCTCGCCAGTCTCCACCACGAGGACCCGCTGCACGCCGTCGCCGTCTTCGAGATGCCCGACCAGGGCGCCCTCGGAGATCTCCACGACCGTCCACGCCTCGCGCGGGAGCGAGGGATCGACCACACCCTTGGTGTCGCTCTTTGCCGTGAGGAGGAAGTCGGGCGACGCGGGGTCAGCGGCTTGTTCGGTGGGTGCGGCGGGGCTGGTGTCTCCGGCGCGGGCGGCTGACGGCCATGCACTGGCCAGGAGCAGGTAGAAGATGACGGCCGGCGTCCGGTCGAGCTGCGCCATCTGTCTCGTCCCTCCGCTTGAACCTTGCGTTGCGGCGATGGTATCAAGACCGCGCCAGGCACGGAGGCACCATGGTCCCGGTGGGGGTGATGATCGGGCTCGCCCTGGCGGTGGAGGAGCCCTCCTTCGCGTTGTCCGGCGTGGACACCGTCGAGCTCGCCTGCCCGTCCCAGCAGCTGGCCAGGAGCGTGCACGGCCCCACCACCGGCCGTGGAGCGCAAGGCCGCTTCCTGGTGTTGGAGAGCAGCTCGGAGAGCCTGCTCGTCCAGTCGTCCCAGCCTGGCTTCCGGCACCGCGGCTGGGTCGATCAGGGCTGCGCCGTGGGTGGGCCCTTCACGGTGGTGCAGGTGCCGCCCCTCGCCGATCAGCTCAGCGCCCCGGATGTCGTGTTGTGGTGGCAGCCCGGCGACGCGGAGGACGACCTGCTGGCGCTGAGAGACCTCGCCGCGAGCCATGCACAGCGTGCCATCGGACTGGTGGTCGCAGGCACGCCGGACGCCGCCACGCTTCGTTGGCTGCACGAGGAGGTGGCCGATCTCCCCGCCTTCCGCGTTCCGGAAGCCACGTTGGCGGGGATCTCGCGCCCTGCCGTGCTCCGTCTGGCCAGCGACACGCCGAGCGTGGCGGCGCCTCCCGACTGGGCCGCGCTCGACGTCGAGCTCTCCGACACCCCAGCCATCGAGACCGCCTTCACCCTGGACGTGCTGCTCGAGTCCGGCAATCCGGGCGATGAAGCACGCTCGCGGTCCTTCGTGTCCGACGCGTGCCTCGAGCTCGCCGTGCTCGCCCTCGGCCCGGACACGCCCGCTGCGGACTATGCTCGCTGGCAGGCGGAGGCGGTGAACGCAGGGAGGCTGCACGACCTGGCCTTTTACGATCTGGTGGTGCTCGGTTCGGGTGCTGAGCTGAGCTTGGAGCTCGCCGAGTGTGTGCGCTACGCCGCGATGCCCTTCTTCGCCGGTGCCGTGGCCTCCGAGACCGCCGTCTTCCAGCCGGCGTATGCGTCGGTCGGCGCCTCGCGTGACCAGGGGCTGAAGAAGCTCGCCGAGGCCAGCGGTGCCGAGGGTCGCCGGACCCTGGTGCTTCACAATGGGCGTGGAGGGCTCGAGCCTGCGGAGCTGGCGTTGGAGGGGAAGGCACCCTTCGCACTCAGGGAGCTGCACCTGTCGGGCTCGCGCGCGGCTCGCGGGGACTTCGTGGCGGAGGTCTCCGGGCTGGAGGCCGGGCATAGCAGCTTGATCTTCATCTACTGATAGGATGCCGGGGAGGCATGACATGACGTCCAAGGCACTGACGACGATGTTCTTTCTGCTCGCTGTGGGGGTGGCGGGCGGTGCGCTTGCAGGTGAGCCGGATCCGCTCGACATCTTTGGTCAGATGGTCGACGAGCGCACGATTGGCGGCCTCGATCAGGACGCTACCGAGAAGCTCGCCAAGATCATGGCCACTCCCGGACTCACCAACAACTCGGACAAGGAGCACGGGTTCGAGACCAACCCGCTGATGAATCTCGAGCAGGAGTGTCTGCTGAAGGCCGTCGAGGCCCGGACCGCACTGGTCGGGCTGGAACAGGCCACCGCAGACATCGAGAAGTGGAACACCATGCTCGAGTCCGGGAGCATGACCGAGTTCGAGTACTGGACCCACGTGACGGAGTGCCAAGACTATTGCGCCAAGGTGATGGTGGACGCGGTCAACTGCTACATCGACTCAGCGGCCACTCGCTTCCGCGGCATCTTCCTGTTCGACACCGGAGTGGGCTCGTACATGCCCATCACCAAGGGAGACTCGGCGTCGAACGGCCGGACGCACGACAACGAGCGCGTGATGCAGCAGGTGGTTCAGACGCTCAAGGGCATTCCCACGGACCACGTGCTGCTGGAGGGCCGTGCCAGCTCCGTCGGCGACGACGAGGCCAACTTCCGCCTGTCGGGTACCCGCTCGGACGCCATCAGGCAGGAGCTTCTCGGACGTGGCATCCCTGAGGACCGGATCCACTACCGATGGATCGGGCAGGGCCAGCCAAGCTATCGGCCGGGGCTCGCGGCGAAGTACCAGATCACCGACAAGTACTCCGACTTCGGCCAGCAGACGCTGAACCAGTCCGTGACCGTCTACATCTTCCGGCCGGCCGGCACGTGATCCTGGGCCTCCTGCTGGAGGCCGCTTTCGCGGGGTGGACGGTGCAGGTCGTCTTCACCGCGTCGAACCGGGGCGAGTTGCGCCCGTGTGGCTGCCCGGGTGCGGTCTACGGCGGGCTCGCCAAGCGCGCCACTCTGCTCGAGGCGCTCCATGTGGAGGTGGGCGACTTCGCGCTCCTGGATGCTGGCGACGCGCTGTTTCCGGACGAGCCGATCACCAGTGCCAACCGAGGTCCCCGGGAGGCGAAGGCCACCGGCGTGCTCCAGATGATGGAGGCCATGGGCTACGACCGGGTCGCGCTCTCCGACCGTGACCTCGACCGAGCCTCTGCGGACCTGCGGGGTGCCGCCGAAGTGGAGCGCTGGGATGCGTGGCCCGACGATCCTGTGCCGGCGGGCGAATCACCGATTGCGGTCGCTCGCCTGACTCTGGAAGGCCTCGAAGGCTCCTGGCAAGGTGGTCCGGCCGGCCCACCGCTCGTCGTGCTCACCGGGCTGGACGACGCAGCCATCGTCGAGGCGCTGCCCGCCGATGCGCAGCCCTGGCTGATCGTCTCGTCGTCGCCCGATGCCACCTTGTCGGAGCCGCTCCTGACATGGGTGGGCCCGACCCCCGTGGTTCGGCCCACGCCAAAGGGCAAGGAGTACGGCTTCGTCCGCATGTGGCGTGCCGAGACCGACGCGGAGCCCGCGGCCGACCTCGTCGACGACGACGGCTTCACCCGCCGCTACGAGCTCGCCAGCGGCGACCGCGCCTACGAGCTCTCGTTCGTACGCATCCCGCGAGAGACGGAAGACGTGCCCGCGATCGCGGAGCTGATCAAGCACACGGAGAACGCAGCTGTCCAGGCCGACGACGGCGAGGTCTGGGAGGAGTGGGAGGGGCAGACCTACACCGGGGTCGCCGCCTGCGTCGGCTGCCACCCTGCCCAGGTCGAGCGCTGGGAGCTCACGAAGCACGCCCGGGCGTGGGCCGATCTGCAGTTCGACGGAAGCCACACCAACCTCGACTGCGTGGGCTGCCACAGCACCGGCTACGGCAAGGCCGGCGGCTTCCTGCGCGCCGCGTCGGTGGGCGTGCTGCAGGACGTACAGTGCGAGGTCTGCCACGGGGCCGGCCTCCACCATGTGTACTCCGGCGGGGACACGCCACCGCCCGCGCTCGTACCGCCCGCCGAGATCTGCCTGTCCTGCCATGAAGCCGATCGTTCCAAGCCTTTCGTGTACGAGGCCTGGCTCCCCATGGTGCAATGTCCAACCGACCAGGAAGGTCACCCATGAGCGAACAGGACATCGCCTTCGTCGCCGTCGCGGTGGTGGCTCTGCTCTATTTCCTGGCAGGCATCCGTACGGTGCCGATCGGCGCGCAGGCCGTGGTCATCACGGGCGGGCGGCGGACCAACCAGGTGCGCTCCGAGGGCGTGACCTGGGTGGCAGCGGGCTTGCAGCGACTCATCACCTTGTTCGTCCGCGAGCGCCAGGTCGACGTGCCGAGCGCGACCTACTTCACCGGTGATCGCGTGCGCATCTCGTTCAAGACGACCTTGAGGGTGTCGGTAGGCAACGTGGTGGCGCTCGCCAACCAGGGGGAAGGCACCTACCGCCCGTTTGGGCAGGAGGGGGCCACGGAGGAAGCCAACTCCGCCCTCCGTGACCTGGTGCAGAACACGATCCGCACGACCGTTCAGACCCTGACCATCGACGACGTGGTCTTCGGCGGCGCGGCGGCCGGCGCGCTGAACGCGCAGATCCTGCAGGGGCTCCGCAAGACCTGTGCCCGGTGGGGCCTCGATGTGCAGGAGGTGTTCCTCACCGATGTGGACACCGACTCTGCTGCCATGGGCCAGGCGGCCGAGTCGGAACGCCTCGAGCAGTTCCGAGGACGCGGACGGATCGCCGAACAGGAGTCCCAGGTCGCGCGCGGCGCGGTGTTCATGCAGATGGCGCTCCAGATCGGCGCGCAGATCCAGCGCCAGACCGGGCACGCCGTGCATCCCGACGAGATCCAGCGCTTCCTGATGCAGCGCTACGACACCGAACGCACGCTGCAGATCGCGATGTCGGCGTCTGGGCACGACAGCCCCCTGTCGTTGTTCTACCAAGCACGCTTCGGAGGCATGGCACACGGCGGTGCACTGCCTCAGACCGCGCCTGTGCCGATGGGCAACGTGTCGGGCCACCAGCTCCAGGGTGGGTTTGCAGGTCAGCCCGCGCTCCCTGGACCTGGGAGCCTGCCGACGGGCTCATGGATCGTCGGCCGCGAGGGCCAGTTCCGCGTGTCGGGCGACGGTGTGTCACGCCAGCACGTGCAGTTCTCGAGCACCGGCGGTCGCATCACCGTGATGGACATGGGCTCCAGCAATGGGACCTACCTGCGCGGCCAGCGGCTCAAGCCGAACGTGCCTGTGACCATCTCGCCGGACGAACCCGTGCAGCTCGGCCAGTCGGTGAAGATCAGCCTGGCGGGCCTGCTGCGGCGAGGCTGACGTGTCGTTGCTGACCGCCCTCGGCTGCTTCGTGCTGACGCCGGCCGACCGACCGGTGTTCGACGTCGACGAGGATGGCTTGGACAGCCTCGAAGTCGGCGGAACGGACTGTGACGACACCGACGCAGAGATCGGCGCAGCGGACACCTGGTGGCCGGACAACGACAGCGACGGCTACGGGAACGAGGCCGTCGGCATGGAAGCCTGCGACCGACCGAGTGGCCACGTCGACAACCACCTGGACTGCGACGACGACGACCCCTCCGTCCACCCGGGCGTCACCGAGAGTTGCGACGCGGACGACATCGACGAGGACTGTGACGGCGCAGCCGATGACGCCGATCGCGAAGGGGCCGTCGGGATGTCGACGTGGTACCGCGATGCCGACGGCGACGGCTCCGGCAACACCTCGGTGACCGCGACCCGGTGCGATCAGCCCGAGGGCTGGGTGGAGTCGCCCGGAGACTGTGACGATGGGAACGCTGCCGTCCATCCGGATGCTCTCGAACAGTGCGACGGGACCGACGTGGACGAAGACTGCGACGGGGTCGTGGACGAGACGAGCGGCGACACCCAGGGCATGAGCTGGTGGTACCTCGACGCCGACGGGGACGGCTACGGCACCGACGGGGACACCGTGGAGCAGTGCGATGCGCCGGAGGGGTACGTGGCGGTCGACGGGGACTGCGCGGACGATGACGGCGGCCGTCACCCGGGGGCCGACGAGGTCTGCGACGACGCGGACCTGGATGAGGACTGCGACGGCTACGTCGATGACGCCGACGACAGCACGTCGACCGCGAGCATGACGCTGTGGTACGCCGACGCAGATGGCGATGGGCACGGTGACGCGGACGATCCCGGCGCCCCGTCGTGCTCGGCCGGGACCGAGTCGCTCGTTGCCTCAGCAGACGACTGTGACGATGGCGACGCGAGTGTCTACCCGGGAGCGCTGGAGGTGTGCGATGACGCCGACGTCGACGAGGACTGCGACGGCCTGTCCGAGAACGACGACCTGGCCGATGCGTCCGCTGGCACCCTGACCGCCTACTACCGCGATGACGATGGCGACGGCTATGGCGAGGGCTACGGGGTCTCGATCTCGCTCTGCGATCCCACCGAGGAGTGGCCGACGACCGACGGGACCGACTGCGATGACTCGTCGTCCGACGTCCATCCAGGCGCCACGGAGATCTGGTACGACGGCACCGACCAGGACTGCGACGGCGCGAGCGACTACGACGCCGACCTCGATGGCTACGACGACGAGGCCTACGGTGGGTCGGACTGCGACGACGCCGACGTGGCGGTTCACGTCGACGCGACCGAGTCGTGCGCCGACGACGCCGACAACGACTGCGACGGCACCTATGACTGCGCTGCGTCGAGCTGCCAGGAGACGCTGGACTGCATGGGCGACCTGAACCACGACGGTGTGGTGGATGAGCTGGACTGGACCTTGTTGACCGCGGCGTTCGACAGCTACTACGGCGTGTGCGACACGGAGTTCGAGACGAGCATGACGGAGTACGACTTCGACCAAGACGGCTGCTTCACCTTCTCGGATCTCGTCGACTTCGTTGCCTACTACTCCGCGTCTTCCGGTGGCGACACGGCCGACACAGCGGCCCCGTGATCCGCCGGTGAGCTAGCGCTTGCGCGTGGCCACGCTCGACAGGATCAGCACGCCACCCGTCCCCACGAGCGCGTAGCCCCCGATGGCCGACACGCGGTTCGTGGCGTAGAGGCGGTCCATGTCGTCGGGGTCTGCGGTGGCCGGAGCGCTGGTGTAGCTGGCGTAGGTCACAGCACCGTATGCGATGCCAGCGCCTCCCAGGAGGGCCGATGCGACGCCACCACCCAAGAGACCGAGGGACGTGCTCGAGCGCTCCGGCTGCGCTGGCGCAGGGGGGAGCGGACTGGGCACCACCGGCACCTCGGGGTAGGCCGAGGGGGCGGTCCAGCCTGCCCACTCGGGCTCGGGCTCGGGTTCCGGGGGGGGCGGTGGCGCATCGAAGAACAGCATCTCGGGTGCTGTGAAGCCGTCTTCGCCGATGAGCCACGTGGAGACGCTGGCGTCGACCCGGTCCTGCGCGGGGTGCAGCTCGACGTGGATGATGCCGGCGAAGCCCAGGGCCGTGACCATGTCCCGGCGCATGTCGGCGGTCTCGCTGTCGATGAAGCGCGCGTCGTAGGGGATGATCTTGGACTCCGCTGGCAGCCGCTCGGCCAGGCTCGCCTGGAACGCGTCGAGGTCGAACCAGGGCGCGGTGGCGCCGTAGGACCGGATCAGGACGAGCGCCGCGTCGTGGGAGTAGAAGTACTGTGCGCCGGCGTTGGCGACGTCGACGGCCATCTCCGAGGTGTGCGCCAGATCGGGCTCGTCCGCGCAGGCCGCAGGCGCGGCCGCCCAGGCTGTGGATGCGAGCAGCAGGACGCCAAGGCGGGTGGATTGCAGTGCCGCCTCCTAGGACTGACCGGGCAGGAAGCCCAATCGTAGCCCAAAGCCCCAGCCGGATGGCAGCCCGACCCCCGCCTCGCCGCCGAAGGTCCAGCCCTCCCGGATCACCAGATCGTAGCTGGCCAACAGGTGCTTGTCGGCCGACCCGACCCGCAAGATGTGTTCCTTCTGGTGCAGACGCAGGCCGGTCTCCAGGCGTGGTGAGAGCCAACGGCCAGCGTCGACCCCCGCAGGTGCCAGCGAATCGGAAGCACCGAGGCCGATGGGGAAGTAGCCGCTGAGCTCGAACACCAACGCGGTGGCGTGGGAGCCGATGGCGCTGACGGTGAGCGAGGCTGCGCTGCCCAGACCCAGCTCGCCCGCCGACTCTTCGAACTCTGTGTAGCCCCATCGCCGAACGCTGGCGTAGGGCGCGATGACCAGGGCGTCGCTCGCCTCGAGCGCCCACGAGGCCGAAGCGCCCAGGGCGCCGGAGGAGCTCTCGTCGGAGACGACGTCGTAGTGACGCGTCTCGGCGACGCCAGCGTCGACAGTGATCGAGGCGGTTCGGCCCAGCGCGACCCTCGCCTCCAGCTCGCCGTGGCTGTAGTCGTCGTAGAGCAGGTAGTGCAGGCCGACGATCGAGAGGCGCTGGTGGGCGGAGCTGGCGTCGGGGAGTCGCCCGGTGCCAGGCCACTTGCCGTAGGTCCAGGGAATCTTGCGGCGCGATGCCGTGGTCGTGGGCTCGCGCGCGGGGGGGGTTGCCGGTGTCGGCGTGGCTCTTGGCGCTGCTGGGACCCGGGCTGCTGGCGCCGCTGGTGCTGTCCGCGGGGCCTCGAAGAACAACATGATGGGGTCGCCGAAGTCCTGCGCGGGCCTTCGGGTGGACACCCCGGCGTCGACCCGCTCGCCAGCAGGGTGGAGCTCGACCTGGACCACGCCGCCGTAGCCCAGGCCGATGAGCAGCGAGTCCGCCTGGCTCACGTCTGCGGTGTCGGTGATCGGTGTTCCAGGTGCCGCGAGGCGCGACTCGTCGGGCAGGCACCCCAACAAGACGCGGTCGAAGGCGCTCTCGGAGAACCAGGTGGCCAGGCTGCCGTAGGTGCGCACCACGACAGCCACGGGGGCTCGCCCTGGTAGCAGCGTGCTGGCAGCCTCGCAGGCCTGCCGCGCGGCGGCGGCCGAGGTGGCGGTGTCGGCCGCCACGGCCGTGGGCAAGAGCCAGGGGAGCAGGTGCAAGGTGGTCATCGTTTCCGTCTCGGCTGGCGTCCGAGGTGGAGCGCCACGCCCGCATCACCTGGAAACGTGTAGCCGACTGCGGCCTCGGCCGAGACGGCCCAGCCCCCACGTGAGACCCGGCCGGCGCTCAGGGTGAGCTGCTCCTCGATCAGGCTTGCGCGCACCCAGGATCTCTCGGGTTGAAAGCGAATGGCCGCCTCGTACCGCGGGGACAGCAGGCGAAGGGCCGTCCAGGCTTGGGGTGCGAGCGAGGAGTGGAAGTCCGTCTTGACCAGGCTGGGATATCCGCTCGCCTCGACGGTGAGGGTGCGGTTGACGGCGAGGGCCGTGCCGAGCCCCGGCCCGAGCTCAGCCGTTGCGTTGTTGTTGTCCGGCCACCGCCATGCCCGCAACGCGACGAACGGCACGAGGCGCACCGCACCCCAGCGAAGGCTCCACCATCCATAGGTGGACCAGTTCCTGCTCGTGGAGTCTTGGCGGCCTCCCGGCCGGTCGGTGGACGCGCCGATGCTCAGGTCTGTGCCGACGCCCAGTCCGCGTTCGCCCTGGTACCTGCCTTGGAGCTGACCATGGTTCACACGGTCGTAGCTCAGGTAGCTCGCCCCAACGTAGGCGTCCCCCGTCGAGCCGGCGTCCCAAGCGCCCGGGAGCCTCCCAGTGCTGAGCCAGGTGGTTGGTCGACGAGCCAGCGTGTGGCCCCAACGTGGCTTGCTGGCGCGCTCTCGCTCTGCGGCCTGCTTCTCGGTCCGCCGGTCAGGGAGAGGCGTCTCCGTCGAGGCCTCGGCGACCGGCTCGGGCTCGGGCTCGGGCTCGGGCTCCTCGAAGAAGTGCATCTCCGGCGACGTCAAGGTGGCAACCTCTGGTCTCCTGTGCGCGATCCCGACATCAAGCCGCTCGCCGGCAGGGTGGAGCTCGACGCTCAGCACGCCGCCGAAGCCCAGGCCTTGGAGCAGCGCTGCGGACTGCCCGAGGTCGTCGACGTCGATGAGCGGTGTGCCGGGTTCCGCCCGCATGCTGCGCTCAGGGAGACACGCGATGAGCTCGGCTTCGAAGGACTCCAGGTCGAACCACGCGGGCAGCAGGCCGTAGCTTCGCACCATCGCAACCAGAGGCTCGCCACGCTGGAGTTCGGTGGCCGCGTACCCACATGTGAGCGCTGCCACTTCTCGGGCGACGGCGGCCTTCGGCTCCGCCCCGCGCGCGAGCCCGCTGACGACGAGGAGCGCGCTCGTCACCATGCGGTGGCCGTGTACCCACAGATGCAGCCATCCCCGCCCGAACAGCAGGGGAAGCCGTCTGTCGCGCCGTTGCAGTTGTCGTCGACGCCGTTGCTGCAGTACTCGATGACGCCTGGTCGAACGCACTCGTTGTCGTCGTTGCAGTCGCCCGATGCTTCGGCGTAGCCGGTGGGTAGCGAACAGCCCTCCGTGGTCGTCGAGGACGTTCCGTAGCCATCGCCGTCTTCGTCCAGGTAGTAGGTCGACAGCACCCCCTCGTCGGCGTCGCCGTCGCAGTCCTGATCCGCCTTGTCACAGACCTCGGGCTCCGCGGGCGAGCGGTCCTCGTCCTCGTCGTCGCAGTCCCCGGACGCGAAGGACCAGCCGTCCTCGCTGCCCGCGCAGGACGCCATGGTGACGTCTTCGTCGCCGTAGCCGTCGCCGTCCTCGTCGGCGTAGAGCGTCTCGAAGTCCGCATCCTCGTCCGTGGCGTTGTCGCAGTCGTTGTCGACGTCGTCGCAGGCGTCTGGCTGCTCGGGGTGGATGCTGCTGTCGTTGTCGTCGCAATCCTCGTGGGTCTGCACCCAGCCCGCGGGTTCCGAGCAGGCGTAGGTGGCGGTGGCGGAGTCGCTGCCCCACGTGTCCTCGTCTTCGTCCGGGTACCAGGCGGTGGCATCGACCGCATCGTCGTCTTCATCGCCTGAACAGTCGCTGTCCACGCCGTCGTTGCACCACTCGTCGGCGTCCGGATGGATGTCCGGGTCGGTGTCGTCGCAGTCGTGGGCTTCGTCGAAGCCGTCGCCGTCCAGGTCGCGCGCGTCGGTGGAGGTGGTGGTGGAAGACGTGCCGCTGTCGCCGCTCGTGTCAGCCGGCACACGTCGGTCCTGGCTCGTGAGCACGATGCAACCTGCGCACGACAGCGCCAAGCCGGCGGCCAGGATCCGGGTTCGGAGGCGGGTCTTGCGGCTGGCCATGGGCCGAGTCTACCGTGCCCCTCGTGGTAGCTTCGACGCTCGGAGGCCGCATGGCGAGGGGTCGAACGCTCACCGTCGGCCGGGACCCTCAATGCGACATCGTGTTGCCGCCCGATGCCACGAGTGTGTCGCGGGTTCACGCGCGGGTGCATGTGCTCGGTGGGGGCCGTTTCCGCATCGAAGACGCCGGTACCGCCAATGGCCTGCACGTCGATGGTCGGCGTGTTCCGTCAGCCGAGATCGGGTACCACGAGCGGGTGACACTGGGCAGTTTCGTGTTCGATCTGGAGACCCTGCGGCCCTACGATGCATCGTCTTCCGCGGGGGCGGGGGGGCGTTGGCTGGTCATCGGTCGGGATCCGAGCTGCGACATCGTGGTGGCGTCCCAGGTGACGGGCGTCTCCCGTCGGCACGCGGAGTTTCGCTTGCTGCCGGACGGGCGCGCCGAGGTGCGCGATCTCCAGAGTGGGAGCGGACTGTTCGTGGACGGTCGCCGCGTGTCGACCGCCGTGGTCGACCGCGGCAGGCGGGTGACGCTGGGGAGCCACCCCGTCACCTTGTTTCCCCAGGAGCGTCCAGCCCCTCACCGGCCGCGTGTGGCCGGCGCTTCGCGCGCTCCGTGGCTGATCGCGGCTGCCGTGCTCGCGTCCTTTGCCGGGCTGGTCTGGCGCGCGAGTGCGCCGGAGGTGACCGCTTCGACCGCTGCGAGCGCCAGGAGCACGTCGGCACCAGCCGGCACGCCGGCCGAGATCTTCGAGCGCTACGCCGCCAGCGTGGTGGTGGTGGAGGTCGGTGCGGGCATGGGGGCCGCGCTCGGTTCCGGGTTCTTCGTCGATTCGAGCGGACTGCTGGTGACCAACCAGCACGTGATTGCGGACGGAGGGCGGGTGATCGTGCGCATGCTTGGTGGGGCCGAGGTGCGGGCCGAGGTGGTGGCCACCGACAGCTTCCACGACCTCGCTGTGCTCAGGGCCCAGTTGTCGGGCCGTGCCACACCCGTGCGGTTGGGGGACTCGGACGCCATCCAGATCGGCGAGCAGGTCGTGGCCATCGGAAACCCGATCGGTCTCGAGCACACCATCACCGACGGAGTCGTGAGTGCGCGCCGCGACATCCAGGGTCGCGAGCTGATCCAGATGTCGGTTCCCATCAGCCAGGGAAACTCGGGCGGTCCCGTGTTCAACATGAGCGGCGAGGTCATCGGCGTGGCGGTCGGGACCATCGATGGCACGGCCTTCGGGGTGAGCGTGCAGAACGTGAACCTGGCGGTGCCGGTCAGCGACGTGAGGGCTCTGCTCGCTCAGTCCAGATAGCAGCCGCGGCTGCTGGGAGTCCAGGCGGCTTCGAGCCTGTTCCAGTCGTAGTTGTAGGTCGTGCTGCCGTAGGCCATCTCCACGGACGCAGCGTGTTCGCAGCCGAGGGCGATGTAGCCGAGCGCTGTGCAGTGGCGGAGCGTTGCGTTGCGGCTGGAGCTCGGCTGGTTCCTGACCATCTTGACGTCGACGCAGTCGGGCGCCGCGCTCCGGAAGATCCGCGTGACGCTGGAGCTCCGCAGAGCGTTCTTGTCTTGCAGGTCGTCCTTCCAGATACGTCGCGCGAAGCCGACGTACGCTTCGTGGTCGCGGAGCCCTCCTGCGGCGACCATGCACTCCTGTAGCAGCTCGTTGTCGTTCACCGGCGACACCGCCAGGTCTTTCATCGACTCGTTGCACGTTGCCAGGGTGACCTGCCAGAAGTCACGGGCGTTGGCGGTGTCCCCGTCTTTCCAGGCATGGACCGCCAGTCGGTTCAGGAACATGGCGTAGGTCCATACCCCCTCGAAGGCCAGCCAACCCTCTGTCTCCTTCTTGAAGAAGCCCTGGTAGTGCTCGATCGCCTGTTCACACAGGGGCTCTCCTCGTGAGGTGTACGGGCCTAGGATGGTGCAGGCATTGCTCAGCAACAGGGCGCGCGCGAGCTGCCCGGGACCGCTGGACTGCTGGAGGTCGACGTTGTTGGTGAGGGCATCGTCAGCTCGGAAAGCGATCTCGTCAAAGGTGGCGCCTGTGTAGTGCCACTTGTGCGACCAGACCGTGGCGAGCTGGAGCCAGCCCAAGGCTTCGCTGTGAGGCGTTGTGTCGCCGATGGCCGTGGCCATCGTCACGGCCGAGGCGATCGTTCCGTCGTCGGAGTTGGCGGCGTGGTCGGTCTTGAAGTGTTCGAGGAGCTGCGCCACGGCGGCGACCTGGTCGGCACGCTCCGCAGCGAGACGGGCCTCTTCAGCGGCCGCCTTGCGGTCTCCGTTCAGGATCATCACGGCGAGGCCGAGGGCCAGGAGGGTGCCGAGACCGAGCGCAAGTCGGGCCGTGGACTGACGGCCTGGTGGTCTGTCCGTGATCTCGGTGGTGTCGACGAGCGGGTCCGGCCCCTCGTCATGCAGCTCGCGCACCTCTTGCGGGCGTGGGCCGTGCTCAGCGATGTCCGGGACCGGCGGCGCGGTCTCGTGCGGCGCCGCGGAGGGCTGGGAGCCTCCGGTTCGGGTGGCGATTGTGACGCCCAGTCCCGTCGCCAGTTCGTTTGCGGACGCTGGACGTCTCTCCGGAGCGCTGGACAGTGCGGCGGCAAGCGTCGACTCGATCTGTCCGTCGATCGGGATGTCGAGTGTGCTGGGCCGCGGAATGGGCTGGCGTCCCGAATAGAGCTCCACCGCCGCCATCATGTCGTCTGGGTGGAGCGGCAGCCGGCCTGTCAGCATGCGCCAGAGGATCATGCCGAGCGCATGCACGTCGGCTTGAGGACCGATGTCGGGTTTGCCGGCGAATTGTTCCGCAGCCATGTACGGCACGGTTCCCATGCGTGAGCCGGCCACGGTCATGCCAGACTCGTCTTCGAGCAGCTTGGCGAGTCCGAAGTCGGTGACCTTCACGATGCCCGGCCACGGTGCGCCCTCGGGTCGATGGAGCAGCACGTTGGCGGGCTTCAGGTCCCGGTGCACCACGCGCCTGCGGTGGGCGTAGGCCACGGCACTGAGCACCTGCCCGAACACGCCCATGGCCTGTTTCACCGGCCAAGGCCCGGGTTGCTCGATCTCGAGCACATGCTCCAACGAAGGACCGACCACGAACTCCATGACGATGGCGAGCACGTCGCCTTGCTCCACGAAGTCCCGCACCGCCACGATGCCTGGGCTCGCCAGCTGCGATTGCACCCAGGCCTCTTGCGCGAACCGGCGTCGGACCCGTTTCTTCATCGCGAGGTTTGGAAGCAACACCTTGATGGCCACCGTCTGGCCGAGCAGGGCGTGGTGCCCCTTGTAGACCACACCCATGCCGCCGCCCGCAATGGGGGCGTCGACGATGTAGTTGCCGAGTCTCGTGCCAGGCGTGATCATCGTGCGACCGCGAGGGTACACCGTGTTCGTCGTCCCAACGCTGCTGCCCCTTGCGTTTGCGCAGGACGCCCCGTCCAACGTGGATGCGCTACGCGACGGTCTTCGAGCTCTCGGGCTCGACGCAGGGCCGGCCCTCGTGGTTGTGAAGACCTACGGTGGGCTTCCCCCTTGGTTCGATCCCGCCGTGACGATCGACGCGTTGGAGGATGCTCTCCCAAGTGGGTCGCGCGTTGCGCCTTATGAGGCGGTCCTGATCGACGCCGAGGATGCGCGAGCCCGGCGCGACGGCGCGCATGCGGCTGGCATGGCGAGCGTGGTGCTCGTGGAGTTCTGGCCAGCCGGTTCCCGCGTGGACGCGAGCCTGTCCGGCTGGGTTCTCGGAGCTGCGGAGCGGGAGGTGTCACCGCTCGTGGTCTCCATGACGGAGTTGACGAATGGCGTTCCGCCCCCCGATGTGCCGTCTGCGCTCGAGGGGCCGGGCTTCGTGGCTCCGCCCGCCTCCGTTCCCAAGAAGAAGAAGAAGCGTCGGAAGCGCCGACGTCTCGGATGGCCTGATTGGCCGGGCGACGTCGTCGACTGGATCGGCGATCGGGAGTTGGGTCTACTGGCCCGCGGGTCGCCCTTCACCGGGTTCGCTGCCTACGACGGTGGCAGGGAGATCGAGTATGTGGGCGCCTCCCTCGGCGGCGTCCTGGCGCTGCACGGTGACTACCTGTATGTCGGGCCGGCGGTGGACAGAGTGCCGGAGGTGGGCGCGCCCATGTGGGGTGGTCGTGCGGGCGTGGCGACATCCGGCGGCTGGGTGCACCTCACCTTGGGCTACCAGAAGGCGCCGCGTCTCGACCTCTTCGTGGTCGAAGGGGAGATCATCGTGGACAGCGTGCGCTTGGGCCGTGCCGACGATCTGAGAGATCCGGGATGGGGCGTGCCGATGGTCTTTTCGTTCGGTGGCTTGGGAGGGGCGGCCACCGGCTACTCGATGCACTTTCGCCTCGAGCTTGCTCGGTACTAGCGGTTCGGTAGCCGGTGCTACGGCGTCTTGACCTGCACCTCGAACTGCCCCGCCTGCTCGTTCATGCTGACCATGTCGTAGCGCTCGGTGGCGCCGCCGTTGAGCACGACCATCTGCCAGCTCGACTCGTCGCCGGTGAGCCGACCCTCGGCGCTGCGGAAGACGGTCTTGATCTGCACCGGGAGGTCCTTCTCGGAGAGGTTCTCGAGCTCGATCGTGACCCGCAGCCGGCCGTCGCCTTCGCGGTCGGTCTGGATGTGGCGCAGGGCGACCAGCTTCCAGGCGGCCTTGTCGACCGCGAGCACCGCGTCGGAAGCCTCCATGTCCGGGTAGGTCTGGAGGGGTGCGGGTCCCTGCCACGCGCAGCCGGTGAGGAGCGCGGCGACGAGCCAGATCACTGGTACATGACGCCCCACGAGCCCTCCTTCTTCATCTCGTAGCTGTTGGACCACCCCACGATGCCGGTCTCGGCGTCGGTGAGCTGGAAGCGGATCACCACGTAGTCGGCCTGGGTCTGCCCATCGGAGCTCGACAGGCTGCGGACCTCGCCCGTGAGGAAGTAGTCCGCGCCCGCGATCGAGGTGAGCTTCGCCGCGTCGGCCTGGCCGGAGCGCTTCAGCTCCCGCTCGGCGAGGATCTGCTGGGTGATCTCCCGGTTCAGCACCGCGAGCTTGCCCGCCGCGTTCTGCACCAGCAGATCGGTGATCAGCGTGGTGAAGATGTCCTGGTCGATCAGGAAGCGGCTGCGGTTGTTCACCGGCTCCACCGCGATGCGCGGCGCCCCCTCGAAGGCCGTGATCACGGGCGCGCCGACCAGCTCGCGACTCATCTCCTGGGCGACCGCGCGGATGTCGCGCGACTCCATGCCGGTGCCCTCGACCGCGCCGTACGCGTCGGGGTCGACGTAGGTCGTCTTCTTGGTCTTGACCCCGCAGCCCGCGACGAACAGGGCGGCGAGGACGATGACGATCCTCATGTTTCCTCCAGGACTTGGAACATACCCGCCCTCAGCGGGCCTCGATGCGGGAAGGCCCACCGGGCGACAGCGCGGGCACGAGCGCCACGAGCTGCCCCGAGGGGGGAGCCACCACCGTGTAGCTACGACCCGCCAGCCCGACCTCGTGCTCCCCCGGCTCCAGCCAGAGCGGCACCAGGTAGAGCTGATCGGGCAGCAGGCCCCACTGGCGGATGTCGGCTTCCGGTGTGGTCAACGCGCCGGTGACGAACACCCCGGCGCTCACGAGGTAGAGCGCGAGCGCCAGGTTCTGGTTGTCGGTCATGTGGGCGATGTCGCCCGCTTCGGCCAGGATCCAGGCGGTGGCGAAGCTCGTGTCCTTGTAGACAGCCTTGCCGCGCAGGAAGGAGTCGACCGCTCGGCTGCCGCGGGTGGTGGCCTGGTAGCTGTAGCTGTCGAGCGGGTCGATCTGGTCCGGAGCCCCGCCCACCACGATGGGCAGCGGCCCCTGCGGCGTGCGGCTGGTGCGGATCTGCAGGAGCTCCCCGTACTGGCCGGACTGCACCTTCCGTGGGCCCTTGCCGCGTTCGACGACGAGCACCACGCTGGGCGGCTCTTCGATGACGCGCTCGAGATCGATGGCCCGGGCTGCCAGCCGGTCGAGCACCTCCGGCGGAACCTCGGCGGCCGCCTCGGACCAGCCCGCGGCCAGGCTCTCCATGGCCTGGAGCGCCTTCTCGAAGTCCTTGTCGCTCCAGCGCTGGAGCTCCGGCAGCCTCTCCTTGCGGGGCAGGTTCCGGTGCACGTTGGCGATGTCGGTGGCCTGGCTGCGCGCTGCACGAACCGCTTCGACCGGGTCGCGCGCCGCCACGGTGAGGCCGGCCGGGAGGCCGGTGCGCAGCAGGACCCGCGCGTTCTGCACGTCGTCGTGGTGGCCTTCTCCCGGGATCCCGCTCAGCGCATCGGACAGCATGGCCGTGAGCTCGCGGGCGTAGAGCGCGTCGATGCCGCGGCCCATGGCCTGCTGCGCGTTCGCCTGCTCGCGCTCGGTGGCGTAGGCCAGCGCCTGCAGCACGTAGCCGGCCACGAAGTCGCTCCGGTAGCGCTCCTCGGTGGAGCCCGCGTCGGAGATCACCGCGGACTTGTACATGGCCAGGGCGTTGTCGGTGTCGCCGCGCTGGTGGAGCAGCAGCCCCAGGTCGAGGAAGGCGCCGAGCTTCTCGTAGGGCTCGCCCTTCCACTCCTTCTTCGCCTCACGCCCCACCATCGCCCGGAACTCGCCCTCGGCCGTGAAGTCCTGCATCTGCGCCACGGCGACCCTCAGCGCCTTCTCGGCGAGGTCCGTGTCACCCTGGGCGTGCGCCATGCTCGCGAGGCGCAGGCTGTGCAGGGCCTGCTCGTTGCCCTCCTCCATGGCCAGGGCCTGCTGACGCTCGAGCGCGGACTGTTCCTGGCCGACCGCGTAGGCCTGCTCGGGGGGGAGGGGTTTCTTGCACGAGAATGCAACTAAAGTGAGGAGGAGGACTTTCCGCATCGTCCGTGGGGCCTATCCTGAGACGCGATGATGGGAACCCGCCTGCTCCTGCTGCTCTTCACCCTGCTCGCCGGGCTCGGGCCGGGCGTGGCGGAGGCGCAGGAGATGCGCTCCCTGAACGCCGTGGCGGCGGTCGAGCGGCCCCCGGTGCCCGAGGGCTGGATCACCGACTCGGGCCTGCACGCGCTGGTGCATGTGCCGTCGGAGGATCTGCGCGTGGGGCAGCGTCTCAGCGAGCACGCCGAGCGGAGCATCCCGCGCATCGCCCGCGAGCTCGCGTTGCCCACCGGGCCACGGATGTCGATCTACCTCTCGGACTCCGAGCGCCGCTTCGGGGAGCTGCAGCCGGGGGATCCCCCGTCCTGGGCCGATGGAACCGCGTACCCCACCCGCGGCCTGATCTTCCTGAAGAGCCCCCGGATCCGTCCCGGGACCCACAAGCCGCTCACCCAGGTGCTCGACCACGAGATCGTGCACGTGCTGCTCGGCCAGGCCTTTGCGCCGGAGCCCACCCCGCGCTGGCTGCAGGAGGGTCTGGCCCAGTGGCTCAGCGGCGAGGCCACCCCCGACAAGACCCGCACCGTGCAGCGCGCGGGCACGCTCATCGCACTCGCGGATCTCGCGGACGGCTTCCCGGCGGACCCCGTGCGCGCGGACCTCGCCTACGCCGAGAGCGTGGAGTTCATCAAGCTGTTGGCCCACGACCACGGGGTGGAGTCGGTGCAGGCGCTGATCGCGTCGCTCGCCCGGGACGAGCCCTTCCCGCGGGCCTTCCGCGCCGCCTTCGGGCGATCCGTGGCCGAGGTCGACGCCCAGTTCCAGGCCGAGTTCAGCCGCGCCAACTGGACGCAGGCCTTCGGCGTGGACTCGGCGATCTGGTGGGGCAGCGGGGGCTTCGTGCTCTTCGGTGGCTGGATCGCCGTGCGCCTCCGCAACCGCCGCACCCTTCGGCGCTGGGCGCGGGAGGAGGCGGCCGAGGACGCGCTCTACGCGGCGATCGAAGCGGGGCTCGGGCCGCGGGCCTGACTCCGGCGGTAGCATGGCCGGCAGGAGGTTCGATGCTGCTGGCCCTGATGCTGTCCTGCGAGGACCCCGCGCCGCCCCCCGTGGCGCCGCCGCCCACCAAGGCGCCCCTGGACACCGGGGTGATCGCGGACGCCGAGGAGGTCGAGGCCCCCCGCGAGGCGAACCGCCGGCCCAGGTTCCAGCGGCTCGAGGTCAAGCCCGAACAGCCCACGGTCGAGTCCACGATCGACGCGAAGGTCGAGGTCAAGGACCCCGACGGCGACCTCGTGGACGTGGACCTGTACTGGTACGTCAACGACGAGCAGGTGGGCGGCAACGGCCGCCAGCTCACGTCGACCCACTTCAAGAAGGGCGACGTGGTGGTGCTGAAGGCCGAGGTCTCCGACGGCGTGAACCGCTACGAGAAGGCCGCCGAGCCGGTCACCGTGGTCAACTCCAGCCCGTCGATCACGATCCCGCGGAACGTCACCAGCATCGACGGGTTGCAGCTGGCGGGCACGGATCCGGACGACGATGAGCTCACGTGGCGGGTGGAGGAAGCGCCGCCGGGCTTCACGATCTCCACGCAGGGGAAGGTGTCCTACAAGGGCTCGATGGACGTGACCGAGACCACGGTCTACACCACGCGCATCGTGGCCGAGGACGACTCCGGGGACTTCGCGGTGTGGGAGATGGGCCTGACGGTGGAGGCCGCCACGCAGCCGACGAAGAGCTACACCCGGCCGGCCGAGGACGGGTAGCTGGGCGGTTCGTCAGGAACGAACCGCCCCCGCGCGCACCGCGCGCGGCGGCCGAAGGCCGGGGGGAGCGCGCCCAGCGCGCGGTGCGGGGGCCGGCCCCCGCAGGAGACAGTAGTTGAAAGGGCTCGTTACTTACGAGCCTGTCAACTAGCCGATCGCCTCCAGCAAGCTGTCGACAGCAGCCTGCAGGGGGCCTCCCCCGTCGAGCACGAGGCTGGCGCGCTGCCGCGACGGGGCGACGAACCGCTCGTGCATGGGACGGACGGTCGCCAGGTACTGGTCGAGCACGCTCTCCGCGGTCCGACCTCGCTCGACCAGGTCCCGGCGCAAGCGCCTGGCCAGCCGAAGGTCGCTCGGGGCGTGCACGTAGACCCGGAGGTCGAAGCGCTCCGCCAGCTGCGGGTCGGCCAGCACGAGGATGCCCTCCACCACCAGCACGTCGGGCGCATGCAGGCGTTCGGTCCGATCCTGGCGGCGGTGGCTCGCGAAGTCGTACACCGGGAGCTCGGTCTGCCCCTGGGAACGGAGCTCGTCGAGGTTCTGCACGAGCCGGGCGCTGTCGAGGGCATCGGGGTGGTCGTAGTTGAAGCCCCGCGGCTCGGGCACGTCGCGGTAGTAGCGGTCGTGGCTCAGGAGCGCGGCGCGTGCACCCAGGGCGCCGACGACGTGGCGCGCGATGGTGGTCTTGCCGGAGGCGGTGCCACCGGCGATTCCGACGAGCATCATCCTGCTATTCGGGCGGCTGCGAGGCGGCGACCTGGTCGCGCGAGCCCTCCGCGCCCGTTGCGCTGTCCAGCGGCGCGGGCCCGGGCTCCTCGTCGACCTGCTTGGTGCCGGAGGCGCTGCCCTGGTCGGCCGCGATCACGCTGGCGCGCGAGCCCCACGCGAAGCTCACGACGTCGTCGCCATAGGGCGAGCGGATCTGCACACCGTCCTGGATCCATTCGGCGTCGTGCCGCCTGGAGTACGCCACCGCGAGGTCGAGATCGCCGGAGTGGCTGCCTTCGAGGTAGCTCGCCAGCAGCCCGGAGAGCGCCCCGTAGGGCTCGAAGCACGCGTCGTCCGCGCAGCCCGCGAGGGCGCCCACCGCCGCATCGATCGCCAGCAGATCGGCGGTGCTCGTGACCTCGATGACGCCGGCGGACTCGGCCACCAAAGCGGCGACTGGGGCGCTGAGGTCGCCTTCTGCCGCCATGGCTTCGCCCACGGCCAGGTAGGCCTGGACGAGCGGCTCCAGCAAGGGATCGCCGCAGCAGTGGAGCGGGCGGCGCATGTACGGCGCTGGCTCGGGTGCGGGGACGGGGGCCTTGCTCTTGGCCACCGGTTCGGTCAGAACCGGCTCTTCGATCTCCACGGCAGAGGTAGCGGGCTGCCCACAGGCTGCCAACAGAACGAAGGGGCGCATTCCTGGACCCTAACAGGTCGATTCTTTGGCTGGAAGGCGCTTTCTCCCCGAACCGCACGCACGCGGCGCTTCAGCCCACCGTTCAGCCCGCGGTGATCGTGGCGCGCAGCGTGGCGCCCGGGTGCACCTCGAGCTCCTTGGCCTGCACCTCTCCGTGCACGGTCCCGGTCCGCTCGATCACGAGCCGGTCGCGCACGATCAGCTTTCCGTCCACCGTTCCCGACACCACCACGCGGGCGGCATCCACCTCGCCCTGCAGGCGCCCGGGCTCGCCGATCTCGAGCAGGTCGTCGGTGTAGATGCGGCCCTCGAAGTGGCCGTCGAGGCGAACGCGGCCTTCGAACGCGAGCTCGCCGCTGTAGTGTGCGCCGCGCCCCAGCAGAGCGTTCAGCGGCGCTTCGTCGCGGGCCATGGGGGCTTAGCGGTCGCCGCGGAGGCGCGTGATCAGCCGATCGAGCTCCTCGTCGTCGCCGTAGTCGATCACGATGCGGCCGCCGCCCTTGCTGCGCGGCTTCACGGCCACGCCCGTGCCCAGCGATCGGGTGAGCAGCTCGCTGGCGTAGGTGACGACCTCCCCGCGGCGCTGGGCGACCTTCACGGTGCGCTTCACGTTGGCGCGCTGCTTGACGAGGCGCTCGGTGGCGCGCACGGAGAGGCCGGCCGCGAGCACCTTCGAGACGATGCGCCGCAGCACCTCGCTGTCGTCGACGCCGAGCAGGGCCTTGGCGTGGCCCTGGCTGAGCCGTCCGTCGCTCACGAGGTCGAGGCACCAGGCCGGGAGCTTCAGCAGGCGCAGGCTGTTGGCGACCGAGGAGCGGTCCTTGCCGACCCGCTCCGCGACCTCGGACTGGGTGTAGCCGTAGTCCGCCTGCAGGCGCTGGAAGCCGCGCGCGAGCTCGACGGGATCGAGGTCTTCACGCTGGAGGTTCTCGACCAGCGCGAGCTCGAGCGTGATGGCGGCGTCGGTGGTGTCGTGCACGACCACGGGCACGTCGGTGAGCCCGGCCAGGCCGGCGGCCCGGTAGCGGCGTTCCCCGGCGATGAGGACGTAGCCGTCGCCGCTCTTCCGCACGAGCAGCGGGGTGAGCACGCCGTGCTCGCGGATGCTGGCGGCGAGCTCTTCCAGCGCGGCGGGGTCGAAGCGCGTGCGCGGTTGCTCGGGGTTCGGGGTGATGCGATCGAGGGCCACCGTGGCCAGTCCGCTGGGCTCCTCGACGACCACGGGGGCGAAGACGTCGTCGGGGATCAGAGCGGCCAGACCGCGTCCGAGGGGGCTCTTGCCGTTCGTGCCGTTGGTGGCGGTGCTCATGAGGCTTCCTGCAGGCTCTTGGGGCGGGGATGGCGGGCGATGATCTCGGTCGCGAGGGCCTGGTAGGCCTTGGCGCCCGCGCAGTCCGGGTCGTAGGCCACGATGGGCTTGCCGTGGGACGGCGCCTCACCGAGCCGCACGTTGCGCGGGATCGAGGCCTGGAACACCTCGCCCTTGAACACGCCGCGGACCTGCTCTTCGACGGTCCGACAGAGGTTGTTGCGCGTGTCGAGCATCGTCAACACGATGCCTTCCCGGCGGAGCTTGGGGTTCAGGCCACGCTGGACCTGGACCATCGTGCGGAGCAGGTCGCCCAGCCCCTCCATGGCGTAGTACTCGGCCTGGACGGGGATGAGCACGCCGTCGGATGCGGCGAAGGCGTTCACCGTGAGGAAGCCGAGCGAGGGCGGGCAGTCCATCAGGATGAAGTCGTAGTCGAGCTGGGCCTCGCGCAGGGCCTCGGCCAGGCGGCGTTCGCGCCCTTCGGCGGACGTCAGCTCCACCTCGACCCCGACGAGCGCGGGGGTGGCCGGGGCGAGGTGGAGGTTGTCCAGCGCGGTCGGGCGCAGCACACTCCGAAGCTCCCGGAAGCCGAGCAGCACATCGGCGATGCCCATGTCCTGCTCTTCCTTCGGGAGGCCCAGACCCGAGGACGCGTTGCCCTGTGGGTCGAGGTCGACGAGGAGGGTGGGGTGCCCGGCGTCGGCAAGACAGGCCGCGACGTTGACCGTCGTGGTCGTCTTGCCGACGCCGCCCTTCTGGTTGGAGACAGCGATCACGTGGGACATGGGGGGATGCCTGTGAGCTGCGGGGTGGGGGGAGAGGAACGGGGGAGATGTTCCTCGGGGGGAGTGTCCCGGGGAGGGACTGGAGGGACGATAGTGCGCTTCTCTTGACGAGGCAAGACCTACCGTCCAGTTTTCTGGACGTTCCACGTGGAACATCAGCTCCGTCGGTACGCGTGGACCTCCCGAGGGCGCTCGCCGAGCGCGTAGCGTTCCACGTGGAACAGCGCGAGGCCAGGGACGTGGATCGGCTCTTGACGGGCAACCAGCAGCAGCACCTGCCCCCCGGACACCACCAGGTCGCGCGCCTGCTCGAGGTAGGCGGCGGGCGGGCGGTAGGCTCGGGACACGATTCCCTGCAACGAGCCAGGATCCAGGATCTCCGAGCGGGCGCAGAGCACCCTCGCGTTGCCGAGCTCGGCGCGCGCGACCACCTCGTCCAGGAACGCGGCGCGCTTCCTGCGGCTCTCCACCAGCGTGACCTGGGCCTCCGGATGACGGGCGGCCAGGGCGATGCCCGGGAAGCCCGCTCCGGAGCCGAGGTCCGCCCAGGCTCCGCTCAGAGAGGTCCAGCTCACGGCGCGAGCGGCGTCCTCGAAGTGTTCGTCGATCGGGCCCGGCCCCACCAGGTTCATCACCTTCCGCCAGCGCTCCAGCAGGTCCCGGTGGGTGGTCTCGGCCGGCGTGAGCTTCATGGGTGCGCCCGGGCGAGCCAGGCCGAGAGCGCGGTGATGGCGGCGGGCGTGATGCCCGGCAAGCGTGACGCGGAACCGAGGGTGGCGGGCCGGTGGGCTTGGAGCCTCTGCCGGACCTCGGTGGAGAGACCGGGCACCTGGCCGAAGTCGACGTCGATCAGGGCGGCCGCGTGCAGGGCCGCTGTTCGCCGAGCGCGGTGGGCCTCGCGCTCCAGGTAGCCGGCGTACTTGACGTCGGTCTCGACCTGTTCGGCAGCCTCCGGGTCCAGCTCGGGCAGGTCGACGACCGTGGCGAGGGTGGCGTAGTCCACGCCAGGACGCCGCAGCAGCTCTTCGGCGGACAGGGGCTTGTTCATCGTGCCGACGCCCGCCTCCGAGAGGCGTCGTCGGGTCGTATCGGTTGGACGGAGCGTGTGTTCGAGCGCGCGCCGGGCTGCGTCGATCTGGTCCATCTTGTGCTCGAACCGCGACCAGGCGAGGTCGTCCACCAGCCCGAGCTCACGCCCGGTGGGGGCCAGGCGACGGTCGGCGTTGTCTTCCCGGAGCGCGAGCCGGTGTTCGGCCCGGGAGCTGAACATGCGGTAGGGCTCGCCGCCGATGCCGCGCGTGACGAGGTCGTCGATCAAGACGCCGATGTAGGCCTGGTCGCGCCGGAGCACGAAGGGCCGGTCGAGCGCAGCGCTGACACCGGCCACGAAGCCCTGGGCCGCAGCCTCTTCATAGCCGCTCGTTCCGTTGACCTGGCCGGCGAAGTAGAGCCCGGGCACTGCGGCGTGTTGGAGGTCGTGCCCGAGGCGGGTGGGGTCGACGTGGTCGTACTCGACCGCGTAGCCGTGCTGCACGATGCGCGCGTGCGCGAGCCCGGGGATCGTGGGCAGCAGCGCGTCCTGCACCTCGGCGGAGAGGGACGTGGACAGGCCGTTGACGTACACGCGGTCGGAGTCGAGTCCTTCCGGCTCGAGAAAGAGCTGGTGACGTGGGCGGTCGAAGCGCACCACCTTGTCTTCGATGCTGGGGCAGTAGCGTGGCCCCGTGCCTTCGATCGCGCCGCTGAACATCGCGGAGGTGTGGAGGTGCTCGCGGATGAGCGCGTGGGTGGCTTCCGTGGTGTACGTGATGTGGCAGGGGATCTGCGGGAGCCGGACCGCGGGCGGCTGGAAGGAGAAGTGGAAGCCCGTCAGCGCGTCTTGTTCCTCGCAGGCGGACCAGTCGACGGAGTCGCGGGCGAGGCGCGGTGGGGTGCCGGTCTTCAGCCGCCCGAGGGCGACGCCCAGGCCTCGCAAGGACGTGGAGAGAGCGTAGCTCGCGCCCTCGCCGATGCGACCGCCGGCCTGCGTGTGGCTCCCTCGATGCATCCGACCCGACAGGAAGGTGCCCGTGGTGAGCACGACCTTCGGGGCGAGCAGCCGGCGCCCGTCGGTGAGCGCCAGCCCGGCGATGCGATCCTCGTGGAGCAAGAGTCCCGCGGCTTCGCCCTCCACGAGCTCCAGCTCCGGGAGGGCTGCCAGGGCTGCCTGCAGCGCCGGTGGGTAGCGATCGGTGTCGACCTGGGCGCGGCTCGCTCGGACCGCCAGCCCCTTGCGGGTGTTGAGGTGGCGGAACTGCACGGTGGTGGCGTCGGCGACCCGGGCCATCAAGCCGCCGAGGGCATCCAGCTCGCGGACGAGGCAGCCCTTCGCGAGTCCGCCGATGGCGGGGTTGCAGGACAGGCGGCCGATCTGTGCCATCGAGAGGGTGACCAGCGCGACCCGCCGCCCGAGCCGCGCGGCCGCGGCGGCGGCCTCCGCCCCGGCGTGCCCGCCACCCACGACCACGATGTCGACGTCCATGTTCACGGCGCTTCCCTATCCGATGTTCCACGTGGAACATCGGCCGGACGATAGGCTCTCGCATGGCTCAACGGGCACCGGTCGCCGCTCTGCTCGTGATGGGGCTCGTGCTGCCCTTCGTCAACAAGCCGGTGCACGTGGACGACGCCAACTTCCTCGCGTTGGCGCGGGGTGCGGCTGCGGATCCATGGCGACCGCACGCGATCGACATCAACTGGCAGGGCACCACAGAGCGCGCCTTCGACGTGCTGTCCAACCCACCGGGCATCGGCTGGTGGCTGGCTCCGGTGGCCGACGCCGGGGTGGTCGTGCAGCACCTGGTCATGTGGCCCTGGCTCGTGGTGGCGCTGTGGGGGGCCTGGTGGCTCGGCAAGACGCTGGTCGGCGCCGGGCGCGTGACGATGCTGGTGCTGTGCACGTCACCGCTCGTGGTCCTGGCGGCACAGTCGCTCACCCCCGACCTGCCCTTGTTCGCCTGCGCCGTCGCCGGGGTGGCCGGGTTCCTTCGGGGACGGCGCGCGTGGGCCTTTGCCCTGCTGGCCGGCTGCGCCGCGCTGTTCCGCTACTCGGGCCTCTGCCTGGTGCCCCTGTTGATGCTCGCCGGTGGGCTGCGAGGCGGCGTCCGCGGCGTGGCCCTGGGAGCGCTTGCGCTCGTGCCCTTCCTGGCGCTCACCGCCCACGACCTCCTGGCCTACGGCGAGTCGCACTTCGTCGCGATGACCAGCTTCCAGGGTGTGGCCAACACGCCGCGTGACGTGTTCCGAAAGCTCGCGGCGGCGCTCGCCATGCTCGGGGGCGCGGGGCTGTTTCCGCTGGTGAGGAGCCGGTGGTCGCTGGTGGCCGGTGGCCTGGGTGCCCTGATCGGCCTCGGCGCCGTCTGGATCTCGGACATCGGCGGTCTGGGCGCCCTGTTGACGGTGGCCTTCGTCGCCCTGGGCGCCGCCGACCTCTCCAAGGTGCGGGCCCGCTCCCGCGACGATCGGATCGTGGCGGCGTGGGTGATCGGCGGGCTGTTCTTCCTGCTCACCCTGCGCTTCACGGCAGCGCGCTACTGGCTGCCGTTCCTGCCCGCAGTCGCCGTGGCGGGCCTGAGGCTGAAGCCGCGGAGGGCGGTGATCGGGGTGGTGATCGGTGCGCAGGCGGTGATCGGGCTGTTGCTGAGCCTGGACGATCGCGCCTTCGCGAAGGCCCAGCGCGACGCAGCCCTGGCCGTGATCGAGGCGTTCCCGGAGGGTGGACGCTTCGCCGGGCACTGGGGCTGGCAGCACACCCTGGAGGCGGCGGGGTGGGAGCCGCTCGAGGAGGACGGCGCGCCCGGGCCGATCTTCGCGACCGCCCAGAACCCCTGGCCGCAGACCTCGGACCCGGGCACCTGCCTGGCGGAGCTCTGGAGCTACGAGGTGCCGGATCGGCGCGCTGGACCGCGGGTGCACACCCGCGATGGACGCGCGAACCTGCACGCCTTCCTGATCGCGGGCACGCCGCCCCTCGAGACCTACGCGCCCTGGGGCCTCAGCGACGAGCCCTACGAACGGGTGGTGGTCTACGGGCCCTGCGACTGAGCGTTGGTCAGGTGGACAGATTTCCAACCGGTTGGAAATCTGACCACCCAGGTGGTCACTCCGGGTCGCAGGGGCCGTCGCAGAAGTGCTCGACCTCGCCGGTCTGCAGGAAGTGCACGATCTGCTGGCGCCCGGGCTCGCTGCGGGGCGGGTTGTTGTGCGGGTCGGACCAGCCCTCGCCGTAGGCGTTGTGGTCGGCCTCGACGGGCGCGACCTCGCCGTAGTCGAACTCCATGACCCCCGAGCCGGTGAAGGGGGTGGCCGCGCTCTCGAGGCCCCAGATGCTGCGATTCGCCGGCTCGACCAGCGTGGCCTCCACGGTCCGCGCGACGAGGTGGCCGCCGAGCTCGCTCACCGAGCCGTCGCCGATCGCGATCTGCATGAGCACCTCCTTGCCGGGGGTGCCGTCCCAGAGACCGGTCTGGAGGAAGGGCGACCAGCCGCCGGTCTCTCCGGTGGCCCAGAGCACCTCGAACAGGTGGATGAGCACGCTGATGTCCGCCCAGTCCTCGTACATCACCTTCATCATGTCGAGGAACACGTCGAAGCCCGACGCACGGGTCAACAGCAGCGAGAAGGGCGCTCCGGGCACCATCAGCACAGCGCGCTTCACGTCGGGGCTGTAGGCCGTGTAGCCGCCGCCGATCACCGCGCCCTGGCTGAGGCCGTAGAAGACCAGCCCGTTCGACATGCTCAGCACCGGTGTGCCGTCCACCGCCAGCGCGTCGTCCTGGAGCATGGGGCCCTGCATCATCCGGGCCCCGATCGCGAACTCCGCCCAGGCCTGCATCAGGCGCTCGGGGATCTGGCCGAAGTCGCTGCCGCCGTCGATCATCATCAGCGTGATGGCGCCGGAGTCGGTGGCCGACATGCCGGTCCAGTCCAGCGCGAACACGATGCCGGGCAGCTCCTCGGCGGTGTCGGCCAGCCAGCTCGTGTCGATCTCACCCTGGTGGTTGAGCAGCCCGTGCCCGTACTGCACGAGCCAGCCCGCGCGCGGCTCCTCGAGCAGCGTGCAGGGGATGAGGATGTCGAAGCCCACCTCCACGTCCTCGACGTAGACGGGCTGATCGCCGTCGAACACCATGCGACCGCCGGGGCCGTGGTCTTCGAGGTAGCTGGGCACGGTCAGCTCGCCGAGGATCTCGCGCCCCCAGCCGCCTTCGCTGCAGTCCCGGTCCTCGACGCTCTCGATGCGGTAGCTCGGTGCGTCGCCGGTCCGCTCCAGGGCGTCGTCGCGCAGCCAGACGGCGGGGCCCAGCTCGTGCTCGGCCGACGCGGTCACGAAGTCCCAGGCGAGCTGCAGCTCGTCGCGCGCGAAGCCGGCGTCGTCGAGAACGGGGAAGATGACGCTGTCGTAGTGGTCCTGCTGCCGAAGCAGATCGTCGTCGTCGGAGCTTCCCGCCTGCAGGTCGGCGAACCCCGTGGGCGTGTCGATGGGCGCGCCGCCACCGTCGACCAGCCCGCGGAGGCCGACCACGTAGCGGGTGGCGTGGTCGAAGGGCACGGCGGGTCGGAGCAGCAGCACCCGGCGGTCGTCCTGCTCGGCCCGGGCCTCGAGCTCCACCCAGTGGGGCACGCGCTCGCCGGTGTCGGCGTTGACGATGACCGTCTTCACGTCGTCGTCGAGGTAGGCGCCGAGGTCCTGGTGGCCGATCACGCCCTCGATGGAGGCGCCCGGGAAGAGGGCGACGAGCGACCCCATCACGGGAAAGCCGTCCTTCCGCGCGTAGGGGGCCGGATCGATGCCGGCGCCGTCGACGTTCACCGGCAGGCTGCCCTCGGCGAAGTCGATGCGGTAGCCGGTGCCGGTGGCGGGGTCCTCGCTCAGGTAGAAGCTCGACGGGAAGGGGAGCAGGCAGTGGCTGTCCATCACGGGGTTGCAGTCGCCGCGGGGGGCGAGCTCGGCCAGCGCGGTGTCGGTGCCGTGCTGGCAGGCCATCAAGAGCGCGATCATGGCGCCTCCGTCATCGGGTCGACCACTTCGGCGACCCCGGTGTCGAGCCAGGTCTGCCAGAAGTGGAGGTACTGGGCCACGCCGGAGTCCGAGCCGTGGATGTGGGTGTGGGTGGCGTCCTGGAGCACGCCGTCGTCGACCATCTCGTCGAACTGGTAGAGCAAGCCTGTGCGCCCGTCGAGGTTCGCTGCGAGCGGCAGCGCTCCCGCCTCGTCGAGGCCTGCGACCTCCTGGAGGATCGGATCGGCGTGCTCGACGCCCGCGGCCCGTGCCAGCACGCGCGTGCAGGCGTTGGGGATGATGTCGTCGTCGAGCACCTGGGTGAGGAGCAGGTCGCGTTCGCCATTCAGGACCGCGCCCACGTGGTGCACGGCGTCGCCGCGTTCGACGGCGGCCTGCAGCATGGGGAAGAAGCGGTCGACCTCGCCCTGGGAGGTGCCCTCGGGGGCCATCAGCGCGATCATGGGCGCGAAGATCTCGCCGCGGTGCACGATCTCGGTGACGCGCCCGCCGGGGGTGGCCAGCTCCGCAGCTGTGATGCCTTCGTCGAGGGCGAGGAGCTGGGGCCCCATGATCCCGCCCAGGCTGTGCCCCGCGTAGCCCATCGGGCTCGGAAGCACGTCGCTCGCACCGTCGCCGTCGAGGTCGGGCTCGCTGCGCAACGCCTCGGCGAGCTGGAGCTTGTCCCACGCCGCACGCCGCCAGCCGTCGCGCAGCCGCCGGACCTCGAAGCTCTGTTCGTAGACGTCGATCCCGAAGAAGTCGAAGACCCAGAAGAAGTCCTCGTCCGGCGCGCCGGCCGGGTGTTCGTGGTGGCTGGGCGCGTCGATGCTGGCAACCCCCAGGCCCGCGGCCGCGAGGGTCCGGGCCACGCCCTTGCCTTCGCTGCGCTTGCCCCCCAGACCGTGCCCGTAGATCACCACGGGGACGGGGCCGTCCGCGCCGCTCGGCAGCCAGATGCTGACCGGCAGCGTGTAGGTCTGCTGGGCGGTGGGTTCGGCGAGCACGTGGTCGTCGCCCAGGAAGTCCAGGGCTTCGAGGCTCGCCTCGCAGCTCACCACGTCGCCTTCGTCGGTGCACCCGAGCGCGGCGAGGGACGGGGTGTGGTCGGCGAGCTCCGCCTGCACCTGGGCGTCCGCACCGTCGAGTGTCTGCGTGGTGAACACCGTGGCTGCATCCACCTCGTCGGCTCCCCAGCCGGTGGCCGCCGTGAGGGCTGCGTAGCGCCCGTGGAGCCGCTGCAGCAGCGGATCCTGGTACGGGTCGGCGCGCAGCAGGCCGTGGAGGTCGGGGCTGGGGTACACCTCGCGCCCCTCGGCGTCGAGGGCTCCCGCCACGGCCAGCCCGTAGGCCGTTCCTGGTGCCAGCGGGAAGAGCGGCGTGGCGATGAGCGTGGCGTCGTCGTCGGTGAGCTCGAGCTCGATCGCGTGCTCGCTGCCGGTGGCCAACTCGACGAGCCGCACGGTGCTGTCGGTGAGCGAGTCGGGGTCCAGAGGCGCTGTGAAGCGCAGCACGATCCCCGCGGCGAGGCTCCAACCGTCCAGCTCCTCCAGCGCTTCGACGAGGGTGAAGTCGCTGGGGATCTGGGCTCGGAGGTCGTCGCCGGCCTGATCGGCGAACGCGACCTGCAGGCCGTCGTCGGTGTCCACCGTGTGGAGGTCATCGGGGAAGGTCGTGAGCGTGCTCAGAGGCTCGTACCAGCCGGCGGTGGCGCCGACCGGCACCGCGTAGGCGGGACCCGGATCGGGGGCGCAGGCGAGGAGCAGGAGCATCACGGAACGCTAACCGTCGCGGGCCGGGGCTCGGCTCCTCGTGCTGGCCACGTGGTCTACGATGGGCACGCGGAGCGCGCATGCAGATCCTCCTGGAGCCCCACGACTACGTGCGGCTCGCGTCCATCGCGCGCAGCTTTCGGCGCCTCAACCAGTGCATCCTGCTCTCGCTCGCGGGCGTCGCGGTGGCGTTCGCCGGCATCTTCGTGGCCACGGTCAACGAAGAAGCCGGCCTGCTGGTGGCGATCCTCGGGGGGACGGCGGCGCTGATCGGCAACGTGGGCGGGCTGATCTACGCGTACCGGACGGGCCGCGACGCGGGCGGCAGCGGCACCACGGTGATGCTGGTGCTGTTGATCGGCTTCCTCTTCGGCTGTGGGGCGCTGCTCGCGATGCTCTACGCGGCGAACAAGGCCACCCAGGAGCTGCGGCTCGCGGGCGTGCACGTCAGCCTGTTGGGGGTGCGTGCCCAGGAGCTGGCTCGTCTGGAGGCGGCGGCCGTCTGAACGACTGCGGGCCCGCCCGAAGGCGAGCCCGCAGCTGCGCGTGGAGCGCAGGCCGTGCGCTACAGAGCTTCGCCCGCGGGCTCTTCGGGATCGACCTCGAGGCCTTCCTCGTCGATCGGGGCCTCGGGGGTGACCGAGCTCACGTCGTAGTCGCCGATCCTGGCGGCGGTGAAGTCGGTCTCCAGGCGCAGCTCGGTGTGCACGGTGAGGTTGTCGCCGAGCTGGCACTGGCCGGCCCAGGTGAAGACCACCATGCCGTCCTCGATGGCGCTCGCGTCGTCGTTGAACTGGCCCTCGACCGTGCCGACGCCGAGCACCTGGCAGGCCGCGTTGCCGTTCAACCCGAGGCCGGAGAGCATGGTGAAGCTGCCGTCGTCGGCCATGGAGCCGCCCATGCGCTGACCGGGGCTGCCGCGCTCGTCGTCGAGGTTCACGAAGTTCAACAGGCCGTACTCCGGCCCCCACGGCTGATCGACGGCGGCGTCTCGCCAGTAGGCCTCCGAGGGGCACTCGTTGCCCTCCTCCCCACACACCTGCGTGAGCTCGAAGCTCTCGCCGTTCCACTCGATGAGCTCCTCGGAGCCGGCCTCCACCTCGGCGACCAGCTCGCCGTCGATGTAGATGCGCAGGTTGTCGCTGTAGGCGACCTCGAAGTTGCCCATCACGTCGCGCGGCTCGGCGAGCTCGCCACAGGCGGTGAAGGCGGCCAGGGAGGTCAGGGAGGTCAGGGTCAGGGCGGTGCGGTTCATGGTGGCTCCTCTTGGGTTGCGAGGGTTCGACCCACCGGCCTCGCGGGACTGAAAGAACGGATGTCACCTTTTGTTGCGCACGCCGAAAATTCGCTGCTAAGTTCGCGCGCTCGGAGGCTTCCTGATGCGCGCCCTGATGCTGATCGGCTCGACCCTGACCCTGGTGTTGACCGCTTGTGAGAAGTCGGATCTGCCCGACACCGGAACCGTTGTGGAAGACGACACCGCTGGCGGCGGCGACGGCGGTGATGGTGGCGACAGCGGCGACGGGGGCACCGACGCCGACCAGGACGGCTACACGGTCGAGGAGGGCGACTGCGACGACGAGGATGCGTCGGTGTCCCCGGGCGCCGAAGAGGTCTGTGACGGCGTCGACAACGACTGCAACGGCCTGACCGACGACAACGCCAGCGATGCGAGCACCTGGTACCTCGACGGCGACAGCGACGGCTACGGCGACGACGCCAACGCGGTGCAGCAGTGCGACGAGCCGGTGGGCTTCGTGGCGTCCGGCGGCGACTGCGACGACGGCGACGCGGCCTACCACCCCGAGGCCGAGGAGTCCTGCGACGATCCCAACGACTACAACTGCGACGGCAGCGTGGGGTACGAGGATGCCGATGGCGATGGCCACCCGGCCTGCGAGGACTGCGACGATGGGGATGCGCAGGTCAACCCGGACGGCGTCGAGGTCTGTGACGACGACGACAACGACTGCGACGGCCTGATCGACGACGCCGACGACTCGACCATCGGCCAGGACACCTGGTACAGCGACGGCGACGGCGACGGCTTCGGCGACCCGGACAGCACCACCGAGGCCTGCGACGCGCCCAGCGGCTACGTCGACGACCTCCAGGACTGCGACGACAGCGACCGCACGATCAGCCCCGACGCCGAAGAGGTCTGCGACGACGTCGACAACGACTGCGACGGCACCGTGGACGAGCCCGACGCGGCCGATGCGGCCCTCTGGTACTACGACGGCGACGGCGACGGCTACGGCAACACGCCCACGCTGCAGGCCTGCGAGCAGCCCTCGGGCTACGTCGCCGATCCCGGCGACTGCGACGACAGCACCGCCGACGTGAACCCCGACGCCACCGAGGTGTGCGACGAGCAGGACAACGACTGCGACGGCTCGGTCGACCCCGACACGTCGGCCGACGTGAGCACCTGGTACGCCGACGACGACAGCGACGACTACGGCGACGCCGACGACAGCACCGAGTCCTGCGACCAGCCCAGCGGGCACGTGTCCGACGCCACCGACTGCGACGACCTCTCGAGCGACATCTACCCGGGTGCAGACGAGTACTGCGACGGCATCGACAACGACTGCGACAGCTCCGTCGACGAGACGGGCGCCGTGGACGTGATCACCCAGTACGTCGACAGCGACGGAGACGACTACGGCACCGGCACCAGCACCATCGACTGCGATCTGCTGTCCGGCTACGCGGTGGCCAGCGGCGACTGCGACGATGGCGACAGCGCGGTCAACCCGGACGCTGTCGAGGTCTGTGACGACGTCGACAACGACTGCGACGGCGACGCCGACAGCGACGCGGTCGATGCCGGCACCTACTACGCCGACGACGACGGCGACGAGCAGGGCGACGCGACCGACAGCCAGACCATGTGCGACCAGCCCTCCGGCTACGTGGCCGACGACTCGGACTGCGACGACACGGACAGCGCCACCTTCCTGGGCGCCGACGAGGTGTGCGACGGCGCGGACAACGACTGCGACAGCACGGTGGACGAGGCGGCGATCGACGCCAGCTACGGCTACGAGGACGACGACGGCGACGGCTTCGGTGGCTCCGACTACGACCTGCACTGCGCCGCGGTCGACAACGACTGGGACTGCGACGACAGCGACAGCGCCAACCCGCAGTACGTGGACGCGCTCGCCGGCACGCTGGCGTCGGTCGGCTCCCTGGACGATCCCTGGCTCACCATCCAGGAAGGCATCGACGCCGCCACGCAGTGCGTGCTGGTCTCGGACGGCACCTACTACGAGGCGATCGACTTCGGGGGCAACGACCTGCTCGTGGAGTCGCTGGGCGGCTCCGGTTCCGCCACCATCAACGCATCGGGCCAGAGCGCGCCGGTCGTCACGATGAACAGCGGCGAGTCCAGCGGCGCGGAGCTCGTCGGCTTCACGCTCGAGGGCGGCTCGGGCTACGAGTCCACCACCTCCTCGAGCAGCTCGTGCGGTTCGGGTGAGACCTGCGTGGACTACTACGTGACGACCTGCGGCGGCGGCCTCTACCTCGACGGTGCCACGCCCACACTGACCGACATCATCGTGCAGGACAACACGGTCACCGCGGACGAAGACACCACCGACGGCAACGACACCTACACCTACTACAGCTACGGTGGCGGCCTGTGCGCGCTGAACACCACGCTGAGCCTGTCGGGCGTGGACGTGTTGCGGAACGACGCCGAGGAAGGTGGTGGTCTGTACATCGACGCGTCGAGCTCGGTCACCTTCGAGCAGGGCTGGGTGCAGGGCAACTCCGCCGACAACGGCGCGGGCCTCGAGCTCGATGGCGGCACGCTCTACCTCGAGAACGTGGCCGTCACCGACAACACCGCCACGGCCACCGGCGGCGGGATCACGGCGATCGACGGCACCGCCTACGTCATCAACGCGACCCTGGGCAACGACGACGCGCCCACGGGCGGCGGGCTGTACCTGTCGGGCACTGCGATGACGCTGCGCAACAGCATCGTGTACGGCGCTGCGACCGGTGAAGGCGTGTACAGCGACGGCACCGCCACCCTGTCTGCCACCTACAACAACGTGTACGGCAGCGCGGGCGGCGACTTCACCGGCGTGACCGACCCCACGGGCACCAACGGCAACATCAGCTCCGATCCGCTCTTCGTCGACTGGGCGAACGGTGACTGGAGCCTGGGGGCGGGCTCGCCTTCGATCGACGCCGGCAACCCCTCGTCCAGCTACGACGACGCCGATGGTACCGCCAACGATCAGGGCGCTTGGGGTGGACCTGGGGCGGACTGGGAGTAGAGCTCCCGGCCTGGAACGGCCCTGCTGTGTTGGAGTTCTTGGATCTTCGCAGCCTCGGGTCGCGAGACATCACGCCGCGTGACATTCGGTGACAATCAGGGCCTCGGGCGCCAAGTAGAACGCCGCTCCTCTGGGGTGTTCCCATGCGTTCGATTCCGATGATCCTGACGGCGTTCCTGCTCACCAGCACGGTGGCCTGCGACCTGGCCAAGACCGACTACGACACCGGCGTGTCGGACCTCGACGACGTCGACGGGGACTCGGACGAAGACGCGGACGAAGCCGCCGAGGAGTCGTCCGGCGGCAATGGCGAGGACGGCGGAGACGGTGGCGACGGCGGCAGCGAAGGCGATGCCGACAACGACGGCTACACCAGCGTGGCCGGCGACTGCGACGACACCGACCCCTTCACCTACCCGGGCGCCGACGAGACCTGCGACGACGACGACAACGACTGCGACGGTGTGGTCGACGAGGACGCCAAGGACGGCACCGCGAGCTGGCTCGACGACGACGGCGACGGCTTCGGCAACAGCGCCACCTACGCGGTGCGCTGCGACGAAGGTGTGACCAACGGAGCCGACTGCGACGACGGCGACGCGACCGAGCCCCACTACGTGGTGGATGGCGCGTCCGGGGCCTCCGACGGTTCGGTGTTGCGCCCATGGCCCACCATCCAGGACGGCATCGACAACGCTCGCGAGTGCGTGGCGGTCGAGGCTGGCTCCTACACCGAGAACGTGGACTTCGGCGGTCGCGACGTGATGGTGACCGGCCTCGGCGGCGCCGCCGAGACCGTGATCGACGGGAACAGCCGCGGTCCGGTGGTGAGCTTCGCCAGCGGTGAAGGCTCCGGTGCGGTGCTGACGGGCTTCACGCTCACGGGCGGCTCCGGCTTCGAGGAGGAGAGCTCCAGCTCCTACTCCTGCGGCTCCGGGGACACCTGCACCGACTACTACACGACCTGGTGCGGTGGCGGCCTGTACATCGACGGCTCGAACCCCACGCTCAGCGACCTCGTGGTCGAGGACAACGTGGTGTACGCCCCAGCCGACAGCACCTCGGGCGACGACACCTACACCTACCTGGGGTACGGCGGCGGCGCGTGCGTGCGGAACGCCAACGTGACCTTCACGGGCGTCACCTTCGCCGACAACTCCGGCGACGAGGGCGGCGCGGTCTACATCGAGAGCACCGGCAGCGCGGCCTTCGAGCAGTCGAGCTTCGTGGGCAACACGGGCGAGAGCGGTGGTGCGGTCCAGGTGGACGGCGGCGCGGTCAGCCTGACCAACGTGCTGCTGGCCTGGAACGAGGCCGATCTCGCCGGTGGCGGCCTGCTGGTCGCAGACGGCACCGCGACCCTCACCAACGTCACCCTGGGCGGCAACAGCTCCGCGCAGGGCGGGGGCCTCTACCTCTCCGGAAGCTCGGTGGGCAGCGTCGAGAACACCATCGTGTACGGAAGCACGGGAGAAGGCGTGAAGGTCGACGGCGGTTCTTCGTACAGCGGCAGCTACAGCAACGTCTACGGCAACAGCGGTGGGCAGTACGAGGGCACCACCGACGTGACCGGAACCAGCGGGAACCTGAGCTCCGACCCGGACTTCTCGTCGGTGAGCTCCGACGGCAACCCCAACAACGACAACTGGGGCCTGGCCCCGATGTCCCCGTCGAAGGACGCCGGCAACCCCGCGCCGGCGATGAACGACGAGGACGGGAGTCGGAACGATCAGGGCGCCTACGGCGGTCCTGACGGTTCCTGGCTCTAGCAGCGACACCTCCCGAGGCAAGGACTCCATGCGCACCCTTCCCCTGATGCTCGTCTCCGGACTGCTCACCCTGACCGTCGCCTGCGACGACAAGGCCGCCTACGACACCGGCACGACCGAGACCCCTGGCGACGGCGACGGCGACGGCGACTCCGACGCGGACGAGAGCCCCGACGAGGGCGACTCCGGCGACACCGACGACGGCTCCGTGGGCTCCGACACCGACGACGACGACGGCGACGGCTACACCGAGCGCCAGGGCGACTGCGACGACGCCGACGCGAGCGTGAGCCCGGACGCCTCCGAGATCTGCGACGGCGTCGACAACGACTGCGACGGCACCGTGGACGGCGAGGACGCCATCGGCGCCTCCGCGTTCTACCGGGACGCCGACGGCGACGGCTACGGCAACGACGCCGACGCCCGCACCGCGTGCGACGAGCCCAACGGCTACACGAGCGTGGGAGGGGACTGCGACGACGCCGACGCCGCCTACCACCCGGGCGCGTCGGAGTCCTGCGACACGGATCTCGACTACAACTGCGACGGGTACACCGCCTACGAGGACAACGACGGCGACGGCTACCCGGCGTGCGAGGACTGCGACGACGGCAACCGCCTCGTGAACGACGGCGGCACCGAGGTGTGCGACGACATCGACAACGACTGCGACGGGCTCTACGACGACGCGGACGACTCGGTGAGCGGTCAGGACACCTGGTACGAGGACGCCGACAACGACGGCTACGGCGACGCGCGGAGCGACCAGGAGGCCTGCGACCAGCCCAGCGGCTGGGTGGCCAACGACTCCGACTGCGACGACGACGACGCCAACAGCAACCCGCTGGAGGACGAGGTCTGCGACGACGCGGACAACGACTGCAACGGGATCGTGGACGACGACGCCGACGACGCGACCGACTGGTACAGCGACGGCGACGGCGACGGCTACGGCGCCGGACCGGCGACCACGTCGTGCGACGCGCCGAGTGCCTCGTGGTCCGACGTCGATGGTGACTGCGACGACAGCGACGACACCAGCTACCCGAGCGCCGCCGAGAGCTGCGACGAGGTGGACAACGACTGCGACAGCACCGTGGACGAGGACGCGATCGACGCCGAGTACGGCTACGCGGACGACGACGGCGATGGCTTCGGCGACGCCAGCAGCTACGACCTGCACTGCGACGTGGTCTCGAACGACTGGGACTGCGACGACAGCGACTCCAGTGAGCCGGTGTACGTCGACGCGAACGCATCGGGCTCGATGAGCGGCACGATCGACCGGCCCTACGACAGCGTGCAGGACGGCATCGACGGCGCGCGCCAGTGCGTGGTGGTCGAGAGCGGCACCTACACCGAGACCATCGACTTCGGCGGCAAGGACGTGCTGGTCACGGCGGTCGACGGCAACGGCGAGACCACGATCGACGCCAACGGCGCCGGCCCGGTGGTCACCTTCGCCGATGGCGAGGGCGCAGGGGCCGAGCTCCGCGGCTTCACGCTGACCGGGGGCTCCGGCTACGAGAGCACCACCTCGTCGAGCTACAGCTGCGGGTCGGGTGACACCTGCACCGACTTCTACACCACCTTCTGCGGCGGTGGCATCTACGTGGACGGGGCCACGCCGACGCTGGCCGACCTGGTCATCGAGGACAACGACGTGGTCGCGCCGGCCAACACCACCTCGGGCGACGACACCTACACCTACTACAGCTACGGCGGTGGGCTGTGCGTGCTCGCGAGCAACCTGACCATCGGCGACGTGGACTTCTGGGACAACTCGGCGGACGAGGGCGGCGCCATCTACGTCGACGCGACGGCGAGCCTCTCGGTGGAGCGCGCCTGGATCGCGAGCAACGTCGGTGAGAACGGGGGCGGCGTGCAGGTCGACGGCGGGAGCCTGAGCCTGACCAACGTGGCCAGCACCTGGAACAGCGCCACCGCGGTCGGCGGCGGCGTGCTCGCCATCGACGCGACCGTGACCGAGGAGAACGTCACCCATGGCGGCGACGACGCCCCGGTCGGCGGCGGCCTCTACCTCTCGGGCAGCTCCACCGGCACGGTGATCAACTCCATCGTCTACGGCGCTGGCACCGGCGCGGGGGTGACCGTGGACGCCGGGAGCTTCAGCGGCAGCTACAACAACGTCTATGGCAACGGCGGCGGCGAGTACGACGGCACGAGCGACCCGACCGGGTCGAGCGGCAACCTGAGCGCGAACCCGCTGTTCACCGACGTCACCGACGACGGCAACGATCAGAACGACGACTGGTCGCTGCGTTCCACCTCGCCTTCGGTCGACGCGGGCAACCCCTCCGCGGTCTACGACGACGACGACGGCACCAACAACGACCAGGGTGCCTGGGGTGGCGCGGACTCGACCTGGGACTGAGTGCAGCGCGCTGAACGCGCCGGGAGATCCTCGCCTGTCGTAGGATGCCCCGGTCTGCGGCATGCGCCGCCTGGAGGTCCCCATGTTCGCGTCCCTCATGCTCCTGCTCGGCTGCCCTTACGGCGTCGACGTCGAGGGGGAGACCGTGGAGGTCACCAGCCCGGCCGGTGACGTCACCGTCACCGACGACGGGGTCGAGGTGAAGTCGCCCGCGGGCGAGATCAACGTCACCGAAGACGGCGTGGTGATCGACGGTGCCGACGGCTCCAAGATCACGGTGGGCGACGACGGGGTGAAGGTCACCGACGGTGAAGGCGACCAGGTCGACATCGAGGTGAGCGAGGACGGTGTGAAGGTCGAGGCCGACGACGGCAAGGCCTCGGCCGAGGTGAAGGTCGGCAAGGGCAAGCGCAAGGGGCGGTGAAGTCCAGCCTTCCCTGGCTCGCCGCAGCCACCGCGCTCTACGCGGCGGCGGCGCTCTTCCAGCTCTACCCGGCGTGGCTCGATCTCGACCACGGCGTGGTCGGGGACTGGATGCACCCGGACATGATCTCCAACCACTGGCTCTACCGCTGGTTGCCCGAGGAGCTGACCGGCGGCGGCTCCATCGTGCACAACAGCCGCTACTACCACCCGATCGGCGACGGCCCGTGGCTCGCCGGGAACGGGTCGGATGCGGTGCCTTACACCTTGGTCGCTCTGTGGATGGACTGGCCCGGATCGGCCACCGCCTGGGTGGCGATCCTGATCGTGCTCAACGGGCTGAGCGGCTTCGCGCTGTCCCGCGCTGCGGGCGCCTCCGCAGCGGCGGCGCTGGTGGGCGGGCTGTTCCTCGCGTGGTGTCCGTACGTGGCCTTCGAGCTGGGCTGCGCGCGCTTCGCGCAGGGGCCGCTCTACTGGTTCGCGTTCTTCCTCGCGTGCTGGATCCGGCTGCTCGATCGACCCAGCTGGGGCCGCGCGGCGGCGGCCGGAGCGCTCTACTCGGCCTGCGCGTTCATGTACTGGTACTACGGGCTGTGGGCGGCGCTCTTCGGGGCGGTCCTGTGGGCCTTCCGCCCCTCGGTGCCTGCTCTGTTGCGCTTCCTGCCCTTCGCGGTGGCGGGCACGGTGCCCTTCCTCGCGGTGTTCCTCAGCCACTGGGCGGGCATTCCGGGCACGGTCGACGAGGGCTTCCCCCACGTGCTCGCGATCGAGAGCGGGCTCCCGGTGACCTTCCCGCTCTCGAGCGGCACCGGCGCGCTGTCCACGATCGTGCTGCCCTGGCTGCTCACGGGCTTCGCGCTGGCGGGCCTGAGGCGCCCGTGGAGCGCGTTGCAGCGCGGGCTGGCGCTGGCGGCGCTGCTGTTCTACCTCCTCGCCCTCGGTCCGCACCTCCTGCTCCCCGACGGCTCCGACAGCGGACTCCCGGCCCCGTACCTGGCCGCGTATGGCGGCGTGGGCCTGCTCCGGCGCTTCTGGTGGCCCTACCGGCACATCGCGGCGCTCACGATCGCGCTCGTGCCCCTCGCCGCGCTCGGTGTGGAGCGGGTCCTGAGGGCGGCCGGCGAGTTCAAGCCGCACGCGGTGGCCGCGCTCGTGGCCCTGCTCCCGATGGAGCTCTCGGCGCGCGCGGCCAACCTGGGCGTGGTGACCAGCTGGTGGGAGGAGCCGGAGGCCTACGCCGAGCTCGCGGAGCGTGAGGGCGACGTGCTGCTCGAGCTGCCTCTGTCGTCGCAGATCACGCGCTCCCAACAGTCGCTGTCGTACCAATGGGTCCACGGCAAGACCCTCGCCAACGGCCACGCGATGTGGGTGGAGCGCGTGCGCCCAGACGCCTGGGACGACTGGATCGCAGGGCACCCGCTGCTCGATGCCCTGCACCGCCAGGAGCTCGGCGAGGAGGTGGGGACCGTGGAGCTCGACGCGGCCAGCTTCGAGGCGCTCGAGGCCGACGGTCTGCGGCTGATCACCGTGAGCGCGGAGTTCTTCCCCGGCAAGCTCGGCGACCTCGCGGAGCTGCACGCGCAGACCTTGACCGCCCTGTTCGGCGAGCCGGTGCACGAGCAGGACGCGCTGCAGGTCTGGGACGTGGCGAGTTGGACCGGCGTCGACTCCGTCGCCTTCGAGAGCTTTGCGGTGCCCTCGGAGTACGTGACCCAGGAGGGGGGGATCGATCCTCACGCCGCGAGCGTGCACAGCCTGGGCTGGCGACCCCTGAACAAGGACGTTCCCCCCGTCATCCCGCCGGAGGAGGCCTTCGCCAAGGAGACCGACGCCGAGCGCGATCGGCGGATCCAGACGCTGCCGCCCATGGTGCGACGCCGCATCGAGCGGGAGCAGGGGGAGTGAGGCCGGTCGCGGTGCTGACGGGGCTGGTGGTGCTCACGCTGTTGGTGACGTGGCCCGCGGAAGGGCCGGGCGTGTGGACGCAGCAGGCCATCGGGCACCCCTATGGCGACCTGGCCGACCACTACTGGGGCACCTGGTGGTTCGGTCGGGAGCTGCTCGAGGGCCGCCTGCCCACCTCCACGAACATGAGCCACTTCCCCGACGCGCTGCGTCTCTGGTACGTCGACCCGCTGGGCGCCCTGATCGCGCTTCCGCTGCGCCTCCTCGGCTTCCCGATGGCCTGGAACGGCCTGCTCTTCGTGCAGGTCTTCGGCACGGCGCTGGCGACCTGGTTGGCCGCGCGCGACCTGCTGGGACGCGAGGCTGCGCCGCTCGCGACCGTGGTGGTCGCCGGGCATCCCTTCGTGCTCGGCCTGTTGCACTCGGGGCTCTCGGAGTACCTGGGGCTGTGGCCGGTGGTGCTGTTCACGTGGGCTGCGATCCGCGGCCTCGGGCTGGATCCACAGGGCCGTCCACCGCCCGCTCGAGCCCCGTGGTACCTGGGCTTCGCGCTGTTGGCCTGCGCTCTACAGGCGCCCTACTACGCGGTGTTCGCCGGTCTGTGGGTGGCTTGTTGCGTGCCCGGGGACGGCTGGCAGCCGCGCCTGGGAGCAGTGGTTCGAGGCCTCACACGGGGTGTGGCGCTGTGTGTGCCGGTGGCCGTCGCGGTGGGGTTGAGCTTGATGGGGGCGGCGGCGGTCGACAGCGACACCGCGCCGGGCTGGGCTCTGGCGGAGCTTCCGGCCACCGACGTGCTGACCTTCGTGCGCGGCGGCGCCTACTACTTCCCGGACACGGTCGAACACGGCAACCCCGGCATCCTGCACGTGAACTACGTGGGGTGGGCGGCGCTGTCGCTGGCCGTGCTCGGGCTGGTTCGGGATCCTCGGGTCCGGCCGCTGGGTCGGGCCTTCGCGCTCTACGGTGTGCTCGCCCTGGGGCCGCGGCTGGCCTTCGCGAAGAAGCTGCCGGTGCTGTTCGGCGGTCCGGTCTTGCTGCCGCTCGCGCTCCTGTACTTCCCCGGCTCTCCCGTGCGTCTGGTGCACCAGCCCTACCGGATGGTGGTCTTCCTGATCCCACTGGTGGCGCTGATGGCGGCGGCGGGTGCGTTGCGGTTGCCGCCCGTGGCTCGCTGGGTCGCCATCGCCGTGATCCTGGGCGAGGCGGCGTTCGTGTCCCCGGCGCAGTGGCCGCTGCAGTCGATGGACGTGCGCACACCGGCGCTGTTCTCGGAGCTCGAAGAGCCGGGAGCGGTGCTGGACTGGCCCCCCGATGCGACCACCTGGAACCGTCACTACATGACCTGGCAGCTGGGCCACGAGCGGCCGGTGCCCTACGGCGTGAACGTGTGGATCGAGGAGGATCTCCGCAAGGATCCGCTGGTCGGCGTGCTGCTCCGCGCGCTGGAGGACCCCACCGAGCGTGCGCGAAACCGCGACGTCCCCTTCCCCACCGAGCTGGTGCTGCCGGTCGACGACGGCGCAAGCCGGCTCGCGGAGCTGGGCTTTCGCTACGTGGTGGTGCACAAGAGCGCACTGTCGAACCTCGAGTGGGGGCGCGCCAAGAACATCCTGCGGCTGCGGCTCGGGGACCCGGTGGCCGAGGATCGGGAGCACGCGGCGTGGGACACGCGCGGGGAGCCCGTGCAGCCGGGCGGCTGATCACCGGCTGCCCCGCGGGGCTACCAGGGATCCAGGTTCACGGTCGGCAGCATCTTCACGCTCGACGTGGCCAGGCCGCGCGTGCCGGCCCGGGGCTCCTCGTCCTCGTCGATGGCTGCGCAGGGTCGCGGGTCCCCGAAGGGCGCGAAGATCAAGGTGCGCTCGTCGGCGTAGACCGGGGCTCCGAGCTGGCTCTGCAGGCCGTAGCGGGCGCGCCGGAGCTGGGTGCGCCGGGCCTGCTGGAAGCGCGGGCTCGCGTTGTTGCCGGCGAACATCGCGTCGAGCTGCAGCACCACGTAGCGGTAGCCGAGGTCGTAGACCTGCTGCACGTCGTCCTGCGTGATGACCTCGGGTGCGCGGGCCCCGCCGGTCTCCGAGACGAGGCTCGCGATCAGCGTGTTCTCGACGCGCAGCGCGGTGGCTTCCTCCGGCTGGAAGACCGGGTTCCGCTCGAGCATGCCGCCCAGGATCGGGCGCCCGTGGGCGGTCTGGTACCAGAGGTGCGCCTGGGTCCAGCCGTAGGGCAGCTCGATCAGCGCGCCCTCCGGCCCGTCGGCCAGGCAGCGGTAGCCGGCGGGAATCGACGCGTCCCAGGTGGGCATCGGCGCGAGGCCCGATGCGTTCAGGTCGGCGCCCCAGGCGGCCACGACCACCCACCGCAGCCAGCCCAGCCGATGCAAGGCGACGGCGGCGACCAGGGCGCCCACGACCATCACCGGGCCGAGCGCCCGGCCCGGCCACCACAGCCGACGGGCGAAGGGCAGCGCTTCGGCCAGCGCCTTGTAGGGCTGGTTCACGAAGAAGCCGTCGCCCACCACCACCAGAGGGCCCATCGCGACGATCAGCAGCGGCACGGCGCAGGCGGCTGCGAGACCCCGCGGCAGGCGCCCGGGACGCACGAACCACACCCCCACCAGGACCAGCAGCACCCACGACAGCTGGCGCTGGTGCCCGATGAAGCGCTGCACACCGTCCTCGTGCAGCGAGAAGCCGGACTGGCGGAGCCACGGCTGGAAGACCATCAGGGCGACCTCGTGCCCCTGCACGGTCAGGGCCTTCACCGACGAGGCGGTCCAGAGGTTGGTGTCGAGCAGGCCAGGAGCGCTCCCGTCGGCCGCCGCCGCCGCGAGCGGCAGGGCCACCGGCGCCACGAGGACGAAGGCCACGCCGGCGGCGAGCGTGTGCTGCGCGATGCGCGCCGGCCGCAGGCCCCAGAGCCCGTGGCCCAACGCGAGCAAGCCACAGAAGAACGCGTAGTACCAGTACTGGTAGGCCACCAGCGCCAGCACGCAGCCAGCGGCCGCCGAGCGCCACCACCCTCCCCGGAGCAGCAGCCCCACGAACAGCGCCACGCCCACCAGGATGCCCTGCGTCGGGCGCCCCTCGGCGAGCTCGTAGAGGCAGAACGGCGAGAGCGCGAAGAGCAGGCCGGCCAGCCACCGCGCCCCGGCGTCGGGGACCAGGGGGCGCGCCGCCCAGGCCAGCCCCGCGGCGTTGGTCCCCACCACGAGCAGCGTCCAGGCGTTGAAGCCCAGCACCGCCCCCAGGGCCAACCAGAGCGGCGCCGCCACCACCGCGTCGAGCACGTTCGCCCCGGTGTGGAGGAAGACGTCCTTGCCCCAGGGGTGGAAGAAGAGGTCGGTGTGGCCGAACGCGACCGGGTCGCGCCACGCGCCCTGCGCGAGCGCGTTGGCGGCGAAGTCGTAGAACCACAGCGTGCCGAAGTAGTCGACCTCCTCGATGCCGAAGAAGCGCTCGCCCAGCGTGCCGAGGCCCGGCCCGAAGACCACCAGGGCCAGCAGCACGCCCGGCAGGGCCACCAGGAGGCTGCGGCGGTGCGAGGGAGCCATCGGCGCGGAGGTTACCCTGCGGCCGATGTTGTTGGCCCTCCTCGTCGCCTGCAGCGGTGGCCCCCCCGACGCCCTCGCGGACTGTGGGGACGTGGACTGCCGCGTCACGTGGAGCACCGCGCGCTGGGAGACCGACCGCGCCGCCGTGCTCGCCGGCCTGCCCGCGCTCGAGCCGGTCGAGCAGGCCATCGTGGTCCAGGCCCTCGTGGAGGCCTTCCCCGGCGACTCGCAGGAGGCCTGCGCGGTGCTCCCGGAAGGCGACCCGGGCCGCCGGCGCTGCGACTCCCTGAACGTGCGCCCTCACCTCTGGCAGATCGACCGGGAGGATCCCGACGCGGGCCCCGCCGGCAGCGGCAAGCTCTTCCGCACCCTCGCCATCACCCAGGGCGTGCTGAACCCGTGGGCGGACCAGGAGGGCGTCGTGGCCCCATGCCAGGACGAGCAGCTGCGGCCCACGTGCCAGTCGGAGGCGGGCATGACCGCGGCGGGGCTCGGGCGCGCGCGGGACGCAGGGCTGGCCTGCCGCGCGATCGACAACGCCCAGTGGCGCGAGGAGTGCTTCTTCCAGGTGGCCGACGCGGCCACGCGCGCCAGCCAGGGCAACCCGGTGGAGCAGGTCGAGCTCTGCATGGGGGCCGGGGACTACATCCCGCGCTGCCTGGGGCACCTGGCGACCAACCTCGCCCAGCGTGCGCCCAGCGCGGCCACCCCCGATCTGGAGGCCTGGCGCGCCCTGAGCCGCGACATCGCGATGTCGACACGCGCTCTCGATCGGCTGGCACCCGAGGTGGCGGTGGGCTTCGCGGACCGCGCCTGGTCCAGCGCGATGGGCCGCGCCTACGGGGCGGTCAGCCTGCTCACCGGAGCGCCGGCGCAGGCGGTGCCTCCCGAGGCTCTGCCGCACCTGCGCGCAGCCATCGCGTGGCGGGCGTGGCAGCTCGAAGGCGCGGAGGTGCGCTCGCTGGCGGACTGGGTCGGCCGGCTGGAGCAGCTCGGAGCCGACGTCACGACCTCCACCACCCCCGGTCACCCGGCCGACGAGCTGGCGCCGCGCGGAGGCTACTGGGACGACGACCTGGAGGGCGAGGACGCCCTGGCGCGCATCAGCTGGTTCGCAGACATCGTGCGCGTGCAGGCCGAGGACGCCAGCACCGACTGGACCATCTGCCTGCTGGAGGCGGCGGCGCGGGATGCGCAGCACGCGGTGCCGCTCTTCGACGAGGCGAGCCAGCACCCCGATCCGCTCGTGCGCTGGACCGCTGCGCGCCTCATGCCCATGGTCGGTGTGGGCCGGGTCACCCTCGCGCGGGCGGCCGGCGACGACCACCCGCTCGTCGCCCAGCGTGGACTGCTCGCCCAGCGCCGCGCAGGAGGGGGCCCGTGATGCTGTTGTGGTGGGCCTGCACCACCGCCACCGCACCCCTCGAGCCGCCCCCTCCGCCGACGGCACCGAGCGGACCACCGATGCCACCTCACGTGGCGCTCGAGCGGGTGCTGCTCGGCACGGCGGGCGAGCACGAGCACGCGGCCATCCGGGCCTTCGTGAACCAGCGGCGCGACGAGGAACACGGCCCCTGGGGCCAGGACATCAGCCTCGCGCGCTCCACCGACGGCCTGGCGTGGACCACGGTGCCGGGGGGGCCGGTGCTCACCGGTGCGGCGGTCGCCGAGCTCGTCCGGGGCGACGACGGGCGGCTCTACCTCTTCCACGTCGACGGCGACCTCGAGAAGCTCCAGGACTGGGCTGTCGACGCCCCCGAGCGCTTCGAGACCCGCGGCTTTCCGGGCCTCGGGGCCCTCGCGCTGGCCGTGAGCGACGACGACGGCCGGACCTTCGAGCCGGTGGCCGACTTCGCCGTGCGGGGCCTGGTCCGCGGCATGGTGGTCGACCCCGACGTGGTGCGGCTGCCCGACGGCACATGGCGCCTCTACTACGTGGGCGTGCCGATCCAGGAGTACGGTCCAGACACCTGGCGGCCCGGTACGCCACACCAGGTCTGGTACGCCGAGTCGAGCGATCTCGTGCGCTGGCAGCAGGTCGGGCCCGCGGTGCTCGGACCCTACGCGGACCCCGCCGTGGCGTGTTTCCAGGAGCGCTGCACGATGGTGTCGTTCGGCCTGGACCGCAGCATGTCCGACGACGGCGGGAAGACCTTCGCGTACGGGGGCACCCTGAACGAGCCGGGCTTCGCGCCCGACATCGTCTACCAGCCCGACGGGCGCTGGCGCATGTGGTGGAACTCCGCGGCCGTGGGCGCTCCGCTGCGCACGGGCACGAGCCCGGATCTCCAGCGCTGGACCTCCGAGCCGGCGAGCCTCGACCGCTACGGCGAGGCGCCCAGCGTGGTGGCCGACGGGGACGGCTGGCTGATGGCGTACCACCACTTCGCGGAGGGTGTGACGCCGCCGGATGGTGCGGTGATGAGGTAACTGGCGGCTCGGTGCGCGCTATGCTCCCCGCTCCGTCGCTCCGGGCGTGGAGGTCGAGCATGGGGATCCTGGCACTGGTCCTGGTGGCGTCGTTCACCGGATGCAAGGACGGCACCGTCGACACGGGCGACACCGGTGGGGTGGTCGATCTCGACGGCGACGGCTTCCCCGAGGGCCTCGACTGCGACGACGGCGACGCCGCGGTGAACCCCGACGCGGTGGAGCTCTGCAACGACCTCGACGACAACTGCAACGACGAGGTGGACGAAGGCGCGCTCTCGACCTTCTACGCAGACCTCGACGAGGACGGCTACGGCGACGACGACAAGCAGCTCGAGGCCTGCTCCGCGCCCTCCGGCTACGTGATCGACGGCGGCGACTGCAACGACGCTCGCGACGACGTGAACCCCGGCCAGGTGGAGCTCTGCAACGAGCTCGACGACGACTGCAACGGGGAGGTCGACGAGGGGCTCGACGGCGCGTGGTTCGCCGACGCCGACGGCGATGGCTTCGGCGACTCGCGGATCGAGACCTCCAGCTGCCTTGCCGCCAAGGGCTATGTGGCCGACGCGTCGGACTGCGACGACGCCGACGCCGCGGTGAACCCGGACGCCGAGGAGCTCTGCGACGGCCTCGACAACGACTGCGACGAGCTCGTGGACGACGACGACGACGACGTGGCCGACCCCGAGACCTTCTACACCGACGCCGACGCCGACAGCTACGGGGACAGTGCCGCCCCGTTCGAGGCCTGCGAGGAGCCCGCCAGCGCGTCGACGCGCGGCGGGGACTGTGACGACGCCGACCCGGCCGTGAGCCCCGCGGCCACGGAGGTCTGCAACGACGTCGACGACGACTGCGACGGCCTGGTCGACGACGACGACAGCGCGCTCGACACGAGCACCGCCAGCGAGACCTACGCCGATCGGGACGGCGACGGCTTCGGGGACGCCGGCACGAGCGAGCTGAGCTGCGACGCGCCCTCGGGGTACGTCGAAGACGGCACGGACTGCGACGACGACGACGCGGCGGTGAACCCGGACGCGCCCGAGGTCTGCAACGCCCTCGACGACGACTGCGACGGCCTGGTGGACGACGACGACCCCACGGTCGACACCTCCACCGGGAGCACCTGGTATGCCGACGCCGACGGGGACGGCTACGGCGACGCCGACAGCGGCCTCGACGCCTGCGAGCTCCTGAGCGGCTACGCCGACAACGCCGACGACTGCGACGACTCGGACGAGGAGACCTACCTCGACGCGGTGGAGCTCTGCGACGACGCGCTCGGCGGCACCACGGGCGACGGCCTGGACCAGGACTGCGACGGCACCGCGGACGACGGGTGCAACAGCGCCCCCTCGCTCACGTCGGTCGTGCTGGCCCCGGACCCGGCCTACGAGACATCGACCCTCACCTGCACACCCACCGGCAGCGACCCCGACGGCGAGTCCTTGAGCTATGTCTACGCCTGGGACGTGTCCGGCAGCGACCCCGGAACCACCGGCAGCAGCCTCACGGGCGACGCCTTCGACAAGGGCGACGACGTCACGTGCACCGTCACCCCGAGCGACGGCACGAACACCGGCGCTTCGCTCGCCAGCAACACGGTCACGGTGGAGAACTCCGTGCCGGTGGCCAGCGGCGTGGCGATCAGCCCGACCTCGCCGACCGCGGGCGACACCCTGACCTGCAGCTACACCTTCACCGACGCGGACGACGACGCGGACGGGTCGTCCCTGGCGTGGACCCTGAACGGCGTCGTGGTCGGCAGCACCGCCACCTACAGCGGCAGCTTCACGAACGGCGACGTGATCGCCTGCGCGGTCACCCCGAGCGACGGCACCGACACCGGCAGCGTCGTCACCGACAGCCTGACCGTCGGAAACTCTCGGCCCGAGGTGGCCGACGCCACGCTCACCCCCGATCCGGCCTACGAGGGCGACACCTTCACCTGCACCGCTGGCAGCACGAGCGACGCGGACGGCGACAGCGTCAGCCTGGACTACGCCTGGAGCATCGACGGCGTCGACAACGGGGAGACCGGCAGCACCCTGTCGAGCGACCACTTCGACAAGGGCGACGACGTGGCCTGCACGGTCACGCCGAACGACGGCATCGACGACGGGCTCGTCGTGACCTCCAACAGCGTCGAGGTGCTCAACACGGCGCCTGTTCTGGCCGGCGCCAGCCTGAGCCCGGACCCGGCCTACGAGGCCGACACCGTGGTGTGCGCCCCGGGCAGCGTGTCGGACGCCGACGGCGACACGGTGAGCTACAGCTACGCCTGGACGATCGACGGCGTGGCGAGCAGCGTCACGAGCTCCAGCATCAGCGGGAGCCAGTTCGACAAGGGCGACGAGCTGGTGTGCAGCGTCACCCCCGACGACGGGGACGAGGACGGCGCCGCCGTCTCCACCGACCCCCTGACGATCGACAACACGCCGCCCTCCATCCGCGTGGTGACCGTGAGCCCCTCGGCGGCCGGGGTGGGCGACACGCTGAGCTGCACCTACAGCGGCTACGACGACGACGATGGCGACGCCGACGCCAGCACGACCAGCTGGACGATCGATGGCGTGGAGGTGGGCACCGGCAGCACGCTCGCGTCGGGCTTCGCCTCGGGCGACGAGGTGGTGTGCACGGTCACCCCCTTCGACGGCACCGACAGCGGCACCGCGCTCTCCGACAGCGTCACCGTGGACAACACCGCCCCCGAGCTGGCCGACGCCACGCTGACGCCCGAGTTCGCCTACGAGTCGAGCGAGCTCACCTGCACCCCCGGCACGGCCACCGATGCCGACGGCGACACCGTGACGTACAGCTACGCCTGGACGGTGGACGGAGCGGAGGTCGGCACCACCGACAGCACCCTCGACGGCGCAGACTTCGATCGGGGCGAGCAGGTCTTCTGCACCGTCACCCCGAGCGACGGCACGGCCAGCGGTGACGCGGTGGACTCGAACAGCGTCACCATCCAGAACACCGCCCCCGTGCTCGCGAGCGTCGACCTCTCCCCCACCGCGCCCGTCGAGGGGGACACCCTCACCTGCACCCCGGGCACCGTCACCGACGACGACGGCGACACGGTGACCTACAGCTACGCCTGGACCGTGGACGGCAGCACCGTGGCGGCGAGCGGCAGCACGCTGGGTGACACCTTCTGGGACCGCGGCGAGGCGGTGATCTGCACGGTCACCCCCGACGACGGCACCGACAGCGGCGACGCGGTCGCCTCCTCGAGCGTCACGGTGCAGAACACGGCGCCCAGCATCACGAGCGTGAGCGTCAGCCCCTCGTCCCCGACGGTCGACGACACCCTCACCTGCACCTACACCGGCTTCTCCGACGCCGATGGCGACAGCGACGCCAGCACCTACAGCTGGACCCTCTCCGGCACCGAGGTGGGCACCACGAGCACTCTGTCCGGCGTGTTCGCCAGCGGCGACACCCTCACGTGCACCGTGACGCCAGACGACGGCACCGACGCGGGCAGCACCGTGTCCGACAGCGTGTCCGTGACCAACACCGCCCCGGTGCTCTCCGACGCCACGCTCACGCCGGATCCGGCCACCGAGTCCGACACGCTCACCTGCACCGCCGGCTCCGTCAGCGACGCCGACGGCGACGCCGTGACCTACACCTACGCGTGGTCCGTGGACGGAGCCGACCCCGGCGTCACCGCCGACACCCTGTCCGGCGACGACTTCGACAAGGACCAGGCCGTGAGCTGCACGGTCACCCCGACCGACGGCACCGACGACGGCACCGCGGTGACCTCGAACGTGGTCACCATCGACAACACGCCTCCGGTGCTCGACAGCGTCACGCTCGGCCCGAGCGACCCGACGGAGGGCGACACCCTGACGTGCACGCCGGGAACCTCCACGGACACCGACGGTGACACCGTCACCTTCAGCTACAGCTGGACGGTCGACGGGACCACCGTCGCCGCCAGCGGCGCCACCCTCGCCGACAGCTCCTGGGACCGCGGGGAGGACGTGGTGTGCACGGTCACGCCCGACGACGGGGACGACGCCGGCGATGCGGTCGACAGCAACAGCGTCACCATCGCCAACTCGGCGCCGAGCGTCGATGCCGTGAGCGTCAGCCCGTCCTCGCCAGCGGTCGACGACACGCTCACGTGCTCCTACAGCGGCTTCTCCGACGCCGATGGCGACGGCGACGCCAGCACCTACAGCTGGACGATCTCGGGCACCGAGGTGGGCACCTCGAGCACCCTCTCGGGGACCTTCGCCAGCGGCGACACCATCACCTGCACCGTGACGCCCGACGACGGCACCGACACCGGCACCGCCCTCTCCGACAGCGTGAGCGTGGAGAACACCCCACCCGTGCTCTCCGACGTGACCCTCACGCCGGAGCCCGCGACGGAGTCCGACACCTTCACCTGCACGCCCGGGACGGCCACGGACGCCGACGGCGACACCGTCACCTTCAGCTACGCCTGGGCCGTGGACGGCGTGGACCCGGGGGTCTCGACCGACACCCTCACAGGCGACGACTTCGCCAAGGACGATCCGGTCCGCTGCACGGTCACGCCGAACGATGGCACCGAGGACGGCGCCGCGGTGAGCTCGAGCTTCGTCACCGTGCAGAACAGCCCGCCGGTGCTCGCCGACGTCGCGCTCACGCCGACCGACGCCGCGGAGGGCGACACCCTCACCTGCACGCCCGGCACGGCGAGCGACGCCGACGGCGAGACCGTCACCTTCAGCTACGCCTGGACGGTGGAAGGCACGAGCGTGGCGGCCAGCGGCTCCACGTTGAGCGACAGCTTCTGGGACAAGGGCGACGACGTGGTCTGCACCGTCACCCCCGACGACGGTGACGAGGACGGCAGCGCGGCCAGCTCCAACACCGTCACCATCCAGAACTCCCCGCCGGTGCTCTCCGACGTCACGCTCACGCCGACCGACCCGGCCGAGGGCGACACCCTCACCTGCACGCCCGGGAGCTCGAGCGACGCCGACGGCGACACCATCGCCTACAGCTACGCCTGGACGGTCGACGGGTCGGCGGTCGGCGAGACCTCCGACACCCTCGACGACAGCTTCTGGGACAAGGGGGAGGACGTCGTCTGCACGGTCACGCCCTTCGACGAAGACGAGGACGGCAGCGCCGTGGCCTCCAACAGCGTCACGGTGCAGAACGCGCCGCCCGACGTCGACAGCGTGTCGGTCAGCCCCTCGAGCCCGGCCACCGCCGACAGCCTGAGCTGCACCGCGACGGGCTCCGACGCCGACGGCGACAGCGTGAGCTTCAGCTACAGCTGGACCATCTCGGGCACCGAGGTGGGCACCTCCTCCTCGCTCTCCAGCTCGTCGACCGCCTCCGGCGACACGGTGACGTGCACGGTCACGCCCAGCGACGGCACCGACGACGGGTCGACGTCCAGCGACAGCGTGACGATCGCGAACACCGCCCCGGTGGTCTCCTCGGTGAGCATCAGCCCCTCGAGCCCGTCGACCGGTGACACGCTCACGTGCTCGGTCTCCGCCAGCGACGCCGACGACGACACCCTGACCACCACCTACAGCTGGACGATCAGCGGCACCGAGGTCGGCACGTCGAGCACCCTCGACGGGAGTGCGACCACCGGCGGCGACAGCGTGTTCTGCAGCGCCACGGTGGACGACGGCAACGGGGGCACCGACTCCGGGTCGGGCAGCGTGACCATCGTCAACTCGGCTCCGAGCGTGGGCTCCGTGGCGATCACGCCCAGCAGTCCGGGCACGGGCGACGACCTGAGCTGCAGCTTCCTCGCGTCGGACCCCGACGGCGACACGCTGACCTACAGCTACAGCTGGTCCATCGCGAGCTCGGAGGTGGGCACCGCGTCCACCCTGAGCTCCAGCGCCACCAGCAAGGGCGCGGCGGTCACCTGCGAGGTCACCGCCGACGACGGAAACGGGGGCACGGCCAGCGACGAAGGCCAGGTCACCATCCAGAACACGGCCCCCACGGTGTCGAGCGTGACCATCTTCCCGAGCAGCCCCGGCACCAACGACACCCTCACGGTGAGCTACACGACCAACGACGCCGACGGCGACTCGGTGAGCGTGACCTACCAGTGGGACGTCGGCGGTGCGACCGTGTCGACGAGCTCGTCGATCGCGGGAACGCTCTTCGACAAGGGCGAGAGCGTGAGCGTCGCCCTCACCCCCAGCGACGGCTCCGACAGCGGCTCGGCCGGCAGCGACAGCGTGACCGTGGTGAACACCGCGCCCGACGCGCCCACGGTCGACCTCTACCCCGATGCCCCGACGAGCAGCGACGAGCTGGTCTGCGACATCACCGCGGACTCGCCCGACGAAGACGGCGACAGCATCACCTACACCTTCGCCTGGGAGGCCGACGGGGCCGTCTACCCCGACGACTTCGGCAGCGCGACGGGCCCGGACACCACCGCCCACACCGACGACACGGTCCCCTCCGCCGACACCAGCCTGGCCACGGACTGGACGTGCACCGCCACGCCGAACGACGGCGAGGCCGACGGCGCGGAGGCGAGCGACACGGTGAGCGTGGTGCCCATCGCCTGCAGCGACATCACGTCGCTGACCAGCGGCGGGAGCACCTACCACTTCTGCGCCGAGGCGATGACCGGCTCCGAGGCACTGGCCGTGTGCGAGGACGCCGGGCTGCACCTGGCCGATCTCGAGACCTCCACGGAGAACAGCACCGTGGAGGCGACGGCCGACAGCCTCACGGTGGCTGACGCGACCAACGGTGAGCAGCACTGGTGGTTCGGCATCAACGACCTCGACGTCGAGGGGACGTGGGTCTGGTCGGACGGGTCCACGCCGTCGGCGACGAACTGGGCCGACGGCGCGCTGGCAGACCTCGCGGGGGACAGCTCCCGGGACTGCGCGGTCATGGTCACCGAGGTGGGCTCGGCGAACTTCCCAGACGGCTCCTGGGTCCCGAAGCACTGCGATAGCGGCGGCAGCTTCGGCTTCGTCTGTGAAGATCCGTAGCGCCGGCTCGGTCGTTTGCCGCCACTCCGCCTCGGGCTCGGGCTACTGAGCCGCCGCCCGCTTCCAGAGCTGGGCGTCCTTGCCCTCTTCGCCCATCGACAGCATGCCGTCGTCCTGCAGGCTCATCACGAAGACCTTGCCGGCGTTCGGGGCCTCGAAGCGCCAGCCGGCCTCGTGCGGGCTCAGGGTGCCGTTCAACACGGTCACGTTGCCCTTCACCGAGAAGCTGATGGTGGCCGGGGTGATGTCGACCTCGCGCTCGGCGAGCTTCGAGAGCATGTCGACCATCATCGCGGCCCGGGCGTCGTCCGGGTTCGCGTCCTGGTGGTCCTTCATCTTCTGCAGGCCGGCGAGGTTTTCCTCGGAGAGGTGCACGAACCAGTGCCCTTCGACCGGGGCTTCGACGACCGACGCGGCCGGCTCGGCGACCTCGGCAGGTGCAGGTGGGGTGGCTTCGGGCGCGGTGTCGCCGCTGCAGGCGAGCCACAGGAGCACGATCACGCGGACTCCCGTGCGTCGGCGGGCACCACCTCGTCGAGCCAGGCGATCAGGTCCCGGTGGACCTCCCTCCAGTTCAGCTCGTTGAGCATCTCGTGCCGACCCTCCGGGTAGATCCGGTAGCTGACGTTCCGCAGGCCGGCGCCCTGCCAGGCCACGAGCAGGCGCTCCACGCCGCGGCCGCCGTCGCTCACGAGGTCGTGGTCGCCGCAGAAGGCGTACAGCGGCAGATCCTTGGGGATCTTCGCGAGGCGCTCGGGGGTGTGGAGCTCCTGGTAGGCGACCATCATGTCGCGCCAGGTCTGGGTGGTGGCTTCGAAGCCGCACAGCGGGTCGTCGATGTAGGCCTGCTGCGCGTCCATGTCGCGGCTGAGCCACTCGAACTCGTTCAGGCCGGGCTCGAAGGGCTTGTTGTACTTGGCGAAGGTCATGCGGTGGATGACCCGGCTGTGGCCGCGGCTGCCCGAGAGGCGGCGCGCGATGCGGGTGACCAGCGGGCCGAGCGCGTCGATGCCCGAGAGGGGTCCGTTGCTGCCCGAGAGCACCGCCGCCTGCAGCCGGTCGCCGATGGTGCTGATCAGCTCCTGGACGAGGAAGCTGCCCATCGAGTGACCGATGAGCACCACGGGCAGGCCATCGCCTGCGAGCTTGTCGACCAGCGCCGTCAGGTCGGCCACGACCTCCTGCCAGCCGTCGTGGTCGGCGAGGTGACCGAAGCTGCCTTGCTTCGCGCTCAGGCCGTGGCCGCGGAGGTCGGGTGCGTGCACCGAGAAGCCCTGCTCCACCAGGTCCGTAGCGAGGCGGGCGTAGCGGGCGCCGTGCTCGGCGATTCCGTGGATGACGAGGCAGCTGGCGCGCGCGTCGGCCGCGGGCCAGTGATGCACGTGCAGGCTCGCGTCACCGCGGGCGAAGGTGTAGCCGTCCATGCTCCGAGGCTAACGCGTGCGCGACCCTCGGCCGGAGCTGCTCTCGAGCCGGAGCACCTCGGCGGGGCTGAGCTCCAGCTCGGTGCGCAGGCGCTCGTTGGCCGCGTCGAGGTCGCGCTGCAGCGCACGCGGGTCGAAGGTGGTCGAGGGGTAGTGCCGGAGCTCGCTCGCCCGCGACGCCGGGATGGAGCCGCCGATGAAGCCCGTGAGCATCGCGCCCACGCCGCCCAGCGTGGTCAGGCCACCGATCTGCTCGACCTGTGCGGTGGGGGCGAAGGCCTGGGTGAGGATCCCGCCCACGGTGGCCGCCACGCCCACGAAGCCCACGGTGTTGAAGACCTGCGCCTTGCGATCGAGCCGGGCCAGCTCCCCGTCGAGCGCGTCCTGCTGGCCGTGCTGGCCGATGGCGCCGTACACCTCCGGCGTGGAGAGCCGGTAGGGCCCCTGGTACACCGCCCAGGTCCGTGTGGTGTAGAGCGGCTGGTGGATGACCGTGGTGGTGTGCATGCCGTAGCGGCGCGGGCCGTAGCCTCGGTGCACGACCTGCGCGCCGCCCCCGCGCAGCTCGGACTCGCTGCGGATCGAGAGGTAGCCGTTCTGGTAGTCGCGGAGCGCCTGCAGCTTGCCGGCCGTCACGCCTTCGGTGCCGATCGACGAGCCCTTCGCGGGGCGCTCGGTGGGCGGGACGTTCTCGTCCTTGGCCTTGCGCTCCACCTCGCCAACGGGGATCGCCAGAGGCGCCTCCTCGACGGCTTCGTCGTCTGCGAAGGCAGGGGCAGCGAACAGCACACAGAGAAGCGGGATCATCGGAGCATCTCCTCGAAGTCCACCGGCAACGGCGACTCTACCGCCAGCATTCCCCCGTCGGGGTGGGGGATGCGCAGCGCAGCCGCGTGCAAGCAGTGCCTCGCGTGGCCCAGCCCGGCCGCCAGCTCGCCCAGAGGTTCGCCGGCGTAGAGCCGCAGGAACACCTCGGGGGGCTGCCCGTAGACCTTGTCGCCGAGCACGGGGTGGCCCAGGTGGTCGAGGTGCACCCGGATCTGGTGGGTGCGGCCGGTCTCCGGCACGCAGGCGAGCAGGCTGATCGCGCCGCAGCGGCGAACGACACGCACCCGCGTCCTCGCGGACTGGCCGTCCGGGTGCACGCAGCGCTTCAAGCGGATGGGCGAGGCTTCGTCGTCGCCGATGTGCGCGTCGACCAGGGTCTCGTCGAAGCTGGGCTCGCCACGAACGATGGCCAGGTAGGTCTTCTCGGTCTCCCTGGCCTTGAAGGCGGCCTTGAGGTGGCGGTTCGCCTCGGCGTCCCGGGCGACCACGCAGACGCCGCTCGTCTCGCGATCGAGCCGGTGGGCCAGGTGGAGGTCTTCGCCCGGGAAGGCTTCGCGCGCCAGGTTGATCAGGCCCCAGGTGAACTGCCGCCCCACGGGGTGCATGAGCAGGCCGGCCGGCTTGTCGAAGGCGAGGCAGCGCGGGTCCTCGTGCAGGACCGGCGGGCAGGAGGGCTGGGCTTGCGTGGCCTCGAAGCCCGGCACCTCCATCGTCAGCACCTCGTCGAGCGCCAGGATCGAGCTGGGCTTGAGGGTGCGCGTGCTCGAGATCACGAGCCCTTCCCGGACCGCCTGGGCCGCGCGGGTGCGCGACCAGTCGAAGCGCAGCGAGAGGAAGACGTCGGCGCGCATGCCCGCCGAGCGCTCGTCCACGGTGACGGCACGGGTTTGACCCATCCGGAGGCTTAGCCCAGTACGCGGTCGACCAGCCAGGCCAGCGGGACCCTTCGAGACCGCCTCGTGCGCGCTAAGCTCGAAGCGATGTGGCTTCTCTGGGCCTGCGTCGCCCCGTCCTCCGACAGCGGCGACAGCGGCGACACGGGGCCCGCCTCCTCCGAGGCGTGGCCAGGGCTGGCGACCTCGGCGGCCTGGCGGTCGGCGGAGAGCGGCTACGCCACCGGCCTCGGGGTCAGCGACGTCGACGGGGATGGCGACGGGGACGTGGTCGTCGCCTACGGCAACGACATGGTGCCGGGACCGCTCGCGATCTACGAGAACGAGCAGGGCGTGCTGGGCGAGACCGCGGCCTGGACCTCGGAGGCGCATCATTACTTCGGGCAGCTGTCGATCGGCGACGTGGACGGCGACGGCGCCGACGACCTGGTGGTCAGCCGCTACGTGGGCGACGAGGGTCGCTTCGACGAACCCGGTGGCGTGCAGCTCTGGCTCGGCGCGAACGACGGCTTCGAGCTGGCCTGGGAAGACGACGGCTTCTACAGCTTCTCCTGCGCGCTGGGGGACGTGGACGGCGATGGGGACCTGGACCTCGCCGTGGCGGTCGGCGAGGCGTACGACAACGAGCCGGACCGGTCGCGGGTGTACGCCTGGGACGCCGGCTTCGCGCTGGTCTGGGAGACGGAAGGTCCACGGCACAGCTACGACGTGGGCTGGACCGATCCCGACGGCGACGGCGACCTCGACCTGGTCTTCGCGAGCGTCGGCAGCCCCCATGCGCTCTACGAGAACGACGGCGGGCTGTCCGACGCGCCGGTGTGGGAGGCCGACGGCGAGCGCTTCGGCGGCAACACGCTGGACATCGGCGACCTGGACGGCGACGGGCTGGTCGACCTGGTGATCTCCGAGAACGAGGACCTGGGTGGCTCGGGCCTGGTGCGGGGCTGGTGCGGCCCCGCGCTGTCCCCCTGCTTCACCAGCGGCGATGGCGCCGACCTGCAGAGCGCCGTGAGGCTCGAGGACGTGGACGGTGACGGGGACCTGGACCTGGCGGCCGGCGCCTGGTGGGGAGCGGTGCGCCTCTACGAGAACGAGGCCGGGCTCGTGGCCACCCCGCGGTGGACCAGCGAGGAGGACGCGATCGTGGCCGAGGCGCTGGCCTTCGAGGACCTCGACGGCGGCGAGGAGGTGGTGATCGAGGGCCACGGCTTGCTTCGGGTGCCGGGTCGCGTGGTGTCGGTCGAGGGCGGCGTGGCCGCGGAGGGCTGGGCGAGCGGCCCGGGGTCGCTGACGGTGCGCTACCTTGCCTCCACGGACAAGGACCTGCTCGTGACCGACTGGAGCCTCGACGGCGGCAACCTCGCGTATGGGCGCGCGCGATGAAGAAGAAGAGCGACCTGGGCACGATGATCGCCCTGTCGTGGGCGGGGATCGCCATCGGGGTCACGATCGTCTTCGGCCCCCTGCTCGGTCTGCGCGGGTGGTGCTGGCTGCTGGTCCACCACGTGCTGTGCGTCGCCGGGGTGACGCACGAGCTGTGGCGGGCGCGGAAACGCGGCGCAGCGGGCGCTTAGAAGCTCACCTCGATGTCGTCGCTCGCCGAGCGACCGTCCGCGGTGGTCGACGTGACGGTGCAGGTGGTGGTGCTGTTGCGCTGGCCGCGCAGCACCACGCGGTGGCTCGTGGACAGGGTGGTCGAGCTGCGCTGGCTGCCGTTGTCGCAGCCGACCTCGGTGTCGGCCGCCTCGCTCGTGACCCAGGTGATGCGCGCCCTGCGGCGGCTCAGGCTGCGCGCGCTCAGGCTCTCGATCTGGAGCTCCAAGACCTCCTCGGTCTCTTCGGCGGGTGTCCAGGTCATGGCCGCCACGGGGTCCACCAGGCCGTAGCCGTACACGTTGTCGGGGCCGCTGGCGCCGAGGTCCTCCGCGGTCTCCAGCAGGGCGCTCCGCAGGTCGTCCACGTCGGTGATGCCGTTGGCATAGGCCAGAGCGGCCGCCGCGGCCACGTGCGGCGCGGCCATCGAGGTGCCCTGGAAGAAGCTGTAGAAGAAGCTCGAGCCGTCGGTCGTCTCCTGGAGCACGCCGTCGCCGTAGCCGTCGCCGTCCAAGTCGGCGGTGACGTCGCCGCCGGGTGCCGAGAGGTCGATCTCGGGGCCGCCGTTGGAGTAGTAGCTGACCTCGTGGTTGAGGTCGGTGGCGGCGACCGCGAGGGTGGCGTCGAGGGCGCCGGGGTAGCTCACGCCGTTCGGTGCGCCGTCGTTGCCGGCCGCAGCCACCACGAGCACGCCCTGGTCCACCGCGTACTGGCAGGCCTCGTCGATCACGCTCGAGTAGCTCGACGAGCCGAGGCTCAGGTTGATGACGTTGGCCCCGTTGTCGGCCGCCCACACGATCGCGTCGGCGATGTCGTCGGAGTAGCCGACGATGCCGTAGCCGGGCACGAGCCCCAGGGCGCGCACGGGCAGGATGCTGGCCCCAGGTGCCAGGCCGGCGGTGCCGCGGTTGTTGTTGGTGCTCTGGGCGATGGTGCCCGCCACGTGGGTGCCGTGCGAGCCGGAGTCGCTGGCGCCGGCGTCGCTGTCGCTCGGGTCGTCGTCGTCGTCGAAGAAGTCGTAGCCGTCCAGCAGGTTGCCGAAGCCGTCGCTGCCCTCGGACACGCCCGAGTCGACCACCGCCACCACCGCGCCGGTGCCCGTGGTCAGGTCGTGGGCGCCGCCGATGTCGAGGGTGGCCAGGTGCCACTGGTAGGGGAAGTAGGTGTCGTTCGGCACGTCGAGCGGGCTCACGAGGATGACGGGCTCGACCCAGGCCACGTCCTCGTCGTCCTCGAGCTGGTCCTGCAGCTCCTCGAGACCGAGCTCGGAGGTGAAGCTCCACAGCCCGGCGCGGCCCAGGGGTCGCAGCTCGCCGACCTGGGTCTGCAACACGCCGTCGAGATCGGGCTTGCCGGTGTTGATGGTGCCACCCTCGCCCTGCTCCACGTCCACGTCCAGCCGCATCACGTAGCGACCGGCCACGATCTCGTCGGCGGGGTCCAGCGTGGTGGCCAGCTCGGCCTCGACCACGCGGATGTCGGTGCGCGTGTCGGCCTCCTCCTGGAGCTCGGCGAGGCCGCCCTGTCCACAGCCGCCTGCTCCGGTCGCGGCTCCTGTTGGATCGCCCTGACGGAGCAGCTGCAGGCTGCCGCCGACGAGCACGAGGCCGATGACGACAGCGAAGGGAAGCACGAACTTGCGGTTCACGAGGTCTCCTGGGGGCTTTGGTGGCGCAGCCTGTACGGTCTACGGCCTGGGTTCTTCAGTAGATCACGAAATCCACCCGACGAGGTGGCCGGCGAGGCGCGCTTCCCAGAGCGCGCCCACCGTGATCAAGGCCAGCGCCGCGGCCATCTTGGCGGCCACGGTCTTGGTGACCTCGACCATGGTGTCGGACGACCACGCGTGCTTCACCACGGCCTTCGACAGGAACACCCCCGAGAGCCCGGCGAGCACGTAGCCGACCGCCTCGAAGCCCATGTGCACGCCCACCGCGGCGGTGACCCGTGCCATGGCCTCCAGCGGGCCCGGACCTCCGGCGGCGGACCATCCCCTGGCGAGCGCGCCGAAGGTCATACCCCACACGCTGGCGTTCCAGGCCACGGCCAGCATCACCCCGCCGTGCCGGAAGGGGATGGCCACGGCGAAGAAGAACAGCAGCACGTAGAGGTTGTTGGCCAGGACGGCGCCGAAGCTGCCGAAGTCCAGGCTCTCCAGGGGGCCGGAGTGCACGACCTGGCGGTGGAACACGGTGGCGATGGTGTCGAGCGGCAAGAGCAGGCCGAGCAGCCCGAAGGCCACGAAGGCGCCCACGAAGAGCCCCAGCACCCGGAGTGTGAGCTCGGCGTTGGCGTCCCAGGCAGACTCCGCGCGTTCGAAGATGGCGCTGCGGTTGTCGTCGAGGATGCGCTCCACGGAGTCGTCGCAGGCGATGGCGGCCAGGAAGACCGCCACCAGGCTGGCTTCGGCGGGGAAGAGCCACCAGGCGAACAGCGCGCCGGTGAGCGAGGCGAGCAGGCCGTCGAGGGCCAGGTGCCAGAACGACGGCACGCCCCGGTGGTAGAAGCGCTGGAGCAGGATCACGGGACGCCAGCCTACCGCGCGGGCCGGACGCGGTAGGATGCGCGCGAGGTTGTCATGTTGTTGTCCTTGCTGCTGGGTGCCTGCACCACCGCCGATTCCTCGTGGAGCACCGACCAACTCTTCGGACCGACGGGCTCCAGCGCGCAGCCCCTGGCCAGCGCCGAGCCCACGGTGTCCGATCCCCGCTTCCCGAGCGCGGACGATCTTGCGGCGCTCGAGGATCCGTGGAAGCTCGAAGAGCCGGCGGGCCTAGCGGAGCAGCCGGTGGTCGAGGACGCCGCTCTCGTGGCCGAAGCGGTGGTCGAGGAGGTCGTGGAGACCGTCGAGCCCGCGGTCGTGGCGGCCCCGCCGGCGGTGGGCCTTCCGAGCGAGCCCGTGTGGGGCGTGCGCCTGTTGAGCACCCTGCCCCAGGCCGTGCCGCCCCGCGCGGCGCTCGGTCTGCCATCCGGCGAGGAGGTCGTGGTCGCGCCCGGCTCCATGCTGCCCGAGGTGGGCATGGTCGTGATCGCGGTCGGTGACGACACGGCCCAGCTCGCGAAGGTCACGCCGAGCGGCGACCACGCGGTGGTCGAGACCACCACGCTCTCGGCGCAGTACCCCCACAGCTCCGAGGAGTAGCGCCTTGCCGGCGCGTGCGCGCCGGCAACGCGCTTCCCCTTCGCTGGCGCTAGCGCATTGCCGGCGCATGCGCGCCGCCAACGCGCTTCCCCTTCGCTGTCCCTTCGGGCGCTCCGGGGACCGGATCCTTTCTGAAGGGGGCCCTCTATGGCCCCCCTACGCACCCTTCGGGTGCTGACCCCCCACCGACCGCCTTGGCCGCGCGTGCGCGCCGCCAATGCGCTTCCCCTTCGCTGTCCCTTCGGGCGCTCCGGGGACCGGATCTCTTCCTGAAGGGGGGCCCTCTATGGCCCCCCTACGCACCCTTCGGGTGCTGACCCGCCTAGTACTCCCACACAGGGGTCTTGATCGAATCGCCGTGGCAGACTAGGCACGG
>CAZSAT010000021.1:0-67578 GCA_964604675.1 uncultured Enterobacterales bacterium
AAGCCAGCGCATGCCGCGGTGCGACGGCTCGCACCAGCGGCCCACTGAGCCCTAGGCAGCGCCTACAGCGCCTCCAGGACCTCGCCCAACGCCTCCCCGAGGATCCGGTGCCCGGCCACCGAGGGGTGCACCTGGTCGTAGAACAGATCCAGCCCCGACGGATGGTCCGCGAACAGCGCGGGACCGTCCACCAGCGCGGCCCCCTGCTCGTCCGCCACCACCCGCATGCTCTCGCGGTAGGCGCCCACCCAGTCCGGGGTGCGCTCACCCCGCACGTCCCACGGCGACGGGAGCAACACGAACACCGGCTCCGCGCCCAGGCGGCGTGCCTCCGCGGCCAGGTAGGCCAGGTTCACCTGGTACACGCCCAGGCCGGTGCGCGGCAGCTTCCGCGGCCCCGGCACGCCCGCGCCCGTCGTGCTGTCCACCCAGCCGATGGTCCGGGGGCCGAGCCACGGGGTGAGCCCGTGGAGCGCATGACGGTACAGCGCGAAGTCGAAGCGCGGGCCGTCGGTCGCCGGGCGCTGGTAGAGGTCGCTCCACAGGTTGCCGATCGCCACCACGTCGGGCTCCACCTTCGGACCGACCGCTGCGAGCACCTCGACGGACTGGTGGGTGTCGTGCCCTGGGATGGCCCCGTGCACCAGGTCGGCGTCGTCCAGCCCGCGGAGCGCCACGGCGGAGAAGACCGCGTCGTCCTCCACGCCGTAGCCGAAGATCGAGCTGTCCCCGAGCGTCATCAGCCGGAGCCGGCCCTCGGGCTTGGGGATGCGTGGCTCGTCACCACGCAGGCCCAGGCTGTTGATGTGCACGACCACGTTGCCCTGGAGTTCCTCGCTTCCGGGCACGAAGCCCCACCCGTAGCGCTCCGAGGGCGCCATCCGGAAGCCGTTCGGAAGCTGCGGAAGCGCTGCGGCCCCCTCCATGCATGCGTCGCCCTCACAGAGCAGGTCGCCGGGCTGGAAGTGCTCGTCGTCGGTGGGGACCGGCACGAGCCTCGCCACCCCCTCTGCGAGGGCCAGGGCACCCGCGGTCAGCGCGGCCGTGAACGCCAGCTTCCGCCGGAGGCTAGCCACGCCGCTTCCGCTGGTTCCTTGCGTCCCGCTTCGCCTGCTTGGCCTTCGCCACCACTTGCTCGGCGTCGAGGTGGTCCTGCCCACGGTACTGCCGGTAGTTGCCGCGGAAGTCGTTGAGGCCGTCGGGCGTGATCTCCAGCACCCGGGTGGCCACCTTCTGCACGAACCAGCGGTCGTGGGAGACGAAGATCAGGGTGCCGTCGTACTTTCGCAGCGCGGTGGACAGCGACCGGATGCTCTCCACGTCGAGGTGGTTGGTGGGCTCGTCGAGCACCATCACGGTGGGGTGGGTGGCCGCGATCCGCGCGAACAGCAGGCGCGCGGCTTCGCCACCGCTCAGGTGCCCGATCGGCTTGTCGGTGTCGTCGCGCGAGAACAGCACCGCCGCCAGCCGACCCATCACGTTCGCCAGCGCCTCGGTGGGCACGGCCTCCCACAGCGCGGTCTTCACGCTGTCCTGAGGGCGGCCCAGCACGTCGGCATGATCCTGCGGGAAGTAGCCCACGTGGCAGTGGGCGCCCCACCGGAAGCTGCCGCTGTCCGCCGGCAGCTCGTCCATCAGGATCTTGAGCAGGGTGGACTTGCCGATGCCGTTGGGACCGATGATGGCCACGCGGTCACCGCGCTTCACCTCGAAGTGCACGTCGTCCAGCACCCGGTTGTCGCCGTAGCTCTTGCCGATCCCCTTCACGCTGAGCACCTCGCGGGAGCTCTTCCTCGCGCCCTCGAAGCGGAACGCTGGCGCTCGGCGCGAGGTGCGTGGCAGCTCCTCGATCACCATCTTCTCGATGCGCTTCTGGCGGCTGTTGGCCTGGCGCGCCTTGGTGGCCTTCGCCTTGAAGCGACGGATGAAGGCCTTCTGCTTGGCGATCTCGGCGTCGCGCTTGTCGGCCTCCTGTTCCAGGCGGGTGCGCGCCTCGGTCTTCTGCCGCAGGAACTGCTTGTGGTTGCCCTTGTAGAGGCTGACCGTCTCGTAGTCGACGTCCAGCACGTGGGTGCAGACCGAGTCGAGGAAGGCCAGGTCGTGGCTCACCACCACCGAGCAGCCCTTGAAGCGCGACAGGAAGCCGTCGAGCCAGTGGAGGGCCAGGATGTCGAGGTGGTTGGTCGGCTCGTCGAGCAGCAGCACGTCCGGGTCGGCGGCCAGCGTCTGGGCCAGGAGCGCCCGGAGCTTGTAGCCACCCGACAGCACGCGGAGCGGCTCCTCGTGGCGCTCCACCGGGATGCCGAGACCCTCCAGGATCTCGCCGGCCCGGCTCTCCAGGGAGTAGCCGTCGTGCTGCAGCACGATGTCCTCGAGCTCGACGTAGCGGTCGTCGTCGAACTCGGGCGCCGCGAGCACGGTCTCCTTCTCCTGCATGGCGGCCCAGAGCTCGGCGTGGCCCATCATCACCACATCCAGGATGCGCACGTCGTCGTACTGGAAGTGGTCCTGGCCGAGCACGCCCACCCGGGCGGCTCGCGGTGTGGTCACCTCGCCCGCCGTGGCCGACTCCTCGCCGGACATCACCCGGAGCAAGGTCGACTTGCCGCTCCCGTTGGCCCCCACGATGCCGTAGCAGCAGCCCTTCTGGAGCTGCAGGTCCACCCCGGCGAAGAGGACTTGGTCGCCGTAGGCCATGCCGAGGTCGGTCAAGGTGAGCACGGCGGCGCTGTATCACTCCCCATAGCTGGACATCTCGATGTCCACGTGCCCAGCCTCGTCGAGCACCAGGATCCAGACCTGTCCGTAGCCGTCCACGCCGTCCCACGTCTCGGCGCCGAGGGCCCGGAACAGGTCGGGCAGCGTGTTCGTGTGGCCCGCGTGCACCACCGTGTCGCCCCCATGCTCCAGCGCGAGCTGCTGGGCGAGGTCTTCTTCTCCGTCGAAGTCGATGTTCACGGCGAGCCCGTGGTCGTCGGCCGTGGGCTGCACCGTCTGTTGCGTGCGCAGGTACGAGGTGGCGTAGGCGGCATGCAGCTCGACCTCGTGGAGGAGCGTGGCGAGCGCCGCGGCGCGGGCGTGGCCTTCCTTGGTGAGGTCGGGGTCGCTGCCCGTGCCCTTCTCGGCATGGCGCACGGCGTAGAGGGTGACGGGCGCATCGGGACGGAGCGGGGCGTCGCCCGTGTCGGCGCTGTCCCGCGACGCCGTGTCGGTCGGCGTGCCTGCGGCACCGCTGTCGACCATGGGCGGTGGCGTGCAGGCGAGGGCGAGGAGGATCACGCCACCCAGGGTAGCCCGGCCTGGAGGCGCGTCGTGGTGTCGGGGGTCGCCTGTTCGGGGAGGTCGGGTGAGCCGGAGACGTGAGGATGGGCAGGCTACCGGGACACCTCCGGAACGGCGGCCACGAGCCTGTCGACCGCGGGCAGCAGCTCGCGGTAGAGCTGGTTCGGCGCGCGGTTGCCCGCGGCGTCGAAGCGCAAGACCCCCTCGTGGTCCACGAGCCAGAAGCCCGGGATGCGCTGCCGGACGCCCTCGCCCCAGGTGGCCGGGTCCGCTCGGTAGACGGTGCCGGTCACCCCGAAGTGGTCCACCCAGGCGGCGTGTTCGTCGGCCGTGGGCACCGAGCGGCCGTCGGCTCCGTAGAGCAGCACCTGCACCAGCTCCAGGCGGTCGTCGGTCAAGGCGACCTCGGCGTAGCGGTCGAGCAGCCCGTCGATGGACGTCAGGTCGGCCTGGGGCGCGACCCCGTCGATCCCACCCTTCTCGTTGCCGCCCGAGAACGCCTGGCAGGCCTTGCAGCTCGTGCCGATGGGCTCGACCAGCAGGACGCGGCCCCGGTGCGTGGCGAGGCTGATCTGGGTGCCGTCGAGCGCGACGACGGGCAGGTCGGGAAACGCCGCGCCCACCTCGGCGGGCCACCCCGCCGTGCCCGAGGCCGGGGGCTCGTCCACGCTCACGGCGACGGTGGAGAGGCAGGCGATCCAGCAGAGCGACACCATGCCTTCCACGGTACCGTTCTCGGGTGATCCTGCTCGCGTCCTTGTTGCTCACCGTGGCCCCCGCTGCAGAGACGTCGGGCGATGCGGCCCGGGACCTGGTGAGCCGAGCGCACCGCACCCACGTGCACGGGGATCCGGCCGAAGCGCTCGAGCTGGCGCTCGCCGCGGTGGACATGGCGCGCAGCGCAGACCCTGCCACGCTCGCGCACGCGTTGAACTGGGCGGGGTGGATCTGCGGCGATCTCGGGCGGCCGGACCTGGCGCTCGTGCTGCTCCGTCAGGCCGAGCAGGTGGCACGGGACCTGTCGCATCCGGCGGCGCTCGGACTCGCGACCCAGGAGATCGGCAACAACCTCCGCCGGCTCGGACGGCTCGACGAAGCCGAGGCGGCGGTCCAGACCAGCGTCGGGGTCGCACGCGACCTGGGCATCGGGGCCGGCATCACGGAAGGCAACGCCATCCTGGCGGAGCTCGCGTTGTCGCGCGGTGACCTCGACGGAGCGGAGGCGCTCCTGCTGGAGGCCGATTCGGTGGCCGGCAGCATGGGCTACGCGCAGGCCCAATGCGTCGCCCAGGAGGTGCTCGGGCGCGTGTATTGGCGGGGCGGCGAGCGCGCGGCGGCGATACGTTCGTTCGAGAACGCCGTGGATCTGGCGCGTGCTCACACCCTGCCGCGCTGTGAGGCGGCCGGACAGGTCGGGCTGGCGCGCGCGGAGTCCGACCCGGAGCGGGCCTGGCTGCACGCGTCGGAGGCCCTGCGGCTCTACGAGGACATGACCGCGGAGGGAGAGGCCACGGCGCACACGGTAGCGGGCGCCACGCTCATCGACCTCGACGAGCTGGAGCGTGCCTCGCAGAGCCTGGACGTGGCGCTGGACCTCGTGCGCATGGAGCAGGCGGTCGGCGACGTGCTCAGCGAGCGCGCGCGCATCGATTCGCTGCGAGGTGAGCACCGGGCGGCCCTGGAGGACGCGCTCGACGCGCTCGATGCCTACGAGGCGGCAGGCGACGCGCAGAAGAGCGCCGCCCTGCACGCGGCGGTGGGCGACGCCTGGCTCGACGCCGACGACCTCGCCTTTGCGGCAGAGCACTACCGCGCTGCCCTGGCGGCCTTGGATGGCCTACCGGTCGTCGCCACCTTCCCGCACGCCGAGGCCGCGCGGCGGGACGCCACGCTGCTGCTGCTCGAGAAGCTGAGGGAGCTGGACGGTCGATCGGGTCGCTGACTACCGCCGGGTGCGGCGCCTGCGTCGGGGCGGTCCGCGCCGCTCGTTGTTCGGCGTGGCGCGTGGCTTGCTGGAACGCGGCCCTCCGCGGTCGTTGCCGGGCGCGTCGCTCGGGATCCAGTCGTGACCCCCCACGACCTCGATGCGCTCGCCGATGTGCAGCTCGATGGCGCGCAGCAACTTCCGCTCCTCGGTGTCGCAGAAGGCGATGGCCTTGCCCGCGCGGCCCGCCCGGCCGGTGCGGCCGATGCGGTGCACGTAGCTGTCGGGCTCGTTGGGCAGGTCGAAGTTGAAGACGTGGGACACGCCGTCGATGTCGATGCCGCGGCTGGCCACGTCGGTGGCGACCAGGACCGTGAGCTCGCCGGAGCGGAAGGCATCGAGGGCTCGGGTACGCGCACCCTGCGACTTGTTGCCGTGGATCGCCTTGGCCTCGAGCCCCGCCTGGTCGAGCTGCTTCACGAGCCGGTTCGCGCCGTGCTTCGTCCGCGTGAAGACGATGGCCTGCTCGACCTCGCCCTCGCGGAGGATGGACGCGAGCAGCCGGCGCTTGTTCGGGCGGTCGACGAACATCACGCTCTGGTCGATGCGCTCCACCGTGGTGGCCGTGGGCGTGACCTCCACGTGGACAGGTTCGCGCAGGAAGCCTGCAGCGAGCTGCACGATGCTCTTGGGCATGGTGGCCGAGAACAGCAGGTTCTGGCGCCGACGCGGAAGCACCTTGAGCACCCGGCGCACGTCGTGGATGAAGCCCATGTCGAGCATGCGGTCCGCTTCGTCGAGCACGAAGATCTCGACCTGGGAGAGGTCGATGTGGCCCTGGCCGTGCAGGTCCAGCAGGCGCCCGGGGCAGGCCACCAGGATGTCGATGCCTCGGCGGAGGGCGCGAACCTGGGGGGCCTGGCCCACGCCGCCGAAGACCACGAGGTGCTTCAGCCGCAGCTCGGCGCCGTAGCGTTCGAAGCTGTCGCCGATCTGCGCGGCGAGCTCGCGGGTGGGGGTGAGCACCAGGGAGCGGATGGGGCGCTTGCGCGGCGCGTCGGTGGCCAGGTGTTGGAGCACGGGCAGGGCAAAGGCAGCGGTCTTGCCCGTGCCGGTCTGTGCGCAGCCGAGCAGGTCGCGCCCGTCGAGGAGCGGCGGGATGGCCTGCGCCTGCACGGGGGTGGGCGTTTGGTAATCGCAGGCGCGCAAGGCCTGCAGCAAGGGCTCGGAGAGTCCGAGCGCGTCGAAGGTCATCACGTGGGGTCCGTGTTCAGGACGGCGGTCGCGTCACCGTGTCTGGGCGGACCGCGCGGCTGCCGGATGGCGCCGCTCGCGCGCCTTATACCCCGATCGGCGTGGGCTTCACGTCAGAAGCTCAGCGGGAGGCGGTGGATGGGCTGCTTCTCGCCTTCGCTGATCGCCACCAGGGAGCCCCCGTCGGCACCGAAGTCGATGGCTTCGCCTTGTCGCTCGGCCGGGAGCTCCACGGTGCACGGCTCGTTCGCGAAGGCGTCTCCGAAGGTGTCGCCGTCACGGCGGAAGACGTAGGCCTCCACGCCGTACGTGCGCACGATGGCGTACAGGCCGTCGTCCCGGACGCCGCCGCCGGTGGTGGCGCCTCCGGTGAGCGGCTCCACCGAGAAGTCCAGCTCCGCCACCTGCTCGAGGGTGGCGACCTCGCCGCCGGTGTGCGGCGCAGCCTTGCGGAACACCCCCGTCGGTCCGGCGTAGTCCTTGGTGACCACGTAGAGGTCCTGGGTGAGCGGATCGACCAGCAGGGTCTCCGCGTTGAGGGCCCCGCCGGCCGGGTAGTGCAGCACGACCTCTTCCGCCTCGACGGTGGCCTCCTCGAAGGTCTGGAGCGGGTCGACTTCGGGCTCGGGCACCACCCACACCCGGATCTCGTCGCGGGCGCTGCTGTTGTCGCCGATGTCCCCGACGTAGAGCACGGGCAGGCCCGTGGTGGGGTCCTCGCCGATGGCGAGGTCCTCCCAGTCGCCGTCTGGAGCGCCCTTCACCGTGTACCGTCCGAGCGCGGTGCCGTCGGCGGCGAGCGCGTAGAGCACCGGGCCATGGCCAGCATCGTTGTGGGTCCAGAGCACGCCCTCGTGCTGGCGGCTCTCGACCACGCCCGACGCCTCGGTCACGTCCTCGTCGGCGACCGTGCCCTGGATCTCGGTCTTTCCGGCGGTCGGGCAGGGCAGGGCGGCGACCTCGATGCCGACCTCCGCGGTCGCCTGCAGCCGGTCACGTCGGCCACGACGATGCGGGCCGTGAAGGTCCCGGAGGACCAGTAGGTGTGCTCGGTGTCGGTGCCCGTGTGTCCGTCGCCGTAGTCGAACTGCACGCTGTCGAGGCCGGCCGGTGCCGCGGAGCCCACCGGGTCGAAGTGCACCGTGAGCGGCAGGGTGCCTTCCGTGGCGTCGGCTGCGAGGGCTGCCGTGGGCACGCCGCTGGCGGTGTCGTCGCCCGCGGGCGGGTCGCTGTCCAGCGCCGAGTCGGGAGCGACCTCGTGCACGTGGTCGGCGGTGTCGGCGCAGGTGCAGCGCGTGGTGTCGACGGCCGTGGGAGCGCAGGCGAGGAGCCAGATCATGGCGGCAGGCTAACCGGGCGGGTCGGGGTCCCGACCGCGATGGGCGTGCCCGGTCAGCTCGCCCAGGGACTCCAACCTGGCTTGTCCAGAGCGGAGAAGGCCCCGTGGTCACCCACGGGGCCTTCAAGAGGTAGGCGTAGAGGGAATCGAACCCACAACCTCCGGATTAAGAGTCCGCTGCTCTGCCAATTGAGCTATACGCCCGCGCTGTCAAGGGGGGTGAGAGAGGGGTCTCGAACCCCCGACCTCCAGGACCACAACCTGGCGCTCTAACCAACTGAGCTACACTCACCGTGGAGGTCTGGCTTCTAATCGGAAGCCATTTCGCACGCAAGGTGGCCCGACGTCCGGGTCTGCAGCTCAGGGAAGCAGCGCGAGCGGACGCCGCCAGGGCTCCTCGTCCAAGAGCACGTCCAGCGGCGGCGTGCCCGCCAGCTCTTCGGCCAACACGGACCGGATCAGCGTGGCGCTGTCTACGCTCTGCACGGGGTGGCTGGCGGCGACCAGGGCGGCCACAACCAGGGGGTCCGGGGCGTGATCGAAGGGGATGGACCCCTCGGCGACGCCCAGCGGTGCGGCCCCTCCGGCACTGCTGCCCGGCAGCCAGGGCAAGGCGGGGGCGGCTTCCTGCAGCGTCACCCAGTCGCCCTCGACGGCTGGCTCCAGGATCTGCAGAGCCACCATCAGGGCGAGGGGATCGCCCCACACCGTGTCGGCGGCCCAGACGTCCGGACTCCACCAGGGGTCCGAGGCGCCGTCCAGGGCTGGGAAGCTCCCGGGTGCTTCCTCCCGTGGTGCCCAAGGCGGTCGCCACGTCGCGCCGGTGCGGGTACCGCTCACGGGGTCCCACGCCCCATACCGATCGAGCAGCGGGCCCGCCGAGTATAGGCTCCATGCGCCCCCGAAGCCGAAGGGGAAGGTCCAGCGCTGGTCGGGCAGGCCCACCGGGGTCCACTGGACGCGCTCGGCGCCGAGGCTGCGGGCGTCGAGGACCACGCGGGGGTGTCCCTGGCCGTCGGCCGCGATCGAGAACCGGCCGGGGTCGGTGGACGCCCAGCCCAGGCCCTGCTCGGACACGAACCAGGCCTGTTGGTCCTCGGTGCTCTGGCCGAGCACCCTGTCGAGTCCATGGGTCAGGTTCACAGAGCCCCGCGCGTCCTCGACACCCGCCAGCCGCCCGAAGGCGTCCCACTGCAAGGCCATCGCCTCACCGGTCTCGCCGGTCAGTGTGACCAGGCGTCCGAGGGCGTCGTGCTCCAGGGTCAGGGCGGCGGCATCGCCCAGCAGGGTGGCCACGGCCCCGTCCTCGTCCCGAAGCCAGCTCAGGCTGTCCACCGCGATGCCCCAGGCCGCCGGCCCGACCGGAGGGAGCGCCTCGAAGGGGCGGTGCTCGCCGTCGTAGGCCACCAGTGCGCCGTCGCTCGTCGACTCCAGCTGCCCGGGTGTCCAGGACCACCCCGTGCCGTCGGGTCGCTCGAGCGCGACCACGTCGCCGAGCGGACCCCTGCGCACCCGCTGGCTCACCGCGTCGCTGTAGCGTGCCGGTTCGCCCAGGATGTCGATCAGGGTCTCGTGTTCCAGCAGGGTCTGCCCGCTCGGGTCGAACAACACGCTCAGGCGCCGGCCCGTCTCCCGCGTGTCCCGCCGGCTGCTGCCCTCGGGGTAGTGCACCAGCGTGGGCTCTCCGAGGGTGTCCCGGTCGGTCGACAGGAAGGTGCCGTCTGGACCGCTCCAGCGGAGCACCGCGCCCGACGCGTCCCGCAAGGTGGCCCAGGTGGCGTCGCCGATGAGCTGGCGTGTGGCCAGGCCGCGCTCGTCGCGCTCGACCCGAAGCGTCGAGCGCTCGCTCTCCACCCGCACGATCTGACCGGCTGGGTTGCGCCGCAGCTCGACGCGCTCACGACCGTCGACTGCGACCACGCGGCCCGAGGCATCCCGTTCCAGGCGCCAGCTCTCCTGACCGACGCGCACGCTGCGCACCCGGCCCGACCCGGCCCTGCTCAGCGCCACGTCCAGGCCCGGCGCCGCGGCTTCGATCAGCCCGCCGAGCGCATCCCACGCGTACCGCAGGGGGCCGACCTCGAGCGGCCGACCCAGCACGTCGCGCACGATCGCGACCAGCCGGTCCCCGTAGGTCACGCTGGTCAGCTCGCCGATCGCGTTCCGCTCGAGCTTCAGGACCGTCTGGTCGGCGCGCCCGATGGCCGTGAGCCGGCCGCTCCCGTCGTAGCGAAAGCCGGTCTCGCCGCCACGCGCGTCGACGATGCGCGTGGGCCGGCGGTCGTCGCGCCAGTCGTAGGTGGTCCCCGCGCCATGAGGATCGCCGATCCGCGCCATGCGGCCGAGCCCGTTCCGCTCCAGGGCGAGCACGCCACCCCTCGGGCCGGTCAGGCGCCCGATGCGCCCCATCAGGTCCAGCGAGAGCCTCCAGCGCGCGCCGAGGCGGGTGATGAGCGTGCGTGGCCGAAGATCCCGGTGGCCGCTCAGGACCAGCTCGTTCCCAGCCGGGTCGGACACCCCCAGCACCCGGCCGAGTCCGTCGCGCCGGACGTTGGTGCGGGCGCCCGTCGCGCCCTCGATGAGCACCACGCGGCCGCTCCCGTCCCGCAGCACGCGGGTGGCGTAGCCGCCGCGCTCGACGCCGATCACCTCCCCCGCCGGACTCCGCTCCAGGGCGGTCCGCCGTCCCTCGGGGTCGGTCCAGCCCGTGGCGCGCCCCCGGCTGTCGCGGCTCCATCCCCAGGTGCCGCCCGCGGGATCGGTGACGGACGCGAGCCCGGTCTCCGCCCATCCGAACCGCCAGGTGATGCCGGCGCCCTCGAGGGTGGTGGGCCGCCCGGCGAGGTCGCGGCCCACGCGCCAGGCGCGGCCCATGGGATCCTCCACCTGCACGAGCAGTCCGTCGCGCCAGTCGCTCCGAACCACCCGTCCGCCGGGCGCGCTCACGCTCACCCGGTCCAGATCGCCCACGGCGCTGCGCTCGATGCGCAGCAGTCGGCCCACCTCGTCGCGGACCGACACCTGCCGATCCTCCCAGGTGTAGCTGGAGCGTCGTGGTCCGGGCCCGATCAGCTCGGCGACGCGCCCGGCCTCGTCGTAGCTGGCGCGCAGCACGGCACCGTCGGGCCAGATCACACCACGGAGGGCCCCTCGGTCGTCGTAGGTGTAGCGGGTGCGTGGACGTGTGGTGGACGAGCTGGCGGTGAGCTGGTCCTGCTGGTGGTCGTAGTAGAGCTCTGCTCCGGCGACCTGCACGAGGCTGAGGGCCCCCTCGTCGTCCTGGTGGAGCTGCGCGCTGCGGCCATCGTGGCTGGTGATGGCGGTCGCGCGGTCCTGGTCCCGGTCCACGCGCCATCCCTGCCCGTACGCGTCCACGCGCTCGGCAAGACGCCCCTGCTCGTCGTAGGACTCGATGAGCCGGTCGGCGCCCGGGGTGGGCACGGTGCCGTGCGCTGGCAACGCACGACGGACGACCTCCCACCCGTCGGGGTGGGCGGTGACCTCCAGGGCTCGGCCCGTGAAGACCGTGTCGTCGGGCCAGGCCCCGGCGACCTGCTCGGCGTCGGTCACGGCGCTCAGCACGCCGGCCGGCAGGTGCAGGTGCACGCCCTGCTCGTCGACCTCGAGGGTCGCCTCCCACGGCCACCACCAGCGCTCGCCGTCCCACGTGCGGTGGACGTCCAGCGAGGGCCCGACGCCGGGCACGGCGAGGTCCGTGTGCTCCAGCACGAGGGCGCCGGTCTCGGGATCGACCGTGACGGTGCCGCGCCCGGCCCGCAGGACCGCTGCGGCTGACGGCGGAAGGGGGCCGAGCCACAGGGGACCGTCGGGTCCGGGAAGAGGCGCGGGGGCTGCGGTCGCCGCGGCGAGCAGCAGCCACCAGGTGCCGGAGGCCGTCAGGGCAGGCCGGCCAGGGTGTAGCTGCCCCACCAGGACGGGTCGAAGTAGCTTCGCAGGCCGTCGTCGAGGAGGATCTGGCGCGCTTCGGCGATCGAGCGAGCCGGTGTGCGATCCCGGTTGCGAGCGTCGTAGAAGCTGTAGAGCACCTTGCTGCGAACGGTCTGGTCCACGAGCCAGGTGGTGTAGATCACGTTGTCCATGCCCGCGGAACGCAGCGCCTGGCTGCGGCGGGCCGCGACCTTTGGGCTCATGTCCACGCTGAGGATGGCGACCTGGCCCTGGAGGTTCAGGCCCCGCAGGGTGTGCAGCCCGACCTCGCCGTCGTTGAACAACAGCGAGCCACGGTCCCCGGTGGGGACGTCGGCCAGGTGGATGTAGCGGGCGTTGGGAACCCACTTCACCAGGTTCTCGGCGGTGGCTTCTTCCTCGACGAAGAGCTTGCGGAAGTCCGAGCCGAAGTGGCGGGAGGCGAACTGCACCTCGCTCGGGCGCGTGAGGCCCTCGTCGCCCACGGTGTCGCCCGTGGGCGTGATGCCGAGGAAGTCCGGGTTGAAGCTGCTCGGCGGTTCGCCATCTGGGGTGAAGGCTTCGCTGACGGTGGACAGGCTGCCGATGGAGCGGATGTCGGCGAGGAAGCGCCGCCCTTGCTTCTGTTCGGGCAGAGCGCCGAAGTTGAAGCCCCAGAGCGGACCGTCGGGCACGATCAGGTAGCGCCCGATCCCTTGGAGGTGTTCCAGGGTGGGGTCCACGAGCGATGCGCGGATGGCGTTGCCGGGCAGGGGATTCACCTGGCCAGCGCCCTGCGCCTCGCCGAGCAGGAGCGCGGCGCGCACGGCACGCGCGTTTCGCACCACGCCTGGCGCATCGGACAGGGTGAAGGCGTTCGCGGAGCCGGCGGTGACCAGGACGATGTCGCCCGTGTCCGGACCCAATCGGTAGGACAGGATGGCCTGACCCTTCATGCCGGGCCGGATGGCATCGATGTCGAAGTCCACCACGGGCAGCGCGCGGCGGTAGGCGTCCACCTCGAGCGCCTTGAGGTGGAGGGCCTCGACGCGCTCGGAAGCTTCGTCGAAGCTGTCACGGGTGCCCATCAGCCAGGCGAGCTGCTCGGCCCGAAGCGCCGCGTGCGCTTCGTTGAGCGCCATGCGCTGGTCGAGCTCCAGGCCCAGCGAGGGGTCGTCACCCACCTCGAAGGCCAGCTCGGTCTGGCGCGAGGCGTGCCACCACTCGTGCACCTCGAGCAGAGCGAGGGTGGCCTCGGAGGCGTTGGCGCTGCGGAGGATGTCGGCGTCGCGCTCCAGCCCCGGCCCGTCGCTGCCGTCCTGCACGAGCACCGAGTCCCACGGTCCCGCGAGGTGCACGGGCGTGGCGCGCACTGCGGCGGCGTAGGCGTCGTGGGCGGCCGCCCAGTCACCCTGACCGGCGACGTGGCGAGCCTGGGCCCACAGCGCGATCGGGTGCTCGCCCTGAGCGGCGCCCCCCTCGGAGAGCGAGCGCCAGCCATCGGCGGCTTCCCCGGTCCACCCGTCTGGGAACTCGGTCTCGGCGCCGGCGCGGATGGAACGCGCTGCGACCTCGGCCTGCAGCGCAGCGCCGTTCTCGCCCAGGTCTTCGACCAGCTTCGCGAGCTCGGCGCGCAGGACGCGGGATGTGGTGGCGTCGCCTTCTCGGTCGGCGATGGCTTCGGCGGCGAGGCGCGTCCCCACGCGGTCGGGGAGCCAGCCAGCGGCGTCGGCATGCTTCACGGCGGCCTTGGCGGCGGGCAGGGCGGGCTCGTCGGCGGCACGGGAGGCCGAGGCAGCGGCCAGATCGAGCAGCACGCCGTCGTGACCGTCGAGACCGTGGGCCCGCAGGGTGTTCATCGCCTCGAGCGCGTTGCCAACGACCAGGGCGCGCAGTCCGCTCACCAGGACGGCCCGGTCCCCGGCGTGTTCTTTGGCTGCCTCGAGCTCGTCGTCCAGCCCGAGACCGTACGCGGCGAGGGCCTGGAGCCAGGCGCCTCGAGCCGCGTTGTCGGCATCGCCCGCCTCCTGGAACGCGAGCACCGAGCTGCGCGCCTCCGACAGCGCGGTCTGCAGGCCTCCCCTGAGGAGCGCGATGTGGGCGAGCGCGAGGCCACTGGCCGCGCTGCCCAGCTTGTCGTGCGCTTCGGTCCTACCCGTGTGGATCTCCTGCGCCAGGGCGAGCGCGTCGTCGTAGCGCTGTGCATCGATGTACAGCGCGACCGCCTCCGTCGCCGCAGCCGCGGCCTCCGCACCGAGGCCCAGCTCGTGGCAGGCACGCGCGAGGAGCGTCAACGCCTCCGCCTTGTCCGTGGAGGTCTCGCCGGCATCGGCGACGGCCTGCGCGACGGCGCGCACCCCCAGAGGATCACCAGCGCCGAGCACGGCGGCCCGGTCGGCGGCGGCCGCCTCGTCGTCGCCGACCGACGCGTGGAGCTCCGCTCGGAGCGCCAGGGCGCGCCACGGTCCGTCGAAGGTGGCCTTGGCGAGCTGGGACCTGCCACGCTTGCCCATCAGGTAGGCGAGGAGCAACGCGTCGTGTGGCGCTTCCTTGTCGAGGGCCTTCATGTCGGGTGCTTCGGCGCCCGCGGCCAGCGCCTGGATCTTCCAGGCCGCACCCTCCACCTCGTCGATCTCGGCCACGGCTTCCGCGGCCGCCCAGGCATCGGTGGGGCGCTCCGCAGCGATGGCCAGCTCCGCACGCGCTCGGAAGTGCTCCAGGCCGTGGCCGCCCACCGGCGTGGCGGCATCCAGCGCGTCCAAGGCGGCGGGCGCGCTGTCGGAGGCGATCGCCGAGAGCACCAGGAGGCGCCACGCCTCCGGGTTGTCGGCGGCGTCGGCGAGGGCGGCTTGCATGGTGGCGAGGGCCTTGGCGTAGTCGCCGGACTGGGCCTGAACCCGCGCGCCTTCGAGGCCGGTGTCGGGGGGCTTCGCGGCTTCGGCCTCGGCCTCGGCCTTGGCCTTGGCGTTGGCCTTGGCCTTGGCCTTGGCCTGAGCCTGGGCCGCGGCCTGCGCGGCGAGCTCTTCGGGGGTGGGCGGCGGAGGCGCTTCCTCTCCACAACCCGTGGCCAGGAGCAAGGAGGCGATCAGGACGCTCGTCATGTCATCCGGTCCCCAAGGGGTTCGCGGAGGTTCTACCACGCGCTGACGTTAGGAGACCGCGTGCTCCCGCCCCCCCTCCACGACACCCTCGGCGCCTTGCTCCAAGAGGCCGGGGCCGTGGCCCTCGACCGCTTCCTGCAGGTGGAGGCCGAGCGGAAGCGCGACCACACCGAGGTGACCGAAGCCGACCGTCTGGCCGAGGCCGTGCTGGTGGCTGGACTCGCCCGTCGGTTTCCCGACGATGCGGTGGTCGGCGAGGAAGGCACGCGCATGCTCGAGGGAGATCGAACCTGGTACGTCGACCCGATCGACGGCACGGCCAGCTACCTGGAAGGCCTGGCCTACTGGGGTCCGGTGCTCGGGCGCATGGCGGGCGGTGTGCCCGACGTGGGCGGCGTGCTGTTCCCTCGGCTCGAGGAGCTCTGGTTCGCTCAGCGCGGTCTCGGTGCGTGGCGTGGTGGGCGGCGGCTTCCCGGTCTGCACGATGTGGGGCTCGGACCGGACGATGTGGTGCTGGTTCCCAGCCGCTTCCACACCGTGGCGCGGCTGAGCGTGCCCTGCAGGCTTCGCAACCTGGGCAGCATCGCCGCCCATCTCTGCCAGGTTGCCTCTGGAGGGGCGGTGGCTACCTTGGTCGGCCCCGGCTGGCGTCCCTGGGACGTCGTTGCTGGCCTGGTGCTGTTAGAGGAGGTGGACGGCGTGGCCCTGTCGCTCGACGGGACTCCGCTCGACCCCCTCCAGGATCCGTCCCTGCCCTTCGTGGCCGGCAGTCCGAGCGCCTGCAGCGACCTCCTCTCCACCCTCCGGCCCCATCGTCCAAAGCGAGCGTGAGATGGCAGAAGAGCGCACCGAGGCCGAGGTCCTCGAGCAGGACGGCCTGACCGTCATCGACCCGACCGAAGAGGACGACAGCACCACGCTGCCGGCACCCCGCCCCAGCACCGGCATGGTCACCACCGGCCGCGCCGCGGAAGACCTTCTCCAAGCCTACCTCGCGGAGGTGCGCACCTACCCGCTCCTCTCGCAGGAAGAGGAGACCGCCCTCGCAGTGCGCTACGTCGAGGAAGGCGACGAGAACGCCGGGCGCGCCCTGGTCACCGCGAACCTGCGGCTGGTGGTCAAGCTCGCCTTCCAGTACCACCGGGCGTGGGCGAACGTGCTCGACCTGATCCAGGAAGGCAACGTCGGCCTGATGGAGGCCTTGAACAAGTACGACCCGTACCGTGGCATCCGCTTCTCCAGCTACGCCCAGTACTGGATCCGGGCGATGATCCTGCGCTTCATCATGGACAACTTCCGGCTCGTCCGGCTCGGGTCCACGCGGCATGGTCGGAAGCTCTTCTTCCAGCTGAAGAAGGAGCGCGATCGCCTCATCTCGGAGGGCTTCGACGGCACGATCGCGGAGATCGCGGAGCGCATGGAGATCCCGGAGCACGAGGTCGCTGCGGTGGATTCGCACCTCCGAGCTCCCGCGTTGTCCTTCCAGGCGCCCGCTGGCGCCGACAAGGACGGCCGCGCCCTGCAGGACGTGATCCCCGACAAGCACGCGCAACCGGTGGACGAGCAGGTCGCCGACCTCGAGATCGGCGAGCGGGTCAAGCACGCCCTGACCACCTTCGGCGACACCCTGACCGAGGTCCGTGAGCAGGCCATCTGGGCCGAGCGCCTGACCTCGGTGGATCCGGTCCCCTTGTCGCACCTCGGCGAACGCTTCGGCGTGTCCAAGGAGCGGATCCGACAGCTGGAGGCGCGTCTCCGGAAGCGGCTCAAGGCCTTCCTGGAGGCCGAGCTGGGCGACGAGATCGCCTTCGAGTTCCAGGTCCCCGAGGAGGGTTGAAGCCCGTGCGAGTGCTGGAGAAGCTGGCCATCGGCCTGCCGAGGAAGCTGAAGGACCGTGCCGCAGCCCGCGGCCCCTTGCCCGAGCCCACCACCCCGGTCGACGGAGGTCGCGGCGCCTTGCCTCGTCTCGACGCGGGATCCTTCGACGGCGCCAGCCGCCTGGGCGCCGCCACCGCGGCGATGCTCGAAGGCGTCGACTGGGCTGTGTGCCCCGACACCGGCGCACGCTTGCCGCAGCAGCATCGTGCTGCGCTCGACCTCGATCCGGGTGCCTGGCACGAGGCCCGCCTGCTGCACCGCCACAGCTGGTTCTCGACCCTGGCTCGGGCCTATGCCGACACGGGTGACGCGAGCTTCGCGCGCGCTGCCACGAAAGCGCTGGCCTCGTGGCTGGCCACCGATCGACCTCAGGTGGGCGTCGGCTGGATCCACGCCAGCGATGCGGGGGAGCGGCTGGTCCACTGGGTGCTGGGCGCGGCGTGGCTCGACGAAGAGCTCGACGCCGACCTGTGGCGTCGCATGGCGGGCTCGGCGGCTGCTCATGGCGCGTTCCTTCGCGGCGCGGATCCGGGAGAGAGCGACTTCCGGCTGCTCGGCAGCGCGTGCGGTCTGGTGGTCGCCGGGCTGGCGTGGCCAGGGCTCGGGGGCTCGCGCGCGTGGTGGAGCGAGGGCCTCGTGCTCCTCTCCCGCCACCTGCCCGCGTCGCTGCACGGCGACGGCGTGCCCCGCGATGGTTCGCCTGCGCGCCTGCAGCGCGTGCTGGAGATGGTGCTGGTGACGCGCCAGCTGGCACGCGCCAACGGCGTGGCGTTCCCCGCAGACGCCGAGCACGCGCTCGGACAGGGCGCCTGGGTCCTCCGTGTGCTCGCGGCCGACACGGGTGAGCTGCCCTTGCTCGGCGCCGGGTCGCCGGCCTTCACGCCCGCCTGGGGCGACGTGCCCGCCTTCCGGGCGTGGGACGAGGTGGCGCCAGATCGCGGTGCCGATCCCGCGGGCGAGGCGCTGGCTGCGTCCACGGAGTGGGCGATGACCGCGTTTCGAGAGGGTGGTTGGATCGTGCTCCACAGCTCGGCACGCGGTGCCTGCAGCCGGGCCGTGGTCACCGGTGTGCAGGCCCACGGCCTCGGCGCCCACGCCGACGTGGCCCAGGTCGTCTGGCACCTGGGCGACCTCCCGGTCCTGGCCGATCCGGGCGATGCGCCGGGACACGCGGAGCTGTCCCGCGCTCACGTGCACAACGGGCTGGTCTACAACGGCGTCGGCGCCGGCGACGGCCGGCCCAGCGGCGCTCGGGTGCGCAAGGCCCGCGCCGACGGTCGCGCTGCCGCGGTCGCCGTCGAGCACGACGCCTTCGCGGGCGTCAGCCTCGAGCGAGAGGTCCTCTTCGAGGGCACCCGCATCGCCATCGTCGACAAGCTCGGCGACAAGGCGCGCGGCTCGGTCGAGCTGCGGTTCACCCTCGGCCCGGGCTGGGCCCTCGAAGAGGGCGAGAAGGGCTGGTCGGCAGAGCATCCGTCCGGCCGGAAGCTCGCAGTGAAGCTCGACAGCTCCTTGCGCTGGTCCCTCACCACGGGACCGCTCGTGCTGGACGGAGCGGTGGTCGATGCCCCGCTCCTGCACGGCGTCGGTCAGGCGTCGGGGGCCACCAGGATCCGGAACACCTTCGAGATCCGCGCGTGAGTCAGGATCGGTAGTCCTCGGCGCGAAGCGCGTACTGCTTCATCTTCGTGTAGAGCGTGCGGCGTGTGATGCCGGCGGCTCCGGCCGTGTTCTCCATGTGACCGCGGTGGCGCCCGAGCAGCCGGTGCAGGTACGCCCGCTCGATCTCCCGCGTGGCCCGGCTGGTGTTCTCCCCCATGGTGAGGCGCTCGTCGATGCTGAGCGCCCCATGGCCGCCCACGGTGCTCGCCCCGGTCATGTGCGGGGGGAGGTGGTCCTGCTCCAGGCGTCGCCCGGCGTGGGTGATGACCCAGCGCTCGCAGAGCGCCCGCAGTTGCCGCACGTTGCCCGGCCAACGGTGCGCCAGGATGCAGGCCATGGCGTCCTGGGTGACGATGGGTGGGTCCTTGTCGTACTCGCGCCCGGCGTCGTCGAGGAAGTGCCTCATCAAGAGCGGGATGTCCTCGGGGCGCTCCCGGAGCGGCGGCAGCAGGATGGGGAACACGTCCAGGCGGTAGTAGAGGTCCTGCCGGAACGCGCCGTCGGACACGGCCCGCTCCAGCGCCACGTTGGTGGCCGCGACGATCCGCACGTCCACGTGGACCGAGTCGGTGCCCCCCACCCGCCGGAAGCTCATCTCCTCGAGCACCCGCAAGAGGTTCACCTGCACGTTCAGGCTGGTCTCGCCCAGCTCGTCCAGGAACAGCGTGCCGCCGTCCGCCATCTCGAACACGCCCTGGCGACGTCCGACGGCGCCGGTGAAGGAGCCGCGCTCGTGGCCGAAGAGCTCACTCTCGAGGAGGGTCTCGGTGAATGCTCCGCAGTTGATGGAGACGAAGGCACGCTCCTTGCGCTGGCTGCGCGAGTGGATCGCCTGGCTGATCAGCTCCTTGCCGGTGCCCGTCTCCCCCCGGATCAGCACCGTGGCGCCGGTGGGCGCGACCGCGCGCACCTGGTCGAAGACCGCCAACATGCGCGGGCTTCGGGTCAGCATGTGCGAGAAGCCGTAGCGGTCGGCGACCTGGCGTCGCGCCGCCTCGAGGTCGCGCTCGGTCCGCGCGCGCGCCAACGCCGCGTCCAGGGCGCGCTCGAGGCGATCGGGCTGCACGGGCTTCTCGAGGTAGTCGGCGGCGTCGTGGTGCAGGGCCTCCACGGCACCGTGAACGCTGGGTCCCTCGGTGAGCGCGATCACCGGCAGGCCGGAGCCGTGGGCCCTGAGGCGGTCGAGTGCGGAGACCCCCGGATCGCTTCGAAGCTCCAAGCTCGCGACGATGGCGTCGGTGCCCACCTCGTCGATGAGGGCGAGCGCCTCGCGCACGGTGGCCGTGACCTGCACCTGGAAGCCCAGCCGCACCAACAGCCGTCGGACCCGCTGGGCGGCCAGGTCGGCATCGTCCAGCAGGAGGATTCGCTCGCCTCGGGGCTCGTCCTGCACGGACGCTTGATACCGTGGCCCCATGCCCGAGCGCCAGCCCGCGGGGTCCACGATCGTCCTGGTGGGCCTCCTCGCGATCGCGGCCGCGACGTGGCCCCTGGCGCGCCGTCCGGGTGACCTGATCGGCCACGCCCTCTCCGAGGCCGACAACCACCTCTGGATGTTGTGGCGGCAGCTGGAGCTCTGGGCGGGTCGGGGGCCGGTGGCCAACCTGCCCGAGGGCCTGCCGCTGCCCTACATGGACGTGGTCAACCTCCCGTTGGCGTTGCCCACGGCGTGGCTCGACCCCGTGTGGGGCTACAACCAGATCGTGGTCGCGAACCTGGCGCTCGCGTTCTTCGGTGCCTGGACGCTGGCGCGTGAGCTCGGCGCCGGGCGGGCCGCCTCGCTCACGGCGGGTGTGGGCTGTTGCACAGCGCCCTTCCTGGGCGGTGTCACGGACTTCGGCATCACCGAGTCGCTCCCGGTGGGCTGGATCGGCCTGCACGTGGCGTGGCTGCTGGCGTGGGGGCGCACCGGTCGCTGGGGGTACGCGGTGGGCGCCGGCGGGGCGCTCGCGGCCTTCGCTCTGGCCGGGTGGTACCACGCCGTCTTCGGGCTGGTGGTCGAAGCCGTCCTCGTGCCGTGGGTGCTCTGGCGCCACGGTCGTCCGCTGGGGGTGCTGGCCCAGGGCGCAGCGGCCGGGCTGGTGGTGTTGCCGCGGCTGGTGTCCTTCCTCGAGGTTCGTGACTTCTGGGCACCGCGGTGGCGAGCGCCGGGCGGCGACCCGCCGGTGCTCAAGCAGCTCTGGCGGGAGCTGCCCATCGCGGGCACCGACCTGCTCAACCTCGTGCTGCCCGCTTGGGAGGCCGTGACCATCTCGAAGTCGGTGTACCTGGGCCTCGTCCTCCTGGGGCTGGCCGGGCTGGCTGGGCGTCGCGCGGCGCTGTGCTGGGCGCTGTGCGCGCCGCTGTGGGCGCTGGCTCTGGGGCACTGGGTCAGCGTCGGTGGGGTGGTGCTGGGCCGGGGGCCCGCGTGGTGGATCACGCACGGCTTTCCCCCCTTGGAGGGGCTGTCGCACTGGCACCGTGCCGTCGGGCCCACCGTGGTGTTCCTCGCCGCGGGCGCCGCGCTGGGTGTGGAACGGCTGCGATGGCGCTGGCTGGCGTGGGTGGCGCCGCTGCTCGTCGTGGCCGACAGCCTGGCGTGGAGCCAGACGCCGTGGCCGCGTCCCATGCACGGCTTGGATGCCCCGGAGGCCTACTCGGTGCTCGACGGGGAGGGCGGCGTGGCGCTGCTGCCCTTCGACAACGGTCGGCGAGAGTTCACCGACGACGTGCCGCGGATCTACAACCGGTGGCAGCCGGTGCTCCGACGGGCGGTCACCGAGAACTACGAGGGTCGCGACGCGGCCCTGCAAGCCAGCCCCTTCCTGGCGGCCCTCGACCGGCTCTGTGGGGTGAAGCCGACCATTCCCCGGCGGTGGCGCGTGCAGGGTGAGGTGCCGGATCTCGACACGCCCGAGCAGCTCGTGGCGGCACGCCAGCAGCTGCGCGACCTGGGCCTCGAGCACGTGCTGGTGCACCGGAATCGGGCCAGGACGCCGGAGCGCGCCGAGCGCTTGCTCGCCCAGGTCCTCGGCCGTCCCGAGGTCGTGGGCGAGGTGGCGATCTACCGAATCTACGAGAAGTAGCTCGGGCTCTACTTCAGGTCGAGAATCTGAAGATCGCCGACCGGGGTGTCGGCCTCGGCGTTCATGCCGGCGAACAGCATGCCGAGGAACAGCCAACCCACCGCGAGTGCGAGGAACGCGTTGAGCAAGCTGCTCGTCTGGGGCAACTCGTCGTGCTTCACGGTCAGGGAACGCGCCATCGGGGACTCCGGAACTGCTGGAGGCTGCTGGAAGGGCCTGCGCCCTGTACCGGGTCACTGCAGGATGCGTGCCAGGAGCTGGAGGTCGGCCGGGCGGTAGCCTCGACGCTTGGAGGTGCGCATGGAACGCGTGGGGGTGCTGTTCGTCTGCCTCGGGAACATCTGCCGCTCGCCGGCGGCCGAGGGGGTGCTGCGCGCGATGGCCGCGGCTCGTGGGCTCACCGACCGGGTCCACATCGAGAGCTGCGGCACCAGCGGGTGGCACGCGGGGGAGGGGGCGGATCCGGGCAGCGTGGCGGTGGCGATGCAGCGCGGCGTCGACCTCGGGGCGCATCGCGCCAGCGGCGTGCCGGTCGATCGGCTGGCCGAGTTCGACTTCCTGGTGTGCATGGACCGCCAGAACCGGCGCGACATGGGCCGGATCGCGCCGGGGCGTGACCTGCACCTGCTGCTCGACTTCGATCCCGCCGCGCGTCGGCAGGAGGTGCCCGACCCGTGGGCGAGAGGCCCCGCTGCCTTCGAAGAGATGTACGACCTCATCGACCGCGCCTGCGAAGGGTTGCTCGGTCAGATCACGGCGCGCCTGGGCGAGCCGTAGCAGGGCGTCCTCGGCTGGCTGGTGTGGAGGGGCCTTGGCGATAGGACCCTCAGGGCCTATGCTCTCGTTCCGATGAGGAGGCCAGGACGGCGATGCCTCGCAACGATCTCCAGCGCATCTTGCTCGACACGCGCGACCCGCTGAAGCGGGCGCGCGCCCACCTGCGCCTCGGCCAGCTCGCTCTCCAGGAGGGCGACCACGAGGTCGCCGTGCGTCACTTCCGTGAGGCCCTGATGCTCGATGCGGCACTCGATGAGGCGCGCTCGTCGCTTCGCCGCCTCGGCGAGCTCAGCACGCTGGTGCTCGACGAGCTGCCCAAGCAAGGGAGCCGTCGCTTCGCGCTGCGCGGCATGGTCCGCAAGATCATCCGCCGTGAGGTCCCGGACGCCTGACGGCTGACCGGCTCTGTTGGAAGGGGCTCTGCAGCTACAGCGCCAGGTCCTTCTCGGACTTGGTCTTCACCGTGAAGCCCTTGCCCTCGTACTGCGCGACCAGCTCGTCGATCCAGGCGCCGAGCTCCTTGTCGCTGCCGAGGGGCTCCGGGGTCACGATCACGGCCCAGGGGCTGTCCACGTCGCACTTGGCCTTCGCCTTGGCCGCGCGCATCGGATCTTCGACGTCCGGCTGCACGAAGTAGCGGCTGCCGTCCTCGGTCACGAGCGCCGTGTGGAGGTAGGCCTCCGTCCCGTCCGTGCACGCCTCCACGGAGGCCGCGCCGTAGTAGAAGCCGCCGCCGTCACGAACCCGGTCGGGGTAGATCGCGGGCAGCAGCTCGGCGGCCTTGTCGTCGCTCCCACTGTTGGCCAGACGGTCCGCCACGGAGCGTGCCTGGTCCGGGGGCAGGTTGTGCGCCATCTCGAGCAACGCCTCCTCGAGTCTTCCCTGGTCTTCGTCGGACGCCGCCGCGCCGAAGTCGCCTTGCACGCTCTCTTCCATCGACGCGAGGATCGCCTCGAAGGGGCCGCCGTTCTGGGCTGCGGTGACACCAGCGGCGCCGAGCACCGGGAGCGCGTCGGCCTTGTTCTTGTTCACGTAGCTCGACACCAGCCCGTTCCACTTCTCGTCGAAGAGGCTGGCGGGCGGCGCGGACACGACCGAGACCATCCACTCGCCCAGGGTCTCGGCGGAGCAGGACACGAAGGCGTCGTCCCACTGCGCGAAGTCGATGTCGCGGAGACCGTAGTAGGCGCCTTGGAGGAACGGCACGACCTGATCGTGGTCTGTGCAGGCCGCCCCAACGCCCTCCGCGACGACATCCCGTGCGTCGTAGTCCGGGATCTTTCCGATCATCTCCCACACCGGCTTCCAGAGCTTGGCGTCGATCGCGGCGAGGGACAGGGCCGCGAGGGTCTCGGCGTCGCCGGAGTGCGTCATGAAGGCCCCAAAGGCGCCTTCGGCCTCCGCAGCGCCGCACGCGATGAGATCCTGGTAGCTCGCGATGAGCTTGTCGCCCTCCTGCTTGTCGGCGCGCGCGACGATCGCGTCGCAGTTGCCGGCCAGAACAGAGGGGGCCAGAGCGAGGGAGATGAGCATCGTAGGTCCTCGTGCACAGACGTCGAGCGGTCGGCCCTTTAGCCCTTGCGCATGCTCACGTCGAGCGCGTCCAGGAGGGTCCAGCGCGTCGAACCCTGGGGGGGCGCTCGCCCTTCCGTCCAAGGGAAACGCCCTTGACGCCGGAACAATCGAAGATCGCGGGCGTTGACGCCGTCCCTGCGCGTCGGGCACACTCCCGTCGCCTTGGTCCCCACCAGGAGGAAGAGATGAAGAAGCTGACCCTCGCGCTCGGTCTGAGCACGGCGCTGCTGTTGTCTGCCAACGCCATCGCTGGCAAGAAGAAGGTGGCCGACGCCGCTGCGGAGGCTGCGGAAGCGGCGGAAGCCGCCGGTGACGCCGCGGAGGCTGCCGGTGACGCTGCAGAAGCTGCTGGCGACGCTGCGGAGGCCGCGGGCGAAGCCGCTGCCGCTGCCGCCGAAGCCGCCGCCGCGGGCGATGTTGCCGGCGCCGTCGAGGCGGCCACGGAAGCCGCCGAGGGCGCCGCGGAAGCCGCTGGTGACGCCGCGGAGGCCGCGGAGGACGCCGCAGAAGCCGCCAAGGGCGGCAAGGCCCAGCGCTCCGACGACAACCGCATGGAGAACGAGGCCGCCACCGACGAGTGAGTCGCGTTCGCTTGCGTCTCTCGGCCGCTGTCGGCCCGGCGCCTCGGTTACGTGCAGGAGCACGTTCCCTCGGACGCCGAACCCACAGCGACCGAGATCCGCGGCGCGACCGTCAAGACCTCTCGGCAGCGGTCGGCCCGGCGCCTCGCTAGGCGAGGATCTGGCGGGTGTAGGCGCCGACGAAGAAGGTCAGGATGATCACGCCGATGAGCGTCTCGACCGTGTTCAGCACCCGGAAGCGGTGGTCGTCGTCGCCAAAGTCCCAGCCGGTGTTGATGGCCAGCATCGACTGCGCCGACACGAACACCAGGGCGCCGAAGCTCACGTCCCGGACCTTGATGTCCTCGCCGTCGAACGCCAGCACCGTGTCGGGGCAGAAGCGGCGGTAGATCCAAGCGAAGAGGAAGGTCACTCCGATCGAGCAGTAGCCGAGGTTCTGGAGCTTCACCCCCCAGCCGAAGCAGAGCTCGAAGAGGAAGAGCTTCCCGGCGGCCCAGACACGCTCTCCGAACGAGCCGAGCCGCAACGACGACATGGTCTCGTGGTGCCGGATCCACCACCAGGCGTCGTCCTCGTCCTCGATCATCGCTCGGTCGCCGAAGGACTCCTTGAGCGCCACCAGCTCGTCGATCACGTAGCCGTAGCAGATCTCCCGGATCTCCTCGTCTGACTGCGCCCCACGGCGTTCGATGCGCACGATGCGCTCGTCGCTGCGGTCGACGTCGCCGAGCGCACAGCGCTCGTAGAACAGGCGGTGCTCGCCTTCGTCGTCGGTCACGTGGCTCTGGTGGATCTCGCTGGACCGGACCTCGGCTGCGTACCAGGACCAGTCCGAGCCCGGCGCAAAGCTCGCGTCCGTGAGCGTCAGGCGACCGTTGAGGTTGGCGTCGTCGAGCACCAGCGAACGCTGGAACCTGGCTCCGTTGAACGCGACCTCGACCCCGTAGAAGGTGGTGAAGTCCGCGGTGCCGTGCCACGTGGTGTGCTCGAAGTGGGTCTCGCCGAGGAACTGGGCGTTGTAGAAGCTCGCCTTGCCGGGCTGTGCCTCCTGCCCGAAGGTCACCCCCTCGAACATCGCGATGCCACCGAAGACCGTGTTCGCGAAGCTGATGTCGCCGTCGATCCGCGCGGTGAGATCTTCCACGTCGGTCACACCGTAGCTGGCGCTCGTCGTGAGGGGCTCGTCGGCGTCTTCGTCGCCCTGGTAGTCCCGGTAGAGGTGGAGCAGCGCGTCGAGGTCACGCTCGCCGCGGTCGCGCGTCACCCGATCCAGTGAGAAGCGGGTGCGTCCCTCGATGGTCGCGTCCTGGAAGAGCGCCTCGGCCTGGAAGTGGGCGCCGAACGCGTCCAGGGCGCCGACGCGCGTTTCCTCGAACGAGAGGCGGTCCGAGAAGACGGCTCGGCTCAGGTTCATCCGCTCGGCCACGCGGGTCTCGGTGAAGTGCGCCTCGCCGAGGAAGCGGGCGTCCTCGAAGGTGGCGCCGCGCTCCCACTCGTTCGCGGCGAAGTCCACCGACCCCTCGAACACCGCGCTGTTGAAGAGCACATCCCGCGCGCTGTAGAGCTCGGTGAAGGTGGTGTCGGCCCGGAAGCGGCTGCCGCCGAAGTACACCGCGTCGTGCAGGCGCGCGTCCTTGAAGTCCGCGCCCTCGCCGAACGACGCGAAGCGGAAGTCCGTGGGCCCGAGGACCTCGGCGCCCTTGAAGTCCGCCGCTTCCCCGAACACGGCCATCGGAAACAGCGCCTTGTCGCGGATCTCGACCCCGGCGAAGTTGGTGCGCCCGAGGATCACGGTCTCCCGGAACTGCACGGTGCCCACGGTCGACGGCGGCAGGCTGCGCCCGACGTTCTTCTTGCCCTCCTCCCAGCTCCGTCCGAAGTTCACGTCGCCGAGCACGATGCCCTTGAGCACGAACTTCGGGATCTCGACGCCCCCCGCTTCGATGCGCCCGATCACGCAGCGGGACAGCTCCAGCTCGGGGAGCGGGCCCTGCCACGCCCGCACGTCCAGCACGTCCAGGTAGCAGTAGCGCTGGGTCGGCGTGGCGGCGAGATCGGCCTGCGTGATCGGCCGCAGGTAGCGATCGGCGCCCTTGGACGTGCGGTAGATCCGAGCCTGCTCGCCGGCCTGGGCGCGCTCCACCACGTCGCGCACGTGCGCGATGCCTTCCTCGACGAGGGCGTCGCGATCGGGGTGCACGCTCAGGATTCGAAGCACGAGCAGCGCAAAGAGCACGTCGTCGTCGAAGTGCTCGCGGTAGGCGGCGGCGGCCTCGTCCGTGCGGCCGAGCCGCTCGAGCACCAGCGCCTGCTTCAGCGGGTCCCGGTACTTGAGGTAGCGCCGGAGCTCCTGCGCCTCGAGCATCTGGCCGAAGAGCGTCTCGGCGCTGGCGGCGTCGCCACCGGCGAGCGCCAGCTCCGCGGCCGCCTCCAGCTGCCGGGGGTCTTCCACGGTCTCGGCCTCGGCGCCGAGCGCCACGCAGAGCCACAACCACAACGCGAGCACGGTGCCCTTCCTGGATCAGTTGGCGGCGACGGGGTTCCGGTGGAGCACCCACTCCTGGTCCCCCGACAGCTCGGCGTCGCCGTCGGTCAGCGTCCACCACATGACGTTCTCCGCGCCCTGCCCGCTGCACTCCGAGGTGTTCACGGTGCCGTTGCCGTCGGTGTCCGCGGAGGCGGGGCACTCCGGCGTGTCGGCGAGCGGATCGTGGGTCTGCCCGGTCTTCTCGGAGGTGTGGTAGAGCCCCATGAAGTGGCCCACCTCGTGGGCGATGATCTTGCCCACGTCCTCCGGCGCGCTGGCCAGATCGATGGTGGTGATGATCGCGCCGGACTTCGAGGTGCCGTGCAGGGTGCTCGCTCCTGGAGGTCCCGCCGCCAGGCCGAGCACCGTGGTGCCGTCGATGGTGAGCTCCTCGACCAGGAAGACGGTGACCGCCTTGTCGCTGACGGGGTTCGAGGTGCGCAAGAGGTCGTTGAACTCGGAGTAGTCGTCGCCGCTGACGTTCACGACCGCGTAGGTGTCCGCGCTGCCGCTGAAGTCGCTGTAGATCGTGCTGACCGTGACCCCTGCCGTGGCCCACTCGGTCTCCAGCTGGGCGATGGCGGCCTGGAAGCTCGGGTCGTCCTTGGCGCTGGTGGCGTCGAGGTCCGGAACGCCGACGAACACCAGCTCGAGCTGCACACTCGCGGAGTTGCCCACGCTCGCGACCTTGTAGACCGCCTCGCAGTTGACGCTCTTGGGTTGACCACCGCCGAGCCAGATGTTGGCGGCGTAGGTGCCGCTCTGGAGGGGCAGCTCCGGGGTGATCGGCGAGAGCACCGGCACCGCGTCGTCCAGGAAGCTGGCCCGGAAGGTGTTGCCGCTCGCATCGCCGTCGTAGATGAGCGTGCCGTCGGGCTCGGTCAGGTACCACAGGGAGCCCAGGGTGCTGTCGCCGAAGGTGCCGCAGTAGAGCATCGCGCCGGCGGCGCCGTCGGGCACGGTGTAGCTGACGTCGCCCAGGTAGCCGCCGGTGTCGCCGGTGGAGAAGCTCCCGAGCGCTTCGACCTGCAGGTCGTCGGAGGACACGGCCCCTGTGTCGTCCAGCACCTTGTCGCCGTCGCAGGCGAGCCAGAGGGTGAGGATCATCGCGCGGCCTCCAGCGCCTTCTGCAGCTCCTGTTGCACGGCGTCGTTGTCCTCGGTGGCGACGCGCGCGTCGAGGGCGGCCGCTGCCGCCTCTCCACCGATGCCGCCGAGCGCTTCTGCGGTGGCGATGCGGAGCTGGGTATCGGCGTCGGCGAGGGCCGGTGCGAGCTGGTCGACCGCTTGCGGACCCCAGCCGCCGGCGAGCGCGTAGGCCGCCTTCCGCCGGAGGTAGCTGGCTCCGGTCGCGTCACCGAGGGTGCTGCCCAGCCAGGTGCGCGCCTCGTCGGACGGGAAGTCCGCGAGCGCGGTGATCGCCCGGCCTCGTCGGCTCGACGCGACCGCCTCGTCCTGGGCGATGTCGAGCAGCACCGGGCCCACGTCGCCGAGCGCTCCGAGCTGCTCCGCCGAGGCGCTGCCCTCGTAGGAACCGAGCTGGTCGAGCACCTCGCTGCGCAGGTCGCCGGCGAGGGCGGTGCCCAGGGCCATGAACATCCAGAAGGTCTTCATCACTCCTCCTCAGGAACCGGTGTCGCCGGTGTCGTCGAAACCCAGGTCACGCACGGGCGTGAAGCTCCAGGTCAGCGAGCTGGTGGCCTGCTCGCCGTCGCTGTGGAACAAGGTCTCACCCTCCACCAAGGTGGTGAGCTCGCTGCGACCAGCGCCCACCACATAGCCGCAGACCGAGAAGGTCAGCTGGTAGCTGGAGCCGGGCTTGAGCGGTGGAAAGACGAGCTCGGCTTCGGGATCTTCGAAGCCGATCAGGCAGAGGTGCTCGCCGTCGTAGCCGGTGGGCAGGGACACGTTCAGGTCGCCGTCGCCCTTGTTGGTGAGCGTGACGTCGGTGCCCGCGCAGTGGTCGTCGCAGGCGCAGTCCTGGCAGCTGTCGCTTTGGAAGTCGACCGTGCCGAAGTCGATGTTGATCGGGTCGATCTCGAGTGCGCCGGGGGCCGTGCAGCCCACGACGAAGGCCCACCACATCACGGCTCCTCGCAGCGCCACCAGCTCCAGGTGGCGCAGCTGCGGTATAGCACCTCGGGACGGGCTCGGAGGGAGCCCTCCCAGGTGATCAGGCGCTGCCCACGCCGTTGCCGCCAGAGCTCGGCCTCCAGGCGCTTGCGGAGGCGCGCCACGGGCAAGCCTTCGGGCAGGCCGATGGCTCCGGAGGCGTGCCAGCTCCCCTGGAGATCCGGGTAGAGGCGCGCCACCGCCAGACCACGGCCACCGAGCCGGGCCGCAGGCTCGACAGTGGGCGCGGTGGGGACCCAGCAGGGGGCCAGGGGCAGCAGGGGCTCCCAAGGGTGCTCGGCGGACGTGCGCCAGAGCATCGGGGGGGCGTCCCGCGCCGTCCAGATCGACGCCCGCAGCGGCCTGGGCGGGCGGGGAGGTCGGTTGGCCCAGGCGCGGGTGGCGCTGGTGGTGGGGCTGAGGACCGGCAGGTGGGCGAGGGTGGCCGCGGCCGCGATGAGCACGGGCCTCTCCGGACGCTCGTCGGCCCAGGGGCCGATCAACACGTCCAAGAGCGGTGTGATGTCGGGCACGAAGTCTTCCATCACCGCCGCGAGCAGCGCGTCGGGCACGGCCTCCGGGGCGGGACCTGCGGCCTCGACGTCGTGGGTGAGCGGTCCTACCAGGTCGAGGTCGTCGGCCTCGACCTGGAGCAGCTCGAAGTCGCCCGTCTGCATCGCGCGGTTCCAGGCCCGTGCGAAGGGGTCGCGTTCGACGGTCTCGAGCCAGCCGTCGGAGGCCCACGGGTCGAGGGACTCCGGAGCGATGGGCCAGGAGCGAGGGCGCGCCAGCCGGCTCACGGGGTGGCGGGCTCGACGCCGGCCGCGGCGCCGCCGTGCCGCTCCCACGCCTCACGGTGGAGGTCGCGCAGGCGGTCCACCAGCTCGGTGGGGTAGGCGACCTCCACACCGCCGCCGAAGCCGGCCAGCCAGCTCACCAGCTCCTGCGTGATCCCCACGTAGAAGGTGGCGCGCGTGCGCCCGTCCGGCAGCGCTTCGAGCCGCTGGCTGTGGTGCCAGCGGCGCTCCTGGATCATCCAGCTCACCTGCTGGTCGAAGGTGGCCACCACCTCGCGCGGCGGGGCGGTGATGATCCCGAACGCGTTGCGCACGAGGTCTTCGGGATCGTAGTCCAGCGGCGGCTCGAAGCGCTCCACGCGCACTCGGGAGAAGTGCCGGAAGCGCTCCACCGCGAAGGTCTTGACGCGATCGTCCTTCCGGTCCCGGGCGAAGAGGTACAGCCCCTGGCGGTAGGTGGCGAGCGTGAGCGGCTCCAGGTCGTAGCGGCGTGCGGTGCCATCGGGCTTCTGGTACTCGGCCTGCGCGGGGTTGTTGTAGAGCAGGGCCGTGACGATCTCGTCGATCTGATCCCCCGCCTCGGCGTAGTCCTTCGCGTGCTCGGGCACGGCCACGAACTTGGTGTCGAGCTCCCTGGCGAGCTGGGCGTGTACCCGCGAGATCGCCGGCTCGAGGCGCTCGATCGCGTCGTCCATGTCGGCGGCGAAGGCCGTGCCATCGAGGAACGTGAACAGGCGCCGTCCGAAGTGCAGCGACAGGATCTCGGGCAACGTCAGCTGCACGCCCGAGCGGCGGTAGGCCGGGTCGAGCGCGATCGTGCGATCGCGGCCCAGCCCGCTGTCCTCCACGGGCAGCCCCATGTCGCGCAGGTCAGCCAGGTAGCGGCGTAGGGTTCGGGGGTCGATGTCGAAGCGGCCGATCAGCTCGTCGGCGCGCACGCCTCCCCGTCGCTGCATCAGCTCCAGCATCCGCACCAGCTTCTGTCCCTTGTTCAGGGTCACGCTCGCCTCCGTTTCCTGTGTAGGGGATCCTATGGACAGTTTCTGTCCGGACAGATTCTGGCTCCTTGCCGCGTCAAGTTGAAGTCGTACCCAGCGGAGAGGGTGATCGCCCCCCCGACGGGAGGACTGGACAACCTGAACGGATAGACAGTAATCTGAACAGAACAACAGCGAATCAGCTGTTCAGGACAGGAGCTGAAACCATGCTGAACCCGATCCACATCGACCTGCTCTTCACCGTCGCCGCCTGCGCTTCCCTCCTCGGCTTCTTCGTCGCCACCCTGGCGCTTGTGCCCTGGGGCCCCCAGGAGCTGCGGCACACCGAAGCCGAGCTGCGCGATGCCGCGCGGGCCCTGGTGCCGACGGCGATGCCGCTGCGCGCCCGTCGCGCGGCCTAGATCACCAATCAGGCCATCTCGAGTCGCATGCTTGCTACCAGACGGGGTCGCCCTCGGTGAGCTGCGGGAAGACCACGCCGCTCACGTCGCCGCTCTCGAAGCTGAACGCCAGCCGCGCTTCTTCGAGTGACGGGCCGAAGGTCACGGTGCTGCTGCGGGCGTTGGCCAGCTCCTCGTCGAGGATCACCGTCAGCGCGTTGCCCGACTGGCCGCCGTACACCGTGTCCGGCTGAGGATCCGGCGGCAGGTAGGCCACCAGGATCTCGTCCACGAAGATCCGGGCCTCCTCCGGGTAGAGGACCAGCCACGTGTCGCACGCGGGGTCGTAGTGGGCGACGGTGGATCGAAGCTCGCAGGTCACCTCACCATCGACGCAGGCGGAGAGGGTCCAGAGCCACAACACGGGGCCAGCGTACCCCTTGACGCAGGCGATCGACGGGGTACGTCGGCACAGAGCATGGAGACGTGATGCACCGCTACGACCCCGCCAGCTTCGAGAAGGACTGGCAGACGTACTGGGAGGCGGAGAAGACCTTCGCCGCACCCACCGACCCGGCCGCCTGGGGAAAGCCCAAGTACTACACGCTCGGCATGTTCCCGTACCCGAGCGGCTCCGGGCTGCACGTGGGCCACCCCGAGAGCTACACCGCGCTCGACATCGTCGCTCGCTACAAGCGCATGAAGGGCTTCAACGTGCTCAACCCGATGGGGTGGGACGCCTTCGGCCTGCCGGCAGAGCGCGCGGCGGTGCGGGAGGGCCGGCACCCGGCCGACATCACCCGCGAGAACATCGACAACTTTCGCCAGCAGCTGAAGGCCCTGGGCTTCAGCTACGACTGGGACCGGGAGATCTCCACCTCGAGCGTGGACTACTACCGCTGGACCCAGTGGATCTTCCTGAAGCTGCACGAACAAGGCCTGGCCTACATGGCCGATGTGCCCGTGAACTGGTGCCCGGCGCTCGGCACGGTGCTCGCCAACGAAGAGGTGCAGGACGGGCGCTACGTGGAGACCGGCGACCTGGTCGAGCGCCGGAACATGAAGCAGTGGATGTTGCGCATCACCGCGTACGCCCAGCGGCTGCTCGACGACCTGGAGGGCCTGGACTGGCCCGCCGGTGTGCTCGAGATGCAGCGCCAGTGGATCGGCCGGTCCGAAGGCGCCGAAGTGCGCTTCGGGATCGACGGCCACAGCGACGGGTTCTTGGTCTACACCACGCGCCCCGACACCCTGTTCGGCGCCACGTACTGCGTGCTCTCACCGGAGCACCCGCTGGTCGATGCGGTCACCACCGCGGAGCAGCGCGCGGACGTCGAAGCCTACGTGAAGCAGGCTCGAAACCGCTCGGATCTGGACCGCCAGGTCGCCGCCGAGAAGGAGAAGACCGGTGTCTTCACCGGCGCCTACGCGGTCAACCCGGTGAACCAGGAGCGCGTGCCGATCTGGATCGCGGACTACGTGCTGATGTCGTACGGGACCGGCGCGATCATGGCCGTGCCGGCTCACGACGAGCGCGACCACGCCTTCGCGTCCAAGTTCGGCCTGGAGATCCGGCAGGTCATCGCCCCGCGCGATGGCAGGGCGATCGACGTGCAGTCCGAGGCCTGGACCAGCAAGGACGGCGTGGCGGTCAACTCGGGCGCGTTCGACGGCTCGGACTTCGCCGCCTTCTTCCCGGCCATCGTGGCCTGGCTGGAAGAGCGCGGCGTGGGCGAGAAGAAGGTCAACTTCAAGCTGCGCGACTGGCTGTTCTCGCGCCAGCGGTACTGGGGCGAGCCCTTCCCGATCCTGCACGGCCCCAACGGCGAGATGACCACGGTCACGGCGGCCGAGCTGCCGGTGGAGCTGCCGCACCTCGACGCCTTCAAGCCCACCGAGGACGGGCGGCCCCCCCTGGCCCGCGCGAGCGACTGGATGGAGGTCGAGCGCGACGGTGCGACCTGGACCCGCGAGACCAACACGATGCCGCAGTGGGCCGGCTCGTGCTGGTACTACCTGCGGTACATGGACGCGGCCAACACGGAGCTGCCGTTCTCGCCGGAGGCCGAGCGCTACTGGGGGCCGGTCGACCTCTACATCGGTGGCGTGGAGCACGCCGTGTTGCACCTGCTCTACGCGCGGTTCTGGCACAAGGTGCTCTACGACTGTGGCCTGGTGCACACGGTCGAGCCGTTCCAGAAGCTGTTCAACCAGGGCATGATCCTGGCCTACAGCTACAAGGACGCCGACGGCAAGTACTACCGCCCCCTCGAGGTGGAGGAGGCCGAGGCGGGCGCCTGGCGGGTCAAGGACAGCAAGAAGTCCGTGACCACGCAGATCGAGAAGATGTCGAAGTCCAAGTACAACGTCGTCAACCCCAACGACGTGGTGCGCGACTACGGCGCCGACGCGCTGCGGCTCTACGAGATGTTCATGGGTCCGCTGGAACAGGTGAAGCCCTGGCAGATGTCCGGCGTGGACGGCGTGTACCGCTTCCTGGCGCGGGTGTGGCGGGTCTTCATCGACGACGAGACCGGCGCCATCCGGAGCTCGATCGGTGACCACCCCGTCGACCGTGAGCTCAACCGTTCCCTGCACACCGTCATCAAGAGCGTGTCCGAAGGCATCGAGGATCTGAGGTTCAACACGCCGATCAGCCGGATGATGGAGTTCATCAAGCTGGCCCAGTCGCGGAAGGTGCTGTCCCGCGAGGTGGTCGAGACCTTCACGCTGGTGTTGTCGCCCTACGCGCCTCACCTGAGCGAGGAGATCTGGAAGCGACTCGGCCACGACCGCACGCTGGCGTACGAGCCGTGGCCAGCCTGGGACGTGGCCGCACTGGCCGAGGACCTGGCCAAGTACGTGATCCAGGTGAAGGGCAAGGTGCGCGGGCAGGTCGAGCTCCCGAAGGAGGCCGACAAGGCCGCCGTCCTGGCCGCAGCGCGCGCCGTTCCGAACGTGGCCAAGCACCTCGAGGGCACGGTCGTCGTCAAAGAGATCGTGGTACCGGGCCGCTTGGTGAATCTGGTGGTGAAGCCGGCGTGAAGGTCTGATACTCTTGCCATGTCAAGAGTCGGAGCAGCGCGTGAACCCAGCGGTCGATCCCTTCACCCCGCTGTTGAACCTCGTGCAGCGCTACAAGCGCGACGTGCACCGCCTCTCCGATCCGGCGAGTGAAGACGACCTGCGGAGCGCCGAGGCGCACCTGGGAACGCTGTTGCCGCTGGAGCTCAAGGGCTTCCTGCGTCGATGGAACGGCGGCGATCTGTTCCGTGGCGCCTTGCACCTTCGCGCAGCGCACGAGCTGGCGTCCCCGAGCGAGGAGCGTCGCGAGCTGGTCGTCGTGGCCGATGGACCCGGCCCCCGCCGTTGGGCCTTCGCCCGCGATGGCCAGGGGGGCACCGTGTTCGGCGAGCTGGTCGAGGACCGGCTCGAGCCGCTGCACGACCGCTACCACCGGTGGCTGTTCGGCACGCTCCGCATCCTCGATCAGGACCTGCGGCAGGACGAGGACGCGCTGATGGCGCGCCTCGAGGTCGACCCGGACGCGGGGCCGCTCCTCCTGATGCGCGGCGAGCGTGCGCTCGCCTCGGGTGACCCGGAGACCGCGCGGTCCTGCTACCAGAAGGCCACCGCGGCAGACCCCGGCCTGGTGAGGCCGTGGCAGCGCCTGGGCGAGCTCCACCTCGTCGACGGCGACCGGGCGCAGGGACGCTTCGCGTTGATGAAGGCGCTGCGAGCGACCCGGCTGCCCACCGCCTACCCCGGCCTCGCCACGATCGAGGCGGGCGTGCTGCGCACCCTGGGGGGGCTGTTTCCCGACGGGGACGAGACCTGGGAGCGCGAGCTCTCGAGCTTCCTGGAGGAGCGCGTGCTGGACGTGCGCTCCGAGGGCGGCCTGGAGCTGTACCGGGCGGCCGCCGTGGAGCGGGTTCGCGTGGTGCTCGCCCGAGGGGATCGATCGGCGGCCAGCACCAGCTGCGTCGAAGCGCTCGAGCGTGCCAAGGCCTTTGCGCTCCGGCGTGCTGCCGAGCTGGCGGATCTCCGACTGCTGCACGTTCGCCTGCTCACCCAGCTCGGCCGGCACGATGCGGCGGAACGCGAGCTGCGCACCCTCCGCGACCACGATCAGCCAGAGGTGCGCGGCCGGGCCCTCGTCGCGCTCGGACGCATCGTCGTCGCTCGGCAGGAGCGGTGGGGTGAGAGCGTCTTGACGGAGGCCCTCTCCTTGCCGCTGGACGACCGTGACGCCTGCGAGGCCCGCATCCTGCTCGCCGCCAGGTTGGTCGCCCTCGCCCGCCTCGACGAGGCGGGCGAGCTGCTGTCCCAGGCCGATGCGCTGGCCGTGCGCAGCCACCTGTCCGTCCTGCAGGGTGAGGTGTGCCTCGCGCTCGGGGACCTGGCGCGCGCCGCGCGGGACACGGACGCGGCGCTGCGCGGCTGGGAAGCCGCCCTCGACCGTGGCCTCGAGGCGCGCGACGGCGAGCTTCGCCTGCGCGCGACGCTGCGACTGGGGGATCTCGCCGTGCTCCGCGGGGACACCCAGAGCGCTGTGCTCGCGTGGCAGGAGGCTGCCCAGGGCTTCGCGGACCTCGAGCTGCCGCTGAGGGAGGCCTGGGCCCTGACCCGCATGCTGCAGCTGGCCCCCAACGACGAGGTCGAGCGCCGTGCCCGCGCCCTCTTCCGGGAGGCAGAGCTCGCGGCGGGCATCGCGTCGCTCGACGGCGCGACGGGCGGTGGCCTGGCGTCGCTGCCGTGGCGCATCGAGGCCTGTGCCCGGTACGCGCGGGAGCGCCACGAGGCCCAGCGGGCGCGGCCGCCGCTTCGGCGCCCCGATGCCGAGCGCCCGGAGCGTCGACTCGAAGCCCACCGCGTGGCGATCGCCGCGTCGGACGCCGGGGTCGTGCAGGCCCTCGGCGACGAGCTGGCCGCCCTGGGCACGGCCTTGGAACGATCGGGCGCCCGCTCGCTGGATCCCGAGGTGACCAGCTTCATGGCTTGCGCCGACCTGCTGGCCTCCCACAAGAGCCTGGACGCAGCCAACCACCTCCTGGCGCGTCTCAACGCGCAGAACCTGCCCGAGATCCCGCTGGCGTCGCTGAAGGGGAGCATCACACGCTCACCGAACGCGCTCGTGGTCGACGGCCTGCTGGAGCGGATCGAGAAGCCCGACGATCCACGCGTGACCGCGCTCGCCGCGGAGATCCTCGGCTGGCGTCGCGAGCGTGCAGCCGTCGCTCCGCTGCGCGCGCTGCTCGCTCCCGAGAACAGCCGTCCGGTGCGCCGCGCGGCGGTCGTCGCCCTGGGGCGGATCGGCGACATCACCGTGACCGACGAGCTGGTTCCACTGATGGACGAGCTGGCCGAAGAGGTGGCCATCGCTCTGCTGCTGCTGGGGGACCGCAGGGGGGTGGACCTCCATGCGCAGGCGCTCGCCGCAGGTGACGACAAGCTCGCTCGCTCGCCCGGCGAGATCGTCGGCCGCTACGGTGGACCGGCGTACATGCTGCTGCTGGTGAACTCGGCTGGCGGTGCCGGCCCGCGGGCCCTCGGCGCGCTGCAGGGCCTGGGCTACCTCGGGAGCGCCAACCACCGGGTGATCGATCGGCTCATCGGTGCGCTCGAGGACCGGGACCGGCGTCTGGCGGGCGTGGCCTGCACAGCGCTCGAGATCATCACGGGCCACCGTGAGGACCCCGAGGAGCCGGGCGTGCAGGCGCGCTGGTGCCGCTGGTGGGAAGACCACGGCCACCACTTCCGCGACGGCGTGCGCTACCGGAACGGTCAGCCACACAGCGCCGCGCTGCTCGTCGATCGGCTCGCGCACGACGACGTGCTGGTGCGTCGGTCCAGCTACGACGAGCTCGTCATCACCACCGGGGAGAGCCTGCCCTTCGACGCCGACGGGCCCTGGCGCGTGCAGGTGGCGCACCTGGCCGGGTGGCGCGCGTGGTGTGAGCGCACGCGGCCGGACGCCGGCACGTGGACCTTCGATGGGCACCCGATCGGCTGACGCCGCGCTGGATGGGGTGGTAGCATCCGGTTCACGGAGGCCCCCATGGACCCGCGTCTTCGCTCGATCGTGGAGATCGAGACGCTGCACGAGATCCTCGAAGAGCTCGACTACTACAAGCTGTTGAAGCTCACGCCCGACGCCGACTCGGGCGACATCGACCCCGCCTACCGGGCGGAGGCGCGCCGGCTCCATCCGGACCGGTACGCGACCGTGGGCGACGCCCAGTTCCGGCGCAAGGTGAACCACGTCTACCGGGCCGTGAGCGACGCCTACCGCACGCTGCGGGACGCCGACTCCCGCCGCACCTACGACTCGGAGCTGGCCGACGGTCGGCGCCGCATGGATGCCGCCGCACGCAAGGAAGCCGAGGCCGCCGCGGCTGCAGCCGCCAACCCCGAGCTGGCCGCGCGCACCGACAAGGGCGGCAAGTACTGGAAGCTGGCCCTGCAGTGCTACCGCGACGCCGACTACACCGGCGCCGTCATGCAGATCCAGTTCGCGCTCACCTTCGAGCCGGACAACGACGCCTTCAAGGAGTGGAAGGCCAAGTGCCAGAAGCTCGCCGAGGACAACAAGAAGGACACCAACCCCTTCAAGCTCCGCATCGTCTGAGCGCGGCCTGAGCGGGCTGGCCCGGCGCCGTCTTCGGCTGTCAGAAGCCCAGGTCGTCGAACTTCATGGCCTGGACCTCTTCGTCGGTGAGTCCCGATGAGGCCTCGATGCGGAGGTCGCGGGCGTTCTGGTGCTCGACGTCTTCGGCCAGCACGTTGACGATGCCGTCGGCATCGATCTCGAAGCTCACCCGCACCTTGACCTCGCCCCGCGGGGCCTCCCTCAGGCCGTCGAGCACGAACGCGCCCAGCAGCTCGTTGTCGTCGGCCATGCGGCTCTCGCCCTGGTACACGCTGATCCGGACCTCGGTCTGGTTGTCGTGGGCGGTGTGGAAGGCCTTCACGGCGTGGGTCGGGATCGGGGTGTTCCTTGGGATCAGCACCTCGCAGAAGCCGCCCACGGTGCGCACGCCGAGGCTCTGGGGCGTGACGTCGAGGAGAACGGCGCCCGGGCCATCGTCGAGGTTGGTCAGGTTGTGGGCCTGGATGGCCGCGCCCTGGGCCACGACCTCGTCCGGGTTCATGTCGGAGTAGGCGTCGCGCCCGAAGTACTGGGCGACCGCGTGCCGGATCAGGGGGTAGCGGGTCATGCCGCCGACGAGGATGATGTGGTCGATCTGGCTCGCGGCCATCTTGGCCAGCCCCAGGGCTTCGTCGCACACGCGCATGGTGCGCTGCACCTGCGGCATCACGAGCTTCGCGTACTCCTTCCGCGTGATGCGGTAGCTGAGCTCGAGATCCTTGCCGCTCGCATCGCGCGACAGGTTCGGCACGTGCACCTCGACCTGGGTGGCTCGGGACAGCGCGATCTTGGCGCGCTCGGCGGCCTCCCTCAGCTTCAGGCGTGCGGTGCGGTTCTCGGTCAGGTCCACGCCGGTCTGCCGCTCGAAGATGGCCATCAGGTGGTCGCCGAGCTGGTAGTCGAAGTCGTCGCCGCCCAGGAAGTTGTCGCCGGCCGTGCTCACCACCTCGAAGATGTCGCCGTCGAGCCGCAACACGCTGACGTCGAAGGTGCCGCCGCCCAGGTCGTAGACCAGGATGTGCTGGCGGTGGCCGCGGTTGAAGCCGTACGCGAGCGCCGCCGCCGTGGGCTCGTTGAGGATGCGCAGGCAGTCCAGTCCGGCGATCTTGGCCGCGTCCCGCGTGGCCTGGCGCTGGTGATCGTTGAAGTGTGCCGGCACGGTGATCACGGCCTTGTCCACCACCTCGCCGGTGGCCTCCTCGGCGATCCGCCTCATGTGCTGGATGACGTGGGCGCTGATCTCGGGCACGGCGTAGACCTTGCCCTGCACACGCACCCGGGCGTCCTGGTGGGGACCTTCGACGATGCCGTAGGCGGTCGAGGCCAGGACGGCCTGCACCTCGGGCGACTTGAAGCGCCGTCCGATGAGCCGCTTGGCGGACGCGACCGTGTTCTGCGGGGCGTAGATCAGCTGGCGCCGAGCGCGGTGGCCGACCGCCACGTTGCGGCCGTGCCCATAGGCCACCACCGAAGGCTGGGTGTTGTGCCCCTCCGAATCGGAGAGCACCACGGGTTCACCGTCGCGCACGATGGCGACGCAGGAGTTCGAGGTGCCCAGATCGATGCCCACCGCCAGGCTCATCGCTTCCTCCGTGCCGCTCTCAGAAGGGTAACAGTCCCCCGATCACGCGGCCCATCTCGGCGTGGATGTGGCCGTTGCTGGCCAGGATGCGCGGCTGGTCGACCTGGAGGGGACCGAGCGCCATGTCGGAGACCGTACCGCCCGCTTCCTGAACGATCAGCGCGCCGGCGGCGACGTCCCAGGGGCTCAGTCCGAACTCCCAGTAGCCGTCCAGCCAACCGGTCGCGACCATGCAGAGGTCCAGCGCCGCCGACCCGCAGCGCCGGAACCCCTGGGCCTGCTGGAGGAAGGCGCGGACGAAGCGCAGGTACCGGTCGGCGTGTTCCCGGCGGTCGTAGGCGAAGCCGCTGGCCACCAGCGCGCGGTCGAGCACCGGGGTGCGCGACACCCGCAGGACCTCGCCGTCGAGCCGCGCGCCGTGGCCTCGGGCTGCAGTCCAGCAACGGCCGGCGGACGGTTGGAAGACGCACGCGGCCTCGAGGGTGCCCTCCACCTGCAGCGCGATCGACACGCAGGAGAAGGGGAAGGCGTGCACGAAGTTGGTCGTGCCGTCCAGGGGGTCGACGATCCAGCGCGTGGCTGCGTCCTCGGCGCCACCGCCTTCCTCCGCCAGCACGGGCACGTCGGGTCGCTCGCGCAGGAGCAGCTCGCGAATCGTCGCCTCGCTGGCTAGGTCGATCTCCGAGACGAGGTCCACCGCGCCCTTGTGATCGACCTGGTGGGGGCGGCTGTGCTGGAGGGCACCCGCGGCGCGTGCGGCGCGCTCCGCCAGCGCCAGCTCCGCGGTCACGGCGAGTCCACCACGAGCGTCACGGGGCCGTCGTTCATCAGGCTGACCTGCATGTCGGCGGCGAAGATCCCGCGCTCTACGGGCAGGCCTTCCTCCGCCAGCAGCTCGCAGAAGCGTTCGTAGAGCGGCTCGGCGTGTTCGGGCCGGGCGCTGTGCACGAAGCTCGGACGCCGCCCCTTGCGGCAGTTCCCGTAGAGCGTGAACTGGGAGACGACCAGCGCCTGCCCGCCGATGTCCACCGCGGAGTGGTTCATCTGGTCCGCGTCGTCCGGGAAGATGCGCAGCCCGGCGAGCTTCCGAGCCAACCAGCGTGCCTGCTGCTCGCCGTCGTCGTGGGTCACCGCGAGCAGCACGAGCAGTCCGCGTCCGCAGCGACCGACCACCTGGCCGTCGACGGTCACGCTCGCGTTGTGCACCCGCTGCACCACCGCGCGCATCAGCCGCCCAGCACGAGGGCGAGGCCGATGCCGAGGCCCAGCGCGGCGACTCCCGCCAACCCCAGCAGCACGATCTGGACGGTGGTCATGCCGCCCTCTTCCTCGGCCGCGGGCGCCGCGGGAGTCGGTGGGCTCGCCCCTGTCGCGGGGGGTGGGGTGGGCGGTGGCGCAGCGGCCCCGGGCTTCTGGAGCTGCACCCAGTCGGTCGGTGCTGGCGCGCCGGCGCGGATCGGGACCGGCGGCGGCGGCGCGGGGCCGTCGTCGGGCAGGCGGCCGCGGAGGAAGGCCACGGTGGCGTCGGCGCCGTCCTTCCGGCGCGCGAAGGTCTGCGTGCGGTCGCGCTTGAGCGGCCGGGAGAGCTGCTTGGCCGAGCCGAGGTTCTCCTGCCGGCGACGGCGTCGTCGTCCACTTCCCGAGGAGCCGTCCAGGCTGGTGGTGACCCGGCGCGCCCACACCTCGAGGTCGGACCCCGGACACAGTCCGGCCACGTGGTCGAGCACCTCGGCCACCTCGTCGGGCTCGGGTCGCTGGCTGGCGTCGTGGCTCAACATCAACGCCACGAACGAGCGGAGGTGGGCGACCCACGGCTCCTGGGAGACGTCGCCCAGATCGAGCTCGGCGACCTTCGCGTCGATCGCAGCGTCGTGGGGGCCGGGCTCCGAGGGCAGGCGGCCGAACGGCGCCCTGCTCAGCAGGCTGTGCACGATCACGCCCAGGGCGTAGACGTCGCTCGCTCCTGTGGCCGGGTCCTCGGGCGCGCGGCCGGCGCGTCGACCGCTGCCGAAGTCTTCGAGCGCCACGCTGCCGTCGCCGTCGATCTTGATGTGTTGGAGGCGCAGGTCGCCGTGCACGGCGTGGTCTTCCCGGGCGATCGTGAGCACGTCGGCCGCCGCTGCCACGATCTCCAACGCGGCCGAGAGCGGCGGGCGCGCCCGATCCAGGAGCTCAGCCAGGGTCTTGCCCTCGGCGCTCCCCTCCTGGGTGGCGACCGCGCCCTCCAGGCCCGGCTCTCGAACGTAGGTCATGCTCACCGCTGGATGCTAACCCCGGGGCTGCCGCCCCGGTTAGATGGGGAACCCTGCTGGAGACTCCGATGAGCGTGCATCTCGCCAAGGGCGCCCGTGATTTCCTGCCGGAGGCGATGAACCGCCGCCAGCGCGTCATCGGGATCGTCACCGATGTCTTCGAGCGCTTCGGCTTCGAACAGCTGCAGACCCCCGCCTTCGAACGCCTCGAGACCCTCACCGGGAAGTACGGCGACGAGGGCGAGGGGCTGATGTTCAAGATCCTGAAGCGGGGCGAGGCGGGGAAGCGTGGCGAGGCGGACCTCGCACTCCGCTACGACCTCACGGTGCCGCTGGCGCGCGTCATGGCGATGAACCAGGGCCTCCGGCTTCCGTTCAAGCGCTACCAGGTCCAGCCGGTGTGGCGAGCGGACCGGCCCCAGCGCGGCCGCTTCCGGGAGTTCTACCAGTGCGATGTCGACATCGTCGGGTGCGAGACCATGGCGGCCGACGCCGAGTGCCTGGCCGTGGCCGAGGCCGGGCTCACCGCTCTGGGCTTCGAGGGGTTCACGATCCGCTTGAACCACCGCGGCATCCTGAGCGCGATCACGCGGGTCGCGGGCGTGGCCGAGCTCGAGACGTCGGTGTTGGTGGCGGTCGACAAGCTCGACAAGATCGGCCGCGAGGGCGTGGACAAGGAGCTCCGGGAGCGGGGCGTCCCGGTCGCGGCCATCGAGCGTCTGTGGGCGCTCTGGGATGTGCCGATGGGTGAACAGCTGGACCACCTGGACCGCGAACTGGACCACGCGGGACGGGCCGCCGTCGCCGAGCTCCGCGAGGTCCTCACGTACGCCGAGGCGATGGGCGTCGAGCCCTACCACGTGGCGGTCGACACCACCCTCGCCCGGGGACTCAGCTACTACACGGGACCCGTGTTCGAGGCCACCCTCGACGGCGCCGGGCTCGGCTCGGTCGCCGGTGGCGGCCGCTACGATGGCCTGGTCGGCATGTTCTCGGGCCGAGATGTGCCCGCGGTCGGTGTGAGCCTGGGCCTGGAACGGCTCATCACGGTCCTCGACGAGCGCGGCAAGCTCGACGACGTGTCCTCCAGCAGCACCGTGCTGGTGACCGTGTTCTCGGACGAGACCCGCGCCGCCAGCTTCTGCTTCGCCACCCACCTTCGCCGGGCGGGCGTGCCCTGTCGGGTGAGCCTCAAGGCACGTGGGAAGCTCGGCAAGCAGTTCAAGGCGGCGCAGGCGTGGCGCATTCCCTGGGTCGCGACGCTCGGTCCCGACGAGATCGCCGGGAGCCAGGTCACCTTGAAGCGCCTGGCGACGAGCGAGCAGGTCACGGTGAGCTGGGACGAAGCGGTCCGCCGACTCGGTCGTTGACTCAGGCGGCCTGGCCGATGATGCCGAGCTCGCGCCCCACCCGCTCGAAGATGTCGAGCGCTTCCTGCAGATCGGCCCGGTCGTGGGTCGCCATGTACGACGTGCGGATGAGGCCCTGGTCCCGCGGGACCGCTGGGTAGAACACGCAGTTGGCGAAGACGCCCTCGTCGTAGATGCGCTTGTTGAACCACAGCACGTCATCCATCTCGCCGATGACGATGGGCACCACGGCCGTCGCCGACTCCAGGCAGTTGAAGCCCATGCGCGTGAGCTCGCCTCGCATGAAGTCCGCGTTGGCTCGGACCTGGTCCACCAGGTGCGGCTGGGCGCGGAGGATGCGGAGCGCCGCGAGCACCGTGGCCGCCGTGGCCGGCGTGAAGCTCGCCGTGTACATCAGCTGCCTGCTGTGGTGCATCAGGTAGTCCTTCACGCTGGTGGGGCAGCCGATGAAGCCGCCCATCGATGCGAAGGTCTTGGAGAAGGTGCCCGTGATCAGGTCGACCTGATCGCTCACCCCGAAGTGGCTGCACGACCCGCGTCCGCCCGTGCCCACGGTGCCCACGGCGTGGGCCTCGTCCACCAGGAGGCGGCAGCCGAATGCCTGGGCCAGCGCCACGATCTGGTCCAGGGGCGCGAGCTCCCCGGTCATGGAGTACACGCCGTCGACGGCGATGAGCTTGGCGGCGTCGCTGTCGGCGTGCTGCTCCAGGCGGAGCCGCAGGTTCGCCATGTCGTTGTGCTTGAAGCGCACCAGCTTGGCGTTGGAGAGCACGAAGCCGTCGATCAGGGATGCGTGGTCCTCGCGATCCGCGAAGATGATGTCCCGGCGGCTGCAGAGGGTGCCCACGGAGCCGGAGTTGGACATGAAGCCGGTGCTCCAGAGCAACACCGCTTCGGTGCCAAGGAAGCTGGCGAGCTCGTGTTCGAGCGCCACGTGCAGGTCCAAGGTGCCGTTCAGCATCCGCGAGCCGGTGCAGCCGGTGCCGAAGGCGTCGATGGCCCGCTTCGCCGCCGCGACCACGTCCGGGTGATGGGTCAGGCCCAGGTAGTTGTTCGAGCCGAGCATGATGCGCGCGCGGCCATCGATCACGCAGCGGCTGCCCTCGCTCTTCACCAGCGGCTTGAAGTAAGGGTACACCCCGGCCGCGATGGCCTCCTGGTGCCGAGTGAAGGCCTTCGCCTTGTCGAAGATGTCCGCCACAGGTGCCTCGTTCTCGCGTCCCGCGGAGTAGTGCGCGTGTGGGGCTGCGTCAACCCTCTCGAGCGCTTTGTTCGGGGAGCGTCAGAACGATGACGAGCCCGCCGTTTGTCCGGTTGCACGCGCGGATCCTGCCGCCGTGAAGCTCCACGACCTGGCGTGCGATCATCAGCCCCAGGCCGGACCCGCCCGTGGCTCGCGAGCGGCTCGGGTCCGCGCGGTAGAAGGGCTCGAAGAGGCGCACCAGAGCCTCTTCGGGAACCCCGGGCCCCTCGTCGGCCACGGCGATGCTCCGGTCCTCGACCCGCACGGTGACCCGGCTGCCGGCGGGGGCGTACTTGCCGGCGTTCTGGAGGAGGTTGGTGAGCACCCGCCTCATGCGGGTGCCATCCAGGTGGAGCGTGCTGCCGGTGCCCTCCAGCACGACGTCGTGGTCGGGCAAGGGCATCGCCGCGATCGCGTCGGCCGCCAGGTCGTGGAGGGCGATTGGGGTGCGCACCAGCCGCTGCGCGCCGAGCTGGAGACGGCTCGAAGCGAGCATCTCGCCCACGAGCACGTCGAGCTCTCCGAGGTCACCCTCCATGGCTGCGAGCCGCGCCTCCGACGTCAGCCCCTCGCGCAGCAGCTCCAGCTCGAGGCGCAGCCGAGTCAGCGGGGTGCGGAGCTCGTGGCTGATCCCAGCCATCAGCCGGCGCTCGGCCTCCAACATGCGCTCCACCCGATCGGCCATCGCATTGAAGCTCCGGGCGGCCGACCTCAGCTCCGGAGCGCCGCGCTCCTCGAGCCGGTGGCTCAGGTCGCCGTCGGCCATGTGCTGCATGGCGGTGGCGGCCTGCTCGAGCGGTCGTCCGGCCATGCGGGTGAGCAACCAGGAACACAAGAGCACGAGGAGGCCGGCCACGCCGAGTCCCCGCAGCATCAGGCGCTGCGGGCCCTGCAGGTCGAGTGGTCGGGCGATGCGGACCCACCCGCTCTTGATGCGCACGAGGGCCTCCGCGCCGTCGTCCGAGCGCCGCAGGAGCAGCTTCCGGCCGCGGTGCTCGGTCCGGACCCACGCGCTGGCGTCCACGCTTGGACGAGGCCCGGGCAGGAGCTCGAGGTCCAGGCCCAGCTCCTGCTCCAGGTCCTCGACTGCGGTCCCCTGCTGCACCTGGCGGGCGACGTGGATGGCTTCGTCCAGGAACGCCTGGCGCAGCTCCTGGCTGAAGGGCTTCACGACGGCGCGGTTCACGACCGTCCAGGAGAGGCCCAGGGTGACGGCGACCAGGAGCGCGAGGGCCGCTCCGACCCGTACGCCCAGGCTCACGCGGGGTTGCGCGGGATGGTGTAGCCCACGCCCCGCACGGTCTTGATGAAGCGTGGCTCCTTGGGGTCATCGCCGAGCTTCTTGCGCAGGTGGCTGATGTGCACGTCGGCGCTGCGCTCGAACGCCGCCCAGGCCTCACCACGGGCGGTCTCCATCAGCCGCTCGCGGGGGATGACGCGGCCTGCGTTGGCCACCAGCGCACGCAGGATGTCGAACTCCGTGGTGGTGAGCTCGACGGCCTCACCTTCCAGCGTGACCACCCGGCGGTCCGGATCCACGATCAAGGCGCCGACCCGGAGCGGCTCGTCGATGGCCTCGGCGGGCCGCGCCCTCCGGAGCACGGCCTGGATCCGGGCCAGCAGCTCACGGGGGTTGAAGGGCTTGGCCAGGTAGTCGTCGGCCCCAAGCTCCAGCCCGACGATGCGGTCGAGGTCGTCGCCGCGCGCGGTGAGCATGATGACCGGCACCCGCGAGAAGGCCCGCAGCTCCCGCACGACCTCGAAGCCGTCCTTGCCCGGCATCATCACGTCGAGCACGACCAGGTCGGGCACGCGCGCGCGCAGGGCTTCGAGGCCGACCGCGCCGTCCGACGCCGTGTCGACCTCGAACCCCCGGGTGCCCAGGTACTCGGCGAGCAGCGAGCGGATGCGCTCGTCGTCGTCGACCACCAGGACGCGACCGCTCACGGTGTGGCGCTGCCCTGTTCGCGCTGCTGCTGCCCTTGCTGCACGCGTTCCATGCGCTGCTGGGCCAGCTCGGCCAGCTTCTCGCGCTGCTCGGGCGTCAGGGTCTCCATGATCTGCATCATGGCGTCGATGCGCTCGTGGGCGGCCTCGGTCTCGAGCTTCGAGCGGGCCTCGATCAGCTCGTGCAGCTGCTTCGCGTCGGGAGAGCCGGACGACAGCTGCGCCATGATCTTGCCGGAGATCTGCTGGCGGGCGGCGCGCTGACGGCTGCGTTCGTCCTTCATGCCTTCCTTGAGCGCCTTGGCCTGGGCCTTCTGGTCGTCGCTCAGGTCCAGCTGCTTGAGCATCGCGGCCATCGGGTTGCCGGCCCGGGCATGCTGGCCGGCCCGTTCGCCCCGCTCGGGCATGCCCTTGTCAGGTTGCGCCAGCGCGGTGCCTGCGAGTCCGAGGGTGATGCCGAAGAGGGTGGCGACGATCGTGTTCTTCTTCATGGTTCTTCTCCATCCCCCACCCTCTCAACAAACCCACCGGGTGTTGAGGGGGCGTTGGGCCTCCCCGAAGGAGTCTTCGGGAATCCCAAGGAGTGTGAAGAAGCTCGGCGCTACTGGATGCAGTCGGCCTTGAGCGCGTACTCGACGTCGATGGACGTGCCGGGCTCGGGCACGTGGTCGTCGTCGAACTCCACGTAGTTGCCGGTCTCCTGGTAGACCCAGCCGGCCGAGGTGCTCACGCCGTCGATGCGGACATCGATGGTCTCGGGCACGGGCTCGAGCGTGAGCTCGAACACGCGGTTCTCGGACACCGAGCCTTCGGCGATGGACTCGAGGTGGTCACCGAAGTCGGTGGCGCAGATGCTGAGGAACAGACCGCCGGTGGCCACGGTGGCCTCGTAGTGGCCGGTGCCCGCCGCGTTTCCGCCGCAGCCGCTGGGCACGTCGCCCGCGATGGCGTGCATCACCACCATGTCGGAGTCGGACTTCATCGCCTGGAAGAGCTTCACGTAGTAGCTGTAGCTGTTCGGGCTCTGCTCCGGCTCGTCGGACACGTTGAGCGTCGCGAGGTTCGCCGCGTCCCGGTAGAAGCCGTCGTTGCAGCCGCCCGATGCGGTGTTCGTGGACGACAGCGCGTTGGTCAAGAGCTGGAAGGGCGCCTCGGTGTAGGTGCCGGTGCCGCCGTTGTTCACGAAGTCGTCGAAGGTGTCCTGCTGGAGGTCGGCGGTCATCGTGTTGTCGACGTAGTTGTAGCCGCCCGCGTCGGAGAAGCAGCCGCTGTCGGCGGTGACTGCGGCCACGTGGTAGTCGGAGTCGAGCCCCCGAAGCGTGTCGATGAAGGTCTCGAAGTTCGACTGCACGTTGGCGAGGTCGTCGCTCATCGAGCCGGACTTGTCCAGGGCGAAGAGGATGTCGACCGGACCGTTGATCGGCTGCTCGAAGCTGTCGGTGTTCTGGCCGTAGAGCACGCCCTGGCCTTCCTGGGTGGCGAGCACCGTGGGCGAGAGCGGGTCGTTGGAGTGCACCTTCAGGTAGGCGATGTCCTGCACCTCATCGAGGGGCGCGTAGTCGACCCACATCGAGAGGCTTGTGCCGGCGGGGATCTCCCACCCGTCGTCCAGGCTGCCGTTGACGCCCTCGTCCAGGTCGAGGATCACGTCGTCGCTCGCGACGGAGAACTCGACGTCTTCGACGAGCAGCAGGGCGTTGCCGACGTTGGAGACCGTGATCTCCTGGCCCAGCTCACAGCCGATGTAGAGGTCGCCGAAGTTGTACTCCAGCGGAGACAGCTCGATGACGGGCGCTTCGCCGATGCCGCTCAGATCGACCTCGACGGTGGGCTCGTCCGGGTCGTTGGAGTCGATGAGGATCAGCGCGTCGAAGGTGCCGTCGGTCTCGGGCGCGAAGGTGACGGTGAACTCGGTGCTGTTGTCGGGCGGGACGAGCACGGAGGTGACCGCGCCGATGTCGTAGGGGACCTCGGCGTCGTCGAGGTAGATCTCGGTGAGCGTGAGGTCGGCCTGGCCCTCGTTGGTGATGGTCACGACCTCCGTGATCGTGCCACCGTCCGCGACCGCGACGGTGTCGAACACGATCGAGGTCGGGTCCACCAGGATGTCGGCGACCGCATCATCGCGGATGTCTTCGAAGTTCTCGTTCTGGTCGGCGAGCTCGTACTCGTTGCAGGCGAGGAAGAGCGGCGAGATGACGAAGGCGGTGATCATGGTGCCCCTGGGGTTTGGAGGCCGCTACGACGCGACCTCCGGGGGTGTGACAGACGACTTGAGAAAACGATCGGCCTGGACAGGCATCCGGCCCGCGGCGCCGAGAATACACCGTGGAAGGCCGACCCGCTGGGTGTTTAGCGGACCACTGTGCCGTTGGCGACGGCTTCGGTGATGGTGGCCATGCCCAGCACGCCCTCGGAGCCCGCGGCGAGCAACATCCCCTGCGAGGTCACCCCGCGCAGCTTGGCCGGCTTCAGGTTGGCGACCACGACCACCTGGAGCCCGACCAGGTCGTCGGGTGCGTACCTCTTCGCGATGCCAGCCACGATCGTGCGCGGGTCGGCTTCCCCGACGTCCACCCGCACGACGAGCAGGCGGTCGGCGTCGGGGTGCTTCTCGGCCGCGAGGACCGTGCCGGTGACGAAGCGGAGCTTCTGGAAGTCCTCGAAGGTGGCCATGCCCCCCGCGGCCTCGTCCTTCTGCTTCTTCCGGGCGCGCTCCTTCTTCGCCTTCTTCTTGGCCCGTGCCGCCTCGGCTTCCTTGTCCAGCGCGGCCTGATCGAGCGACGCGAGGGCCGCTGCGATCGGCTCGGGGAGCTCCCGCAGGCGCGGGAACAGCGGATCGCCGACGGTGAGCGCGGCGCCCTCGGTCAGGCGGTCGAGGCGTTCGGCACCCTCGAGTGTGGCCTGGGTGGTCAGGCGCTCCAGCAGCTCGGTGGCCTTGCACGGGCAGATCGGGCTGATCAGCGTGGCGGCCAGGCGGCAGACCTCGAGCACCGCGCGCATCACGGTCCCGAGCCGCGCCAGGTCGTTGGCCTTGTTGAGCGCCCAGGGCTGCTGGGTGTCGATGTACTTGTTGCCCGCGCGGACGAGCACCAGCAGCGTCTCGATCGCGTCCTTGAACTGCGCGGCCTCGATCTGGCGGGCGTAGGTCGCAGCCGTCTCCGTGGCGAGCGCCTGCAGAGCCTCCTCGTCGTCGGTCCACGTGGCGGTGGGAACGACGCCACCGAGCCACTTCTCGGTCATCGACAGCCCGCGGTGGGCCAGGTTCCCGAGGTCGTTGGCCAGATCGGAGTTGTAGCGGAGCAGCAGGTTCTCGTGGGCGAAGTCGCCGTCGGCACCGAAGGCGATCTCACGCAGCACGAAGTAGCGGACGGCGTCCGGGCCGTACGCGTCGAGCAGGAGGTCGGGCTTCACGACGTTCCCGGTGGTCTTGGACATCTTTCGGCCCTCGACGGTCCACCAGCCGTGTGCGTAGAGGCACCGCGCCGGGCTCAGCCCGAGGGCGAAGAGCATGGTCGACCAGTACACGGCGTGGGTGGTCAGGATGTCCTTGCCGACCAGGTGGTAGCTCGCGGGCCACCAGCGCTCGAAGGTGGCCTGGTCCACGCCGTGGCCGATGGCGCTGATGTAGTTGATCAGGGCGTCGAACCAGACGTAGGTCACGTAGTCGTCGTCGAAGGTGAGCGGGATGCCCCAGCTCATGCGCTCCTTGGGGCGCGAGATGCACAGGTCGCCCACCTCCTTGTCGAGGTAGCCCAGCAGCTCGTTCTTCCGGCTCTCGGGCTGCACGAAGTCGGGGTGGTCGGCCACCCACTTGCGGAGCTGGTCCGCGTACTTCGACATGCGGAAGAAGTAGTTCTTCTCGGAGATCCACTCGACCGGGTTGCCGGACAGCGGACACCTGCCGTCGATGAGGTCCTTCTCCATCCAGAAGCGCTCCTCGCTCGTGGAGTACCAGCCCTCGTACGTGTCCGCGTAGATCTCGCCGTCGTCGTAGAGGCGCTGGAGGATGGCCTTCACCACGGCCTGGTGGCGCGGCTCGGTGGTGCGGATGAAGTCGTCGTGGCTGATGTCCAGGCGCCGCCACAGCGCCTGGTAGGGCTCGGCGAGCGCGTCGACGTGTTCCTGGGGGGTGCGGCCGAGCTTCTCCGCAGCCCGCATCACCTTCTGGCCGTGTTCGTCGACCCCGGTCAGGAAGCGGGTGGGCACGCCCTTGAGCCGGTGCCACCGGGCCAGGGTGTCGGCCGCGATGGTGGTGTACGCGTGGCCCAGGTGAGGCGCGTCGTTCGAGTAGTAGATCGGAGTGGTGACGTAGAAGCGGTCGGCCATGGCGTCCCTCGCTGCGGCACGCTCCGTAACGCGATAGGTCGCAGCCATGGTGCGCGCCCTCGGCTACAGCAACTCTCGCTTCGATCCCGCCCGTCCCGGGCGCCTCTGCCGGGGCCGCGAGCTCTGGGTCGATGCCTGGGACGAGACGCCCGGCGAGCTGGAGCGGCTGGTCATCAGCGGGGCGGCGTTCAGCGACGACTCGGCCCGCGATGCGAAGCGCGGGCTGGTGTGGTCCGGGGTGGAGCTGGGCGTGCTCTTGAAGGCGCTCTTTCCGGGCGCCCACCTGCTGGCCTTCCGGGAGCAGGCCGATCTGGCGGACGTGCCCGGCTACGTGGAGGACGAGGACCTGTTCTGGGCCTCGCGTCAAGGTGGCCGCCGTCAGGATCCGCGGCAGCGCTGGCGCGCCTTCGTCGACGATCCCGACGAGCTCGCACGCCTCATCGCCGGCGACCTGGCCGACGGGTTCCTGGTGCTCCCCGAGCGCGAGCTCGACGCCGAGCTCGAGGAGCTGCTGTTCCTGTTGACCAGCTGGGGCGACGTGTCCGAGTTCCCGGTCGCTCGCTTCCAGCCCATGGCCCTGACCGCCATCGCGGCGCGGTGTCCCCTCGTGCTCCTGCACCAGGACAAGCACGGAGCGGCCTTCGGCATCTACAGCGCTGAGCGGGTGGACAAGGAAGACGTGATCACGGCTCTGGCCACGGGCGTCGATGCCCTGTCGGTGCCCTTCTCCATCCCGCCCATGCTGGCGCGCTGGGACCGGGCGCTGCACGAGTTTCGGGTGAGGTGGATGAGCGACCGGCCTGAAGACGAGTTCCCGGTGCCCCCAGCGGAAGCCGGTGCCAGCCCTTGGAGCGCCACGGCGATGAGGGCCCGCGACGAGCGCCGCAAGGCCCGCGAGGCGGCCCAGGCGCACGCCGAGGAGTAGGGCAGCGGGGCCGGGTCAGAAGGTCCAGCCCAGCGCGCTCGCCAACGCGACGTCGGTCGCGGCCACCCCTGCGGGCGGCTCGCGGTCGTGCTCGAGCGTGCCCGAGTAGCTCCACGTCAGGCGTTCGTTGAGCGTGACGTCGAGCACGAGCTCCTCGTAGACCCGCCAGTTCTCGGGGCGATCGAGCCGAGGCTGGAAGTAGGTGACGCTGGTGAGCTGGATGCGCTCGTCCAGCAGCACGGCGTGGGTCATCGTGGCGTTGCCGCGCGCCCGCAGGCCCGCGTCGTCGTCGACCGCGCCGGACGGGTGTGGGGCGTGCAGCTGGTGCTCGGACATCACGGCTGCGGACAGATGGGCCTCGGCCCGCTCCGTCCGCCAGAGGCGTCGGTCGACACCCGCTCCCACGAGGTCCCGCACGATCAGGCTCTTCGAGGTGTTGTGGTCGGCCTGCACGAAGCCGTACACCGTCCAGGGGTCGTGGAACGTCCAGCCGTAGCGCACGGCCCCGAAGGCCTGCTGCGTGTGCACTGCACCGTCGATCGTGGTGTGCTCGGCCGCGAGCGCAGCCTGCCACGCGTGGTCGCCGGCGACGGCCTCGATGGCAGCGCCCGGCGTCAGGCTGGTCTGCTCGGTGTTGCCGAAGTTCGCGCCGCCTGCCAGGGCGAGCTCGCCACTGCGGCCCTCTTCCGGGGGGCCGACCGACGGGGACAGCGTGTTGACGACGGCGGCCAGCGCCACGGCGCTCGTGAGAAGCAACATGGGGCCGCTTGTAGCGCGGTCCTCCCGCGCTGCCTACGGGGTGCCTTCGTAGGTCGCCGCCCAGCCCGCGTACGCCGAGCCGTCGGCCCAGGTGCCGGGGCTGTAGTCGCCCGTAGACCCCTTCGCCTTCCGGTGGTCGACGTAGCTTCCGGTGACGTCCGGTGAGAGGGTGAGGGAGGCGTCTTGAACGGCGAGCTTGGTGTAGTCGAGCTCGGTGATGGTCGAACCGTCGGCCGCGAGGATCCTCACGGTCTCGCCGTCATCGGAGAGGCTCAGGCCGTAGGCGGTGCCGGGGTCGGCGTTCTCCACGGTGTAGTACTGGACCTGGTCGCCCGAGAGTGCCGAGAGGTCGCCGCCGCCGAAGAGCACGATGCTCTGTCCGGCATACAGCACGGTGTCGTCGCCGAAGGTGTGTCGCGGGAGGCCCGTGGACCAGTTCTCCTCGACCACCGTGACGCCGGACAAGTCCACGGTGCACTGGCAGGCGTTGGCGATCTCGAGGAACTCGTCCTCGACGCTGTCGGTGGTGCCGTCGCCGTTCGGGTCGCCGTCGACCGTTGCGTCGGCCAGGAGCTCGTTGATGACGAGGTCGCCCTCGGCCGCCGCGCCGAGCGTCACGGTGACGTCGGCGGTGCTGTCGAAGCCGCTGTAGCTCGCCGTCAAGGTTGCGGTGCCGGCGTCGATCGGCTGGGCCGTGCCAGCGACGTAGACCGCGATCACCTCCGGAGCCGTGGAGGCCACCGTCACGTCGCCGGTGACGTCGTCGGTTGCGCCGTCGTCGAAGGTGGCCTCGACCGTGTAGGTCACCAGCTCCCGGGTGCTCACCTCCGTGGCGTCCAGCACCAGCTCGATGCCGACCACATCGGTGTCGGTGTCGGTGTCGGTGTCGGTGTCGGTGTCGGTGTCGGTGTCGGTGTCGGCCTCGGGGGCCGTGTCGGTCCCGTCATCCTTGTTGCAGCCGACAGCCAGCAGAGCCAGCAAGCAGGTCGTACGCATCGTCGTCATCCTCGAAGGAGGGCGCGCTGTGGCGCGCCGGAAGGTCTCAGGAGCACTCGCCGGCACCGGGAGAGGAACCGCTGTCGCAGGGGGAGTCCACCCAGTTGCTCTCCTCGTCGCCGCCGTCGACGTCGACGCGTTCGGTGGAGATGCCGTTTCCGGGGTTGGAGGGGAAGCTGTAGGTGTCGACCACGGTGGCCGCGTCGCCTTCGTAGAGGGCGATCTCGTCGCTCGTGGCCAGGCCCGAGCCGATGGTGCTATCGTCGGTGGTCAGGAGCAACGCGTCGGCCGGGATGGTGTAGAGCCCGGTGTAGTCCTGGTCGAGGATGACCGCGTAGCCGCCCGGCTCGAGCACGGTGTCGTAGACGTCGCTGTACCCGAAGAGGGTGTCGGCGGCGTCGCCGTCGTAGATGACCCACAGGTAGAGGTCCACCGCATCGGCGCCGTTGTTGTAGAGCTCGATGAACTCGTCGGTGCTCTCGTTCTCGGCGTTCGCCATGATCTCCGTGATGACCACGTCGTAGTCCGACTCTCCGCCGCCGGTGGACCCGGACACGCAGTTGTCGGCGGCTGGACTCGATCCGCTCGCGCAGGTGCTCGAGGTCCAGTTCGACACGTCATCGAGGGTTCCCGCGTAGAAGATGCGCTCGGTGGACACCCCGTTGCCGGGGTTCTGGGGGTGCTGGAACGCCTCGATCAGGCTGGTGCCGTCGGCCTCGTAGAGCCGTACCTCGTCCGACACGCTCAGGGAGTTCCCGAGCGTCGTGTCGCCCGTGGTCACCAGGACGGCGTCGGTCGGCAGGCTGTAGTCGTCGGCGTACTCGGCGTCGATCACCAGCGCGTAGCCACCGCTCGGGATCTCCGTGCTCCCGCCGTCGTAGGCCTCGAGGGTGTCGACGTCGTCGCCATCGGTGAAGACGAGCCCCGCCAGGTCGATGGCTCCCGCGCTGCCGTTGTAGATCTCGACGAACTCGCCGGTGTCTTCGTCATCGGCGTTCGCCATCACCTCGGTGATGATCAGGGCGCCGCACGTGCCGCCGGCGTTGCCGTTGAGCAGCCCCGGACTGGCGGAGCGGACGCAGGCGTCGGAGGCGTCGGCCCAGTTCTTGGCCGTGTCGCCCGCGGCGTAGTCGACCTTCTCGATGCTGACGCCGTCGCCGTGGTCGATGGGGCTCGAGAAGCTGTCGATCACCGTGCTGCCGTCGGTGTCGTAGAGCGTGATCGGGTCGCTGGCCGCCAGGCCGTTCCCGATCGTGGCGTCGCCCGTGGTGAGCAGCACGATCTCTGTGGGGAGGTAGTAGTCGTAGGTGTAGCCGGGGTCCACGATGAGCGCGTGCCCGTACGCAGCGACCAGGGTGCTCCCACCCTGGAAGGCCACCAGCGTGTCGTCGGAGTCGCCGTCGCTGATGACCAGACCGGAGAGGTCGATCTCGGTGTCGGTCGGGTTGTAGATCTCGACGTACTCGCCGGTGGCCTCCACCACCGGGTTGTGCATGATCTCGGTCAACACCAGGTCGGCCGGGTCACCGCTCTCGGGGAAGCAGTGGGCGTCGCCGAAGCTGTGTCCGTCGTCGCACTGGCTGGCGCGCCAGTTGCCCGACGCGTCACCGGTGGCGAGGTCGTACATCTCCATCGAGATGCCGTCGCCGGGGTCCTTGGGGTGGCTGAAGCTCGCGACCTGCGTGGAGCCGTCGGCTTCGGTGAGCTTCACGTCGTCGGCGGTGGTGAGGCCGTTGCCCAGGTTGGTGTCGGCCGTGGTGACCACGGTGATGCTGGAGTCGATGCTGTAGACGCCGTCGTAGTCGGGGTCGACGATGACCGCGTAGGCGCCTGCCGCGAGCTCCGTGGTCCCGCCGTCGAAGGACACGAGCGTGTCGGTGTCGTCGCCGTCGGTGAGCAGCAGCTCAGAGAGGTCGACCGGCCGCGAGCCGTCGTTGTAGACCTCGACCGCCTCGCCGGTGGACTCCGTGGCGGCGTTCGCGATCACCTCGGTCATGATCAGGCGTGCATTCGACACGGCGTATTCGTCCATGCCGATGTCGGGAGCGTCGCCCTGCGGCCGGCGCTCTCCGTCGGCGTCTGCGAGCACGGTCACGTCGCTCGACCCGGCGTCGATGCAGGGGCTGCTGCCGGAGAGGCCGTAGTCGCCTTCCGTCGCGTTCTCGAAGAGCGGGTCCACCGAGAGGTCGCTCGCACCGGCCGAGGCGTCGTTGACGTAGTTGGTGGCGTTGCCCCACACCAGGTTGAAGTTGGCCGTGGAGCTGCAGCCGTAGCAGTTCACGCCGTAGTAGTTCGACGTGAGGATGTTGTTGTAGACCTCCTCGCTGCCGCTGGCGCCCATGCTGATGCCGCCGGTCAGGTACTCGGTGGTGCCCGAGAAGCCGTTTCCGATGACGGTGTTGTGCAGCACGCGCCCCGCCGTCCCGTCGTTCGTAGCGACGCCGCCAGCGCCGTTGTACGCGACCAGGTTGTTCGCGACCTCGAGATCGGAGGTGCCCTCGGCCACGACGCCGTACCAGTTGTAGGCGAAGGTGGAGTCGGTGATGGAGACACTCGCTGCGGCGTCTGCGCTCACGCCCCACTCGAAGTAGTAGGCACCCACGTTCTGGATGGTGGCGTCGCCCGTGGTGACGACCACGCCGTGGCCGCCGTAGGCCGAGCCCGTGCTGTACCAGGTCAGGTCGACCAGCCCGACATCGGAGAGCGAGGCGCCCGTGACGTTGTCGAAGGCCACGGTGCCGACGATGTAGGTCTCGGCCTTGCCGGCGCCGGAGACGCTCACGCCGTCCTTCATGTCGAGGTCTTCGAAGTAGGTGCCGCTGGCGATCTCCACCGTGTCGCCGCTCGAGGCCGCGTCGATGGCGCCCTGGATGGTCTTGATGAGGGGACGGTGGTCGATGCTCTCGTCGTCCCATTCGCCGTCGTTGGCGGGCTCGACGTAGATGACACGGCCGGTCGACTCGGTGTCGAGGTCTTGGGTGGCGCAGGCCAGAAGCACGGTCAGCACGGGCTTTTCCTTGGTGGCGGAGGCCGCGGAACCTATGCCGCATCCGGGCGCTTCGCCACCCCTGCTGGTCACGGTCTGTCACCAGACCGACACATGTCGGCTCCGCGATACGCTCCAGCCCATGGTCTACGAGGTGATCGTCCTGGGTGGCGGTGTCATGGGGCTCTCCGCCGCTTGGCAGGTGCTGCGTCGTTTCGGTGGGCCCGTCGCCGTCGTGGACCAGTACTCGCTGCTGCACGACCGGGGCAGCTCCCACGGCTACGGACGCATCACGCGGTGCGTCTACGCGGATCGGGCGCAGGTTGCGGCCATGGCGGAGGTGCAGCGCACCGCCTGGCCCCTGCTCGAGGCCGACCTCGGCCGGTCGCTCCGCGTTCCCTGCGCCGGATGCTTCTGGGGCCCGCCAGGCGGCCTCTACGAACAGTACGCCGACGCCGTGGTGGCCGCGGGCTCGCAGGTCGAGCGCATCGACCCGGCCGAGGCGCGCCGCCGATTCCCCGCCTTTCGCTTCGACGGTGCCGCGGGTGTGCTCCACGACCGTTCGTCCGCTGTGGTGCGCGCGTCCGACACCGTGTCCGGGCTCGCCAACTGGTGCCGGCGCCACGGCGCCACCTTGATGGAGGGCTGGTGCATCGAAGGCATCGGGCGCGGCGACCCGATCAAGCTCTATGCACCCGCGGGGGTGCTGAAGTGCAAGCGTCTGGTGGTGACGGCCGGCGCATGGTCCTCGGAGCTGCTCCCCGGGCTCGACGCCCTGCGGGTCGCACGGCAGGACATCGGCTACTGGTCGGTCGATGGCCGCTCCACGCCCGACGCGTTTCCGGTCTGGGTCTACCTCGGCGACGATCCCTCCAGCGTGCGCTACGGCCTGCCGGCCTACGGTCGGCCCGGGATCAAGGCGGCCCGGCACTGGGTGGCGGGCAAGGACGACGACCCGGACCGGCTTCGTGAGCCTTCGGAGGCCGCGCTCGACGAGGTCGAGGCCTTCCTGGGACGGGAGCTGGCGCTGCCCCTGGGTCCGCGCCTGGGTGCCGAGACGTGCCTCTACACCAACACGGCCGACGAGGACTTCGTGATCGACGCGCACCCTCAGGATCCGCGCATCGTGGTCGCCGCGGGCTTCTCCGGGCACGGCTTCAAGTGGGCGCCTCTGGTCGGGTCGCTGCTCGCCGACCTCGTGACGACCGGAGACTACGTGGTGCCCTCCGCTCCCGCTCTGCGCGAGCGTTGGCGCTATCCGACATGACCACGGTCCTCGTCCTCGTGCGGGAGCGCCCGGAGCTGGCACCGCGGGCTCCGCGCGACACGCCCCTGGGCCGCGCTGCGATCGATCTTCGGCACGAGGGCATTCGCGTGGTGCTCGGCGAGCGCGTGGTCGACGGCCGCGCCAGCGGGTGGGAGGTGCGCGAAGGTGCCTGGGCGGCTGTCGAGCACGTGGGGGTGCAGGCGGCCCACGACCGCTACCCGTCGCAGACCTGGCCCGAAGCCTTCGAGCGGGCCGTGACCGGGCTGGCGGGCCGGCCACTCGGAAACCCCCCCTCCCTCACCCGGCTGTGTCGGGACAAGCTCCGCTGCCAGCGGTTCCTGGAGGCGCACGGTGTCCCCATGCCGGAGGTCGTCTCCTCCGCCGGCTTCGACGCGCTCCGGGCTTGGGGCGTCGGCTTCCTGAAGCCTCGGCACGGCGGCCTCGGACGCGGCGTGCGTCGTGTCCTCCCCGGGCACGACCTGCCCGCCACGGGCCCGGGGGCGGTCCATGGTGTCGACGACGAGCTCATCCTGCAGCGAGGTGTGGCGCCACCGCCCGACACGGCCGGCGTGGTCGTGCGCTGGCTCTGGCAGCGCGAGTCCGGCGGCTGGGCGCCCGGGATCCCCGTAGCTCGGGTGTCCCGCGAGGACCCGGTGGTGAACGTGGCTCGAGGTGCCGACGCGGTCCGCGCCTCGGAGGTGCTCGATCGATCCACCTTGGACGCCGCGCGCGCAGTCGCCCGCTGTGCATGCGATGCGCTCGCGAGCCTGGGCCCCACGGTGCTGGAGCTGGGGCTGGACTTCGCCGTCGATCGGGACGGTGTTCCCCACCTGATCGAGGTCAACGGGCGCCCTGGTGGACGCATGAAGGCCATCGCCGATCGCGACCCGCTGGTCGCGGCAGCGCACGTCGAAGCGGTTCGGCGGCCGCTGCGTTACCTCGCGCGCATGTGACGAGTTGTCACCTGGACGGACAGATTGTCTCGAGCGCGACATGATGGCGCTGGAGGTGTCCATGCCGCGCGTCCTGGTCGTCGACGACGAAGCTCCGAACCGGGTGACCCTGGAACGCATCCTGGTCCGAGAGGGCTGGGAGGTCGCCCACGCCGAGGACGGTCGCACCGCGCTGGAGCGCGTCCGGGAGGGCAGCCTCGACGTGGTCATCACCGATCTCAAGATGCCCGGCATGTCCGGTCTCGAGGTGCTCCGAGCGACCAAGACCCTCCAGCCGGACGTGGAGGTGGTCGTGATGACGGCGTACGGCACCGTGGAGACCGCTGTCGGAGCCATGAAGGATGGGGCCTACGACTACGTCACCAAGCCGCTCCGGCGGCACGACCTGGTCCGCACGGTGCGCAAGGCGATCGAGAAGCGCAGCCTCATCCTCGAGAACCAGGTGTTGCGCGACCGGCTGGAGGGGGAAGCCAACGTGGTGGGCAGCTCCGCAGCCTTGCGCCAGCTGATGGAGGAGGTCGATCACGTGGCGCCGTCCGACGCCAGCGTGATGCTGGTCGGCGAGTCGGGCACGGGCAAGGGCCTGCTCGCACGGGCGCTGCACCGCCGCTCGCGGCGCGCGCGCCGTCGGATGGTCACCGTCAACTGCGCCGCGCTCCCCGAGAACCTCCTGGAGTCGGAGCTCTTCGGTCACGAGGCCGGCGCGTTCACGGGGGCGACCGGACGCAAGGAAGGGCGCTTCGACCTCGCCCGTGGCGGCACGCTCTTCCTCGACGAGATCACCGAGGTCAGCCCGGGCCTGCAGGTCAAGCTCCTGCGGGTGCTCCAGGACAACGAGTACGAGCGGGTGGGCGGGGTCGAGACCCTGCGCGCCGATGTCCGGGTCCTGGCGGCCACGAACCGCGACCTCGAAGCGGAGGTGGCTGCGGGCCGCTTCCGCGAGGACCTGTTCTACCGGCTCAACGTCATCCAGCTGCGTGTGCCCGCGCTGCGCGAACGGAGTGACGACATCGCCCTGTTGGCCTCGTTCTTCCTGGCCCGTTTCGCCAAGAAGAACGAGAAGCTGGTCGCCGGGTTCCGGGACGACGCCGTCGAGGCTCTGCTCGGCTACCGCTGGCCCGGCAACGTGCGCGAGCTGGAGAACGCTGTGGAGCGTGCGGTCGTGTTGTGCCGCGGCGAGCGGATCGGCGTGCACGATCTGCCGCCCGCCGTGCGCCAGGGGCGCGGAGGGCGCCAGCTCCTGAGCTTCACCGTGGGCACCCCGCTCAAGGATGTCGAGAAGCGCATGATCCAGGAGACCCTGCGGCAATGCGACGGCGACAAGAGCCTGGCCGCGTCCCTGTTGGGCATCACCGCCCGGACGATCTACCGGCGGGAGGCGGAGTGGTCGGGCGTTGTGTGAGCGGGGTCCGACGATGACTGGCCGGCGCTCGCTGCGCTGGGTGGCGGCCGGACTGATCGGGCTGTCGTCCCCGGTCTGGCTCAACGCCATGGCCGCGGCCGCCGAGATCGCGCTGTGGGGCGGTCTGCACCACGAGGGTCGGCTGGTCGGCCTCTACGAGTTCCGCGACGGACGGCTCTCCTTGCGGCCCGGCGCCAGCTTCACCGGCCTGCTTCGGCAGGTGTCCGTGAACGAGCTGGGGTTCCGCGGTGTCGCGCCCCAGGCCGAGGCCCCCGAGCACGGGCTGCGGGTCTGGGCGTCTGGTGGCGGCACCGCCTTCGACATCTTTGCGAGCAGCGACGCCGCGGCCTGGCCGCACCAGCTCCAGCTGCAGCTCGCCGAGCGGACCGGTCGCCCGGTCGAGGTGGTGAACGCCGGCATTCCAGGCGAGGTCATCGAGGGCTCGATCGACGACTACCGGCGCCTCGCACCCGGGCTCGGCATGGATTGGTGGGTCGTCTACCACGGGCCGAACGACCTCCGGACCGTGCTGTTCATGGGGCGGCCACCCAGCCCCGAACGCAGGCTTCCAGACTACGCCATCGTGCGCCTGTGGTCGCGCCTTCGGCCTCCCGTGAGGCCCGCCAGCTGGCCCGACCGGCGCCTGACTGGGCGCGAGCTGGACGAGCTGAAGCGGCGCCTGGACCGGCTGGCGCAAGCCGCTCGGGAGACGAACGCGCGGGTGGTGCTCGCCACGCACGCCCATCGAGGGCAGGACGGGGCGGTGGGCGACGAGGCCTGGGAGCAGATGAAGGAGGCGAGTCAACTGCTGCAGATGTCCCCGGAGGCCGTGATCGACGCGTTCGCGCAGTACAACGCGCTCGTCGTAGAACGCTGCCGTGCCGAGCGGTGGGTGTGTGTCGACGTCCGCGCTGGCGTGGGCACCGACTCCGGGAGCTGGGGCGATGCCATCCACTTTGCGGACGCCGGATCCGCGCGGGCTGCGCAGGTGATCGCCGAAGCCATCGCCGACGCTTCCTGATCGCAAGGTGGTGGGTGAAGGGGCATGGTAAGCCTGTACATGAGCACCACGAGAGGGCGAATCGGCATGTCCAGGTCCCTGAAGGCGCCGGCGGCCGGCGAAGTCATCCTCCCGGGAGCACCGAAGCCCGAGCTTCCTGCAGACGAGATCGTGGAGGACCCCATCAGCGTGTCCCACTCCCAGCTCATGGAGATCTACCCCGCCATCGAGGACGGCGAAGACGTGGCCGACGACGAGGTGACGGCGGTCGAGCAGATCTCCGAGATCCTCGCGGCCGCCCTCGACGACGCGGACACGTCCGACCCCTCGGTGCAGATCGGTGACGACGGCGTCACCGTGCGCTGGTCCACCGTGTCGGCGCTGGAGCGCGACTGGGCCGAGCTGTCCGAGGGCCGTGTTCCGGCCATGGTCTTCACGGAAGAAGGGCCTCAGCGGGTGCACCTGGTGCTTCCCGACGGGCATGCCTACGCCGTGGAGGGCCGGGTGCTGTACATCTCCGGCACCCCCTGCCTGCGGGTCCGGCTGGGCGTGAAGCTCCGTCAGCGCATCCGGGCGGCCGTTCGCTGAGCTTGTGCGCCGTCGGCGCAGTGTGATATTCAGCGCTCGACCTCTGCACAGGCACCCGTCCCTTCGCTGATGCTGCTGTTGTTGATCTCCCAGTTCGCCTCGGCACAACCGAGGGATGCCGCGCGTGTGGTGGCCGGCGAGGACCTCGCGGCGTGGCGTCAGCTGCTGGAGGACCGGGCGCCAGGGCACGACGCCCTGACCGACGTGTCGGCCCTCACGGCGTTCGTGCGGGAGTTTCCCAGCTCGCCGCTGTCGGAGCTCGCCTACCGCCAGCTCGTGGCGCTGGGCCACGACCTGCCGGTCGACCTTCGGTTGGGCCGGATCGCGGAGAGCTACCGCGACCACGAGGCCGCGCTGCGGCGGGATCTCACCGAGGCGGTGGTGGCTCCGCTGTCCATGGCCCCGTCGAGCGACGTGCACACCTCGGTCGAGCCCGACGCTGGCCTGGCCTGGGTCGTCGAGGCCGGCGCCGGCCTCGCTGAAGGTCCGGCGGTGTATGTGGGCGCTGGTTGGCGGCTCGGGCCCGTCGGTCTGACCGCGCGTGGGGTGATGGAGCGTGAGCTGCACCTCGGCGCTGCGGTGAAGGTGCTCCCGTGGACGGGCACGTGGCAGCCCTTTGCCGAGCTGGCCTACCTCGGGCCCAGGCCCAATGGCGAGCTCGTCGGAGGCGTGCTGTGGCAGCTGACGGACGGCTACATGGTGGAGGTGGCCGCCGGGGTGAACCGCGACCTCGACGGGGGCTCGACGACCCCGGCCTCACGACTCGGCCTCGTCGTCGCCTTCTGAGCGCTACCCCAGCCACATCGCCATGAGCAGGTCGTCGCGGTGGCTGCCGTCGACCTCGCGGTACTCCCGGTTCCGCCGCCCTTCGACGGTGAAGCCCAGCTTCTCGTACAGCTTCACGGCCCGGGTGTTGTCGGCGAACACGCACAGGCCGAGCTTCTGCACCTCGTCGTGCTCGCGCCCCCAGGCGATGACCCTGCGCAGCAGAGCTTCGCCCAGGCCCAGTCCACGCGCTTGCCGGGCCAGGTAGATCTCCAGCTTGGCGCAGTGGCGCATGCGAGCGAGCAGCCCGCCCTCGCAGACCGCGAAGCCCACGACCTCACCTTCGTGGCGGGCGACGAAGACCACCGCGTTGCCGCGACGGGAGAGCGCCTCCAGCCATGCCCGCTTGCCTTCGGGGGACGTCACCAGCTCGCCGGGACGCGTGATGAACCACCGGTCCTCGTCGATCACACCCGCCTGGATCGCCGCGATGGCCGCGGCGTCCTGCTGGGTGGCTCGATCGATCGGCATGACCGGGAGGATAGTCCCGACCGCCGATCGGCTGCTACTTCGCGGCGGCGCTCGGAGCGGCGGCACCAGCGTTGGCGCCGGTCATGCCTTCCATGCGGGCAGCGGCCTCGCCGAGGATCTTCGTGCGCTCGAGCACCGGGTTGTTCAGGATCGAGCGCACCAGGTGCAGGCCCTTCTTCGCGGCGACACCGGCAGGGCGCATGTAGTCGCTGGTCATCACCTTCACGACGCGCTTGTCGATCAGCACCTTCAAGAGCGGGTGCGGGAAGTGGCCGGTGCGGGTGAGGAACAAGAGCGTGTTCGCGTAGTTGTCGTTGCGCTCGAAGTACATCTTGTCGTAGATCTCGGCCTTCTCATCGTTGATGAGGCCGTCGCGCATCGCGAGCGTGTGCAGCGCGGTGCCCGGGTAGAAGATCACGCTGAAGGCCTGGATCTTGTAGGGCTTCGGCAGGTCCGAGATCAGCCGGAGGGTGTCCAGCTTGTCGTCGATGGTCTCGTAGGGCAGGTCGTAGATCACGTCGTACTGCGGGGGCGCAGTGCGGTCGCAGTAGCGGGTGATGATCTCGGCGGACTTGATGATCTTCTCGTTGCCCATGGTCGAGCGGCGGAAGATCTTCTGGATGCGCTTGGAGCCGTGCTCGACGCCCATCTGGATGCACATCAGCCCGGCGTCGACCAGGGCGGCGTACTTCTCTTCGGTGATCGTGCCGGGAGAGCCCAGCAGGTAGAAGGGGTCGCCGATGCGGGTCTTGTACTGGTGGCTGAAGTTCAGCATGTCGGGCAGGGTGCGCCCGAAGAAGCTGTCGTCGCTGAACCAGAAGAAGTTCAGGAACGGGTACTGCTGCTTCACGCTCTCCAGCTCGCTGATCACGTCCTCTGTCGAGCGGTAGCGCACGTAGCGCTGCCGCTTGTAGAGGTCGCGGGAGAAGGAGTTGCCGCAGTAGGTGCAGGCATGCGGACAGCCGCGCCCGGTCATGGTCTGGTAGCCCACGCGACCGAACATGCGAGACACCGTGCCGTTGGCCAGGTAGCGGTGCAGCAGGTCGCTCGTGACCGGCACCACCTTGCCCTCCCAGAGGATCCAGTGGTCGTCCAGGGTCCAGTCGGGGTGCGGGTACTTGTCGAGATCCTGCTCCAGGCTGCCGGGGGCGTTGCGGATGACCGTCTCGCCCTTCTTCCAGACGAGGCCCTTGATGTCGTGGAGCTTGTCGGTCTCCCCGGCCGCCATGCGCTGGCAGAGCTGGATCATCAGGTCTTCGGCATCGCCGATGGCCACGTAGTCGGCCCACCGGGCGCACTCGTCCGGACGCACCGACGGGTGGAAGCCACCCCAGATGGTCGGGATGCCCAGGCGCTCGTTCACCGCCTTGGTGAGCTGCTTTGCCGAGTCGAAGTAGTGGGTCATCAGGGTGACGCCGAAGAGATCGCTGTCGGCCGCCAGCTCGCACATCTTGTCGATGGCTTCGGCGGGGTAGCGGTCCTCGGACATCGTGACGTGCGTGAACTCGCCGTCTCCGGCGAAGTCCGGCATGTAGATGAGCTGGGTCTCGATGCCGGCTTCGCGTAGGCACGAGCTCAGCTGACGCAGCCCGTAGTTGGCGATGTCCGGATACGGACTGACGAGGGTGACCTTCATAGTTGACCTGCTCCGCGGGTTCCCGAGCCTCGCCGTATAGCCGGTCCACCGGGGGGTCTACCAGGGCTTCAGGTCCTCGATCTCGACAACGACCCCACGTTCCAGTACGACACCTCGCTCCAACAGCCTCTTGGCCTGGTACGCGGTCTTCGATTTTGGCTCCCAGACCAGCAGCGAGCCGTCGTCGTGAAGCTCGAAGCGGTACACCAGGCGCTCGAGCCAGCGATCGCCCGGCGGCTTCTGCTTGTCGTAGGGCGCGCCCCACGCCATGAGCACCATCTCCTTCTTCCACCCGATGCGGACCTCGCCCTCGAACATCAGGTCGCGTTCCTTGGCGTCGTACTTGTAGAACTGCTCCCAGAGGCCGCGGTCCTTCAGGTACTGGTCGCGCTCCGCCCGGGTCTTGAGCTTCAGGTACTCCTTCTTGCCCTCTTCGGAGAGGAAGGGCCGGAGGCAGTAGTAGTGGACGAACTCGTCCTCCTCCAGCTTCTTGACCTTCCGGTCGATCGAGCAGCCCGACAGGAGGACGGCGGCGGCGAGCAGTGTGGCGAGGATGCGCATCTGCTGGAGCTAACCCGCCTCAGGGGCTCCAGGGTCCACCACCGCGAGCTCGATGGATCGCATCCATCCACGCCGGCCGTCGGGTAGCGCCACCTGAGCGTAGGTGCCCAGGGCCTCGACGAGCACCACCTCCGCGCCTTCGTGCAGCTCAAAGACCACCACGCCTCCTTCGGCCCCGGCCGCGCTGCGCAGCTCGACGGTGTCGGCGAGCACGATCGCAGCGGGCGTCCTGGCGTCCTGGAGCTCCGCGGACACCGACACGCCGAGGGCGGCCAAGGGGGCAGCGATCACGATGGCCGGGAGGGCGGTGGGGAGGCCGTGCTTGAGACGACCGGCCAGCAGCACGAGCCCCAACAGCCCGAACAGCGTCGCGGCCAGATGAAGCTGCTCGCGCAACGAGAGCGAGTCCCTCCAGAACAGGGGGCCGGGCGTGGAGGCGATCTCCAACCGGTCCTTCGTCTCGGCGCGGGCGCGATCGAGGTTGGCGCGGATGTCGCCGTCGCGCGGTGACAGCTGCTGGGCGCTTCGCCAGGCGTGGATGGCGGGCCCGAGCTCGCCGTTGCGGTAGCGCGCGTTTCCGAGGTTGTAGTACAGGTCGCCGCTCTCGGCCCCCTCGTCGATGAGGAGCTGGTAGCCGTCGGCGGCGGCCGCGTAGTCACCATCGACGTACGCGGTGTTGGCCTCGTCGAGGGGGCCGGCGAGCGCGGTCAGCACGAGCAGGATCACAACAGCCCCCCGACAAACCGTCGGACACGCTCGGCCAGGTCCCCAGCGTCCGCGCCCCCGTAGCGGGCGGCGTCGAGGTCATCGTAGATCGAACGCGCGTCTGCCCTGGAAGCCTCGGGGAGGCGCTCCAGCACCTCGCGGTCGACCGCCCCATGCGCGACCCCTGTGACCCAGGCCACCGTGTCGCGGAACAGCGCCTCGGCGTGCGCGAGGTCCGCGTCGAGGGCCGTGGCCCGAGCGCGCAGCTGCGCGCGGTGGTCGACCGTCGTGGTGCTCTCCTTCACGGCGTCCCGGAGCAACAGCCCGATCAACACGACCCACGGCAAGCTGGCGACGGCGGCCGCGAGCCTGGGCAGGTCCGGCGCTTCCGAGGTCAGGCTCGCCCGAGGGTGGAGTGGAAGGATGTCGTCGGCCAGCTCCGAGGGAGCGCCCGCCTCGGGCTCGAGGTCGTAGCTCACCAGGCCGGACGACTCGTCGCTGCCGACCACCTGGAGGACCTGCGGTGCGCTTCGGAGCGTGACGTAGTCCTGGACCTCCGGGTCGAAGACCACCAGCTCGACCGGCGCGATCGTGAGGGTGCCGGGGGTGGCTGGCACGATCGCGCGCTTGGCGAGCGACACCGCCGTGAAGCGGCCGCCGCGCACCTCGGAACGGACCTCCGGAGCGTCGTCGTAGGCCCGGTACGGGGCGTCGGGCGGGACGGGGGGCAGCTCGAACCCGGCGAGGCTGCCGCTGCCCGTCACCTGAACGCTCAGCGTGGCCGACTCCCCGACCGCGACCGCGCCCTGGCTGAGCTGGCTGACCAGCTCGAAGCTCCCTACGAGACCGCTGAATCCGTCGGGCTGATCGGGCAGCGGGCGCACTGTTACGGGCACGACATCCCCCGCGTAGACCTCGGTCTTGAGATCGTAGCTGGAGCTGAACAGGCTCGGGCGCTGCCGGCGTTGGCTCTGGCGTTTCACCTGGAACTGGGCCGTGAGCGCAGCCGGTGAGACGCTGCGGGCCCCGGCGGCGGTCGCCACCACGGGGACGTCGACCTCGATGCGTGTCCAGGTGCGCCCGTCCTCCACCAGTGGGATCTCCCGCTCCGTGGCATCGCTGGTCTGCTCGGCGACGAAGCCATCGAGCTCGGGGAGCGTCCACCGGCGATCGACGAGGCGCTTCGAGGTTCGGAAGTCCAGGTGGTAGACGAGCGTCTGCCCCAGCCAGGCCTCCTCGGTGCCCAGGGTGGCGAAGACCCGGTCGCCGGCGCCGGCGTCCGGGTCGCGCGGGCTCACCGTGACCGTCAGCGGCGCGGTGACGGCGCGCTGGCCACCTGTGAGCTCCAGGGTCATGGAGGGGATGGTCCACTCGCCCGCCTGCAGGGCCGTCACGGTGTACTGGAGCGTGATCGTACGCGTGGTCTTGAAGTTGACCATCACGGTGGACTGGCGCTGCCCCTCGAAGCGGAACGACAGTCCATCGAGCGCGGGGAGCGTGGGCGCCGATCCGACGCTGCCGTCCACGATCGAGAGGTGGGCCTGCACGATCTGGCCGACGCGGAGGTCCCGCGAGTCGAGCTCGAGCACGGCCTGCGCGGCCCAGGCCTGCGCGATGCACATGAGCGCCAGCAGGGTGTGCATCACCAGTCCTTGCCTCCGCTCTCGCCGCGTACCACGACGCGCGGCTGCCCCTCCTCGGCGGCCTGCAGGAGCTTGCGCGCTTCGTCCTCGCTCATCTCACCGACGCCTTCGGGCACCGCCTCGGCTCGCGACGGTTCGGCGCCTCCGGTGTCGGGCGCCGCCTCCGCCGGTTCGAACTCCGAGGGGTCGGCGTCGGTCGGGTCGGCGGTGTCCGGCGCCTCCGGTTCTGTGGCTTCGGGCTCGGCGGACCCGGTGTCGCCCTGTTGCTGGTCCTGCCGGTCCTGCTGGTCCTGCTGGTCCTGCTGGTCCTGCTGGTCCTGCTGGTCCTGCTG
>CAZSAT010000021.1:67678-78456 GCA_964604675.1 uncultured Enterobacterales bacterium
GCTGGTCCTGCTGGTCCTGCTGGTCCTGCTGGTCCTGCTGGTCCTGCTGGTCCTGATCAGGCGGCTCTTCCTGGAGACGTTGGGCGATCTCCTGCTGCACCGCCTGGACATTCTGCTGGGCGCCTTCGTGGTCCGGGTGTTGTTCCAGCACGCGGTTCCAGATCTCCAGGGCCTGCTCGAGCTCGCCGCCCTGGTAGGCGGCGTGTCCTGCGTTGTAGCGGGCCTCTGCGGCCAGGTCGGCGTCCAAGGCGCGGTCGGCGAGATCGTCGAACACCTCGCCGGCACCCTCGAAGTCGCCCTCGCCGTAGAGGGACAGCGCCAGGCGCCAGGCCTCGTCGATCGTGCCCGCATGGGCCACCGGGCTGATGGCGAGCAGCACGAGTGCCGCCCACGCGCGGGGGTCGCGGATGGCCATACCCAGCAGAAGGAGCCCCACTCCAGCGGCCAATGGCCATTGGTAGCGCTCATCCCAGACGCGCTCTCGACGTGTCTGCATCGCCTTCTGCTCCAGGTCCGAGGCCATCAGGAGGGCCAGCTCACGAACGTCGCTGGCCCCCGCGACGCTCCGTGCCGACGCACCGCCAGTGGCTTGGGCAATGCGTGCCAGGGCGGCCTCCTGCACGCGGGTGACCACCACTTCGCCCTGCCGGTCGGTCTTGAAGCCTCCCCCCGTCTTCGGAATCGGCGCCCCGTCCGTGGTCCCCACCGCCAGGGTGTAGACGCGGACGTCGGCCGCCGTCAGGTCCGCCACGATCGCGTCGAGGCTGGGGTCCCAGGACTCTCCGTCGGACAGCACCAGGATGGCGCGGTCGACCTCCTTGTCGAGGTCGAAGAGATCGAGGCTGGTCTGCAAGGCCGAGGACAGCGAGCTGCCTTGCGCCTGCAAGGTCGTGGAGCTCAGGTCGTCGACGATGTGGCCCAGGGCGGTGTGATCGAGGGTGAGCGGCACGCGGGGGTAGGCGCCGCCTGCGAAGACCACCAGGCCCACCCGCTGACCGGGCAGCACCTCGAGGAGGTCGTGCACCTCGCGCCGGGCTCGCTCCAGGCGGCTGGGGTCGACATCCTGCGCGTCCATCGAGCGGGAGACGTCGATGGCCACCACCAACTCGACGCCTTCGTGGCTGAGCTCTCGCCACGTGTGGCCCCAGCGCGGTTGGGCCACGGCGACCATGGCCAGCGCGAGCCCGATCAGGCCCAGAGTGGAGCGCCACGCGCGGACACGCTCGAGCCCCGAGGGGACCATCGCGGGGAGGATGCCCGCCGCAAACAGCGCGCCCAGGTCTCGGCGCCGTCGACGCGCCGCCCACCACAGCCCGAGCGCTGCGAGGGGCACCGTCCAGAGGAGGTGCAGCCAGGCGCTGCCGCCGAAGGTCACGGGAGCCTCCGGAACACGGTGTGCGCCAGCAGCAGCTGGAGGCCCAACAGGGCGAGCCCCGGCACGAGGGCGAAGCGGAACAGCTCTTCGCGGTGAATGTACTCGGTCACTTCGGCTGTGCTCTTCTCGAGCTCGTCGATGGTGTCGTAGATCTGCACCAGGGTCTCGGTGTCGGTGGCACGGAAGTACCGCCCGTCGGTGGCCTCCGCCACGCTCTTCAAGGTGGCCTCGTCGACCTCGTCGCGGCCGCGGGTGAACACGCCGAAGAGTCCCCCGTTGCTGCCCCCGACAGCCCCGACACCGATGGTGTACACCCGGATGCCGACCGCGGCCGCGGCCTCCGCGGCCTCCAGGGGCTCCAGCTTGCCCGCATTGGAGCGTCCGTCGGTGAGCAGCACGATGATGCGCTCCGGGGCCTCCAGGCGTGCGAGCGGTCTTGCGGCGATGGCCAGGCCCTGGCCGATGGCCGTCGCCCGGCGGCCCGCCATGCCGATGCGCACGTTGTCGAGGAAGTCGAGCAAGGCGTCGTGGTCCAGGGTGAGTGGGACCTGCGTGAAGGCTTCCTCCCCGAAGACGACCAGGCCGATCCGATCGTCCGGCCGGCCCTCGACGAAGCGCGCCATCACCGCCTTGGCCACATCGAGGCGGCTGGCCTCGCGACCGCGCAGCTCGAAGTCGGGGGACTCCATGGAGCCGGAGACGTCCAGCGCCAGCAGGATGTCGATCCCCTCGCTCTCGACCACGGTCTCGCGGTGGGTGAGCTGAGGGCGGGCGAGCGCCACGACCAGAGCGGCCAGTCCCAGGATCTCCAAGGCGGCGGGCAGCCAGGCGAGGGCCACGCGGACCGAGGCGCCGCCGGACACGAGCGAGAGCGCGGAGAAGCGCACGGCAGCAGCCCCGCCGCGCGCCCGCCACAGCGCCAGGACGGGGAGGACGAGCCACAGGAGCAGCCACCACGGGTGCTGGAGCGTGTAGGTCACGGGCTGTCCGGCGTGACCGGCGTGGTCAGGCGGATGACGAGCCTCAGCTCGCCGTCGAGCTCGTCGAAGCGATCGGCGCCTCCGCCCTCGCGGGCGAACTTGATGAGGTCCGTGGCGCCCAGCAGCGACTGCACCGAGCGCCGGCACTCCGGTGGAAGCTCGGCCTTCTCGAGGATCTCGAAGCCGGTGAGCTTGGTGGCGGCCAGGCCCGTGCGCCGCTCCAGGTAGCGGCGGAAGAGTGCGGAGAGCGCCAGCGCGCGCGCATGGTCGTCCAGCGCCGGGTCGCCTCGCACGGTCTCCCAGGCGGCGAGGGCCTCCAGATCGGGTGGAACTGGAGGTGGGGGAGGCGGCTCCGGGCGCGTGCGTCGACGCCACCAGACCAGTCCGGCGAGCGCCAGGATCGTCGTCGCGGCGGCCGCGGCGTACCAGGCGTACGGGGGCGTGTCTTGGACCGGCATGGCGGCGAGCCCGGCCAGGTCCGAGGAGGGCCCGTCGACCCCGATGTCCACGAAGAGCGTTCCGGCCTCCACCTCGAGGCTTTGCCCTTCCGGTGCCGTGAAGGTCCACGTGCCGCCCGGGATGACGTAGCTGCCATCCGCGCCGGTCAGGGAGAAGGTCTTCTCGACGACGACCCGGTCCGCGGCGGTGGAGGTCGACTCGTGCACGAGCTCGCCGCTCAGCCCTTCGGCCCCCGGCACGGCGCCCTCGACCTGCCAGTCGGGCGGCGCGGTCACGACGGCGGTGACGAGCACCGGCTCTCCGGGACCGACCTTCTTCTCCTCGAGGTGGAGCACGACCCCGGTCCGCGCCTCGGGCAGCGGATCGGCGAGCTCTGCGGTGCACGCCCACAGCCAGATCATCGGCGGCCCACGGTGCGCAGGTGCCGCTCGAGCGCCCGGAACGGGTCCTGGTCGGTGGAGACCCCGGTGGCGCGCGTCCCGCACTGTTCGAGCTGGCGGATCCGTTCCTTCGGCGACACCGCGGACGTGAGTCGGCGCGGATCCACCAGGCATACCTGGCCCGTTTCGGCGTCGCGCAACTGGACCAGGCCCCTGCGTGGCAGGGAGGCCTCCAGGGGGTCGTGCACGAGCAGGGCGTTGACCCGGTGCTTGCTCGCGAGCACCCCCAAGGGTTGCTCCCAGCCACTTCCACAGACGAAGTCGCTGAGCAGGAAGATCACGGCCCGGCGGTTCAGGACCCGCCCCAGCACCTCGAGGGCGCCGGCAAGATCGGTCCGGCCCCGCTGGCCGTGGTGTTCGAAGCACTCGCGGATGACCCGCCAGGCGTGGCCGCGCGACTTCCGGGGCGGAACCAGCTGCTCGACGTGGTCGGAGAACGCCAGCAAGCCCACCCGGTCGTTGTTGCGCGTGGCGGCGAAGGCGAGCGCGCCCCCCAGCCGCGCGAGCTGCAGGCGCTTGTCCGTCCGCCCGTCCTGCCCGCCTCCGCCGAAGCGCATCGACCCCGACACATCGACCGCGATCATCAGAGTCAGCTCGCGCTCCTCGCGGAACTCCTTGACGTGGGGCTCCTGGGCGCGCGCGGTGACGTTCCAGTCGATGTGGCGCACGTCGTCGCCGGGGACATAGGGGCGGACCTCTTCGAACTCCATGCCGCGTCCGCGAAACGCCGAGCGGTACCCGCCCGCGAAAAGGCTGTCGACGCGACGTCCGGCCTGCAGGGTGATGCGGCGGATCTGACGGAGCTCCTCGGAGGTCAGCATGTCGGCCTACGGCGTGCGGACGTTCTCGAAGACCTTCGCGAGCACCGTGTCCACGTCGAGCTCCTCGGCTTCCGCCTCGTAGCTGAGCAGCACGCGGTGCCGGAGGACGTCCTTGCCGACCGCCTTGACGTCGTCCGGCGTGACGTACGCCCGGCCATCGAGGAAGGCGTGGGCGCGGCTGCAGGCCATGAGCGCCAGGCTGGCGCGGGGCGAGGCGCCGAACTCCACGTAGCGGCCGAGGGCCAGCCCTGCGCCGTCGGGATTCCGGGTGGTGTGCACCAGGTCGACGATGTAGTCGGCGACCACGTCCTCCACCTTGATGTCGCGGACCAGCGCCTGGGCCGCCGCCAGCTGCTCGGCGCTGACCACCGAATCGAGGGTGGGGCGATCGGCGAAGTGCCGGCGCATGATCTCGCGCTCTTCGGCCTTGGTCGGGTAGCCCAGCCTGAGCTTCATCAGGAAGCGGTCGGTCTGCGCCTCGGGGAGGGGGTAGGTGCCCTCCTGCTCGATCGGATTCTGCGTGGCGAGCACGAAGAACGGCGCCGGGAGCTCGTAGGTCGCTTGCCCGATGGTGACCTGCCGTTCTTCCATCGCCTCGAGCAACGCGGACTGCACCTTGGCGGGCGCTCGGTTGATCTCGTCGGCCAGCAGCAGGTGGGTGAAGACCGGTCCCTTCTTGTTGGAGAAGACCCCGTCCTTGGGGCTGTAGACCTGGGTGCCCACCACGTCGGCCGGAAGCAGATCCGGCGTGAACTGGATGCGCGCGAAGCCCAGCGAGAGGGCCTGCGCGAGGGTCTTCACCGCGGTGGTCTTGGCGAGGCCGGGCACGCCCTCGAGCAGCACGTGGCCGTCCGCCAACAGGGCGATGAGCAGGCGGTCGACCATGTAGCGCTGGCCGACGATGACCTTGCCGATCTCCTCGCGGAGCGCGGCGAGCAAGGGTGTGAGGTCGGCCACGCGGCCGCGGAGTTCGTCCAGGGACATGTTCATCGCTCGTAGGAGTCGTCAGCTCGTGATCTTGTCGAGGAAGTCTCGCCAGAAACCCTTGCCGGCCACCTTTCCGTCCTGGTGGGTTGCGAGCCGACGGAGGAGCTCTTCTTCTTCGGGCGAGAGGCTCTTCGGCACCTCGACCACCACCTGGATGTGCTGGTCGCCACGCCCACGGCCACTGACCGAGGTGATGCCTTCGCCGCGGAGGGTGAAGACCTTGCCGGAGGGCGTGGAGCGCGGCACGGAGAGGTCGGCTTCCCCATAGACCGTGGGTACCTTGAGCTGGGTGCCGAGGCAAGCCTGCGGGTAGCTGATCGGGACCGTGCAGTAGACGTCGTAGCCGTCGCGCTTGAAGAACTCGTGAGCTTGGACCTGTACGGTCACGAAGAGGTCGCCGGCCGGGGCGCCTGAGTCGCCGGCTTCGCCCTTCCCCGCGAGCCGCAGCTGCATGCCGGTGTCGACGCCTGGCGGGATGGTGACCGAGAGCTTCTCGGTGATGCGGGTGCGCCCACGACCGCCACAGCTCCCGCACGGCTCCGTGATCACCTTGCCCTTGCCAGCGCAGCGTGGGCAGGTGGTGCGGATGCGGAGGAACATCTGCTGCTGGATGACCTCGCCGACACCGTTGCAGGTGCCGCAGGTCGTGGGCTTGCTCCCGGGCTTGGCGCCCGAACCGGTGCAGGTCTCGCAGGTGGCGTTCTTGGGGACCTCGATGTCCTTCTTGACGCCGTTGATCGCGTCCATGAAGTCGAGTCGCATGCCGTACTCGAGGCTGGCTCCGCGGCGTGGACCGCCACGACGGCCCCGTGAGCGCCCGCCGCCGAAGAGATCGCCGAAGAGATCGCCGAACTGGCTGAAGATGTCCTCCACGTCGTGGAACCCAGGGCTGGCGCCGCCCTGGCGCAGACCCTCGTGCCCGTACTGGTCGTAGATCTGGCGCTTCTGGGGATCCGAGAGCACGTCGTAGGCTTCCGACGCTTCCTTGAACTTGGCCTCGGCCTCGGGATCGTCGGGGTTGCGGTCCGGGTGGAACTTCAGGGCGAGCTTGCGAAAGGACTTCTTCAGGACCTTGTCGTCTGCGTCGCGTTCGACGTCCAGGACTTCGTAGTAGTCACGTGCCACGTCGCCTTCGGCTCCGGCTCAGCGTTCAGGGGCCAGCTATCAGCGTGGCGCGGCGACCGCCCTCCGAGAGGGGATCGCCGCGCCGGTCGCTTGACAGCCGATCTTCGAGGCCTGGTCTCTAGACGTCCTCGACCTCTTCGAAGTCCGCGTCGATCACGTCGTCACCGCCAGCGGCGGCTTCGGCTGGGGCTTCCGGGTTGGCCTCGCCCTCGGCACCACCCGACTGTGCGTACATGACCTCGGCGAGCTTGTGGCCGGCAGCCTGGAGGCTGTCGAACTTCGCCTTGAGCACGTCGACATCTTCGGACTCCAGGGCCTCCTTCGCGCCCGCGATCTCCGCCTCGATGGACTCCTTGGTGTCGGCCGGGAGCTTGTCGCCGTGCTCGTCCAGCAGCTTCTGGGTCTGGTAGACGAGGTTGTCGAGGTTGTTGCGGGCCTCGATGGCGTCGCGCCGACGGGTGTCCTCGGCGGCGTTCTCCTCGGCTTCCTTCACCAGGTTCTCGACCTCATCCTTGGACAGGCCCGAGGAGCTGGTGATGGTGATGGTCTGCTCCTTGCCGGTGGCCTTGTCCTTGGCCTTCACGTTCAAGATGCCGTTGGCGTCGATGTCGAAGGTCACCTCGACCTGCGGCATGCCGCGCGGCGCCGGCGGGATGCCGTCGAGCCGGAAGGTGTCGAGCATGCGGTTCTCCTTCGCGAGGGGCCGCTCACCCTGGTACACGTGCACGTCCACCGCGGTCTGGTTGTCCGCCGCCGTGCTGAAGATCTCGGTCTTGCTGCACGGGATGGTGGTGTTCCGCTTGATGAGCACCGTGTGCACGCCACCGAGGGTCTCGATGCCGAGGCTGAGCGGCGTCACGTCGAGGAGCAGCAGGTCGGTGACGTCACCGGCCAGCACGCCGCCCTGCACGCCGGCGCCCACAGCCACGACCTCGTCCGGGTTCACGGAGCGGTTGGGCTCCTTGCCGAACAGGGCCTGGACCTTGGCTTGCACCAGCGGGATGCGCGTGGAGCCGCCCACGAGGATGATCTCGTCGATCTCGCTCGGGGTGACGTCGGCATCCTTGATGGCCTTGCGGCAAGGCTCGAGCGTGCGGTCGATGATCGGCTCGATCATCTGCTCGAACTTGGCGCGGCCCATGGTGCGCTCGAGGTGCTTGGGGCCCGTGGCGTCGGCCGACAGGAAGGGGAGGTTGATCGAGGTCGAGGGGCTCGACGAGAGCTCGATCTTGGCCTTCTCGGCGGCCTCCTTGAGGCGCTGGAGCACCATCTTGTCCTTGCTGGCGTCGATGCCGTGCTCGGACTTGAACTCGCCGAGGAGCCAGTCGATCATCACGTGGTCGACGTCGTCGCCGCCGAGGTGCGTGTCGCCGTTGGTGGACTTCACCTCGACCACGTTGTCGCCCACCTCGAGGATGGAGACGTCGAAGGTACCGCCGCCGAAGTCGTAGACGGCGACGACCTGGTCGTCCTTCTTGTCGAGCCCGTAGGCCAACGCGGCCGCCGTGGGCTCGTTGATGATGCGCTTCACGTCCAGGCCGGCGATCTGACCGGCATCCTTGGTGGCCTGGCGCTGGGCGTCGTTGAAGTAGGCGGGCACCGTGATGACCGCCTCGGTCACCGGCTGGCCGAGGTACCGCTCGGCCTGGCGCTTCAGCTTCTGGAGCACCTTGGCCGAGATCTCGGGCGGGCTGTACTTCTTGTCGCCGATCTTGATGCGACAGTCACCGCCGTCCCCGCGCGCCACGTCGTAGGGCACCCGGCTGATCTCGCGTCCGGCCTCGTCGAAGCGTAGGCCCATGAAGCGCTTCACGGAGAACACGGTGTTGATGGGGTTGGTGATCGCCTGGCGACGGGCAGCCGCGCCGACGAGCTCCTCGCCGTCCTTGGTGAAGGCGACGACGGATGGCGTGGTGCGCGTGCCCTCGTCGTTGACGATGATGGTGGGCGCGTCGCCCTCCATGACGGAGACGACCGAGTTGGTCGTGCCCAGATCGATGCCGATGATCTTGCCCATGAGGAACCCTCGTGGTGGTCGTTTTCGTCGGAGCCGGCCGGCCCCGGGGAAGCTGTCGCGGCCCTATGTAGTGCCCACGTGACGAGTGGCAACCCCTGTTTTTGTCGGGTCGGTCGCGACACGGATGTCAGGGATCACGGCCCGGCCGCGTAGCTGTCGAGGCCAAGTGGCTGAAAACACACGTGGCACACTCGTTGCAGCCTCATCCATCGTCCCCTGGGGCTCCTTGCCCTGCCCCGACCCGAAGCTCTGGGGGACCGAGTCTGCTCGGAGTTGTTCCGGGCGGCTCGTTCATCCCTCGAGACGCCGTCTTCCCTACGGAGGGCGGCGTTCTCACTCTGGTTGCAGCTGGCGGTCGATCCCCACGTCGCAGGATCGTGCAAGGGGTGAAACCACCCGCCATGATCCTGGGCGGGCACGGACCGCTGTCCACCGACGATCCCGTCGCAGCGACCTACGCGCTGCTCGAGAACGACGGATCCGAGCGTACGGAACGGCACGCCGTCCGATGGGAGGGTGAAAAAAGGCCTCGGTGTGGCTTGACGCCTCCTTCGGGGGTGCGTACTTGCGCCTTCCCTTCCAGGAGAAGCACCAGATGGCGTTCCGTCCCCTCCACGACCGTGTTCTCGTCAAGCGGATCGACAACGAGCAGAAGACGGCCAGCGGTCTCTTCATCCCCGACAGCGCGTCGAAGGAGAAGCCGAACGAGGCCGTCGTGGTCGCTGTCGGTCCAGGTCAACGGACCGACGACGGTCTGCGCGAGCTGCAGGTCAAGTCCGGCGATCGCGTGCTGTTCGGCAAGTACAGCGGCGACGAGGTCAAGCTCGACGGTGTCGAGCACGTCATCCTCCGCGAGACCGACATCCTCGCCGTCATCGAGTCCTGAGCGGCGCCCAGCGCCCTCGCACCACACTTCAAGGAGAAACCATGTCCGCCAAGGAAATCCACTTCCGGGAGGATGCTCGCAAGGAGATCCTCGCCGGTGTCGACGCCCTCGCCAACGCCGTGAAGGTCACCCTCGGTCCCAAGGGCCGGAACGTCGTCATCGAGAAGAGCTTCGGCGCCCCCGTCTCCACCAAGGACGGCGTGACCGTCGCCAAGGAGATCGAGCTCCGCGACAAGTTCCAGAACATGGGCGCGCAGATGGTCAAGGAGGTCGCCTCCAAGACCAGCGACGTCGCCGGCGACGGCACGACCACCGCCACGGTGCTCGCCCAGGCCATCTACCGCCACGGCTCCAAGCTGGTCGCCGCCGGCGCCAACCCGATGGACCTGAAGCGCGGCATCGACAAGGCTGTCGAGGTCGTCGTGTCCGAGCTGGCCGCCCTCTCGCAGCCCGCGAAGGACTCCAAGGCGGTCGCCCAGGTCGGCACGATCTCGGCGAACGGCGACGAGGAGATCGGCGCCATCCTGTCCGAGGCGATGGACAAGGTGGGCATGGACGGCGTGATCACGGTGGAGGAGGCCAAGGGCCTCAGCACCGAGCTCGAGATCGTCGAGGGCATGCAGTTCGATCGGGGCTACCTGTCGCCCTACTTCGTGACCGACAGCGAGCGCATGGAGACCGTCTTCGAGGATGCGCTGGTGCTCATCCACGAGAAGAAGATCTCGAACATGAAGGACCTGCTCCCCGTGCTCGAGAAGGTGCACGGTGCCGGCAAGCCCCTGATGATCATCGCCGAGGACGTCGATGGCGAAGCGCTGGCCACCCTGGTGGTGAACAAGCTCCGCGGCATGCTCAACGTCTGCGCCGTGAAGGCGCCGGGCTTCGGTGACCGCCGCAAGGCCATGCTGGAGGACATCGCGATCCTCACCGGCGGTCGGGCGATCATGGAGGACCTCGGCATCAAGCTCGACACCCTCACGCTGTCCGACCTCGGCAACGTCAAGCGCGCTGTCGTCACGAAGGACACCACGGTGCTCGTCGACGGCGCTGGCAGCCGCGAGGCCGTCAAGGGCCGCGTCAAGCAGATCCGGGCGCACATCCGCGACACCACCAGCGACTACGACCGCGAGAAGCTCCAGGAGCGGCTCGCCAAGCTGGTCGGCGGCGTGGCGGTGATCTACGTCGGTGCGGCCACCGAGGTGGAGATGAAGGAGAAGAAGGCTCGCGTGGAGGATGCGCTCAACGCCACCCGCGCCGCCGTCGAAGAGGGCATCGTGCCCGGAGGCGGGGTTGCCTACCTCAGGACCCTGGCCGCGCTCGACAGCATCGAGGTCCAGGGCGACGAGGCCTTCGGCGTCGAGATCGTCAAGAAGGCCATCCAGGCGCCGATCCGCGCCATCGCGGCCAACGCTGGTGTCGACGGGTCCATCGTGGTGGCTCGCGTCAGCGAAGGCGCCGCGTCCCACGGCTACAACGCCCGCACCGACACCTACGGTGACATGCTGGAGATGGGCGTCATCGATCCTGCGAAGGTCTCCCGCACCGCGCTGCAGAACGCGGCGAGCGTGTCCAGCCTGCTCCTCACCACCGAGGCCGTGATCGCCGAGAAGCCGCAGAAGAAGGCGCCGGCGGGCGGCGGCGACATGGGTGGCGGCATGGGCGGCATGGGCGGCATGGGCGGCATGGGC
>CAZSAT010000022.1:0-7931 GCA_964604675.1 uncultured Enterobacterales bacterium
CGCCCCCGGTGGGTTGGTGGTGCAGAACGGGCGGCAACTACGCTGACACAGGGGGAAACTCGAAACTCGAAACTCGAAACTCGAAACTCGAAACTCGAAACTCGAAACTCGAGCTCGGGCTGGGGTCGAGGTCGAACTCGAGGTCGGACTCGAGACGCGAGACTCGAGACTCGAGCTCGGCTGGGGTCGAGCTCGGACTCGAGCTGCGAGGGCGATCTCGCATCCCCCGGACCACTCGGGCGGGCCCTGCGGGGGCGGCCCGCCGGGGGCGAGGACCGCCCTCCTCGAACCCACCCGAGCGGTCCTCCACGGAGCGACCATGCCCGCCTACCTCTTCGACCACGAGCAGCTCGACGTCTTCCGCCTCGCCGTCGAGGTCAACCGCTGGTTCGCCTCCGCGCGCTTTCCCGCGGGACGCGCCCACCTCCGCGACCAAGGTCTCCGTGCAACCGACTCGGTGGTGCTCAACCTCGCGGAGGGCCTGCCCAACCGGAGGGAGAAGATGGGGAAGCGCCACTTCCGCATCGCGCTCGGCTCCGCAGCCGAGGCGGCGGCGGTCCTGGCGCTGCTCCCGCAGCTGGAGGGCGCCGACGACACGCTGTGCAAGCTCCGTCGGGTCGGCGCGATGCTCCGGGCGCTGAGCCGGTGAACCGGCGACGGCGCAACGTGGCCCAGGAGAAGGCCGCCTATCGCACGCTCTGCGCTCCACGCGCAGCCCGCAGGCTCCGGCCTCTCTGGCATCTGCGGGCGTTCGGCGGGGCGGTGCCGCCGGACGCCTACGCGGCACAGCCGCCTACGCGTCCTGCTTCGCGAGCCAGGTGAGCGCGGCAGGCTGGTCGAGCACGCGGCGATCGAGCTGTTCTTCGCGGAGGGCGGTGAGCAGCTGACCCATCCTCGGGCCTGGCGGCACGCCCGCCGCGCGGAGCTGTTTCCCGCCGAGCAGCTGTGGGAGCGGCTCGCGCAGCACCCCGAGCGCCTCGGCACGGTCCCGAGCCACGGGATCCGCCCGGCCGGTCGCCGCGAAGAGCCCCAACGCGACCTCGACCACCACGGTCTCGGCCAGCCGGCAGAGCGCGGCGTCGTCGAGCCGCGCGGGCGGGTCGTGGAGGACCGCCGCGAGCGCCTCGGCCTCCTTTCGGATGTTGCGTGAGCGGTGACGGCCGAGGTTCAGGGTGTCGACCCAGCCCACGCCCGACGAACGCCACAGCAGCAGGGCCCATGCGCCGACGATCTGGTCGTCGAGGGCCATCGACATCCGATCGAGGGTGTCCGATGGGAGCCCATCTCCCAGTCCAGGGAGGTGGCCGAGAAGGCCCAGCTCCCTGAGGAGCGCGAGCCCGCGGCCGGGTTCCGGGGAGCCGAAGATCCGGTGCAGCTCCGGGCGCTGGCGCTCCATGGGGACCGACCGGAGATCCTGGGCGGCACAGATGGCCTTCAGCTCCGGACTCAACCCCAGCCCGAGGGTGACCGAGAACCGAACGGCCCGCAGCGCGCGCAGCGGGTCCTGGCTGAAGGTCAGGTCGTCCACGTGGCGCAGGAGACCGGACGCGATGTCGTCCAGGCCACCGTGGGGGTCGATCACCTCGGCGCTGAGCGGGTCCCAGGCCAGCGCGTTGATGCGCAGGTCCCGACGCCGGGCCGCCTCCGCGAGGCCCAGGTGCGGGCGGACCTCGCCATCCACCTGGGGCAGGGCCACGTCGATCGCGTCCCGGCCGAGCCGGAACCGGTACACGCCGAAGCTCTTGCCGACGGTCTTCTTCGCCCGGATGAGCTCCGCGACGCGGTCCGACGACAGCCCGTGCACCTCCACGTCGATGTCGCCGCTGGACCGTCCGAGCACGTGATCCCGCACGCAGCCACCCACCACGTAGAGCCGCCCGCCGGCATCCGACACGCGGCGCGCCAGGGCCAGGATCCCGCTCGGCAGCTCCATCTCGACCTCTCCGCCCCCGCCCTGACGTGCTAACCTTCCTTCCCCGGCGGGCTGCCGGTCCGGGGTCGGACACCCCCCATGCTCACGTCCCTGACCACCTTCGCCTTGCTGGCCTCGCCCGCACAGGCCGCCAACCTCACGGTCGGCGATGCGGCGCTGTTGTTCTCCCTGCCCGCGCTGAACGAGCGCGCCGCGAAGGACGCGGTGGGCTCCGGTCGGGTCGCCCTGTCCGACCTCACGGGGCCGCTGGCCGGCCACCCGGCCGAAGCCGTGGTGATCTACTTCTTCAGCCGCAACCGCGGCGCCGACGGGCTCGAAGCCCTGGACCGCCTGCAGAAGCGCTACGACCGCGACGGCCTCCAGGTCCTGGCCATCAACATCGACCGCACCGACTTCGCCGAGCTCTCGGGGTGGGCGGAGAGCCTGCGCCTCGACTTCCCCATCCTGCGCGACCACCACCGCGTGGTCGCGACGCGGTACCAGGTGCAGGACCTGCCCACCACCTTCGTGATCGACGCCGACGGCGTGGTGTTCGCGGTCGGGCGGGCGAGCGGCCTGGAGTTCGAGACCGAGCTCGAGCTCGAGCTCGAGCCATTACTGGACTGACGCTGGCGGCCGCGCTGGCGGCCCCGACCGCGGCGGTCCTCCTCGACGACAACGCCGCGATCCCGCTGTCGGTCGGCCACAAGACCCTGGCCGATCTCGAGAGCTTGATCGGCGACCGCTACACGCTCTTGTCCACCGAGCAAGTGGCGGCGCGGATCGGTCCACTCACCCCGTCCTGCGACGACGACCCCGGGTGCTGGCAGGCGGTCGCCGAGCAGCTCGAGGTCGCACGGTTGCTCGTGCTCGCGCTGCACGGGCACGCCGACGCCGACGTGGCCACGGTGTACGTGGTGGACCGCTGGGGCGAGGTCGGCCACAGCCAGGCCACGCTGCCGCGCGGTGGGGGTTTTCCGCCCGAGCTGGTGGACTGGCTGATGGCGCACCCGCCGCCCGCCGAGCCCGCCGCCGAGCCCAGCGGCTGGTGGGCGCGGCTCCGCCAGCGGCGCGGTTAGCCCTCCCTTTTCGAGGTCGGCCGTGGTCGCGTTCCTGCTCGCCTGTGCCCACGCGCCCCCGGTCCAGGAGGCACCCGTGCCCGAGCTCCATGCCCAAGCCGTCGCCGGGGTCGAGGACCCGGCCCTCCGCAGCCTGCTGCACGACCACTGGGAGGCCACGATGGCGCGCTACCCGGAGTGGTCCACCCGGCTGGGCGATGGCCGCTACGACGACCGGCTCACCGACCGCTCGACGGTCGCCCGCACGCGCTGGATCGCCCAGGAGCAGGCCTGGCTCGATCGCGCCGAGGCGCTCACTCCGGCGACCCGCGCCGACCAGGTCACGGTCGCGCTGTTCCGCGAAGAGCTGGCCATCGACCTCGCGAAGGACGCCTGCCGCTACGAGCAGTGGGCCGTGTCGGCGCGGAACAACCCGCTCTCGTGGGCCTCGTGGTTGCCGGGTCCCCACCCCGTCGACGCGCTGCCGGCCCTGCAGGCGCGCTACCGGGCGCTGCCCGCCAGCTTCGAGCAGGCGGCGGCCGACCTCCTGAGCGCGCGGGACGACGGCCTGGTGGCCAACGCCGAGAGCCTCCGACGCGTGGTGGAGATGCTCGACCGCGAGCTGGCCCTGCCGCTTGCGGACTGGGCGCTGGTGACGCAGCTGCCCGACCACACCGACACCGCGCCCTTCCTCGAGGCCCTGGCCGGGCTGCCCGAGGCGGTGGCGGCGTACCGCAACGTGGTGCGCGACGAGATCCTGCCGCACGGGCGCACGGGCGCCGAGGTCGGGCTCGTGGGCCTGCCCGAGGGCGAGCGCTGCTACGAGCTCGCCATCCGCGAGTACACCGGCCTGCCGCTCACCCCGGACGAGCTCCACGCGACGGGCCTGCGCGAGCTGGAGCGCGTCCACGACGGCTTCCGCGAGCTCGGCGAGACCTTGTGGGGCGAGACCGACCTCGAAGCGATCTTCGCCCGCCTGCGCGACGACCCGGAGCTGCGCTTCGCCACGGCCGAGGAGGTGGAGCAGACTGCGCGCGACGCCGTGGCCCGCGCCGGGGCCGCGCTCCCCCAGGTGCTCGGCGTGGTGCCGGACACGCCGTGCGAGGTGGAGCCGATTCCGGCCTTCGAGGCGCCGTACACCACCGTGGCGTACTACCGGCAGCCGCCGGGCGACGGCTCGGGCCCCGGCACGTACTTCATCAACGTGCACGCCCCCGAGACCCGCCCGCGCTTCGAGGCCGAAGCGCTCGCATGGCACGAGGCGATCCCCGGTCACCACACCCAGATCGCGCTCGCGCAGTCCCTCGGGGACCTGCCGGCCTTCCGACGCTACGGCGGCCACACGGCCTTCGTGGAGGGCTGGGCGCTGTACGCGGAGTCGCTGGCCGACGAGCTCGGCCTCTACACCGGCCTGGAGGATCAGCTCGGGCGCTACAGCTTCGACGCCTGGCGGGCCGCGCGGCTGGTGGTGGACACCGGCGTGCACGCCCGCGGCTGGACGCGGGAGGAGGCGAAGGACTTCCTGGCGAGCCAGACCCCCCTGGCGCTGAACAACATCGACAACGAGGTCGACCGGTACATCAGCTGGCCAGGTCAGGCCTTGGCCTACATGACGGGCCGGCTCTGGATCGAAGAGCTTCGGGCAGAAGCCGAGGCCGCGCTGGGCGAGGGCTTCGACCTGCGGGCCTTCCACGATCGGGTGCTCGGAGGCGGAGCCGTGAGCCTGCCGGTGTTGCGGGAGGAGGTGGAAGCCTGGGTGGCCGAGCAGGCGAGCGGGTCGCTCTGACTACAGCTCCTCGCGCGACCACACCCCGTCCTCCCGCCGCGCTTCCCACGTGGGCCAGTAGCGGAGGTCCAGCTTGAGGGTCTCCATGCGCTCGGTGCCGTCGAGCCCCACCGTCTTGAGCCGCACGGCCTCCCGGTCGGACATCGCGGCCACCGACGCGAGGAAGGTGTCGAGGTCCGGCGTGGGCTGGCCGTTGACCTCGAGGATGCGACGGGTCGCGCGCACCCCGTAGCGGTGGGCCGGGCTCCCGTACCAGTACCAGGTGACGTACACGCCCACGGGGGCGAGGCCCCGCTGGGTCGCCACCTCCAGGTGGGGATCGTGCAGCAACATGCCCGCCCAGCTCGCGATGTGGTTCACGCCGTCGCCGGGCATCGCCCAGCCGGTCAGGGTGACCTGGCGCACGGCACTCCCCCGCGCCACCGTCAGCCGGACGAAGGGGAGGAACTGGAGGTGGCGCTCGATCTCGCTGGCGCGGGTGACCGCTTCGCCACCGAGCGCCACGACCATGTCGCCGCTGCGCAGCACCTCCGACGCCGGTGAACCGGCCGCCACGCGCACCACGGTCAGCACCTGCCGCCGGTCGTCGTGCGCCTCCAGGCGACGCGCCCAGCGCTCGTCCAGGCCCCGGTCCCGCGCCTCGGCCAGGGTGATCGGCACCAGCTCGGCGCCGAGGCCGTACACCTCGGGCGCTCCGCCGGCTCGGAAGGCCTCCACCACCGGTCGCACGAGGTCCGCGTGCATGCCCTGGAACCAGGCCACGCGCTCGCCCCCGTCGTGGGCCGCGAAGCTCGCCCAGGTGGCCAGCACCCGTCCCCTGCGGTCGGTGAGCGCCCCGCCGAGGGACGGCGCGGCGTCGTGGATGTCGATCACCTCCAGGTTGCCGTCGGTGAACTGAGGGGGGTCGGCGAGCCCGCTCTCGAAGGCCTCCACCGTCCGGATCGTGGTGCGGACCGCGCGCACCTGATGGTCGCGCGCGAGCCCGACCTGCCAGACCGTGTCGCCCACCTCGAGCGCCTTGTGGCGGAAGGTGACGGCGGTGACCTCGGTGTCGCCCAGGAGCGCCGGGTCGTAGCGGACCACGGCCAGGTTGTGGGTGGGGTGCAGCCAGGCCACCGTGCCGGGCACGCGCACCGCACCGCCGAAGGTGACCGTGACGTCGCCCAGGTTCACGGGCACCGTGTCGCGGTCGACCAGCACGAGCCCCTGCTCGGCGTCGATCACCAGGCCCGCTCCGAGGTAGCTCGACCCGGGCACGCCCTCGGTCCGGTACGGCACCGTGAAGCCCACCGCGACCAGGGAGGACGCCAGCCTGCGGGCCGCCCGCGCGCCTTCCGGGGCCGGGGTGGTGCCCCGCGCCGCCGTCTCGCGCGGCTGGGCTGGCTGCCGGACGTCCTCGCAGGGCCAGTCCCCGCCCGCCTGGGTGCACACCTGGAGGGGGAACCAGGTGCGGTCGATCCGCAACACCGCGGTGCGGATGGCGGCCGGATCGTCGAGGGTGTGGAAGCGCACCGGCACGCGGGCGCCCTCGGGTAGCGCGGCCACGGCGCCGACCAGGTCGTCGAGGGTGCCCAGGGCCACCCCGTCGAGCTCGTCGAGCACCGCGTCTTCGGGCACGCCGGCGGTGTAGAAGCTGTAGCCGTTCGCGGCCAGCATGAGGCCGCCCACGGGCACGCCGTAGTGCCGAGCCTTCTGGTAGCTCAGCTCATGGACCAGCCCACCGCCGAGCTCGAGGTAGCGGTCGGGGGTGATGGCGTGCAGGTCCCCCACGGTCGGCGTGAGCGTCAGGCGCTCGCCGCCTCGCTCGACCTCCAGGGTCACGGCCTCCCCCACCGCGTCGTCGAGCCTGGACTCCAGGGCCACGAACCCATCGACGGGCTGGCCGTCGATCCGCAACACCACGTCGCCGGGCTCCAACAGCCCATCGGCTGGGCCACCCGGCACCACGAGGTCGGTCACGAGCAGGCCCGTGCCGGTCGAGAACGCCCGCGCCTCGGCCTCGGTCGCTTCGCTCAGGCCGAGCCGCCGGAGCTCGTCGTAGGGCTCGTACCAGAAGCGGGTCTGCAGGGTGCCTCGGCGGACCGGTCGGCCGGCCTGCACCTCTTCCAGGGCGCGCACCACCCGGTCGAGCGGCAGGTAGAAGGCGCTGGCGGCCATGGTGGCGCCGCCGGCGTTCAGCGCCACCACGCGCCCCTCGACGTCGATGACCGGGCTGCCGGACGAGCCCCCCGAGGTGTTGGAGGCGGCCTGCAGGTAGAAGGTGTTGAAGTCGCCGTAGCCGCCGCGGCCGTAGTTGGGGGCGTTCCGGTCGAGCCGGGCGAGGGTGGCGTCGAGGATGGAGAGCTTCTCGCCGGCGTCGTTGCCGACGATGCGGATCTCGGCCCCGACCCGCGCCGTCTCGGGTGCGAGGGGCAGCTCGACGAGGTCCATGTGGCGGACGGCTTCGGGGTCGAAGCGGAAGAAGCCGAAGTCGTGCACGGGGTCGCGGTAGACGGCCTCGAGCTCGACCTCCTCGTGGTTCTGGAAGATCGCCTCGGCCACCACGGGGCCGGGGTGCACCAGGTGCCGGTTGGTGAGGAGCAGCCCGCGCTCGGCGTCGACCACGAAGCCGGTGCCCTGCACCGCACTCGCCCCCTCGGTGTCGAAGTTCCGGGGCACGGCGACCTGCAGGCTCACCACGGCGGGCACGGCCTGCTCCAGGGTGGTCGACCAGTCGGCGGCGAAGGCGGTCGCCAGCATCAGCATCATGTCGTGTCGTCCTGCTCGGGCGGCGTGCCGCTCACCCGGTGGTCTGCGTGGGGGCCCGAGAGCGATCGGCTCGCTGGGTGACCCGCCGAAATCAGGCTGCAATCCCCTGGCACGTGATCCTCCCGCCCGTGGCTGGTTCAGCGCGGTACACTGGGTGCCTATCCCAGACCGAGGTCGCCATGCGTCGCCGTCGTCGCCGCGGACAGAGCATCACCGAGTACGTGCTCACGGCCAGCGTGGTCAGCCTCACGATCTTCGCCTCGATGGCCACCTTCCCCGAGGTCATCCAGAACGCGATCGACACCACGTCGAACCACCTCGCCACCGAGATGACCACCGGAGGCGTGCAGCCTTAGCGTGCGGACTGCGCTGCACGCGCAGCCCGCACGCTCCCGCCTCTCTGGCCCTGCGGGCGTTCGGCGGGGCA
>CAZSAT010000022.1:8031-75382 GCA_964604675.1 uncultured Enterobacterales bacterium
CACGCGCAGCCCGCACGCTCCCGCCTCTCTGGCCCTGCGGGCGTTCGGCGGGGCAGTCTCCCCTCTGAAAGGGGGCCCCTCGATGGGCCCCCTTACGCGTGCCCGATGGGCACGCTGAACCCCCACCGCGCCCTCCACGCGCAGCCCGCACGCTCCCGCCTCTCGGGCCCTGCGGGCGTTCGGCGGGGCAGTCTCCCCTCTGAAAGGGGGCCCCTCGATGGGCCCCCTTACGCGTGCCCGATGGGCACGCTGAACCCCCACCGCGCCCTCCACGCGCAGCCCGCACGCTCCCGCCTCTCGGGCCCTGCGGGCGTTCGGCGGGGCAGTCCGGCCCGCGGCCAGCGGTAGCTACCGCAGCCGGGCCGACTCCACCGTGTCCCCGTCCCGGTTCACGCGCGTGAGCGACAGCTCGCCGCCGGCCGCGATCGTGATCAGCGACACCCCGTAGCTGCCCTCGACGAACTGGCGCAGCGGCGCCTCGTCGGGCCGCTCCTTCACCTGGCTGTTCATGTCGTAGATCGCCGCGCCGCCGCCGCCGTCCATCACGTACGGGATGCCGTCGACCAGGAAGCGCTCGTAGCCGTGGTTGTGGCCCTGCAGCACCAGGTCCACGCCGTGCTCCACGAAGAGCGGGTGGAGCTTGGCCCGGATGTCGTCGCGGGGGGCGTGGTTGGCGAGCGTGTAGATCGGCTTGTGGAAGAACACCACGATGTCGTCGCCGGCCGCCGCGAGCTCGGCCTCGAGCCACACGAGCTGCTCGGCCCCCTCTTCGTTCAGGGTGTCCTCGGTGCTCAGCGCGATCACGCGAACGCCGCCGTAGCTGAAGGCGTGCCAGCGGTCGCCGCCTTCCCCCTGCCCGCCCAGAAGCGGCAGGGTGCGCTGGTTCATCTCGTCGAAGTCCTCGTCCTCGTGGTTGCCCAGGGCCACGTGGATCGGAGCGCGCTCGGCCACGTGGCGGAGGTCGTGGAAGGTGCCGCCCCAGGTGTCGCCGGGCAGGGACTGGTACTGCAGGTCGCCGCCGTGCAGGAAGAGATCGGCCTCGAAGGCCGCCGCCTGCACCAGCACGTCTTCCTGGGCCGGCATCATCGTGTCGCCCACGAAGGCCAGCCGGAAGGTATCGCCCGGCGCCGGGAGCGCGAAGCTGCCGCTGTAGGGCAGCCCGCCCACCGACGCCTCCCAGGTGTAGTCCACGCCCTCGGACAGCTCGTCGAGCAGGACCTCGTGCACCACGTGCTGGCCGGAGCGGTCGTGGTGCTCGAGCTCCAGCGAGTTGTCCTCGTCGGGCCAGGCGTAGTCCACGGTGCGCACCGTGCTCTCCGCCGTGAAGGCGCGGCCATCGGAGAGGGTGACGGTGACCGGGATGTCTTCGACGGTCTCCACGCGCAGGCGCACCGCACCGGGATCCGCCACGCCGATCCAGGGACGCACCGTGACCGTGGGGGGCGGCGCGGAGTCGGTGGCCGCCGGCGCGGCGGTCTCCTGGACGGGGGTCGAGCAAGCGAGGAGCACGGGGATCATGCCGGGAAGGTAGCCTGCTGCACGATGGACGACTCCTGGCTGCGCGCTGCCCTGGCCCACGGACGGGCCGCGGGACTCGACCCGGGCTGGCTCCGGGTGCTGCTGGCCTTCGGCGGACCGCCCCGTCACGGCGCCGAGGCGTCCCTCCGAACCATCGAGCGCAGACTGACCGATCCGCCCATCGCGGCGGTGCTCAGCGACGAGGTCGACGCGGGCCAGGCCGCGATGTTCGAGCGCCGCTACCGCAGCGTGGTGGAGCTGCTCGCCAGCATCGACGGCGAGGCCAGCCGCGTCCTGCACGTCGGGCTGGTGGGCCGTGTGTCCCAGATGCTCGAGGAGCCCGGTCCGCGCGCCCTGCGGGTGCGGGCGGCGGTGGACTTCTACTACAGCCAGGCGGCGCTCCTGCTCCACCGCGACGCGGGTGGACCTCCGCTGGCCGAGCTGGTCGCCAACAGCGAGCACCGACGGCTGGCGCCAGGGCTGCACCACCGCCGCGTGGCCGGTCACACCGCGGCCGGACCGGTGCACGTGAACGTGTTGACCGTGCTCGGCAGGCGCCTGCGCACCGTGGACGCTCGCGGGCGCGGGGGCCTGGCGAAGGTGGTCGCCGACGAGGGCGCCCTGGCGGGCACGAGCGGCGGCTTCTTCCTCTACAGCGAGCACGACATCGCACCGCCGTCGGAGCGCGGCGACCCGGTCGGGCTCCTGGTGCAGGACGGCGTGGTGCTCAACCCGCCGATCTTCACCCGCTCCGCCCTCGTGCAGCGGGAGCGGCCGGGCCTCGAGCGGCACGGCCTGCGCGGCTGGCGGGTCAACGGCGTGCCCGTCGTACGGGTCAACGCGCCGGCCAGCGGCCTGGTCGCGTGGAACCGGGCGGCGGGGGACCGGGCGCCGCGGGACGGCCTCCAGGTGGTCGGTCACCGGGTGGTCGGGCACGGCCGTGCGATCCCGCTGGCCGGCTGCGTGCTCACCGGCGAGCTCTCGGCGTCCGAGACCGTGCGCTGGACCCCACCGGAACCGATCGCGGCGGCGCTCTCGGGAGGCCCCACCCTGCTCGGCCCCGACGCGCTCTCCCTTGCCGCCGAGCAGTTCGCGGGCAGCGCCCCGCCGGTCACCTTCAGCCAGGACGAGACCTACGACCAGAACCTGCTCCCGCGCATGGCGGTCGGCGCACGGCCCGACGGCGCGCTCGTGTTCGTGGCGGTCGACGGGCGCAACGTCTGGGACGCGCCGGGCATGACGCTGCGCGGAACCGCCGACCTGCTCACCCTGCTCGGCTGCGACCGGGCGATGAACCTCGACGGCGGCAGCAGCAAGCGCATGGTCGTCGAAGGCGAGGTCGTGGACCTCCCCAGCACCGAGGTGGTGGCCGGTGGTGGCGGTCCCGCCAGGATCCGGCCGGTGCACACCGCCATTCTGGTGGTGTAGGGGGGTCGCGTTCGGGATAGGGCGACGGGATGTCCTTGTCGCTCTCCCGTGCTCAGCACGTCTTCGGTCCCCGCTCCTGGCAGCGTGGCCTGATCTACGCCCGCAAGGGCGCCGTCAGCGACGTGCAGGTCGACGAGGGTCTGTTGACCGCGGCGGTCCAGGGAAATGCCTCCACGCCCTACCGGGTGGAGCTGGCGATCGACGGCCAGGGCGTGCCCCGCCGCGGTCGCTGTTCGTGCCCGGTGGGCTACGACGGCCGCTGTAAGCACGCCGCCGCCGCGCTGATCGCCAGCGTCACCGGCTCCGGGGGCGCAGCCCGCACCCAGACCGAGACCCTGGGGGCCGCCGCCAAGACCGAGGTCGTGGAGGCCTGGGCGAAGAAGCACAAGGTGGAGGACTGGCTCGACGTCCCCCTGCTGGCGGTGCGCCAGGCCGGGCAGGGCTGGTTCTACCGCCAGGAGCACCTGCCCCTCCGCGCCGTGCTCGACAGCCAGGAGGCCTGGGCCGCCCACACCCGCCGGGGCGTGATCGGCTTCCTGAACGGCCGCGCCGAGTGCCGGCGCGACGCCCTTGCGTGGGAGGCCAAGCGCCTGCCGGTCTGGCGCACCCGCGCCGACGAAGCGTCGGTGGCCGAGGCGCAGACCGAGCTGTTGGCCCTGCGGGAGCAGCTGCGGGATCGGGCGCTCCCCTGCGTGGGACCGCGCAAGCCCCGGCTCACCCTGGACCGCGAGAGCGAAGCGCTGGTCTACTCCGAGCCACTGCCCTGCCTGGGCCGCTCCCACGGCGACGCCAGCGTGCGCGTCACGCTGCGCGGCACGGTCGCGGCCACCTGCAGCTGCTCGGAGACCCCGAACCCCGACTGCACCACGGCGTTGCGCGCGGTCGACGCGGTGCTCGAGCTCCTGGTGGGCACCACCTCGCTCCGCGAGGAGGTGGCCGACCTGCTGAGCGTGCCGGCCTGGGAGCTCACCCTCCAGCAGCTCGATCACGTGCTCCGCCCCGGCGACGCCCGCGACGAGAAGGGGCGCCAGTTCGGCTGGAGCCTCACCGACACCTACGCGGGCCCCTCGCTGGAGCCGGTGCTGACCCGGCCCTACAAGACCAAGCGCGGGCTGCGGGTCTGGAAGCTCGGCATGGAGAAGGCCCGCCTCTCGGAGCTGACCACCGCCCCGGACCACGAAGCGCTCGCGCTCCTGGCCGCGGGGTCCACCGAAGCCACCCACCGAGCCATCCGTGCCCTCGTGGGCCACCCCCGCGTGCTGGTCGACGGCGAGTCCGAGCCCAGCCGGGTCGCCCTGCGCCGCCTTGCGTTCCGCTGCTCTCCGCTCGGCGAGGGCGTGAGGCTGGAGGTGGCCCTCGACGGCACCCCGCTCGACGCTGAAGCGCTCGAGGAAGCGCTCGACAACGCGCACGGCGGCCTCGCCATCGACATCGACCCACGGCTGGTGGCGGTGATCGAGGTGAGCCCCCGAGAGCGGGCGCTCATGGAGCTCCTCCGCCGTCGCGGCGGCGCCTTCCCCGAGGAGGCGGCCGCGCTCCTGCTGGAGCGGGTGCCCCGGCTGCAGCAGGTCACCCGCGCCGAGCTCAGCCCGTCCCTCCGTGGCCGCGAGGTGGAGCTCGATGCCCAGGTGCTCGTGCGGGCCGAGGTCGTGCCCGGTCCCGCCCTGCAGCTCCGCGCCCGGCTCCGGCTCCTGCCCGGCCAGCCCTTCGTGGTGCCGGGCGAAGGCGCGAACGAACAGTACGGCCTCGTGGAAGGCGAGCGGGTGTGGGTCGAGCGCGACCACGCCACCGAAGCGGCCTTCGTGCGGCAGGCGCTCGCTCCTCTCGACCTCGACGACGACACCTGGAACTGGGAGATCGCCGACCCGGAGCGGGTGCTCGGCCTGATCGAGTCGCTCTCGGCGCTGGACGTCGAGGTGGCCTGGGCCCGGCAGGCGCTGCGCGTCGCCCAGGGTGAAGCCAGCGGGCTCGACCTGCGCATCGCCCAGCGCAAGGACTGGTTCGGCCTGGAAGGCGAGCTCCTGGTCGACGGCCTGAGCGTGCCCGTGGGTGCGCTGTTGGAGGCCGTGCGCGACGGGCGCCGCTTCGTGCAGGCGGGCGACTCGGGCTTCGTGCGCCTGGAAGAGCCGTTCCGCAAGGCGCTCGAGCAGCTGGCCATGACCGCGCGGAAGCGGCGGAGCGAGCTGGAGCTGCCCGTGCTCGCCGCCCCCCTGCTCGACGCGCTCGCCGAAGAAGGCATCGAGGTCGAGGCCCCCGAGGCGTGGACCGTGTCCGCCGAGCGCCTCCGCGAGGCGGCCACCCTCGACCCCGAGCTGCCCGGAGGCCTGAACGCCGAGCTCCGGCCCTACCAGCTCGAAGGCTTCCGCTGGCTCGCGCGCCTGGCGCACTGGTCGCCCGGGGCCTGCCTCGCCGACGACATGGGGCTCGGAAAGACCGTGCAGGCGCTCGCCGTGTTGCTGCGACGCGCCCCCGAAGGCCCGGCCCTCGTGGTCGCGCCCACCTCGGTGGGCTTCAACTGGGTCCGGGAGACCGAGCGCTTCGCCCCCAGCCTCGAGGTCGTGGCCTACCGCGGGCAGCGCCGCGCCCACCTGCTCGAGAAGGCCGGCCCCAACGTGGTGTTCGTCACCAGCTACGAGCTGCTCGTGCGCGACGAGAAGCTGGCGGCGCTCGCCTGGAACACCCTGGTGCTCGACGAAGCCCAGGCGATCAAGAACCCGTCCACCAAGCGCGCCCGGGCCTGCCGCGACCTGGAGGCGCCCTTCAAGCTCGCGCTCACAGGCACCCCGGTGGAGAACCGCGTGGCGGAGCTCTGGAGCCTCTTCCGGGTGCTCACCCCCGGCCTGCTGGGCTCGGCCGAGTGGTTCCGGGAGCGCTTCGTGAAGCCCATCGAGGCCGACTCCGCGCGCGAGCCGCGCGAGGCCTTGGCCGGGCTCATCCGACCCTTCGTGCTCCGGCGCCTGAAGCGCGAGGTGGCCCAGGAGCTGCCCGAGCGCACCGAGATCGTGGTGCAGGTCGAAGCCTCGAAGGCGGAGAAGCAGCTCTACGACCGCGTGCGGCTGGCGGCCCTGGAGAGCCTGACCAACCGCGACGAGCCCGGCTGGCGGTTCTCGGCGCTCCAGGCGCTCACGCGGCTGCGGCAGCTCGCCTGCCACCCGCGCCTCGTGCTGCCCGAGTCCGCGGTGCCGAGCTCGAAGCTCGAAGCCGTGCTCGAGCGCCTGGAGACCCTGCGCGACGAAGGCCACCGCGCCCTGATCTTCAGCCAGTTCGTGGGGCACCTGAGCCTGCTCCGCGAAGCCCTCGACCAGGCCGGTGTGCGCTACCGCTACCTCGACGGATCCACCCCGGCGGCGAAGCGCCAGGACGAGGTCGATGCCTTCCAGGGCGGCGACGGCGACGCCTTCCTGATCTCCTTGAAGGCCGGCGGCACCGGGCTCAACCTGACCGCCGCCACCTACGTGCTGCACCTCGACCCGTGGTGGAACCCGGCGGTCGAGGACCAGGCCACCGACCGCACCCACCGCATCGGCCAGACCGAGGCGGTGACGGTGTACCGCTTCGTGACCACCGACACGGTGGAGCAGTCCATCGTGGAGCTGCAGACCGAGAAGCGCGAGCTCGCCGAGGCCCTGCTCAACGGCACCGACACCACCGCCACCCTCGGGCCGGACGAGCTGCTGGGCCTGCTCTCAGGGGCGTAGCTCCTGCAGCACGGGGATCGCCGCGACCTTGGCGTCCGGCAGCAGGTCCCACGCGATGCCGGCCGGCCGCTCCCAGGTGCGCTGGGTCCACACCACCTCGTCGGGGGTGACCACGAGGTCCAGGGAGATGTCGTGGGCGGCCATCGGCACCCCGCCGGCCTCGAGCAGCTGGACGGTGTGCACGGTCGAGCAGATGACCGTGTCGGGGCCGACGCGTCCGACCTGCCGCAGCAGGGCGTACTCGAGGTCGGAGTAGCCGCCGCCCTTCCCGAGGCGCGCCCCATCGCGGCTGACCGCGACGCAGCCGGTCACGATGAGGTCGAGCTTCGGAACCTCGTCGAGCCCCACGGGCCGGCCGAGCGCGAAGGCTCCCTTGATGCTGGAGGCCTCCCACAGCTTCTCGGGCGGCAGGACCGCCGGGTCGAGCAGCACGAAGGGGGTGGCCTCCGCGAGCTTCGGCGCCGGCAACACCAGCACCTTGCCCTCACGGAGCGCCCGGGCGCGCACGGGGCGCTGAGGGGAGTCGGGGTTGATCTTGAGCACCCCGGCCGCCGTCCAGGCCGAGGTGCCCGCGAGCCGCTCGGCCGCCGCCTCGGCGCCCTTGAAGTTCGGGATGCGCCCGAGGATGCCCGGAAAGCGGCCGGCGCGGGCCACACGGATGGCGTCCCAGGTCGCGGCGCGGAGAGCCTTCTTGCCGCTCACCCGCCGAAGTCCTTTTCCGCGGCGAAGCGGAGGATGCGGTCGAGGTAGTCCATCACCGGTGGCGGCGGCAGGTCGGGCAGGAGCTCCTCGCAGCCGCTGGTGTCGAAGATCGGGTTGCCCGAGAAGTACGGCAGGAAGGCGTCGCCGCCACGCCGGATGGTGCGACCCCGCCTCGTGAGGTTCATCAGGGGTTTCATGGCGGGCCGCACGAAGCGCACGTAGCGCCCCTGGTCGACGTAGCGCAGCGGCTTGCCCCCGAGCACCTCCCGGGTGCGGTCCACCAGCTCCTTCACGGTCGGCGCCGCGTCGCCCACCGCCACGTGGAAGCAGCGTCCGACCGCGCGCTCGTCGCGCGAGAGGCGGGCGATGACCTCGGCGACCCAGTCCACCGGCACGATGTCGCACCGAGCCTCCGGGCTGCCCGGGAAGGTGCGCCACCAGCCGCGCACGTAGAGCTTGAGCGGCCAGTACAGCACGTTGAACGACTCGGTCTCGCCGCTCGCGCTGTCCCCCACCACGATCGCCGGTCGGTGGATGCAGATCGGCAGGCCCTGCTCGCCAGCGGCTCGGACCCGCTGCTCGCTCTGGCACTTGGACCACTCGTAGCTGTTGCGGAAGCCCTGCCCTTCGTCGCACTCGTGCTCGTAGACCCGACCCAGGCGGTCGCCGGCGACGTAGCAGGTGGACACGTGATCGTAGCGCCGGAGCCGCGGGCCGATCGCCCGGCACAACGCGAGCATGTTCTCGGTGCTGCCGATGTTCTTCTCGGCTGCGTCGGAGGCGGGCATGTCGAAGCGCACGGACGCGGCGGAGTGCAGGATCTGATCGACCTCCGCGAGCACCCGCGCGCGATCCGCCGCGCCCAGCCCGAGCTCGGGCGCCGACACGTCGCCGGCCACCGCCTCGACCGACGCGGGGTCCGCGCCGCTCTTCGCCAGCAGCCGCTCGAGACGCTCGGCGAGGTGCTGTGGGTCCCGGGCGCGGATCAGGCACAGCACCTGCGTGCCCCCCGTGGCCAGGCGCGGAAGCAGGGCCGTTCCGACGTGTCCGGTCGCCCCCGTGAGCATCAACATGGGCATGCACCTCGCGCGGACATTAGCAAGGCTCCATGCTCTTCGCCCTGGCCTGCGCCACCCTGCCCGCGCCCGAACAACCGGATTGGTCCTGGGACCTGGACCGGACCGCCCTCCCGCATGGCGAGCTGAGGGTCGCGCACCTCGCCACGGTGACGTCCACCGCGTTCCTGTCGTCGGGCAGCCGCTGGGAGCCGCACACGGTGCCGGTGAGCGCCCTGGTCTACCTGCACCCCGAGTATGGCCCGGTCCTGATCGACACCGGCTTCGGCGAGCGGACCAAGAAGGACCCCCGCGACTACCCGGGGCGCTTCACGAGCCGGATGATGGGCCTGCAGGTCCAGGCGACGCTGCCCGATCTGCTCCCCGACCTCGGCTACGAGGTGGCCGACGTGCAGCACATCGTGTGCACCCACCTCCACTACGACCACGCGGGTGGGGTCGAGGACTTCCCCCAGGCCACCCTCTGGATCGGACCCGGCGAGTGGGACTTCGGCAGCGAGAAGCGCACGACCCGCGGGGTCGACCCCCGGCCCTACCTCGCGCACGCCGACCACCGCGAGGTGCCGTACGACGACGGACCCTACGGCCCCTTCGACGCGCACGAGGATCTCTTCGGCGACGGCTCCGTGGTGTTGTTGCCCAGCCCCGGCCACACCCCGGGGTCCCTGAGCGTGCTGGTGAACCTGCCCGGCGGCAGCTTCCTGTACACCGGCGACGCGGCCTGGGTGGACGCCAACTGGCAGCTCCCCACCCCCAAGGGAAAGCTCGCCCGCGATCTCGTCGAGATCGACTGGGAGCAGGGCATGCAGGCGCAGTGGCGCTACAAGTGGTGGGCCGAGCGCTACCCCGACCAGCTCACCGTGGTGGCCGGGCACGAGCCGGCCAACGTCGACCGGCTGAGGGCGTGGCCCGAGCCGTACCGGTAGTCCGAAGACTGCGGGAGGTGGTGTAGGCTCGCGAGCCGTGAGCACGTCCCGCATCGGTCTCGGCCTGGCGGCGCTCGGACGCCCCGCCTACATCAACCTCGGTCACGCGGAGGATCTCGGCGGCGATCGCTCGGTCCGGGCGCTCGAACGGCACTGCCACCGTGTGCTCCTGGCCGCCTGGCGCGGCGGAGTGCGCCACTTCGACGTGGCCCGCAGCTATGGGCGCGGCGAGCACTTCCTCGGCACCTGGCTCAAGGTGGTCGATCCCCGCGGTGCCCAGGCCTTCGTGTCGTCCAAGTGGGGCTACACCTACACGGCCGGCTGGCGCGTCTTCGTGGACGTGCACGAGGAGAAGGACCACGGTCTCGCGGCCCTCGAGCGGCAGTGGCCCGAGAGCTGGGAGCGCCTCGGACGGTGGCTGAAGCTCTACCAGATCCATTCGGTGACCCCGAAGAGCCCGGTGCTCGCCGACCGGGCCGTGCTGGACCGGCTCCGCCAGCTCCGGGCCAACGGCGTGCGGATCGGCTTATCGGTCAGCGGGCCGCGGCAAGGCCGCTGCATCGACGAGGCGCTCGCGGTCCACGCCGAGGAGCCCGTGTTCGACAGCGTGCAGGCCACCTGGAACCTGTTGGAGACCTCCGCCGGACCGGCACTCGCGAGGGCGCATGCCGCCGGCTTGCAGGTGATCGTGAAGGAGGGCCTGGCCAACGGGCGCCTCACGCGCCGGAACATGGAAGGCGGCTTCACCAACACCGCCGAGCTGCTCGCGCGGGAGGCCGAGCGCCTCTCCACCGGCATGGACGCGGTCAGCCTTGCCGCCGTGCTCGCGCAGCCGTGGGCCGACGTGGTGCTGAGCGGCGCGGCGACGGTCGATCAGCTCCACGAGAACCTGGCGGCCGAACAGCTGGCGATCGATCGGCGGACCCTGGTGCGTTTCGCGGCCCTGTCGGAACCCGCGGAGGCCTACTGGACGCGCCGGGCCCGGCTTCGCTGGACCTGACCGGGCGCCAGGTTGTAGCCTGGACCAGGGGACGCTCTCCAGGAGCCGTGTGCGCGTTCTGATCGTCGAGCAGGATGCCTACCAGGCCGAGATGCTCACGGAGCTCCTGCAGCGCCGCGGGCACGAAGTCAGCCACCTGGCCCAGGTGGCGGCCGTGAAGCTGAAGGACCTGAAGAAGGAGCCCCCCCACATCCTGCTGCTGTCGCTCCAGGATGCAGGGACCGAGGGGCTGGAGCTGCTGAAGAACCTCCGCAACGCCGGGCTGGAGTTCCCAGCCGTGTTGATGGCCGAGCGGAGGCTTCCGGGCGGAGTGACCAAGGGACTGCTGGTGGCTCGTCAGCTGCAGAAGCCGTTCCCGCTGCTCAACGTGCCGAGCCTGATCACCGAGATCCTGGGCGGCGACGGCGACGGCGCGTCGCGCTCGGTCGACGGCACCACCATCGCCGACCACCCGCCCGGTCGCCCCAACGGCGACGCGATCCAGCTGCTCGCGCGGGCGTGGGCCTTCCGCACCAACGGCGTGCTGCGGGTCCGCTCGGAGCGCGACTGGGCCTTCCTGGTGGATGGAGATTGCGAGGGCCCGCGCGCCCTGGAGCTGGCCATCCTCGGCCTGTACAAGGGCGGCGCATCGGTCACCGACATGGACCACCAGCCCTCGGACACGCTGCACCCGCTCGGGCCCGAGCTGCTTCGCGCCGCCAACAAGCTCGCCAACCCCGGCGAGATCCTCGCCGCCTTGAGCCTGGCGCTCATCGACGGACCCGCCTGGGAGCGCATGACCGAGCTCGAGCTCAGTCCCGAGCTGCGCACCCTGCTGGACGGTGGCCGTCCCCAGGACACGAGCCTGGGCGAGCAGCTCATGGCCCTGAAGCTCGACGCCATGGCGTTGGCCGAGGAGATCTCCACGCTGGTCCGCATGGGGTGCCTGTCGCTGGTCTCGGTGCGGCGGGCCCAGAAGGAGCGCCCGCCCGCTGCCCACTACAGCCGCGCAGCCAGCCCGAAGGCCAGCACCGTCGCCACGCCGCCGCCCAGGCCGAAGACGGCCGCCCAGGGCGGAGGCGACTTCCCCAAGCCGAAGCCCTCGACCCCGCGGACGAAGCCGCCCTACCCACCGCGGGAGATCCGGGCGATGCGCCGGCGGATGCGGCGCGAGGTCGAGACCATGGAGACCTTCGACTCGTGGACGATCCTCGGCATCCCGCGGCACGCGAGCAAGGCCGACGCGCGCAAGGCGCTGGAGCGCGTGCGACCCCGCTACCGCCTGAAGCCCGGCGCGCCGGCCGATCTGGTAGAGCTCGCGGCGCAGATCCTGGAGAAGATCGAGGCGGCCGGCCAGGCCATCGAAGACGCGCCCGAGACCGCGCCGGAGGAGAGCTCGTTCTCCTTCGGAGAGGGCGAACGCGCCGAGCTGGCCTCCACGACGGACTCCTCCGGCCGCGAAGAGGAGGCCTTCTCGTCGGGCAAGGTCGCGCTCGCCAAGGGCGACGCCGCGACCGCCGTCCGCTGCTTCGCGGTGGCGCGGGACGAGCGCCTCGACAGCGCGCGCAACCTGGCGTGGCTGGGGTGGGCGCTCTTCCAGGACACCTCGCGGCCGCTCGACAAGCGCACCGAGGCCGCCCTCACCGAGCTGCAGCTCGCCGACTCCTTCGACGACCACGACCCGGACGTGCAGTACTTCCTCGCCCAGGTGGAGGCACAGGCCGGCCTGGCGCGCTCGGCGCTCGCCCGTGTTCGCCGGCAGAACCGGCGCAAGCCCGACCCCCGCTTCGTCGCGCTCCTCCCGAGGCTCGCCGAGCTGGCTGAAGCGGAGGAGCTCGCCAACGCCAAGCGCGCGGCCCCCGACGAGACCAGCGGGGAGGACGCCGACGACGCGTCCGCGTCGGTCTCGGTCGAGTTCGAGATCGACGACGACGACGACGACTCGGCCTACGACCAGCAGCCCGACGAGGAAGAGGTCGATGACGATCCCTCGTCCGACTTCGGCATCGACGAGGAGAGCGTGGCGGAGAGCGTGGCGGACAGCCGCTCGGCCACCCGGTCACGCAGCTCCCAGCTGTGGCGCAAGCCCAGCGAGAAGCAGGAGACCAGGAAGGGGCTGCTCAAGGCGGTCCAGAGCGCCAAGGCCGAGGCCGAGGCCAAGGAAGCGTTGCCCCCCGAGCCCGACGACGACGAGGAAGTGGCCGACGACGACAGCTCGTTGTAGGGCTCAGCGCCGACGCCACCAGGCCGTCGCCACCAACAACCACCACACGCCCCCGGCGCCGGCAGCCGCGCACCCACAGGTCTTGCCGCCGTCGCCGCTGTCGCCCGCGGTGTCGCCCGCGGTGTCCGGGTCGTCCACGTGGTCGCCGTTCGTCAACCACACCGGGCTGGCCCACGCGCGCTCGCGCACCTCGCCGCCGTCCACGGAGATCGCGGACTCGCAGGGGTTGCAGAAGCCCTTCTCCGGCGTGTCGACGTCGTCGCGGAAGCCCATCAGGTAGCCGAACTCTGCAGCCTCCGCGAAGCCGAAGCTGGCGCCCTCGGAGGTGCCGTCCATCGAGATCTCGAAGCGCGGCGCGCTGTCCTCGTGGAAGGTGATGCTGTAGCCGAGCTCCAAGCCTTCGGCGGCGTTCAAGGCGCCCTGGAAGGCCTCCCCGAGCGCGGCGCCCGAGTAGCGCCCGGCCGGCACGGCGATCGACGCGCTCCCCCCGCTGCTCTCGGTCACCGTGACGGAGAGGCCGCCCTCCGGGACCTCCATCGCTTCGATGGCCTCCGCGGCCACCCGCACGTAGAGCACCACCTCGCCTTCGGGCAGCCAGTCCCGTGGCCGACCGTCGGTCACCAGCGCGACCTCACCGCTCCAGGCGCTCAGGCCCAGGGCTTCGTCGACGTCGACCTCGCTCCAGTCGTCCTCGCCGCCAACGACCACCTGCAAGCGGGCGATGCTGTACGCGCCCAGGTCGACGTCGATGCTCAGGGCCGCGTCGTCCACCCCGCCGAGGTTCAGGGCGCGCAGGTCCTGTCCCTGGCCACCGGTGCCGTCACCAACCCGGACGTCGAAGGTGAGGTGGAAGCGCTCGCCGGTGGTGGCGATGGTGCGCCGCGCCTGGAGCCCGTCGAAGATGGCTTCGCGCGTGAGGTCCTCGTCCCGCTCACCCTCGGCGGGCACGAGCACGCCCACGAGCCCGGTGCGCCCGAAGCGCACGCCGCACTCGGCGTCGGGGTTGCAGTCCGACTTGTAGCTCAGGAAGTCGCCTGCGGGACGCTCGAGCCAGCTGTGGCCCGGGTCGTGCCCGGCGTTGCCGGCGTGGTTGTCGCCCGAACCGTAGAAGCCGAGGTAGTGCCGGCGGCCGGCGGCGCCGCCCAGCGCGACCTCGCGGATGACCTTGTCGTCGTCGGCCAGGCCGTCGACCGGGTCCTCCTCCGGCGGCATGTCGGCGCGCTCGTTGCTCCCCCAGACCGAGTACACCTCGACCAGCGGCTCGATGCCCTCGGGCACCCCCTCGCAGAGATCGGGGTGGAACTCCCAGTTCATGGCCGGGGGCTTCTCGCGACCGAACTCGGCCGAGCCCTCGTACCCGCTGATCGAGAGGGCCACGTGGTGGCCGGCCGTGAACAGCCGCAGGTCGGGGTCGTCGGCCAGAAGCCCCGCGAGCCCCTCCCAGAGGTGGCAGGGGTCGTACCAGCTGTTCCAGCTGTCGGAGCGCAGGTCCTGCCCGGAAGGGATCATCGGGATGCAGCCGTCGGCCACCTCGCAGGCCGCCCCGGTGTCTTCCGAGTAGCCGTAGGCCCCCTCGGGGTCTGCACCGTCGAGGAACCACACGTTGCGGTGGCCGTACTCGCTGCGGGCGGGATCGTCGGCGGTCGGCCACGCGTTGTTGCCCCACTCGTAGCCGAGCAGGGTGACGAAGGGCCGTTCCGGCAAACCCTCGGCGTCCTCGACACCGGCGTAGCACCCGGTGGCCCCCGACGGGCAGTGGAAGGCGTTGACGGCGGCCTTGGCCTGCCACCACGTGCCATGCGCCATCGCCCAGTCGTGGTCGGTGACCGCGCCGAAGTCCAGCTCGGACTCGGTGAGCATGTAGCGGTAGACATCGTCGGCCGAGAAGCCGTAGGCCTCGCGCGTGAGACCGGAGTGCTCGTGGATGGAGCCCCAGTACACGTGCGAGTCCCCGGCCAGCGCACTCCCGAGCAGGGCGAACAGCACCATCACCTCCGACCACGGGACGATAGCCGGATGACCATGGGCGGCAACAACCGACGCGGATGGACCCTCGCCGTGTTGCTGGCGCTGGGCACCGCCGTGCTGGTGTGTTGGAGCGCTCTGAGCACGCCCGGCGCCGTGGTGGGCAGCTGGCAGCACCCCGACAACCTGTCCAACCACTGGCTGCTGGTGTGGGTCGGCGAGCGGCTGCTGGGCGGCGAGAGCCTGCTCCACAACGACCGCTACTACTGGCCGGTGGGCGACGCGCCCCTGCTCGCGGGCAATGGCATGGAGGGACTGACCTACCTGCCGCTCCACCTGCTCTGGGGCTGGCCCTTCGCCGCGGTGATCTGGAGCGCGATCGCAGTGGCCTTCAACGGCCTGGCCGCAGGGGCGCTCGCCCGCTCCGCCGGCGCCGGCTGGGGGGGCAGTTGGCTGGCGGTGGCCGTGGTGGGCTGGCACCCGTACGTGCCCCACGAGCTGGACATGGGCCACTTCTCCCAGGCCGACCTGGGCTGGCTGTTGCTGTCCCTGGCCGCGCTCACACGCCTGATCCGAGGCGGCCCCACGTGGTGGGGGGCCGTGGCGGGCGCGTGCGCGGCCGTGGCGGCGGCGCTGTACTGGTACCACGGGGTCTTCTTCGGCCTGATGGCGCTCGCGCTGGTCGCGGCGGGCGGCTGGCGCGCGTGGCGGGGCTTGCTGCTCGGCGCCGCGGTCGGCGCGGTGTTGATCGCGCCCTGGGGCTGGATCTCGCTGGACCTGCTCGCGGAGGTGCCCGGGGTCGGCGAGGACGCGATCTTCCCCCATCCCCATGCGCGGAACGCCATCCTGGAGCCGGGGCTGCCCTTTGGTGCACAGGGCACCTGGCAGCAGGCGCGGGTGCTACCGCTCGTCGTGCCGGTGCTGGCGCTGCTCGGGCTCGGCCGCGAACGCTGCGGGTGGGCGCTGATCGTGGGGCTCGGCGTGCTGCTGGGCCTGGGGCCGGAGACCCCGCTGTACGAGGTGGTCTACGGCTGGTCGGCCCCGATGCGGCGCTTCTGGTGGCCGTACCGACACGGCGTGCTGCTGCTCATCGGTGCGAGCACCCTGGCGGCCCTGGCCATCGATCGGCTGCCGGCGTCCAACCTGGTGGGCCTCGTCCTCGCCCTGTCGGTGCCCGGCCAGCTCTGGTTGACCGGAGATCTCGCCCAGCTCGCGATCTCCCAGGGGGAGCTGCCACCCGCGGTCTACGCCGAGCTGGCGGAGCTCCCCGACGGCGTGGTGCTGGAGGCGCCCCTCGCGCCCGAGGCGTCGATCGCCACCACGATGGTGGCGTACCAGATGTGGCACGGCAAGACCCTGCTCAACGGCCACGCGCCCTGGGTGCGCCGGGTGCGCCCCGTGGCCTGGGACGCGTTCATCGACGCCAACCCCTTCCTGCGGGCCATCACACGCTGGGAGCGCGGACGTGGGGTGGCCGAGGTGAGCACGGAGGGGCTGGCGGAGCTCCGCAGCCAGGGCCTGCGCTGGCTCGTGATCAACCCCGAGCACTTCCATAGCCGGCTCAAGCAGCTCTACCGGGGCTGGCGGAACATCGGCGCGCGGCTGGGTGGCCACCCGGTGCTCTCCGCCGACGGGCTGGAGGTCTACGACCTGTCCGCACGGCCCGAGGTGGAGGTGCTGGAGCTGCCCGCGTTCCGTTGGCCCGCGAAGTTCCCGACCTCCGGACCGGAGCACACCCCTCCGGGGAACGCGCTGCCGAGCCTGATATGGCACTACGACGAAGAGGCACCGTAGTCAGAACGCTTCGCCCCACCCCGCGTAGACCCCCCAGCCCGAGTCGCTGACCGCCACATCGACGCGCACCACGTTGTAGGCCTCCGGGGGCAAGACGATCCGCAGCCCGCCTCCGGCACCGGGATGCAGGGCGTCTTCCGCCCACACGGCGTTGCCGAACACCACCGCCTCCAGGACGGCCCCGATCGGCCACCGCTGTTCGACGTCGACGGTGGTCAGCGAGGCCTCCCGGTAGCGCGCGGCCGACGCGCCCCGGTGCAGGGTGGCGCCGCCGGCGGTCGGCAGCACGAAGAACGGCGCACCGTCCGCCAGCTCGCCGGCCCAGGTGGCTCGGAGCGCGAGGGCACCGGCACCGAGGCCCACGAACTGGCGCGCGTCCAGCACGACCCCCACGTGGGGGTAGTCCACCAGGCCGGCGTCGCCGCTCGCGGCCAGGAGCACCCCGCGCCGCTCGCCGCGGCTGCCCGAGCGGGTGTCCCAGGCCGCGCCCGCCCACGGACCGTGGCCCGCCACCCCGTCGCAGTCCAGGCACGCGCTGTCGACCCGCGCCTGCGCACCCAACCAACCGGTGACGTGGCCTCGGCGCACGCCGGGCGCGGCGCGCAACCAGGCGCTGTACAGCTCGTAGCGGTAGGGCTCGCCCTCCAGGTACAAGTCCCCCACGAGCCGGGACCCGCCCGCACCCACCCGCACGTGCGTGGCGCCGGGCGATCGCAGCCACGCCGACCCCGCCACGCTGCCGCGGCTCGTCGCGGCCAGCGACGTGGTGGTGTACCAGCCCGCAAGCGCGAGGTCGGGATGGGTGAAGGTGAGGGCGGCGCCGACCCCGAGCCCCGGGGCGCCGCTCACCCCGAGGCCGAGGTACCAGGTAGACGGCGTGGGCGGCAGGCGCCCGTCGTGCTCGACCAACACGCGGCCGAGCCCGTCGAGGTCCTCGGCGGAGCGGAGGGCCAGCAGGTAGGCCGGGTCGCCCGTCGCGAGCCACAGGCGGGCCGCGGCCGGGCCGTCCAGCGCCGCGCGAGCGTGGGTGGCCAGGAGCACGGCCTGCCGGGGGTCCGCACCCACGGCGGCGGGCGCGAAGAGGTGGAAGTCCGCCTCCGCCAACAGCGCCCACGGGCCCTCGGCCTGGCGGACCGAGCGGTCGTACGCCGGGCCGTGCACCACCGCTCCGAGGTTGCCGCTGACCCACAGCAGGCGCAGGTGGGCCATGGCTGCCGCCGCCGGGTCGTCGCCCTCCGACGCGCTCCGCCATGCGTCGCGGGCCACACGCCGATCCCCCGCGAACCAGGCGATGTCGCCGGCAGAGACCTCGTCCAGCGGCGCCGCGAGGGCCGCCGCCACCAGCACGATCAGCGCAGCACCGCCAGCAAGCGCTCCCGGGCTTCGGGCCCTGCCCAGCGGGCGAGGTCGGTGGCCACGTAGCGCTGCCAGTCTTCGGGGGTGCTCAGGCGCGGCCGGAGCTGCGCCTTCGTGCGGGCGAAGCCTTCGCGCGGGTGCGCCGCGAGCTGCTCGAGCCGCGCCACGGCTTCGTCTTCGCTGTCGACCAGACCGTCGAGCAGGCCCACGCGCACCGCGTCCCGGGGCGAGAGCAGCTGGGCCCCGAGCACCGCCTCCGTGAGGCCAGCGGGCGGGAGTCGATGTCGGAGCATGGCGAGGATCCCCGGCGGGAACACGAGCCCCAGCGCCACCTCGTTGAGCCCGATGCGCACCTTGGGGTGAGGGGAGCCGAGCCGGAGGTCGGCGGTGAGCTCCACGATGCAGCCGCCCGCGATGGCGTGTCCGTTGACCCAGGCCACCACGGGCGCTGGCCAGGACCAGAGGCGGGAGGTGACCCGCTCGAGCTGCTCGAGGAAGCCCTGCAAGCCGGCGAGGTCGAGCGACGTGACCTCTCGGAGGTCGAGCCCCGCCGAGAAGGCACGTCCGGCGCCCTTCAGGAGCAGCGGTTCGCCCACAGCCGCATCGAGCTGGCGCTCGAGGTCGGTCATCAAGGGGGTGGACAGGCAGTTGAGGCCGGGGCCCTCGAGCAGGATCGTGCGCATGGGAGGGCCTTAGCGCGCCGGTTACCGCAGCGGCCATGTCCTCCCTCGAAGCCCGCACCCTGGCCGCCCTGGACTGGCCGGCCGTGCTCCAGCGCCTGGCGCACCACGCCCGCACCCGACGCGGCGCGAAGGCCTGCCTGCAGCCGCGCCTGGCCACCGACCTGGACACCGTGAAGGTGCGCTACGCCGAGGTCGCCGAGGTGCTCTCGCTGGAGGAACAGGGCCGACGTCTGCCGATCGGCGGGGTCGGCGACGTGTGCATGCACACCGAGCGGGCGAGCCGGGGCGTCGTGCTGGAGCCGGTCGACCTGATCGCGGTCCGCGACAGCCTGGAGGCGCTCGAGGCGCTCAAGGCCTGGGTCGTGGAGGCCGACGCCGAGCACCTCCGCGCCCTCGTCGACCCGATCGCGCTCGACTGGGAGCTGGTGAGCCGGCTGAAGCAGAGCTTCGACGAGGCTGGGGAGCTCTCCGCGGTCGCCTACCCGGGGCTCGCCGAGCTCCGCGGCCGCATCGCGTCGCTGAAGGCACGCATCCGGTCCACGCTCGACGAGCTCATCCGCGGAGACGGGCTCGCCGACGCGCTCCAGGATCGCTACATCACCGAGCGGGGCGGGCGCTTCGTGCTCCCCGTGAAGGCCGGCCACCGCCGCGGGCTCGGCATCGTGCACGGCACGTCGCAGTCGGGCGAGACCGTGTACGTGGAGCCGGCCGCGGTCGTGGAGCTGGCGAACGAGCTGCGCGAGACCGAGGGGCGGCTGCAGGCCGAGGAACGCCGCATCCTGAGCGCGCTGTCCACCCTGGTCGGGCGCTTCCACACCGACATCGGCCACGCCCTGGAGGCGTCGGTCGACCTCGATCACGCCGTCGCGCGCGCGGAGCTTGGGCGGGAGCTCGAGGGCCGCACGCCGGAGGTGGGTCGGAAAGGCGTGATCGCCCTGAAGTCTGCGCGCCACCCGGTCCTGACGCTCCGTGGCATCCCGGTCGTCGCGAACGACTTGACGCTCGACGCGAGCACGCCGGGGCTGGTGCTCACCGGCCCGAACACCGGCGGCAAGACCATCGCGCTGAAGACCATCGGCCTCGCCGCGCTCTTCGTGGCCGCGGGTCTCCCCTTCCCGTGCGAGGAGGGCAGCCACGTGGACCTCTTCGGCACCGTGCTCGCCGACATCGGCGACGCCCAGAGCGTGGAGAGCGACCTGTCCACCTTCTCGGGCCAGGTGATGGTGCTCAAGGAGGTGCTGGAGCGGGCCGCGCCCAACACGCTCGTGCTGTTGGACGAGATCGCCGTGGGCACCGATCCCAGCCAGGGCGCCGCGCTGGCGCGGGCTGCGGTCGAAGCCCTCGTGGCGGTGGGGGCCCGGGTGGTCGTGACCACGCACTACGCGGAGCTGAAGGCCCTGGGGTCCCAGGACGACCGCTTCTGCGTAGCCGCGGCCCAGTACGCCAACGGCCGACCGACCTACCGCTTGCAGCCGGGACTCGCGGGCCAGTCCTACGCGCTGAGCACCGCCCGGCGCCTCGGGCTGCCGAGCGGCGTGCTCGAGCGAGCGGAGAGCCTGCTCGACGGCGCCGAGCTCGACCTGGCGCGGCTCCTGGAGGAGCTGGAGTCCGAGAAGGACCGCGTGCGGGCCAAGGAGATCGCGGTGAGCGGCCAGCAGGCAGCGCTCGCGAAGGAAGCGCGTGCGCTCGCCGAGCGCACCGAGAAGGTGCGGGCGCGCTCCCAGCGCTTGCAGGAGGAGCTGGAGCGGACCGCCGGCAAGCGCCTGAAGCAGCAGGAAGACGCCCTGCGGCGGGTGGTCGCGGAGCTCCAGCGCAACCCCGACATGGCGCGGGCGCAGGCGGCGCTGGCCGAGGTGAAGGAGGTGCGCGCCTCGCTCCGCCCGGAGCCGGTCGCGCCGCCCCCCGCCCCCGGCGAGCTGGCGGTCGGCGACGCGGTCTGGGTCACGCCCCTCGGCAAGCCCGGCCTGATCGTGGCGCTCGACGGGAAGCGGGCCGAGGTGCAGGTGGGCAAGCTGCGCACCAAGGTGAAGCGCCGGGACCTCGGCGCCACCGACCGGCCGGCGCCGAAGCCCGCGCCGAAGCCCACGGCGGCTCCGAAGCCGCCGCCTCCCCGGTCCTTCCCCGAAGAGCTGGCGGGGGTACGCACCGGAACCAACTCGCTCGACCTGCGCGGGCAGCGCGTGGACGAGGCGATGGAGGCGGCCGAGGTCTTCCTCGACGGCCTCACCCTGGGCGGGCACGAGGTGGCCTTCCTCCTGCACGGCCACGGAACCGGCGCGCTGAAGCAGGCCATCCGGCGCTGGCTGCCGGCGTGCGCCTACGCGCGGCGCTGGCGGCCATGCTTCCCCGACGAGGGCGGGGACGCGTGGACGATCGTGGAGCTGAAGTAGCGCCGCGGTGGGCCGGGTCCTACCGCTTCTTCTTCTTCTTGCTGCCCTTCGACTTCTTGTTCGCGGGATCGCGGAAGCCCGGACGCGACGCCGCGCCCTTCTCCTCGGCCTCCTGGGCCTTCCAGAACTGGCTCTGGCTCGGACTCTTCTTCGGCACGTCGGCCTCCTCGTCCGGTCTCTAACCGCAGTGGGCGCAGCGCAGCCCGTCTTCGTGCTCCTCCAGGGTGCAGAAGCCGCAGCTCGTGCACCGGAAGGCCAGCGCTGCGGCGTCGGGCGCGCCCGAACACCGCACGTCGCCGCACGACGGGCAGACCAGCAGGTCGTAGGTCAGCCGGTCCAGCCGCTCCTCGGCCAGCTGCCCCGCCGAGAGGTGGGCCGCCCGGTCCTCGGGTGCCTCGCGCGCCACATCGCAGCGCAGGCAGAGGTGCCGCAGGGCGCGTCGCCTCCGGATCGCCCAGATCAAGGTCGCCGGCGTGATCAGGGGGACCAGCACGCCCAGCAGCACCCACCCGAGCCCCTCAGGCAAAGCGCTCACCCGCCTCGACCCCGAGACCGAGACCGACCGACGCGAACGCGTCGCGCTCCACGATGCGGCCGCCGAAGCGCTCGTCGAAGATCCGTCGCACGCAGGGCACCTTGCTCGAGCCTCCGGTCAAGAACACCACACCTACGTCGTCCCAGCCCAGGCCGCGCCCTTCGAGCAGGGTGTCGATCGTGGTCTCGAGGGTGGCGAGCTCGTCGGCGATCGCGTGCTCGAACTCCTCCCGTGTGACGCGCTCGCCGATCGCGATGCGGCCCTGCTCGAACACCAGCTCGGTCGCCGCGGCGTGGGACAGCTCGAACTTGGTGTTCTCCACCGCGCGGAAGAAGGGCCAGGCGTAGTTCTCGTCGATCAGCTCGTAGAGGTTCTCGAGGCCCTGCTGGTCGTCGGCCGTGCGGATCACGCGCTCCAGGAACGCGAGGTTGTCGATCGTGTTCGCGAAGCACAGCGTGTGCCAGCGTGTGCAGGCGTAGTGAAGGGTGCGGGGCACCGGCAGCCACTGCAGCGAGGGCTTGTACCGGGCCTGGATGCCCAGGTGCTGCACCACCTTGGCCCAGATCAGGCGCGCGTCGAAGTCGGTGCCGCCCACGTACACGCCGTCGACCCCGAGCACGTCTTCGCGGCGATCCCCGCCCAGCCGCGACGGCCCCAGGCGGATCAGCGTGAAGTCGCTCGTGCCGCCCCCGAGGTCGCCCACCAGGCAGAGCACGTCGCGGTCCAGCTCGCGCTCGTAGGAGCGCGCGGCGGCGATCGGCTCCAGCTGGAAGGCCACATCGACGAAGCCGGCCATCGTGGCGGCGCGCTCCAGCCGCGCCTGGGCCAGGGCGTCGCGCGCGGGGTCGGTGTGGAAGCGCGCGGGGCGGCCCATCAGCACCTGGTCGACCGAGGTCCCCGCAGCGCGGTCCGCGGCGACCTTCAGCTTCTCGAGGAAGCCGGCCACCAGCTCCTCGATGGTGAAGGCACGGTCGGCGATGATCGTGCCCGCGAACTCGGGCGAGGGCAGGTGCTTCTTGATGGCCTGCAGGAAGCGCCCGGCCATGTCGTCGGCCTCGTAGGCGGCCACGGCCCGGCTGCCGTAGGAGGAGAGCGCGTCCAGGTCGAAGTACATCAACGAGGGCATGGCCTCGCGCATCAGGCTCTCGGGCTCGAGCACGACCTGCTCGACCCGTCCCTCGAGGTTGAGGGTGAGGGTGGTGTTCGAGGTTCCGAAGTCGATGCCGCAGCTCAGGGACACGGGGGGGCTCCCAAGGACTGAGTGTGACCCGAGCACGCTGGGCGCGGTGCTCGAGGGGGACTGCGCGGGGGCGCGCGACGACACCGAGAGGTCGCCCGGCTGGGGCCACGTCGGGACACCGTGCGTATGGGATCGGTCCGCCCGGCGCAAGGGACGTCAGGGGTCGGTCGCCACCGGGGCCGGGCTTCACCTCGAGGCTCAGGCAGCCACCCGCCGCGGCGCCTTCGCGCCCGCCATCGTCCTGGCGTACGCCCACAGAGCCGCCAGCCGCGACAGGCCGGGGTCGGGGGCGAGGCCTCGGGCCATCCGGCGCAGCTGGAGGCCGTACCAGGTGCCCTGCACCATGCCGTCGAGCCTGGCGCTGAGCGTGGCCAGCCGCACGGGGATCGCCGAGACGTCGGGGTCGGCGAGCACACGGGCCGGCAGGTCCGGCTCGACCGCCAGCGGACGCGCCAGCCCCACCACGTCGACGGCGCCCCCGGCCACCGCCGCGGTCATCGCCTCCCCCGAGCGGAAGCCACCGGTCACCATCAGCGGCACCTGCACCTCGCCGCGCACCCGCTCCGCGAAGTCCAGGAAGAAGGCCTCGCGCTTCCGAGTGCTCTCCTTCGCCAGGGACTCCTCGAACATCGCCGCCCGCTCGTAGGTGCCGCCCGAGATCTCCACCAGGTCGACCCCGGCCGCCTCGAGCGCGCGGATCACCGCCAGGGACTCCTCGCCGTCGAAGCCGCCCTTCTGGAAGTCCGCCGAGTTCAGCTTCACGCCGATGGGGAAGCCCGGCACCGCCTCCTGGATCGCCGCCACGACCTCCAGGAGGAAGCGCCGTCGGTTCTCGGCGCTCCCGCCCCACCGGTCGTCCCGCAGGTTCGTGCGAGGGGAGAGGAACTGGGACACCAGGTAGCCGTGGGCCGCGTGGATCTGCACCCCGGTGAAGCCTGCTTCCTTCGACCGCCGGGCCGCTACGCCGAAGCGGCGGACGATGTCGAGGATCTCGTCATGCTCGAGCGCCCGGGGCGTGGCGAAGCCGGGAATGTCGACAGCGACCGCGCTGGGCGCGACGGGCGTGACCCCCAGGCCCCGCGGCACCTGCCGGCCGGGGTGGTTGATCTGCACCCACGCGTGCGCGCCGTGGGCGGTGGCCGCAGCCGCCCAGGCCGCGAGCGGCTCCAGAGGATGGTGCTCGTCCAGCACGACGTTGCCCGGCTCGGCCACGTACTCGGGCGCGAGCATCACGTTGCCGGTGATGAGCAGCCCGGCGCCGCCTTCGCCCCAGCGGGCATACAGCCGCTCGTGGGCTTCGGTGGCGTGGCCGGCCGCATCGGCCAGCCCCTCGCTCATCGCGGACTTCGCGATGCGGTTCTTCAGCACGGCGCCCGAGGGCAGGACGAGGGCTTCGTTCAGGGACATCAGGAGCTCCTGGCGAGACGGGAGACGGCGTGGCGCGCGACGCGCACCGCCACCTCTTCGTCGGGGGTGTCGACTTCTCGGACGTTGGCGCGACCGCTCAGCGCGAGCGAGGCGAGGCCCTGGAGCACCGCCTGGATGGCCCGCGCGTCGTCTGGGGGACTGGGGGAACCGGCCAGGGCGAGCCGCGCGACCAGCGCGTCGAACAACCCGAGGGCAGGCCCCTCCGTGTCGAACGCGCCGGCATCGCGCAGCCGGGCCCAGTGGAAGGGGTGATCGGCCATCAGCCGGTAGAGCTCGGGGTGCGCGAACACCCAGCGCAGCCAGGCCTCCGCCAGCTCCTCGGGCGGCTCGGACAGCCGCGGTGCCAGCTCCGCGGCCACCAGGCGCCACCCGTGCTGCGCCACCTCGTAGAGGAAGCGATCCAGCGAGCCGAAGTGGTGGTACAGCGCGCCGGTGGTCTTGCCGAGCAGGGCGGCCACGCGGCGCGCGGCCAGGCCCTCGCAGCTCAGCTCACCGCCGGCGAGGGCGGCGGCGACGCGGGCGACTTCGGGGCGGACCATCCGTGACTCCATAACATTGTTACGCCCTCAACATAACGGTGTTACGGAAGACGTCAAGTCCCGGTCCTTCCCTCGGCATGGTGCGAGGGGTGCCGAGCGGGGTACGCTCTCTCAGCGAGGTGCCCCATCGCCAAGAAGCACGCCCGTCCTCAGCCGGCCGCCGAGACCGGCGAAACCGCCGCGTCGTCGTCTGTCACCGAGGTGCAGTCGAACCAGCGTGCGCTCGACGTCATGCGGGAGGGCCAGGGCCACGCCGGGGCGGCCGGCGCCTTCGACAAGGCCACCTCGGGGCCGGGCCAGTCGGTGCCCTACCAGGGCGAGATGGAGCAGGCCTTCGGCCAGGACTTCTCGAGCGTGTCCGCGCACACGGGCGCGAGCTCGGAGATGTCGGCCCTCGGAGCGAACGCCGCCGCCAAGGGCGAGTCGGTGGCCTTCGCGGCCAGCGCGCCGACCAAGGAGACCGTGGCCCACGAGCTCACCCACGTGGTGCAAGCGCGGCAGGCCGGCGGCGGCAGCATCATGGGGGAAGGCGGCGTCAGCTCCCCGAGCCACCCCGCCGAGCGCGAAGCGAGCCAGGTGGCCTCCGCGGTGGCGCAGGGCGAAGCCGCGCCCGCGATCTCGGCCGCGCCCTCCAGCGGCGCGGTGCACCGTGACAGCGGCGTCGACGCCGACCAGGACGAGGACGAGGTGCCGGAGGTCGACGAAGGCGAGGTCGAGCGCAGCCTCGAGGGGCTCGACGACCTGCTGAGCTACGGGGCCTTCGACTGGGCCATCACCGACGCCGAGGCCTGGGCCGCGCTCGGCATCCTCGGCAGCCTGGAGATCCAGAACCTCGAGGCGACCATCGCGCAGATGGGCCAGACCAGGATCGATCGGCTGCTCGAGAACCTGCCCAGCTCGGCCCGCCGCGGCGCCGCCTTCTGCAAGGTGCTCGTGGCGATGGGCCCCAGCCGCGTGCAGCCCTACCTGGCCGACCTGCTCGAGACCGGCTTCTTCGACTGGGCCGTGACCGACGCCGAGATCCGAGCGATCTGCCGGATCGTGATGTCGGTCTCCACCGACCAGCGCGCGGGCTTCATCATGGAGCTCAACGTGCGCCAGCGGGAGCTCTTGCTCAACCAGCTGCCCGACGCCCTGAACGACGACATCAAGGGCACGCTGCGGGTGATGTTCTTCGCCACGAAGGACAGCGACTTCGCCTTTGCGAGCAAGGTCTTCGAGAAGCGCTTCGGCCTGACCCTGAGCTCGGCGGGCGACGTCGACTGGGACGCGGTGTCGCTCACCCGGACCTGGAACGTGCTGGAGACCCTCCCCGAGGGCGACGTACGGGGCAACCCCGAGCTGCTCCAGTGGATCCGGCTCGAAGGCCAGAGGGGGGGTGGCGGCGGCTGGTACGACGGCGGCGAGAAGCTGCGGTCGGGCGACGACAACCCCGACTACCGAGGGGTGGGCATGAGCTTCAACCCCGACGTCATCGACGAGACGCTCAACCACGGTGGCGCCGAGGAAGGCGACCCGCTCTACGACGTCAACCGCTTCGACAAGGTCGTGCGCCACGAGGTCGGCCACGCGGTGGACGCTCGGGGCGGCTACAGCGACACCTACTGCGCCACCGCCGGCGGCGGCACGTGGCTCGAGCACGGCACCACGCACAGCAACATCGCCTACCAGATGGTGCAGGCGAGCCCCGGCTTCATCAGCGGGCTGCCCGCGGAGATCCAGTCGCGCATCACCAGCGTGATCGCCACCGCGATGAGCGACCAGGACACCAGCACCCTGGTCGACGACATCGAGGACGTGGCCGGCTTCGCCGAGCTCGACGAGCTCGTGCAGACCGCGGTCACCACCGACCCGGTGATCACCGCGGTGACCAAGGGCCTGGACACGCCCTGGTACAGCCACGCCGGCGGCGGCCAGGAGCTCGGCGGCCGCATCTTCCAGGAGAGCTACGACTCGTCCAAGAAGTGGGTCAGCTACAAGCAGGAAGCGAGGAACCGGAAGGTCTCGCTCTACCAGTTCCGCGCCCCCGGCGAGTGGTTCGCGGAGGCCTACGCCGCCTACTACCAACCCACCGAGGAAGACGGCACCACCGACCACTCGGTGCTCGGCGGCATCGACAGCACCTCGAAGCAGTGGTTCGACAAGAACGTGGCGGGCTCGTGATCCTGATCGTTGCCCTGGCGTGTGGCGGCACCGCCGCGAAGGAACCGGCCTCCACCGAGCAGGCCCCCACCCAACCGGCACAGGCCGCGGAGGACGACGTGAGCTGGGACGGCACGAAGGAAGCGGCAGCCGCGATGGCGCGGGCCGCGATCGAGGCCGAGCTCGGCCACGAGGTCGGCACCGTGAAGACCGTGGCCCGCAAGCAGGCCCCCGAGGGCGTGTTCGTGGTCAAGGCCCTCGGCGCCAGCGAGCGCCACGACGACGACACCGCGCGGTTCTGCGTGGTCACCGAAGCCGGGGTCGAGCTCGACCTCGGTGCCGCGCGCGCCCTGGTGGCCAACGCCTGGGGCTACGGGCCCGAACGCAGCGTGGACGCCGGCACCTTCGCCGCGGTCATGGGCCCGCTCACGGGCGAGAACGGCACCGTCGTCACCTCGGAGGCCGACCTCGAAGGCCTGCGCGAGGTGCTGCGCGAAGGCCTCTCGGCACCCGCGGAGATCGAGCGCGACGGGCAGCCCGGCGTGGCCTTCGACACCCGTGGCACCGAAGGCTCGTGGCGCACGACGGCGTGGGTCGCCGAAGACCGCACCGTGCCCGTCGAGATCACGCAGCACGGCTTCTGATGTCGCAGGTGGAGCAGGTCGCGCTGCGGTGTCCGGCCTGCGGCCACGAAGCGGAACGCCCGGTGGTCGTGTCGCTGAACGCGGCACGGAACCCCGAGCAGGTGGCCCGTGTGGTCGACGGCAGCTTCCAGCGCTTCCGCTGCGCCGGCTGTAGCGAGGCGAGCCGTGTCGACCGCCGCATGCTCTACGTCGACTGGGAAGCCGGGCTCTGGATCGACGTGCACGCCGCGTCGGGCGAGCGCGCCTGGACGGAGCGCGAGGCGGAGACCCGGCGCTGCTGGCGCGCCACCCTGATCGACCTCGCCAGCCCCGACGCACGCGCCCTGGCCGCCGGCCTCCGGCCCCGCGCCGTGTTCGGCTTCGCGGCGCTCCGCGAGAAGGTCGTGGCGCAGCAGGCCGGCCTCTCCGACGTGTGGCTGGAGGTGCTGAAGCTCGACCTCGTGCGGCGGTCCGGCACGCTGAGCCCGGTCCGTCCGCGGCTGGAACGGGTGGACGAGACGCTGCACCTGCGCGGGCCCGGCGGGGTGCTGCAGGTCGACCGCAGCCACTACGATCGGATCGTGCACGATCCCCTCGCCTGGTCGACCGCCTTGAGCACCCTGGAGGAGGGCCCGTGGGTCGATCTCGGGCGCGTGCTGGTGGCCTGAGGAGCGCGGGCATGTGGTGGGTGAGCCTGGCCTGGCCGTGCGCGGTCGACAGCACGGTGGTCGAGGTGCTCCCCCCCGACGGCGCCAGCGACGTTCCGACCACGGCGCAGCCCGTGGTGCGCTTCGGAAACGGCTCCGACACCAGCCTGGCCAACCTCGAGATCCAGCTCTCCGGGCCCGATGGCGCCGTGGCCTTCGGCACCGAGGAGCTCCTGTGGTTCGAGGGCCCGTACGCCACCGAGCACCTGGTGGTGGTCCGGCCCGAGGCCACGCTGGCCGTGGGCGAGCACACGATCACCGCGCGGCGGCGTGGCAGCAAGGAGCCGCTCGACCACACCTTCACGGTGGCCGACGTGCCCGGACCGGAGCCCGGCGGGTCCACCATCACCGTGGACGCCATCGCCGAGGTCGTCGATCACGACGCGTGCGCGTACCCCACCGCCACCGCCTACACCATGACCCTCACCCCCGGAACGAGTGACCCCACCGGCGCGACCGCGCTGCACCTGCTGCGGGTCGACGACGACGGCGGCCGCACCTACGCCTGGGGCGGTGCGCTGCCCGAGACCACGACCGAGCTGCTCCTGGTGAGGGAGCCGGGGGCCGGCGACTGCTTCGTGCTGGTCGACGACGCGCCCGGCATCGAGCAGGCCGAGGGCACGCTGGTGTGTCTGTCCGAGGACGACGACACCGCGGCCCCCGACTCGGGCGGGTCGGACCCGCACACCGCCGACACGGCCGAGGAGCCCGCGGACGGCACCGGCACCCCAACCCGCGACACGGGCTCCGCTGCGGACGCGGCGCCGCAGGACCAGGGCTCGTGCGGCTGCGGCTCCGGCACGGCCGGCTGGTGGGCGCTGGCCATGCTGGCGCTGGCACGCCGCTCGAGGCGCACATGACCGGCCTCTTCCTGGGCTTGCTCGCCGGAGGCTGCCACGGCGACGAACCACCCGCCGAGTCCTTGGCCGACACGTCTTCCGACAGCCCGGCGGACACCTCGCCCCCCTCCGACACCTCGCTGCCCGCCGTCACGGCCCCCGCCGCCATCACCTGCCCCGAAGTCACCGGGCGCACCGAGGCGCTGCCCACCTCGTGGACCGCCACGTCCTCGGCCCCCGGGGGCGACGTGATCACCTTCGGCGTGAGCGGCGGCACCACCTACGCCGGCACCGAGGCCAACGGCCTGTACCGCCTGGACGCCGCCTGGTCGCCGCTCAACGCGCCCATCACCCACGTGGAAGGCCAGCTCGCGGTGCACCCCGACGACCCCGACCTGCTCGCCTATGGCGCCAAGGACCTCTGGCTCAGCGAAGACGGCGGGCAAGGCTGGACGAACAGCGCACCGGCCGGCGAGGGCACCGCCACGGTCACCGGGCTCGCCTGGATGGACGAGGCGCTCTTCGCCATCGTGGGCGGCTCCGCCTACCGCTCCGACGACCGCGGCGCGTCGTTCACCGCCCTCGGGGAGGTCAACGACGAGGGCGCGGGAGGCTCGACCTCCGACACGGAGGCCTGGTCCCTGCACACCCACGGCACCACGCTGTTCGCGATGCGGCAGGACGGCCCCCTCTTCCGGTCCGCCGACGAAGGCGGCACCTGGCAGATCGTGCGCAGCTCCGGGCAGGAGGTCGGCGCGTTCGCCGTCGGCGACGGGGTGCTCTACACGGCCGACGGCGACGAGGTGCAGGCCTCGACCGACGAAGGCGTCACCTGGGCCTCGGCCGGCCTGGTGTCCGGCAGCATCACGGGTCTGGCCAGCCGCAGCGACGGCGCGCTGGTCGTGGCGGCCGGGGGCAGCCTGTGGACCTGGGACGGCAGCGTGTTCGAGGCCACCGACCTCGACGACGAGGTGCTCACCGTGGCCTTCGCAGCAGACGGCACGCTCTACGCCGGCCTGGCGGAGGGCATCTGGCGCTCCGACGACGCGGGACGGACCGGCGAGGACTTCTCCAGCGGTCTGGTCGACGTCGACCTGGCCACCCTGCTCGCCCACCCCGTGTGCGAGGACCTGCTCTGGGTCGGCAGCAGCTGCGAGCGCGGGCTCTTCGCGAGCACGGACTGGGGCGCGACCTGGTCCCACGAGTCCACCCACATGCACTACGTGATGGTGCTCGCGGCCAACCCCTCGCGACCCGAGGAGCTCTGGGTCACCACCGACGACGTGCTGTACCGGTCACCGGATCTCGGCGCGACCTGGGACACCGTGCAGGCCGACGACATGCACGTGCACCTGCACGCCCTCGCCATCGACCCCTTCGACCCCGACCGGGTGGTGGTCGGCTCCGCAGGCTCGGGCGACTTCGCCGACAGCCAGGCGAGCGTGTACCTCTCCGAGGACGGCGCGGAGACCTGGGAGCGCGTGCACGAAGGGCTACCGGTGAGCGAGGCCTCGATCCAGGTGCTGCACTTCGCGCAGGACCACCAGGGCGTGGTGCTGGCCGGCAGCTTCCGCGGGGGCGGCATCGACCACACCGGCGACGTTGGCTTCGGGCTCTACCGCTCCACCGACGGCGCGCGCACCTGGTCGAAGGCCAACCTCGAAGCGAGCGACATCAGCCAGATCGAGCAGTGCGGCACGCGCACCTACGCGGCCACCGACGCGGGGGTGGCCGTGTCCGACGACGCCGGGTCGAGCTGGTCCATCGCGCTCGCGCCCAGCGACGACGAGTTCCTCACCGTGGCCTGCCGCGGCGACGTGGTGCTCGCGATCGACGGCCAGCGTGCGATCTGGCGCTCGGACGACGCCGGCGGCAGCTGGTACGACTGGGGCGGCGACGCGCTCGGTGTGGGGAAGAACCTCGAGACCCAGCGCACCATGGACATCGTGATCACCGCCGACGGCGCCGCCGCCTACCTGGCGTTCCGCGAGCTCGGCGTGTGGATCCGGGCGCTCTGAGGCCCGCTCAGTCGTAGGCGCAGCGGAAGCCGATGTTGCGGTCGACCACGGTGGCCGCGGCAAAGCTGCGGGCGGCGCTGCGCGTGTTGTTCTCGGTGGTGTTCCAGGCGCCCCCACGGATCACCCGCGCGGTGCAGTCCGAGGGGGTGGCCGTGGGTGCGAGCGCGCAGTCCTCGGTGGGGCCCGTCGGGTCCTGGGCTGGCGACCGCGCATACCAGGTGGCGTCGTAGGCGTCGGCCACCCACTCCCAGGCGTTTCCGGCCACGTCGCGCAGGCCGTACGCGCTCTCCGCCTCCCAGGTGCCCACGAAGGTGAGGCCCTCGGCGCAGTACCAGCTCGAGAAGCGGAAGTTCGCGACCTCGCAGTCAGGCGCCAACGCGCCCCACGGCCAGGTGGCGCCCTCGTCCCCCGCCGCCGCGCGCTCCCACTCGGCCTCGGTCGGCAAGCGGCCACCGACCCAGCCGCAGTACGCGCCCGCAGCGGCCCAGTCCACGCAGACCACCGGGTAGTCGGCCGGATCGCCGCCCCAGACCTCGTCCGAGGCCCAGGACGCGGTCACGCCCTCGCAGACCGCTGGGATGTCGTCGCAAGCGCCAGCCTCGACACACGCGGCCCAGGCTCCCCGGCTGACCTCGTCCCGGTCGATCCGGTAGCCCGACAGGGTGACCTCGTGCACGGGGCACTCGTCTTCGGAGACGTCCGAGCCCATCCAGAAGCTGCCGGCCGCGACCGCGCACACGCCGTCGGTGCAGTCCGCCGAGCCGACCACGGAGCCGCTGCCCTGCCCGTTCACCGTGCACGGGTCCACCTCCGCGGAGTCGTGGCCCTCGGTGTCGACCACCTCGGTGTCGACCACCGTGTCGACCGCCGGGCTGTCGGCGACCATGGCGGTGTCGGTGGGCGTGCCGCACGCGATCAGCCAGACCACGTGCCCTCCTCTTCGAGGGTGGCGATCGTGAAGATCTGCAGCCGCTCCACCAGGTCGTCGAGCTGCAGCGCGCGCAACACGTAGGGCGGCAGGTTCCGGTAGCGCAGCCGCAGGCTCACCTGCCAGGCGCCGGCCGTGAGCCCGTCGCAGGCGAAGGACACCTCGCGCCGTTCCCCCGGCTCCAGGCTCCGCCGCAGGATGGTGTCGGCCTCGAAGGGAAAGAGCGCTTCGCTCGTCTCGCCGCCGCCGGGGTTCCAGCGGTACCAGTTCTCGCTCTGCAGGTTGACGAGCTGCTCGTCGAGCTCGACCTCGCCGGCGAGCACCTGCTCGGAGTGGGCGTCGCGCAGGTCACCGTGCGCGTCCAGGTCGCCGCTGGCGCACACCACCTCGCCGTCCTGGGTGACCTGCAGCTCGACCCACACCTGGCGCTCGCTGGTGAAGCCCGTGGGGAAGCGGTGGCCGTTGGTGGTGCTGACCAGCGTGACGCCGACCATGGTCTCGCTCGACCCGGGCTGCACGTAGATGTCCTCGAGGGTGGCGGCGTTCTCCAGCAGGGTCTGGATCTTCTGGAGCTGCTCCGCCTGGGCCTTGGCGCTCGCGGCGGGGTCGTCCGGGTAGGGGAAGGTGTCGATCAGGCTGTAGTCGGGTCCGACGAAGCTGTGATCCGAGAGCGAGCGGTCCGGGTAGTCGCCGGTGGCGATCGGGCCGCTGGCCCGGGTGGTCGCGGCACCCGGCTCGGGGCTCATGTGGCAGTCCTGGCAGCGCACGTTGCCCGGGTAGGACGGGGACTCCAGGTACTCGGTGTAGGCCTCTTCGATCTGCAGCGCCGGGAACGCGAAGACGTCGTGGCACGAGCCGCAGAACGCGGCGCCGGTCACGAAGTCGCTCTGCTCGGAGGTGTGCCCGTCGGTCGAGGTGCCGCCGAAGGGTCCCCGCATCGGGCCGGTGGGATCGGTCAGGATCTTGGTGTTGCCCACCACCCCGTCGTGGTCGACCGCGGTGTGGCAGTAGTGGCAGCTCACGCCGTCGCGCGAGATCGCGCTCCGCGTGGCGGCCTCGGTCACGCCGGGCTCCCCCTGGGCGGTGCCGATGGGGGTGTGGCAGCCGGTGCAGAAGGTGCCGATCTCGCCGGAGCTGTCGCGGTAGGCCTTGGCGGCCATCGCGTCGAAGACGGGGCTCAGGGCCGCGTAGGCGTGCATCGACGTGCGCCACTGGGCGTAGTGGGTCGGGTGGCATTCGCCGCAGGCCGCGGCGCTCTGGTAGCTGTCGGCGTCGCCGGCGAGGGCGACCCCGGCGAGGACCCACATCACGGCTCCTCCACCACGAGGCGCTGGTCGACCGCCACCTGGTCGAGGCTCACCGTGGCCCCGCTGGGGAAGGTGACCACCAGGTCGACGTGCTCGGCGCTGCCCACCCCGAAGGTCGCCACCGGCTCGCTCGAGCCGTTGGTGTTGCCGCCGTTGCCGATGCCCCACATCACCCGCTTCTCGCCGTCGTCGACGAGCACCGTGGCGCCCAGGGCGTCGCGGTTGCTGGTGCTGCCCACCGGGTCGACCTGCAGCCAGTGCCCGTCGCGCGGCTGGCTGAGCCACACGTTCACCGTGCCGAGCTCCTGGTCGAGCGGATCGGACTCGCTGGCCGTGTAGGCGCGGCTCGCCACCACGAAGTCGCCGTAGCCGTCCCCGTTGAGGTCGCCGACCGAGACTCCGCGACCGTCGCGGTAGCCGCCGCCCTCGTCGAGGTTGGCCACCTCCGAGCTCCACGTCAGATCCCGGAAGCCGGTGCCCTCCACGTTGCGCAACAGGCCCCCGGGACCCGCGGCCGCTTCCTCGTCGCCCACGATGCACATGGGGGGCGAGCAGTTGTTGGAGGCGTACGCCACGTCGGGCCAGCCGTCGGCGTCGATGTCCAGCGGCTGCGCGCCCCAGCTCCACGCGATGCGCTCCAGGTCCTCCAGCACCTCCCACTCGGGGTACGCCAGCTCGCCGGTGGTGCTGTCGGGCAGGCCGTCGAAGGCGTCGCCGGCCAGCACCTGCGGGGCATCGAGCGACCACTCGGAACGGACCAGGGTGCCCTCCCGGTTCTCGAACACCGACTGGAAGGGCACGAGCTCCACACCGAGCAGGGTCTCTTCGGCCAGCAGGGTGAGGTCGGTGTGGTCGGGGGGCGGGAGGTTGTCGTAGCCCTGCAGCAGGGGGCTGACGCCCTGGTTGGTGGCGTAGAGGTCGAGATCGCCGTCGGCGTCGTAGTCGCCGGTGGCCAGGCCCATCCAGAGCCCGAAGTCCGCGTCGAGCCGGTCGTAGGCGCCGTCGAAGGCGTTCTCGTCGGGGTTGTAGAGGTAGATGCTGATGAAGGCGCCGCCGTGGCCGGCGATGCGGTCGAGGTGCCCGTCGGCGTTCATGTCCACGTACGCGCTCGCGAAGCTGACGTAGCGGTACACCGACGCCCGATCGGCGTAGTTCGAGGTCTCGAAGGGCACGGGCTTCGTGGCGAAGTCCAGCTCGCCGTGTCCGAGGAAGATCTGGTCTTCGCTCTCGTCGAGCACCTTCTGGAAGACCCAGGGAAAGGTGGCGTCGGGATCCACGCCCGAGCACACGTCGAGATCGAGCACGCCGTCGCCGTCGACGTCCATCAGCGTGAGCGAGACGGGGCAGAGCTCGAAGCCGTCGCGCATCTCGTCGCCCACCCGCCGGACCTCGGAGAAGGCGCCACCCACGTTCTCGTAGACCACCACCTCGCCGTCGGTGATCGACTCGCCGTGCTCGTCCAGCGTGCCGTAGCTGCAGCCGATTCCAACCACGAGATCCGGGTCCCCGTCGTTGTCCAGGTCGCCGGCTGCGGCCTGCTCGTGCTGCTCCAGGCTGTCGAGGCCCCAGTCCGCGGCCGCGTCGACGAAGCGGCCGTCGCCTTGGTTCAGGTAGAGGTAGTCGGCGTAGCCCTTGCCGTTGGGCACGTAGAGGTCGGTGCGCCCATCGCCGTCGAAGTCGGCCAGCGCGGTGCCGGCCCACAAGGAGCCCGCGAGGGCGGGCACGGGCTCGAGCACCGCCGCGTCGAAGGGCAGCTCGAGGGGCTCGTTCGCAGTGTCGTCGCCTGGCGTGACGGAAGCGGTGTCGTCGCCACTGGCGAGGGCCACGCAGTCCCCGCGCTGGCTGCGGCCGTAGCCGCTGGCGCACGGCGGGGTGTCGGCACAGCTGAGGAGCAGGGCGAGCATCGCCGATAGCATAGTGCCCAGGCCGCTCTCCTGCAGTGCATCACGGTACGGGATCGCGCTGGGAGTCAGCCGTTCTGGCGGATCTCCTGGTAGTCACTGTCGGTGTTGACTGCCCAGAGATCGTGGCGGGCGCCGTGCAGGTTCTCGACGGCCAACAGCGCCGTGAGGATCGAGTGGTCGGAGTTGTTGTACTTGAACATGCCGTACCGCCCCATCGGCTGCACGTTGTCCAGGCCCTTCACGAAGTCGACGATGCAGTCGAGGTGCGCCTCGTAGCCCCGCTCGTAGACGGGGTAGGCGCGGGGCACCCGGAACACCGTGCCGTCGAGCACCTTCGCGCCCCGCAGGAGCCCGGTCTCTTCGAGCTCACGGGTGCCGATCGCCAGGAGCTCTTCGTCGGACGCCTCCCACAAGGAGTCGCCCGTGGAGCAGAAGTACTCCAGCCCCAGCGAGGTGCGGCTCGGGTCGGGCACCATCTCCGGCGACCAGTTCTTGAAGTTCTGGATGCGCCCGAGCTTCAGCGCCGGGTCGTGCACGTAGATCCAGTTGTCGGGGAAGAGGTCCGGGTGGTCGACGATGAGGTCGACGGTGAGCAGGTGGCGGTAGCGGAGCCGGTCGACGGCCGCGAGCACCTCGGACGGCGCCGCGGGCCGCAGGCTGCGCACGAGCACGGTGAGCGGGATGGACGACAGCACCTGGTCCGCGGGCTCGGTGTGCACGCCGTCGGCGTTCCGCACCTCCACGTGCGTGACGCGATGGCCCTCCCGCAGCAGCCCGACCACCTCGTGCCGCGTGCGGATGTCGGCCCCAGCCTCGGCCGCGAGGACCTGCATGGCGTCGTACATCTGGCCGGGCCCGCGCCGCGGGTAGTGGAACTGCTCGATGAGCGAGGTCACGGTCTCGTTGGACCCTGGGAGCACGCGGGCCAGGCGCCGCGGCAGCGCGCTCTTCACGGCGGTGCCCAGGCTCAGGTTCTTGATGCGCTGGGCCGCCCACTCCGCGCCGATCTGCGAGGTGGGGATGCCCCAGACCTTCTCGGTGTAGGTGCGGAAGAAGATGTCGAAGAGCCGGTTGCCGAAGCGGTTCGAGACCCAGTCCTCGAAGCTCTCCTCGACCCGGTTCGGGCGGAGCCGCGCCCTCAGGTAGCTGGCCATGCAGCGGGCGCTCTCGACCGCCCCGAGGTTGCGCAGCGCGTTGGTGGCGCGCAGCGGGTAGTCGTAGAAGTCGCCGCCGTAGTAGATTCGACTCATCCGCGGACGGAGGAGCAGATCGTCGGGGAGCACCTCCTCCCAGAGCCTCTGCACCTCGTCGAACTTGGTGAAGAAGCGATGACCTCCCAGGTCGAAGTAGTAGCCCTGGTAGGAGAGGGTCCGACAGATGCCGCCGACCGTGGCGGCGCGCTCGTAGAGCACCGGTGTGGCACCTCGACGCGCCAGGGCCAGGGAGGCGGCGAGACCCGCAGGGCCCGCGCCGAGCACGGCGACGCGTCCGGGTCCGGCGGTCGGGTCCGAGGAGGGTGGCGGCATCGCGGCCCACCCTACCCGTGGCGCACCCACCACCGTGCCGAGGCGCCGGCGTGAGGGCTCCCCCGACGGCGTGGTGGGCGGTTCTCGTGGCGCTCTTGTGCCCCGCCGCCGCCTGGTGGGCGTTCGGCGCGCTCCCCGCCTTGCGCCTGAGCCCGCCGGAACCGACCAGCATCGACGACCTGTACGCGCTGCTGCACCCGCCGGGTCCGGCGGAGGTGCGCTGGACCCGGAACGGCGTGCCCGTCCCTTCCCTGGACGGTCGGCAGGTCGTGCCCGCTTCGATGACCACCAAGGGTGAGGTGTGGCGCGTGTCGGTGGGCGACGACGCGGTGGAGGCCACGGTGGGCAACCTGGCGCCCCACGTGGTGGGCTGGCTCGCCCACGACCCGCCGCGGAACGACCAGGACCTGGAGCTGGTGCTGGAAGGCAACCCGATCGACGGCGACCCGTTGAGCTACCGCATCCGGTGGACGGTGGACGGGGTGCCCGCGCCGGCCTGGGACGACCAGCAGGCCGTGCCCGCGGCGTCCACCGAGAGCGGCCAGACCTGGACGGTGGAGGTGGTGCCGACCGACGGCGAGCTCGACGGCGACAGCCTCGCCCTCGGCGCGGTGATCGACGGACGGCAGGCCTGGGGCGTGCACGCGGGCGAAGCGGCGAGCGGCCGGGCGGTCACCGACTTCGTGCCCACCCCCTTCGAGGCAGGGCTCGTCGGGCTCGCCGTGCTGGGGCTGGTCGGGCGCTTCCTCGGCCGCGAGGCCACCCCCGAGGCCCCCTCCGAGCGCGGCCTAGGGTGGGTGTTCGCCGCCGTCACCGCCGCGCTGGTGCTGCTGCACCTGCAGCTCAACCCTCTCTGGGTGCCCACCGGCTCCGACGCCGACTCCTGGTACCAGTCGGTGCTCGCCTTGACCCAGGACGTGCCCTACCCGCCCAACCGCTGGCCGCTCTACGGCTGGATGACCGCGGCGCTCGACCACCTGAGCCCGGACCCGACCTTCGTGGCGGCGCAGGGCGTGTCGCTCCTGGCCACCGCGGCCGCGCTCACCGCGCTCTTCCGGCTGGGTCAGGTGGTGTTCGGCCTTCCCGGCGCCCTCGCGGTCGTGCTGGCCACCCTCGCCTTCCCGCAGGTCCCCAACGCCGCGGGGTGGACCAACGCGTACGCCCTGTGGGCTGCGGGCGCCGTGGTCGCCGTGGCCGGCCTGGCCGACGCCGCCCGCGGCCGCACCGGTGGCTTCGTGATGGTCGGGCTGGGCGTCACCGTGGTCCTGGCCGCGATGGAGAAGGGCCTGCCGCTCGGCCTGATGCTGGCGGGGCTCGGCGGGCTGTCGTGGCTGGCCGTGACGGGACCGGGCCGCGGGCTTCGCCTCGCCTGGCTGGCGGCGCCCCTGACCGCGGTCGCCATCGCCTACGCCGCCTTCCCCATCGACCTGATGACCCTCGACGCCCAGGTCGTGAGCCCCTACCTCGAGCAGGGGGTGGCCGAGTCGGGCGGGGGCCAGCCGCCGCCGCCTCCTCCACCGCCGGGCGGCGCGCCGGGCGGCGAGGTGCTCGCCCCGGTCGGGGGCGAGGACCTCACGGGCGACGGCTACGTGTTCGGGCAGTCGATGGCGCCGAGCACGGTGTTCACCACCTTCTCCCGCCTGGGCTCCAGCGGTCCTGGCCTGCAGGTGGAGAAGCTCGCGCGCACGTGGCAGCGGCTGCACGTGGTGTGGCCGTCGCTCGGGGGTCCGCTGCTCCTGGCGCTGGTGATCGGCGGGGGCATCGGGGTGGTCGGGTCGGTGTGGCGGGGACGGGGCGCGTTCGCGGGATGGGCGGGCGTGGCGGCGGTGTGCGCGGGGGTGCTCCCGAGCGTGGCGGCGGAGTTCAACCTGCGCTTCCTCCACCCGATGCTGCTGGTGGTGCCCTTGCTCCTGGTCGCGCCCGTGGCCGTGCTCACCGCCGCGCGTGCCGGGCCCTGGCGTTGGCTGCCGCTGGGCTTCCTGCCCGTGGCGCTGTTGCCGGGTTCGCCGTGGACCGAGATGAAGCTGAGCGGCGAACACCTCACGCGGGTGGCGGGTCCGGACACCGTGGGTGTGACCGTGTACCACCACCTGGCGGAGTCCTTCCCAGACGCCGAGCTCGAGGTGACCGTCCCCGCCAGCATCGCGCTGGTGGCCCTGGACGGGCGGGCGGGGCGGTACCACGCCACCGATCGGCGCTTCCACGAGACCTCGGACGCGGTGGAGCTCGATCCAAGTCGGCACGTGCTCCGCATCAAGGGCGGCGCCGAAGGCACCCGCTACCGCGGCCTGAGCGGACGGAAGGTCGTGGCGAGCTGGCCGATTCCCACGGACCCCGCGGGGGTGGATCGGGCCGACTCGGCTGGGGCGGGGTTGACGGTGGAGTTGTTGGGGCCGGGAGGCGGCTGAGCTCGCCCGGCCAGCGTAGGTACCCCGGTCGCCCCCGTTCCACGGCTACCCTGCGGTGCGTGGCCCTCATCCTCCTCGCCGCCTGCACCGACCAGGGCTTCTCCACCTTGTCCGACGACGTGGAGGGCGCCGACGAGCCCCCCGGCGAGGAGCCACCGGTCGTCGAGATCCTCACGCCCCCCGACGGCTCGGTGCTGCAGGAAGGCGCCGAGATCGCGTTCGAGGGCCTCGTGAGCGACCCCGACAGCCAACGCCTGCACGCCCGCTGGATGTCGAACCTCGACGGGGAGCTCGACCCGTGGACGGTGACCGAAGACCGCAGCGCCTTCGTCGGGACGCTCTCCCGAGGGGTGCACCACCTGGTGCTCGCAGCCCAGGACGGCCAGGGGCACCGCACCACCGACGGCTCGCGCGTGGAGGTCTGCGGCTGGGTCGATCCCGAGGACTTCACCCAGCCCGACGACCGCTGGACCCTCGAGGGCTCCGCGCACTTCGACGGCGACGACCTCGAGCTCACCGGGCTCGCCCCTCACGCCGCGGGCAGCGCCTTCCAGACCCTGCACGCCGTCGACACCCGAGACCTGGGCGTGACCTTCCGCGCCTGGATCGGCGACGGAGACGGTGCGGACGGCTTCTCCCTGAGCGTGGTGCGGCCCGAGAGCTCGCTCTTGGGCGCCGCGGGCGGTTGCCTCGGCTACGGCGACGGAGACGGCTGCACGCCGGACGGCGGCGAGGCCATGCTCGGCTTCCACCTGGAGTTCGACACCTTCGAGAACAGCTGGGACCCCACCGCCGAACCCCACGTGGCGGTCCACGTGGACGGGGAGCCACGCGAAGCGCTCGCCTGGGCGGAGCTGCCCGGCCTGCGTGGCGGGTGGTTCGACGTGCGCCTGGAGCTCGCGGCCCCGCTGATCAGCGTGTGGGTCGACGACGAGCTCGTCCTCGACGGCAAGATCGCGGAGCTGGTGCGCTTCGACGGCTGGCTGGGCTTCACCGCGGGCACCGGCGACGCCTTCGACCTGCACACGATCGACCGCGTGGAGGTGGCGCCGGTCTGTGAGTGAGGGGCCTCAGTCGCCCGCGAGCCAGACCTCGAAGGCCGCCCCTTCTTCGAGCGCCAGCACACCGGTGGGCGCGACCGCCGCATGGAAGCGCTTGAACGCTGCGGTGAAGGCCCGGGGGTCGGCCTCGAACCACGCGGCGGCCTGGCCGGATCCCTGCACGACCCGCTCGAAGCGCAGGCGCACGACCAACAGAGCGGCCACACGCAGCCCGTCCGGGTCGACCCGGGCGAGCGCGGCGCGCACCGGATCCGGCAGCTCGCCGGCCAGCCGGTCGGCCAGCGCCGCTCCCGGATCGGGGGCGCGCAGCACGGCGGCGAGCACCTGCTCGTAGCTCACCGCGCCACCAGGAAGCGCAGCCTGGCGAGCTCCTCCGCCAACACGGGAACGTCGGCCTGGGCGACCGTGCCCTCCATGCGCTCCAGCGTGACGCCCCGCAGCCCCGTGCAGGCCGGCAGCACCTGCTCCAGCAACCGCCACACGGCTTCCGGCACCGCCTGGTCGTGGCTGTCGAGGTGGAAGCTGCGGCCGCTCGCGAGCCAGCCGCTCGGGCTCTCGCTGCCGCCGCTCACGTGGATCTCGAGGACCCGGCTCAGGTCCAGCCGGTCGAGCCAGGCCTCTGCTTCGAAGCCGAGGTTCTCGGCCGAGGTGAGCAGGTTGTGCAGGTCGAGCACGAGGTGGTGCCCGCGGCAGGCCTCGAGCAGCCAGGCGGGCTCGTCCAGCGGGTCGCCGGGGAAGAAGGTCCAGGCGCTGTTCTCCACGGCCGCCGGCGCGAGGGCGCCCAGCAGGTCCAGGCTGGAGCGGGTCCGAGCTGCCGTGGCGGGCACCGGCGGCAGCGGCATGGGCAGCCCGACGTGTTCGCCGGCCACGCTGGTCGCGCCCAGGTGGTCGCTGATCCATCGGAACCCGAAGGCGGCCTGGTCTCGCACCAGGAGCTCCAGCCACGCGTTGCGCCGAAGGGTCTCTTCAGGGTGCTCGGAGCCGAGGTCGAAGGCGACGCCGTGGCCGACCGTGGCCAGGCCCCAGCGCGCCACGAGTCGCCGAAGGGGCTCGTAGAAGCCGTTGGGCGCGCCGTCCCGGCCGCGCCACAGGGTCTCGGGCACCAGCTCCACGTAGTCGCAGCCCGCCAACAGCGCCTCGCAGAGCTCGAGGAACGCCGGGTCCGGGTGCAGCGCGAAGCCGACGCCGACGCTCATTCGTCCTGCGTCCAGAAGTAGAGCAGCCGACCGGAGAGCGCGGGCACGTGCCCCATGCCGCAGGCCACGCCCCAGCCGTTGTCGTCCTCGTCCTCGTCCTCGAAGCGCATGCCGCAGCCGCCGCTGTGCGCCCAGCGAGCACCGGCCACCGGCGCGTCGACGAAGGTGGCCTGGGCGTGGCCGGCCAGCACGGTGCGGATCTCCGAGCGGCGCACGCCGGCCAGGCTCGGCCAGCTGCGCTCCAGGCGTGCGCGCAAGGCGGCCTCGTCGGGCGCGAGCTCGGCGGCGAGCGACGCGGTGAGCAGCTCGTTGTTCGCGCGCACCAGGCGCTCCTCTTCGGCCACCCGCGCTTCCCAGAGGATCTCGTAGTTCTCGACGAGCGGGTCCAGCGGCACCTGGATCCGGGTCACCCGCGCCGGCAGCTCGGGCCCCTCGACCAGGACCATCAGATCCTCGTCGCTGGCGACCACGCCGAGCTCGGCCAGCGCCTCGGGGGTGGCGCAGGCCAGCACGCAGAGCCCCATCAGCTCCAGCGCCGACACCCCCCCGTGGTTCATCCAGGCGCCGAAGGTCTGGCCGCGGCGCCAGGTGTCGGCGCCCTCCCCCGTGGGCACCACGAGCACCAACAGGGGCTTTCGTTCGTCGAGCGCCTCCACCCACGCGCGGGCGACGTCGTTGGGCTGGAGCGCCAGGCCGGCACCGAAGGCATCGCGCACGAGCGCAGGGGCGACCGCCAGACCGAGCCCGAGCCCGAGGAATCCACGTCGACGCATGCTCACCTCCTCACCAGCTCGCGGGGGCCGAAGCGCTCCCCGCCGATCAGCACCAGCTCGCCGCCCTCGGTGGTCCACGCCCCCTGCGCGCTGCCGTCGCACAGGGACCAGCGCGCATCCAGCCGCAGGGTCAGGCAACGGTCGGCCGCGTCGTACACGCCGACCATGCGGGGGTCGGGGCCGCCCAGGCTGTCGCCCACGAGCTCGCCGAACTGGCCGAGCCCCCCGGAGCGGGCCCGACCGTCGCCGAGGGCGGCGGCCCCGGGTCCGAGCAGGGCCGCGCTGCCCTCCGCGATGATCGTGGGCGCGGTCGGGGCGTGGCCGGACCAGCTGCCACCCGTGCTCCCCCAGCCCTCGGTGGCCGCCTCGTCGAGGTCGACCGGGAAGGCCTCGTACAGGTCCTCGGGTTGGCCCACCAGCTCGGACACGACGAGGGCGCCGGGCCCGCTGAGCACGGTGAGCCCCTCGGGGCCCTGGTCGAGCTCCAGATCGGCGTGCTCGGCGATGGCCTCGAGCACGTCGTCGGGGCCATCGACCAGCAGGGCGTCCTCCTCGAGGTCGCGCCCCAGGGTCCAGAGGTCGGCGCCGCCGGTGGCATCGACCCAGGCGAGCTCACCGGGTTCGAGGCTCAGCTCCAGCTCGTCCGAGGGCCCCTCGAGCAGGATCGGAGCGCCGGCCTCCACCACCACGGGCAGCACGGGCGCGTAGAGCTCGTCGTCGACGACGAGGCGCCAGCCGACCTCGATCGCATCGCCTTCGAGGAGCACGAAGGCGCGGTCCTCGGCGAGGTCCGCGGTGCAGGCGAGGAGGAACCACATCGACGCTCCCTGGGCAGGGTCGGGAGCGGGACGGTGGTGGAGCGCTGCCCCTTACACCTCGGGGCGCGAGCCCAGGCGGCGCAGGGTCGTCAGCGGCTGCAACCGCTCGTTTAGTGTAGAAACACCATGGTGTTTATGTGTACGGAGAGATATGTTGGTGCCCATGAGCTACGCTGCTCGCCAGCTGGACGCCGAACTCCTGAGGTGGAGCCGGCTTGCGGATCGCAAGCCGCTGATCCTTCGTGGCGCCAGGCAGGTTGGCAAGACCGCGTCGGTTCGGCAGCTCGGGCGCAACTTCGATCAGTACGTCGAGCTGAACCTGGAACGTCCCGCGGACCGCAGGCTGGTCGACGCCTGTCGCTCGGCGGACGAGCTTCTGGAGGCGCTCGCCGTCCGCGTCGACCTCGCTACCCTCGGCGCCAACACACTGCTCTTTCTGGACGAGATCCAGGAGCGGCCACACGTCGTGCCGTGGTTGCGTTTCTTGTACGAGGACCATCCCGAGCTCGCGGTGGTTGCGGCCGGCTCGCTGATGGAGGTGCGGCTCCAGGAACGCGACTTCTCCTTCCCGGTCGGTCGCGTCACGTTCCGCTACCTCCACCCCATGTCGTTCGACGAGTTCCTCCGCGCCACGAGCCGCGTGCAGCTCGCCAACGCCATCGACGCGTCCATCCGAACGCTGACACCCCTCGCTCACGCGGCCCACGAGGAGGCCCGGGATCGCCTGCGCGACTACCTCCTCATCGGCGGCATGCCGGAAGCGGTCGTCCGGTGGAAGGAGACCTCGTCGCTCGTCGAGGTGCGGCAGGTGCACGGCGACCTGACCCAGGCCTACGCCGAGGACCTGCACAAGTACGCCGGCGTGCGCGACATGGCGCCCCTCGAGGCAGCCTTTGACGGCCTGAGGCACCACTACGGCAGGCGCTTCAAGTACGAAGGGTTCGTGCCGGGCTTCGCCTCCCGACCGATGCAGACCGCGTTGGGTCGCCTGGAGGCCGCCATGGTGACGCGAAGGGTGTGGCCCACGAGCTCGCGGAGCTGGCCTCCTGAGACCCGCGCACGCACCGCTCCCAAGCTGCTCCCGCTGGACGTGGGCATGGCGGTCAGCTCGCTGGGTGTGCTGCCCGAAGAGCTGCGGCGATCCCCGCTGCACGTGCTGCTCGACGGACGCGTCGCGGAGATGTTCGTCGGGCAACAGCTCGTCGCCCAGCAGTCACGTCGGGCAGAGGTCCTGCACTTCTGGGTCAGCGCGTCGTCCCGCGGCAGCGCCGAGGTCGACTACCTTGTCCAGCACGGCACCCGCATGCTGCCGCTCGAAGTGAAGGCAGGAGCTACAGGCACCCTGAAGTCGCTCCACCGGTACCTCCGGCTCGCAGACCACAAGCTCGGCATCCGCTGCTACGACGGCCAGCTTCGAGATGACCAGAACCGGGTCCGGATCGAGGGCGTCGACATGCCCTACCGACTGGTGTCGCTGCCGCTCTACTGCGCCGGCGCCTCGATCGCGTTGGGATGAGGCCGTCGAGGGTGGCGACGCCTGCTAGATCGGGTTCTTCTCGCCGCTCAGCGCGGTGATCGTGGTCGTGAAGACCAGCAGATCGACGCCGTCGTCGAGCCCCAGCGGCACCCGCGAGGGCGAGTACAGGCCCCGCTCCACGAGCTCGTCGGCTTCGAAGCTCAAGGCGACCTCGGGCCCGCTGTAGGTGTAGCCGTCGTACTCGTGCACCCGGATGAGCGCCGGGCTGGACCGCACGTGGGCGTCCTCGGTGTAGTGCCCGTAGATCCACATGTGGCCGTCGAACAGGCTGGTGGTGCTCACGGTGGTGCGCTCCTGCACCACGTTCCCGAGGTCCGTCAGGCCGTCGACGAGGTCACCCTCCCAGCGATGCAGGCCCTCGCCCTGGGAGAGGTGCACGGCCCACCCGGAGGTGCCACCGACCAGGTACGAGCTGGGCAAGACACCCGGGTACGGCCCGTCGAAGCCCAGCGGGAAGGGATCCGGGTCGGTCCCGATGCCGTCTTCCCAGGTCATGTAGAAGAGCTGGGAGGAGCGCTCGAAGCTCACCCCGTCCTTGCTGGTGGCCAGGAAGAGGGTCTGCGGATCGGGGTACTCGTCGCCGCCGTGGTCGGGGTCCTCCTGCGTGCCCTCGCTGGAGTTCAGCAGGGTCAGGTAGAAGGCGAGCCCACCCTCACCGTCCTCGATCACCTCGATGCCCGGGTCCACCACGTTGTCGTCGAGCAAGGTGGCGTCGGTCCCTCGGTACACCCACGCGTAGCCCGCCTCGCCCGCGAAGAGATCCGCTGCGCTCGCGCTGGTCAGGGCATCGCGAGGAAAGGCCAGGCTGGCGAAGCTGATGATGGTCTCGTCGCCCTTCACGGTGACGTTCCCTTCGTAGGCATCCTGGTAGTAGATGCGCAGCTCGAGCCAGTCCTCGCCGTCGCGCTCGCGCGGGATGAGCACCGGATCGGGCACCGACGCGTGGAGCGCCAGCTCGAAGTCCGAGATCGCCCAGCTGTCCCCCGACCCCAAGGCGAACATCACCTTGTGGTTGCACGGGTGCTCGTAGCGCTCGCACGCCATCTCCTCGTGGGTGGCGACGTCGGTGGTGCCGGCCCAGGGGTTGTCGGTGGGGCCGCTCGGGCCCGTGGTGTCCGCGGTGTCGGCCGCGGTGTCGTCCCCGCCCGCGGCACCGGAGTCGTCGGAGCCGCCCGGATCGTCGGCCTCTGCGTCGCCTTCATCTTCGAGCCCCACGTCCTCGCTGGACACCTCCAGTGAGACGCAGTCGCCGGAAGCGTGCAGCCCCTCTCCGGGACCGCAGGCCGGGGCTTCGGCACAGCCCAGGAACAAGAGACCGATCCACGTGCTCATCTTGGCTCCGTTTCCGCTCAGGTGCAGCCCGGCCCCGATGGTTACACGCCGTGTCGCCGTTTCGAGGGGTGGTGCCTCACAAAGCCGCGAGAAAGCGGGTTTCCGAGGACTCGATCATCGAGGCGGATGGACGTACACTGGCCGTACAGGAGGACGGGGATGGCAACTTCACGAGCGAGATCGAAGCGACTCGAGGTCCGCACTACCGCCGAGGAGCGGGCTCTGATCGACCGAGCGGTCGACGCGTCGGGCGTCGGACTCACGGAGTTCGTCATCGCGAATCTCACGGTGGCGGCTCGAAGCATCCTGGCCGACCGTACGCGGTTCGTCCTGGACGGAGCCGCCTTGGAGTGCTGGGAGGCGATCAACGCCCGGCCTTCCCGGGACCTGCCGGGGGTCAGGGCGCTCATGGCGCGCCCGTCACCGTTCGCCGACTGACATCGCCGTGGCGTATGTCGCACCCGTGCCTCTGACACGCGACCATCTCCTGGACGACTTCGCCTGTCGGTCGGAGGAGCAGACGCGGTAGCTGGTGCGCCACCCCCGCCAGTCGACGTCGATGGGCTTGACCCGCGTGTTCGTGGTCACCGAGACGAGCGACCCGGCCGTGGTCGCGTACTACGCTTGGACGATGGCCCAGGTCGAGCGGGAAGCGTCCCCCGCGAGGCTCCTCAAGGGGGCCGGACGCTACCCGCAACCAGTTGCCCTCCTTGCCCGCCTGGGAGTCCACCTCGACCATGAGGGACGGGGCCTCGGTGCCGCCCTCCTCCGCGATGTCCTGCTGCGCCTCGTCGCTGTCGGGACGGAGATCGGCTGCCGAGGCCTCCTGATCCACGCGGAGACCAACGACGCTCGCGACTTCTACCAACACCTGATCCCCGAAATCGAGCCGAGTCCGACCGACGAGCTTCACCTCCTTCTGCCGATGAAAGACGTACTCAGGACGGTGCGCTGACGGTGGTGGACAGGCGGAGCGACGAGCGGGGCGATTGTCCGCATTGGCCGCACGCCTCACCGACGATCCGACCCTGACCTCCAGCCTGCTCCGCCTGTGGCGTTGAGTGTCACCAGCCGCCGAGAGGCCCGCCGTAGGCACCCATGTCGGACGTGCTCCCATCCACGTCCAGGACCGAGGGATCGCCTGCATCGATCAACGCGCTCGTAGACGCCAGGCGGAAGTCGCCGCCCTCGGCGTCCACGAAGTCCGGGTCCACGGCCACGTTGCCCGAGGTGCCCGTGGCGTCGGTCATGCTGTGGAAGTCCTCGTCGTTGCCGTACACGTTGCCGTAGGTGACCGTGAGGGTGCCACCCTCGTAGTCGTAGGCCGCGCCGCCGAGGTTCGAGGTGGCGATGGTGTTCACCACCTCCACGACCCCGCCGTTGTCGATCGTGAGGAAGGCGCCGTCGGCGCAGTCGTTGGCATGACCCACCACGTTGGCCACCGTGACCTCGGCCGCCGCCAGGTCCATCGCGCCGCCCTCGCTCGTGCAGGTGTTGCCCGTGAAGACCGAGTTCGTGATCGCGACAAAGCTCGTGTACTGGTTGCCGTAGCTGTCGTAGGGAGCGTCGGCGACGCAGATCGCACCCCCGTCCCGGCCGTGGTTGTCGGTGAAGGTCGAGGTGGTGATCGTGACGGTGTAGGGATCGTTGTCGATGCCGATGGCCCCACCGCAGCCCGTGGACGTGTTCTGGTCGAACACGTTGTCGGACCAGGTCATCACGTCTTCGTTGAGCCAGCTGTGGATCGCGCCGCCGTTGTAGGCGGTGTTGTTCGTGAAGGTGTTGCCGGTGATGGGCGTGGCGTCGTTGTCGAGCTCCACGGCTCCGCCAGCATCGCCGGCGTCGTTGCCGGTGAAGGTGTTGTCGGCCACGTAGTTGGCGTCGTGGCTCATCTTCAGCCCGCCGCCGTCGTCGCCGCAGACGTTGCTGTCGAAGGTGTTGTCGGTGATAACCATGTTGCTGACGAAGATGCGCACGCCCCCGCCGTCGTCGCCTGCGTCGTTGTCGGTCACCAGGTTGTTGCTGAAGGTGCCCGAGCACTGGTTGCAGTAGAAGCCGGCGCCGTCTTCGTAGATCACGTTGCTGTCGAAGGTGTTGCCGTCGATCAGGCCACTGTGCCCGATCACGTAGGCGCCGCCTCCGTGGTAGTCGCTGGTGTTGTTCGAGAAGGTGTTGTCGGTGATGTCGCCGGAGCCGTAGTAGAGCAGCCCGCCGCCACCGGATCCTGGGCCGTACCCGCTCTCGCTCGGCTCGTCGGCCTCGTTGTCGTCGAAGGTGTTGCCGGTCAGCTCGTGCGACGCGGTGATCCAGGCCCCGCCCCCTTCCTCCCGGGCGCGGTTGCCGCTGAACAGCGAGTCGCTGATCACGCCGCTGCCACCGTAGGCGTACAGTCCGCCACCCGCGGTGCCCGTGTTGTCGGTGAAGCTGGAGCCGGCGACGTCGAGCACACAGTCGGCGGCGTGGAGGCCTCCCCCGTCGCCGCTGACGGTGTTGTCGTGCGCCGCCACGTCGACCAGCTCCAAAGACGCGCCGTCGCACGCGAGGCCGCCGCCGTCGTCGGTGTCGCCGCCGGTGAGCGTGAAGCCTTCGAGGGTGAGGCTGCCGGCCGACAGCGTGATGGCCCGGCCGCTGCCATCGGCATCGATGGTGGTGCCGGCGCTCCCGGCCTCGGACACGAGCCAGAGGTCGGCGTCGGGCACGACCACCTCCTCGGTGTAGGTGCCCGCACAGACCACGACCGTGAAGCCCGTTGCGGCGTTGTCGACGCCGTCCTGGATGGTGCTCCAGGTGCCTCCGGTGGCGCACACCGTGACGTCGTCTTCCCAGCCGTTGCAGTCCTGGTCGACGCCATCGGCGGTGGAGCCTTCGCTGGCTCCGGGGTTCACCGCCGCGTTGGCGTCGTCGCAGTCGTCTCCGCCGCAGGCCTCGTCGTCGTAGCCGTCGCCGTCGTCATCGCCGCAGCCCGTGCAGTCCTCGGCAAGCGCGGCGTCGGTGTCGTCGCAGTCGCTGGCGTCGCGCACGTAGCCCGACGGCCAGTCGCACTGCACCAGGGTGCTCGCGGCATCGCCGTAGCCATCCCCGTCGGCGTCGGCGAACCACTCGGTGTCGGGGTTGCGCCAGACGTTGCCGTCGTTGCAGTCGTCGGCGTTGCGCACGTAGCCCGTGGGGAAGTCGCACTGCAGCAGCACGTCGGCCGGGTCGCCGTAGCCATCCCCGTCGGCATCGGCGTACCAGTCGGTCTCGGGGTTGCGCCAGTAGTTCTCGTCGTTGCAGTCGTCCCCGCCGCAGGCGGCGTCCTCGTACCCGTCGCCGTCGGCGTCGGCGCAGGTCTCGCAGGTCAGGGTGAGGGCCGCGTCGGTGTCGTCGCAGTCGCTGGCGTTGCGCACGTAGCCGCCCGGGGCCTCGCACTGCACCAGGCTGTCGGCCAGGTCGCCGTAGCCATCCCCGTCCGCATCGGCGTACCAGTCGGTGTCGGGGTTGCGCCAGCGGTTGTCGTCGTTGCAGTCGTCGCCACCGCAGGCGGCGTCCTCGTAGCCGTCGCCGTCGGCGTCTTCGCAGCTGCCGCAGCCGTCGTTGGCGGCGCCGGGGGTGCCGTGGTCGCCGTCGCCGTAGGTGGAGGTGGCGTTGCACCAGGCGGCGCCCTCGTCGTTCGAGGCGCTGTCGAGCGCGCTCGTGTCGAGGCTCATGCTGTACCCGGCGCTGTCGGGGAAGGTGGCGCCGTCGTCCCAGGCGACGGTGTCGAGCACGGTGCTGCCGTTGTAGAGGAAGAGCGAGTCGCTGCCGTTGCGCAGGTAGTGGCCACTCCAGGTGAGGTCGGCGGGCACGCCGCCGTTGTCGGTGTCGCGCGAAGCGATGACCGCGTAGTCGCCGGCGTCGAGCACGAAGCCCGAGGTGATGGAGAAGGCCTCGCCCTGCACGGCCTCGCTGGTGTCGAAGACCTCGAGGCCCGCGAGGTCCACGCTCCCGCCGCTGGCGTTGAACACCTCGAACCACTCGCCGCGCCAGTCGAGCACCTGGTCGGGGTTGGCCATCACCTCGCTGATCACGAGGTCGCCTTCGACCAGGTCGTCGATGGCCAGCTCGGCGCCGGCGGTGTCGCCGGTGCGGAGCCCGCGGAGATCCGCCTGGCCTTCGGGGGACGAGGGCGGGGCACAGCCCGCTGCGACCGTGAGCGCCAGGATGAATCCACGCATGGCCCCTCCTGGGCGCGCTTCGTGATGCCTCAGGATCGTGTGTACCACCAACGGGCGGGCGGGAGGAAGGGGTTTGGGTTGGGTGGGTGGTGCAGGTGACGCAGCTCTGCTCGCCTCAGACCACCCGCCACCAGGGCGCGGCCACGATGCCTTCCGACATGCGGAAGGTCTCCGTGCCCGCGTGGAGCAGGAGGCACCCTGCGACCGACGCGCCGTACTCAGCACGGAAGGCCCTCAGGTGCCGGACGTCGCCCGGAGAGGGTCGGGTGGTCGCCTTGACCTCGACGCCGAGGAGCCGGTCGCCGACTTCCACGACGAGGTCGACCTCCTGGCCAGACGCGGTGCGCCAGTGGAGCACCTGCGCTCGGGGACCCGGGCGCGCGTCGGCCCAGGCCATCAGATCGTTCACGATCAGGTTCTCGAGGTGGACGCCGCCGGGCTGGGCACCCCCGAGGTGCAGCGCCAACGCCGTGTCGGCCCAGTACAGCTTGGGCGCCTTGATGAGACGCTTCGTGCGGTTCACCGCATAGGGCTCCAGCCTCACGATCAGGTGCGAGGTCTCGAGCAGCCCGAGGTGGCGCATGACCGTGCTCGAGGGCATGCCGACATCCCGTCCCAGCTCGGCCTGGTTCAAGAGTCCACCCGTGCGCAACGCAGCCGCCCGCATCAGACGCCGAAAGTCCGGCAGGCTCTGAACGCTCGACAGGTCCCTGAGGTCGCGTTCGAGGTAGGTGCGGACGTAGCCCTCGAGCCACGTCGAGCGGGCCGCATCCGACGCCAGCTCGAGGGCCGGCACCGGGAAGCCACCGCGCCGAGCCAGCTCAGACCAGTCCTCGGCGGGCACCGTGCCCTCCCTCAAGAGATCCGGCCACCGAGAGACCTCGTGGTTCAGCAAGTCGGTCCAACGGCCCGCACACCCCAAGCCGAGCTGCTCGCGCCGGGTCAAGGGATGGAGGGTGCGGTAGGCGGCACGTCCAGCGAGGGAGTCGGCCACGGTCTTCATCAGGAGCAGGTTCGCCGACCCGGTGAGCAAGAAGCGGCCCCGCCGGCGGGGTCGATCCCTGTCGACGAGCGACTTGACGGCCAGGAGGAGGTCAGGCTCCCGCTGGACCTCGTCGAGGGTGAGCTCGGGATGGCGTTGGAGGAGATCGTGCGGCGCCTCGGCCGCCTGCACGCGCACGTCGAAGTCGTCCAGCGTGAGGTACGGACGGCCCGACAACAGCCCGCTCTCGCGGGCGAGGGTGCTCTTCCCCGCCTGGCGAGCGCCCGTGAGCACCACGACCGGGAAGGTCTCGAGGTCCGATGGGAGAACCTGGCTGACCAGGCGTGGGAGGTAGGCGGCCATGCCGAAGGGTACCACCAGAAAGCTGACAATCAACCACGACGCGACGGATTATCCACCACCACATGCACGAACACACTCCCGGCCACGGGCCCGAACCCTCCAGATCGACCAGGCGGGAACGAGGGCGCTGCGGGCCCGGTCTGGGCCGAAGGGCTAGGTGTCTGACGTCGCCGGGGCCTGCTCGGCCTGCTCGGCCACCTTCGCGTGGACCTCGGCCATGTCGAGGGCCTTCACCTTGGTGAGCACCTCCTCGAGGGCTTCAGCCGGCAACGCACCGGGCTGCGAGTACAGCAGCACCTGCTCCCGGAAGATCATCAGCATCGGGATGCTGCGGATCTGGAAGTGGGCGGCCAGGGCCTGCTGGGCCTCGGTGTCCACCTTGGCGAAGAGGGCGTCGGGGTGCTTCTCGCTCGCCGCCTCGTAGGTGGGCGCGAAGGTGCGGCACGGCCCGCACCAGCTGGCCCAGAAGTCGACGAGCACGATGTCGTGTTGCTGGATCGCTTCGCCGAAGGTCTCGGCGGTGAGGTCGGTGGTGGCCACGGGACTCCAGGGGGCACGGCTACGAGGAACAGAGGCGGGACTCATAGCCGGTCGGCTGGGTGGTCGCTGGAGACGAGCGACAGCGTCCGAGGCCGCGCTCGTGGCTGGCGCCGTCGAAACCTCCGGCACGGGATCGGCCGCCAGCTCGTTGCGCGCCACCGCCGCCTTCCACTGGCTCGAAGGAAGCGCATGGTCAGCCGAAGCTCATCGGAGCTCGCAGCGAGTGGAGGCCATGTCCTCGTACTCGGCGATCGGCTTCCTGCGGTCGGTGTCGGGATCGACCACCTGCGCCTGCAGATCAGCAAGCCACGTGCGGTCGTCGCCGTCCGCGCTGTCCGCGAAGTCCTCAGTGAGGTCGACAAAGCGCTCCCAACGGTCCCGCGCCACCTTCAACTTGGCGACCATCTCCTCGGCTTCCTCCACCGGGAAGTAGCAGCTCAGACTCCCCGAGCCCTTGCACAGGCTCGCGCTTCGGGACAGTGGGATGTAGACGAGCTGCTTCTCGGCAAACTCCTGCGTGGCATTGCAGCTGTCTACGGCGGCCCTCACCAAGGCGTCCTGCGAGGGCGGAGGCGCAGCGGACACATCGGGGGAAGCGAAGAGAAGGAAGAGGGAGAACATCGGGGGCTCCGGGTGTGCCGACAACGCATTGCCTGGGTGGTCCCCGCTTGCCGCCGCCAGACCCGAGCAACCCAGCGTCACACCTCGGCCGCCCACGGCCATGTCGGAGCATGTTCATCGGTCCCAAGATCCCGCCGCCGCCGCAACGCGACCCCCGGCCCTTCAAGCCCATCGAAGCACCCAGCCCGTCCGCGTCGGAGGGGCTGATCTGCCCCAACTGCCAGGCAGCCTTCGGCTTCGGAGAGGTCTGCCCGACCTGCGACGTGCTGCTGGTCGGCGCGAGCTTCGTCGAGGGGGCGCTGCGGGAAGGAGCCAACGCCGCCTACGAGCCGCGCGCCCAGGGGGCGGTGTTCGTGGCAGGGGCGCTGGTGTTCGTGCTCGGCCTCTGGGCGCTGTTGCTCTGACAGGGCCATCGCCGCCTCCTCAGCAGCCTTCCAGCAAGCCGCTGCACCCCGACCCGCCCCGGCCGAGCCGCTCCGCGAAGCGCCAGAGGATCCGCTCCAGCACGTCCCGGTTGGACTCCAGCCCGGGCGCGCGCAGCCGGCCGAGGAACACCGCCTCCAGGCACAGGTTCGTCTCGTCCTCGTCCAGCCCGTGGTCCTCCAGAGCGTCCAGCAGCCACCCCACGTGCTCGTGCCCGAGGAGGGTCAGCCCGTCGAAGGGGGCCCGGCGCACCGGCTCCTGCAGCACCTGGAGGGCGAGATCGTGGAACACGCGCACGTCCTCCGAGGGCGCGTACATGGCGGCCCAGCCCTCGTTCGGCGGTCCGGGCATGCTCCCCCGCCAGGCGTAGGTCCACGCGAGCTGCCCCTCGACCCGTACCAGCACCCGCTCGAAGCCCGGACCCTCGACGAGGTCGAGCTCCTCGACCGTGGCGCCGAGGTCGAAGATCTCGGTGACCAGCTCCCCGGGGCAGCCGAAGTCGTAGCCGGACGGTGGGGTGGGCATCCACACCGGGTACGGCCCCGCATCGGCCAGGCACCCCCAATCGAGCCGGGCCAGCCGCCGGCTTCCGACGAGCAGGTGGGCTCGGAGGTGGCCGGTCCTGAGCGTGCCATAGGCGAAGACCCCCGCCACCGGGTTGAGGGCGTAGCCCCCGGCTGCCGCCAAGAGCGGAGCGACCTCCAGCCCGAGCCGCTCGCGGGCGTAGCGCACGAGGTCGACGTAGTGTTGCGTGGGGGGCACATGGGCCACCCGGCGGTGCTCGCAGACCTCCCAGGTCAGCACGTCGATCCCGACCCCGCTCTCCAGGTAGGCTCGGAGCTCCACGCGCCGGTAGAACCGGGGGTGGCCCTCCTTGCGGTCGAGCAGCCGCAGCGTGGCCTCGCTCCGGGTGGCGAAGACGTAGCCCTGGACCGCGAAGCCGGGAGCGGGGACGATGTCCAACGCGCCTCCGCCGCGGCTGAGCGAGTGGTAGCCGAAGCTCAGCCGCCGGTCGGGCAGCCAGGCGGGCCCGACGGGCTCCAGCTCGGGGAGCTCGAAGCCGCGTGCCTCGGCGAAGCGGTCGAGGTCGTCGAGGTCGAGGCTGGAGCCGTAGAAGCAGACGAAGGTCATGGGGGAGTCCCGGTTCAGGTTCTCCCCACACCTACCTGGGGGCCCCTCACCGACCCCTCACCGCCAGGCGTCCTGCTCGTAGACCGCCCCGAGGAGGGGGGCGCCCTCCAGGATCAGCTCCTCGTCGATGGCGACGATCCCGAGGAGGTCCTCGCGGGCCCGGTTGACGCGCGAGCTGAAGCGGCCGCCGCGCCCGTGGGCCCGCGGGTCCAGGGAGCGCTTCACCTGGTCGCGTCCCCAGTGGTGGTGGAGGCCACGAATCCCCAACAGCTCCAGGGTTCCCTTCCGACCACGGGTCCAGCGGCCGCGGGGCCGACGGATCCTCGGCCCGTCGGGACCCAACAGGAAGGCCAGGATGTCCGGCTCGCGCAGCGCCCGCGCCCTCACCTCCGCGGCCGCGAGGGCCCAGCCCATCCGAACCGCAGGGAGCTCCTCGGGCCAGGCGACGATCCAGGCCCCCTCGCCGAGACCGTGGGGGGCTCCGACGCCGTCGACGACCGCGGGGTCGAGCCCGAGGGCGTAGGTCAGGGCCTCCAGGGCGTTCACCGCGGGGTCCTGGAGGGAGGCGCGCTCCTCGTCGACGGGCCGGAAGCGGTCGACGAGGGCCCGCAACGCCCGCTCGATGGGCTGCTCGAGGCGGGCGCGGATCGCGAGGCGGTAGAGGTCGGGCCAGGAGCCGAAGAGCTCGGCGCGGGCCGCGGACGCCAGGTGGAGCTCGGCGTCGAGCAACAGAGCGTTGTCGGCCTTCCGGGTGGCCTGCCGCACGAGCACGTGAGCCAGGCGGTAGTCGGCCCAGGCGGTGAGGGCGACGTCGAGCGCGTCGCAGTGCGCCAGGAGCCGGAGCTCGGCCTCCAGGGCGTCCAGGTCCGGGTCCGCGCGGAGCTTCCCGCGGTCGACGGCCTCCAGGCGCCGGAAGGCCTCGTCACGGGTCACGTTCGGCCCTACGATCGATGGTGCTCATGCTTCCCCGTCGCTGGTGCGGATGAAGGTCCGCTGTGGGATGATGCGGCATGCGACGCGCTCGGAGGCACCGAGTGCGGTGATCAACCCTCCTGTGGACAGTGACATGCGGGCGGGTGGAAGGGTTGGAGAGGTGCGTGGTCCGGCGGCGCACGTCGCCGATAGAGGGTCTCGATGAAGATCGCCATCGTGGGCTCCCGCGACTACCCGGACCGCGCGCGGGTCGAGGCCCTGGTCCAGGACCTCCCCGACGACGTGGTGGTCGTCACCGGCGGCGCCGTCGGCGTCGACCGCTGGGCCGAGAGCGTGGCGCGCTCGCGTGGCCTCGAGGTCGAGGTCATCCTGCCGGACTGGCAGCGCTACGGGCGGGCCGCCGGCCCCATCCGGAACAAGGCCATCGTCGAGGCAGCCGACCGGGTGGTCGCCTTCTGGGACGGGCGCTCGCGCGGCACCCGGAGCACCATCGAGCTCGCGCGCAAGGCCGGCAAGCCGGTCGAGGTCGTCGGCCCGCCTCAGGTGTTGCAGTGAGTCCGGTAGACGCCACAGCCGGCCGGCGGCGGATCCGCGTAGCGCTCGTTGCCGGCGGACACCTCGAAGGGCCTGGCCAGCACCTCCAGCAGCTCGCGGGTCGGGCCGAGGTCGCCAGCCAACGCTGCATCCAGGGCCTCCTCGACGAGGTGGTTGCGGGGGACGTTCGCGGGATTGACCGCGTCCATCGCTCGGGCGGTGGCCGCGGGGTCGGCGTCGCCCAGCCGACGCCGCCACCGCGCCTCCCACCCCGCGAAGGCGCCGCGCTCCGGCCAGGCCGGCCCACCCGGGCGCAGGGTCGAGGCGAGGTGTCGGAAGGTCGCGGTCCAGTCGGCCTGCCGATCGTCCATGAGCTCGATCAGCGCGTCGGCCAGGGCCGCGTCGCCGGGGTCCTCTCCCGCCAGCCCGAGCTTGGCCCGCAGGTGGTCCCGCCAGTGCTGCTGGTAGCGGGCGCGGAAGTGGGTCAGCACCTCCTGGGCACCGGAGACGGCCTGCTCGGGCGTCCCGGACATCACGGGGAGGAGGGCCTCCGCCATGCGGGCGAGGTTCCAGCCGCCGATGCCGGGCTGGTTGCCGTAGGCGTAGCGCCCCCCCTGGTCGACGCGGCTGAAGACGGCCTCCGCGTCGGTCCTGTCCAGGAAGGCCGCGGGGCCGTAGTCGAGGGTCTCGCCCGACAGGGCGACGTTGTCGGTGTTCATCACGCCGTGCACGAAGCCCACGCCCATCCAGCGGGCGAGCAGCCGGGCTTGCGCCTCGGCCACGACCTCGAGCAGGGCCAGGGCGGGGTCGTCGGCCTCCACGCGGTCCGGGGCGTGGCGGCGCAGGGCGTAGGCCACGAGGCGCCGCAGCTTGCTGGCGTCCCGTCGCACGGCGAAGAACTCGAGGGTGCCCACGCGGAGGTGGCTCGCGGCGACCCGTGTCAGCACGGCGCCGCTGGCGACACGGTCCTGCCGGCGCACGGTCTCGCCGGTGGTGACGACGGCGAGCGCGCGGGTGGTCGGCACCCCCATGGCGTGCATCGCCTCGCTCAGGAGGTACTCCCGGAGGGCGGAGTCGAGGAGCGCCCGGCCGTCGCCGCCCCGGGAGAAGGGGGTGGGGCCCGAGCCCTTGAGCTGCAGGTCGAAGCGTCGGCCCCGGGCGTCGACCACCTCGCCGAGCAACACGGCTCGTCCGTCGCCGAGCTGGGGCGTGAGGTGGCCGAACTGGTGGCCGGCGTAGGCCTGGGCGAGAGGCTTCGAGCCCTCGGGGAGCGAGGAGCCGGACAACACCGCTGCATCGAGCCGGTCGGGGTCCAGCCCGAGGGAGGCGGCCAGCGGACGGTTGAGGAGGACCAGCTCGGGCGCGGGGAAGCCGCGGGGCTCCCAGGGCACGTAGAGCCCCTCGAGCTCGTCGGCATAGGTGTGCTCGAGGGGGGCGCCGGCCAGCATCGGAAGACCTCTTGGAGCGGCTCCGCCAGGGAGCCGAGCGTGCTCCTATCGCACCCCCCGGGGAGGCCGACGACCGTGTGATCGGCCCCGTGCGTGTGGCACCATCCGGGAATGTCTCGCTCCGTCCTCGCCTCCCTCGCGCTGATCGTGTCCGGCTGCGGCTCCGACGCGGTGCTCTCCAACGTCACCGCGGCCTGCAACGGCAAGCTGGACGCGGGGGCCGAGGAAGAGGTCGACGACGCCTTCGACCTGGACGGCGACGGAGCCTTCGACGGCGACAACCCCGACTGCCAGGCGACCTACGCCGCCGCAGAGCTCGACTGCGACGACGCGGACCCCGCCCAACACCCCGGAGCCGACGAGCTCTGCGATGGGGTGGACAACGACTGCGACGGGCTGGTCGACGACGAGGACGACGACGCGCTCACGAGCACCTTCTGGGCGGACGCCGACGGCGACGGCTTCGGCAACGCGGACTGGCCCACCGAGGCCTGCTCGCCCCCCAGCGATGCCGTGGACAACAGCGCCGACTGCGACGACGGCGACGACACCGTCTACCCCGACGCCGTGGAGCTCTGCGACGGGCTCGACAACGACTGCGACGGCGTGGTCGACGACGCCGAGGACGCCCCGGTCTGGTACGCCGACACCGACAGCGACGGCCACGGCGACGGCGGCTATCCCCTGCAGGCCTGCGACCTGCCCTCGGGCTACTCCGAGCTCGACGACGACTGCGACGACAACGACGAGACGGTCTACCCGGACGCCGACGAGCTCTGCGACGGTCAGGACAACGACTGCGACGGCCTGATCGACGACGACGACGACGAGGTGGTCGACGCCTCCACCTTCTACGGCGACGGCGACGGCGACGGCTGGGGCGACGAACACAGCAGCACGCTCGCCTGCGACGCTCCCAGCGGGACCGTGGAAGACGCCGGCGACTGCGACGACGGAGACGACTCGGTGAACCCCGACGCGGACGAGCTCTGCAACGGCATCGACGACGACTGCGACGGAGACACCGACGAGGACGACGCGGTCGACGCGTCGACCTTCTACGCCGACGCCGACGGGGACGGCTGGGGCGACAGCTCGCTGACCAGCACCGCCTGCTCGGCCGCCTCGGGCGAGACCGACGTGGCTGGAGACTGCGACGACGCGGATCCGAACGTGAACCCCGCGGCCGAGGAGTCCTGCGACGGGGCGGACGAGGACTGCGACGCCGCGGTGGACGAGGAGGCCAGCGACGCCGTCACCTGGAACATCGACTACGACAGCGACGGCTTCGGCGCCGACGACTACACGGTCGAGAGCTGCGATCAGCCCACCGGCTACGTCGAGGACGACACCGACTGCGACGACACCGACGGCGACACCTGGCCCGGCGCGGACGAGACCTGCGACGAGGCCGACGACGACTGCGACGGCACCGTGGACGAGGACGCCATCGACGGCAGCACGTGGTACGCCGACGTCGACGGCGACGGCTACGGCGACGCCGACAGCTCCACGCTGGGCTGCGACCAGCCCAGCTCCACGGTCGAGGACGGCACCGACTGCGACGACACGGACGCCGGGAGCTACCCGGGGGCCGGCGAGGTGAGCGGCGACGGCGCGGACAACGACTGCGACAGCTCGGTCGACGAGGACCCCTGCAACAACACCTGCTCGGGCAGCTGGGACGCCACCGCCGCGAGCGAGCTCGAGGAGCTCGAGTACTGCAACGAGGTCACCGGCAGCCTGAAGATCTCGGGCTCGGACATCACCGATCTGGACCCCCTGACGTGCCTCGTGACGGTCGGCAGCACCTTCGAGGTCAGCGGCACCACGGCGCTCACCGACGGCTCGGCACTGGGAGCCCTGACGACGGTGACCGGCGACGTGAAGGTGCAGGGCAACGAGGTGCTCGCGGACCTCGATCTCTCCGGCCTGGAGACGGTCGGCGGCTACCTGACCGTCTACGACAACGAAGCGCTGGAAGCCCTCGATCTCGGCGGACTGCGCGCGCTGGGCACCAGCTTCTCGGTCTACGGCAACGACGCCCTCGTGAGCCTGGACGTCTCGGCGCTGGACGAGGCCACCAGCTTCTACGTGTACAGCCACGAGGCGCTCGAGACCCTCGCGGTGGACGCCCTCGCGGAGGTCGGGGGCCAGCTCTACGTGGTGAACAACGACGTGCTGGAGAGCCTCAGTGGCCTCGAGCTGCTGGAGACCCTGGAGGGCGGCCTCGAGATCTACGGCAACCCCGAGCTCGGCGGAGTCATCGCGATCCCGTTGCTGGAGCGGATCGAGGGCAGCCTGACCGTCTACGACAACCGCGCGCTCACCGAGCTGGACCTCGGTGCCCTGAGCCAGGTGGACGGCAGCCTGCGCCTCTCGGGCAACAACGAGCTCGCGACGGTGGACCTGGCCCTGCTCGAGCGGGTGGAGGGCGGCGGTGTGATCGTCTACACCAACGACGCGCTGGAGGCGCTGGACCTGGGGGCGCTCGGGTATGTCGGCGGCTCGCTGCAGGTCTACGACCACGACGCGCTGGTCAGCGCGGACGTCAGCGCGGTCGAGACGCTCACGGGCTCGCTCTACGTCACGAGCAACGACGCGCTGGAGGAGCTGGCCTTCCCTGGCGGGCTCGAGGAGATCCCCGGCAGCCTCTACGTGGTGGACCAGGAGCTGCTGGCAGGAGACCTCGATCTGGGGTCCCTCGTCTCGGTGGGCTCCGAGGTGAGCGTGTACGACAACCTCCTGCTCGAGAGCGTGGATCTCTCTGCGCTGGAGCTGGTCGAGGGGGCCCTGCGCGTCTCCAACTGCCCCGAGCTCGGCGGGACGCTGGACCTGGGCGCCCTGGCGGCCACCGACGGTGGCATCACGGTGTACGGCAACGACGCCCTGGAGGCGGTGGAGCTCTCCGGGCTGGAGGAGGTCGGCGGCAGCCTGCAGGTCTACTCCTGCGACAGCCTGATCGACGTCGACTTCGGGGCCCTCACGACCCTCGGGGGCTCGCTCTACGTCACCGGCAACGAGCTGCAGGAGACCCTCTCCGGCCTGTCGGCGATCGCAGCCGTCGAGGGCAGCCTCCAGATCACCGACCTGCCCCAGCTCACGAGCGCCATCGACCTCGGCGACGTCGCCTACGCCCGGGGCTCGGTGAGCCTCTACGACCTGGATCGGATCCCGGCCCTCGACCTCTCGTCGCTCGTGCGGAGCTACGACTCCCTGCGGATCTCGGGCAACGATCTCATGGCCGGGGACCTCGACCTCGCGCAGCTCACCGACGTCGACGGCAGCCTGAACATCTACTCGAACCCCCTGCTGACGGGGCTCGACCTCTCCGCGCTCCAGGAGGTGGAGGGCAGCCTGCAGGTCTACAGCCACTACGTGCTCGACCACCTGGACCTGTCGTCCCTGAGCCTGGTGGAGGGGGCGCTCTACGTGGTCTCCAACGACGAGCTGGTCACGCTGAGCGGCCTGGACCTGCTGGAGAGCATCGGCTCGACGCTCACGGTGAGCGGGAACCCCTGGCTGGAGGGGGCGCTGTCCTTCGACGCCTTGGAGACGATCGACTCCAGCGTCTCGGTGAGCGCCAACGAGCTGCTGGAGGGCTTCGCCATGCCGCTGGTGGAGCGCTTCCGGGCCGACGTCCGCGTGAGCGATCTGGCCGGGGGCGAGGTCGACCTGTCGAGCCTGACCCAGGCCGACGGCAACCTCCAGGTCTCGGGCAACCCGGGCATGACGACCGTGTCGGCCGAGGCCCTGGAGACGCTGGGCGGTAACCTCTACTTCTACAGCAACGAGGTCTGGTCCGCCGACCTGGCGATGCCGCTGTTGACCGACATCGGCGGCTACGTCTACGTCGTCGACAACGATCTGCTGCCCGGGCTGGACCTCGGGTCACTCGACACGGTGGCCGACACCTTCACGATCTCGCAGAACCCCGTGCTGCCTCAGTGCCAGGCCGAGGCCCTCGCGGCCCAGCTCTCCAGCGTCGGCACGGTGACCATCTCGGGCAACGACGAGGGCGCGAGCTGCCCCTGAGGCTCACGTCGAGCATGGCGTCGCTCAGGCGCCCCGCCGGGCTTGCGAGCACCGACGCCGCTCGCGGAGCGGACCTCCAAGCATCGGCGCACGCCTCATGGGCGGAGCACACCCGGCGCCGAGGTCACCGCCAAGAGGGCGCAGGCGAGGACTCCCAAGACCAACAGCTCCCGCGCTGTCGAACCAGGGAACGCGGCGACGTCCTGCGGGCTCGGGGGCCCCAGGAAGGTGGTGGCGAACAAGCGCAGCATGGTGATGCCGTTGAACAGCGTGGAGAGCAGGAGCGCCACCTGAAGCGGCCAAGCGGGGTGCGCAGCACTCCGCAGGATCAGGTCCTCTCCGACGAAGCCCGAGGTGCCCGGGAAGCCCGCCATCGTCGCGGCGAAGAACAGGAAGAAGAACGCCAGACCGGGCACCCTGCTCAGGAGGCCGCGGGCTCGTTCCGCACGGCGTCGACCTACGCGGCTCTCGACGGCCTCGACGATCACCGAGAGCCCGACCAGCGAGATGCCGAGCCCCACCCACTGGACCAAGGCGCCGTTCACGCCCTCCGCGCTCGCCGACGACAGCCCGTAGAGGATCATCGAGCTCTGGGTCGCGGCCATGCAGCCGATCTGCCTGCGCGGGCCCTGTGCGGCGAGTCCCTGGACGGCGACCAGGAGCCCCACGGCGGCCGCGTAGGCCTGGAGGGCGGGCGCCACCGTCGCGACCTGGTCGGGAAGGGCGGCGCGAGCGGCGAGAAGCACGGCCACCGAAGGACGCGCCGACATCATGAGCGCCGACGGTCCCGACACGGCGCGCTCCTGCTCGGCGAGCGTGAGCGGCGACCAAGGTGGCACCCCCATCCGCGCAGCAGCCCCGACGGTGACCGCGACGTACAGCAGCGTCCCGTGAGCAGGTCCGACGACAGCACTGGCCGCCCAGCCGAGCAGCACGATGGCGCCGGCTGTCGTGGTGCGGAGCACGAGGGGTCGACGGGACACACCAGAGGCCTCGCGCCGCCGCAGTCCCGGCCACATCGAGACGAGCCACACGCCGATCGCCAGGGACAAGTCGCCAGCGACGAAGACGAGCCCGGCCAGCAGCGACGTCGAGGTGAGCGAGGCCAGCTCGGCGTTGGAACGCCAACAGGCGGGCCGCGACAGGATGAGCGCAAGCGCCAGCCCCCCCGCCAGCAAGGAGCCCGTGGGCGCTCCTGGCCCAAGCCATGCCATGAGCAGCGAACCCGCAAGCACGCCGACGATCGACAGGGGCAGCGCGAGCGGCCGCGAAACCCGCGCAACGATGGCCGCCAGACACAGGGCGGCCGCTGAGGCGCCGACCAACCATGCCGGCGTCATCGGCTGGTCCCGTCCCGCTCGCCGATCGCGAGCCGCTCGAGGCGCCGGGACAGCCTGTCGAGCGAGTTCGCGGCGTGCCGGACTCCCTGGACCGCTGACCGCACGAGGCGCTCCTCGAACCCGAACCGCGCCAGGAGCCAGACGGGCAGGGCGACTCGTCGGGCCGCGCGGTCTGCTGTGCCCGTGGCGAGCTCGCGAGCGTGCTGCAGGTGGAGGACACTGGGTGAACGGAGCAGCTGCCAGGTGCGGAAGAGCACGTTCCCCGCCAGGTGGACACCGGCAAGCAGGTGCAGGCCCAGGCCGATCTCGGCGACGACGAGGCCGTTCTGTGCCAGGCCTCCGAGGACGATCGCGCCCTTCACGTCCGACCTCGCGCGCGCCTGGCTCGATGCCGACAACGCGGTCAGGAGCCCCAGCCCGACCACGACGCCCCGAGCCAGGTCGGACGCCTCGTAGAGGGGCCACGCCCGCAACAGCAGCCAGGGCCCAGCCGCGACAGACAGGCCCCCGTAGAAGAGCGCCGACGACGGCGTAGGACCCTCGACGCTGCGTGCGAGCCACCCGGAGAAGGGCGGCAAGCCGGTCTTTCCGGCGGCGGTGAACGCCAGACCAAGGCCCGTTGCAGCTGCGAGCGCGCCAGCGGGAGCGGCGTGTGCCAGGTCCGTCGACGCCCCGGAATCCTGGAGCAGGACCAGGACGCCGAGCAAGCCCAGGTCCGCGACGCGGTAGCTGTAGATCGCGCGCAGTCCGCGCTCGACCGTCTCCTCCCGCTCGTGGAAGAAGGCGATGAGCAGGAAGGAGCAGAGGCCCAGCAGCTCCCAGCCCACGAAGAGCAGGTCCAGGCTGCCTGCGAGGGCCACGAGGTCGAGGCAGGCCAGCGCCAGCAGCGCGGTCGTGAAGAAGCGGGCGTGGCCGCTCTCCTTGTGCAGGTAGCGGCGCGCGAACGCGAGCACGGCGAGCCCGACCCACGCGTTGAGCAGCACGGCGGAGGCCGCGACCACATCGGCGTGCAGCGCGACCCGCAGCGCGTGCTCGTCGCCGTACCACCGGCCGACCTCGACGGTGCCCGCCCCGAACCCCAGGACCGCTGCGGCCAGAGCGACGGCCGAGGCCACGTGCGCCAACGCGATCGACATCGCGACACGATTCACCGCTCGCTCTCGGAGGGGGACTCCCGCCAGCATCGGGACCACGATGGCCAGCGAGCCCAGCAGCAGCACGGGAATCGGGGCAAGGGTGACAAGCCGCTGGAGGAGCTGGGTCACGAGGTCCCCACCAGCGCGGGTGCGAGCGCGTCGGCCTGGCGCGCGAACCAGTGGACCGACGACTCAACATGGGGCAGCGAGGCGTCGTCCACTCGCTCCGGGACGAAGCCGGTCGGCGACCAGTTGGCCACCCCCGAGGCGTCGAGCACGGACAGGAAGATCCACCCACCGGCCAGCATCTTGCGGACGCGGGGAAGATCTTCCACGACCGCCCACACCCGATCTCGCGGCGCCAGGACCGCGACGAGGAGCCGCGTCGGTTCGTGGATCTCCACCATCTGCCAGGGCAGGCCGGTGCGCAGGTCGCCGAGCGAGCCGTTCATCACGCCCGTCAGCCCCGTCACGTTGTGAGGGATCTTGGTGCCCGCTCCGAAGACCTCGTTGTCCACGCGGCTGAAGTAGTACTCCAGGTTGATACCGGCGCAGACCGGAACGGCAGCGCCGAGCACACCCCCGAGCAGGCTGCCGTCGGGATCCAGCGCCGGCTCGTAGGCATGCAACAGGGCACGGCGGTCGAGGAACAGTCCGCGCGTCGACCTGCGCGGACCCACGACGAGCAGGCCGTTGGTAGCGTGACCGTACTCCGGCCGCACCTCGGAGAGGTCGCGGGAGCGGCCACGGACGTGCGCCAGCGCTCCGGCCTCGTCGGCAGACAGCGGAAGGGCGTCCATCCGCCGGCCGCGCTCGAGGGCGTCGCGCGCCGCGCTGGCGGCGAGCAGCTCATCCAGCCAGGCAGCGTCGCCCGACGTCCCGTGCAGCGTCACCCGGTCGCTCGCGGTGTCGTGCATACCGCCACTGAACACGGTGCTCTCGGGGAGGACGAGCCCCTGCTGTGCGAGGACGGCGCGCACGCGGGGGTGGTTGGCGAGCGCGGCGAAGACCCGCGCGTTGGCGTCCCCACGGAAGCCGCCACAGGCGCCGCAGTCGTGGGCCGACTCGTGGGGGTTGTTGAGGCTCGTGGAGCCGTGTCCCAGCACGACCACCCGGGGAGCGAAGCCGTCGACCAGGCCGATGGTGCGCAACAGGCGACCGACCACGTCCGCGGCTTCTTCGGGCGTGTAGGCGCAGGGCAGGTGGGCGTCGGGCGGGTGCGCGTCGACGAGGACCGGAGGTGTGCCGTCCCGCAGCGAAGGTGGCGCCTCCTCCCAGGCTCCGAGCCGCGGGAAGAGGACTCGGAGGCCCAGCAGGGGACCGATCGCCAGGCCCGTTGCCGCGGCCAGCAGCCCACCTGTCGGGCCAAGGCCATCCCTGTCGAGGAACCGCTGGATCCCGGCCAACATGCGCCGTGCGGCTGGCCGCCGAGGGGACGGCACCACCAGTCGATGCGTGGCCTGGAGGGCGGGCGGGTGGCGATGGCTGTCGTGCAGCTCGCCGGCACCACGCCACAGCAGCGCCAGCCCGAAGTGACCGGCGACGCCGAAGGTCTCGACCTCGTCCCCGCCGAGTTCCTCGATGGCCCGCCGGAAGGACTCCTCCCGATCGTCGATGCACGCGAGGACCTGGACGCGCGGCTTGGTCGGGCGATCCGCGTTCCGTCGCCGCGCCGCGTCGAGCGCCTGCAGCCAGCGCCTTCGCACGGTCATGTCCCTGGCCTCCTGCAGGACGGTGGCCGCGGACGCGTCGGTGAAACCGTCCACCGTCGCCTCGAGCGCGGACCACTGCTCCGACCCGAGCTCGCTGAGCAGGTCGAAGTCGACGCAGTGCCGCACCAACGCCTGCGCCAGGCGGTCGGCCCGCTCCATGGGGCCGGCGAGCGACCTGCCCCGGGCTTTCATCAACACCCGTGCGTCGAGGCCCCGCTCCGCCGCCTCCAGCCAGGTCGCCGCGAACCGGAGCGCAGCGAGCTCTTCGACACGGGCGCGACGGTGGTGGTCAGCCGTCAGCAGCGCGCCGGCCCAGCCGGGACGGAGCAGGACACAGCGGGAGACGGCCTCCGCCGCTTCTTCCTCGTCGAGCGCCAGCCGCTCGGCGACAAGGTCTGCCAGCTCGGCGGCGCCGGTGGCCACGAGCGGCACGCCGTAGCGACCTTCCAGGACGCGAACCCCCACAGACAACAGGCCGGTTCCGGATGGGGGAAGCCAGTCGGCCTGGCCCTGGTCCAGCACTGCTTGGACCAGGGGAATCACCAGCTCGTCCACCGCGCGGTCGACGACCGGTTGCTCCGACGCGAGGCTGGGCTTCCGGGCCCTAGGGGGGAGGCCGGCGAGCACGATCGCGACCAGCCGCGCGTAGCCCAGCTCCGCCGCCCGATCAGCCGAGTCGTGGCAGGCCTGGATCAGCTCGTCGAGACTCCCGGCTCCGATCTGGCGATGCAGCCGAAGCTCTCGCTCGTCGGGATCGGTGGTGCCGGTGAGCGACGTCAGGAGCGCCTCGGGGGCCGCCGAGAGCGCGCGCCGACCGGCTTGGGCCAGGTAGCGCCGGGTCTTGGGATCCAGGTGGGCTACGAGTGGGTCGGGACGGCCTTCGGCCACCTGGAACGCCCGGATCCTCCAGTGGCTCGCGTGGCGGCCATGGAGCAGCAGCCCGACGGCGAGGTGCGAAGCGGTGGGGAGGCCCAACGCCACGGCGGGCTCGGGTGGAGCGACCCGGTCGAAGCAGGCCTCGAGGTGCGCGGGCTCGATCCGGTGGTCGGCCACCATCTGTCGGAGCTCGGCCAGGGGCAGACGGACCCGCGCGCCCGTCGCCCGATGGGCGGCGTCGAGTGATTCCTGGAAGGACAGGTTCTCGCACGCTTCCAGGGTGTTGTGGTGGACAAACACCCCGAGCGGTCCCTGGTGGGGGAGCCACCGACTTGCGTCCTGGACGGCACGTTCGAACCAGGCAGGCATCGGTCCTCTGATGTGTGGCATCTGCGTCCGACCAGCGCTGTATCGCGGTCCGCCGCGTGCGGTCGTGCCCGTTACAGCGCTGGTCGGGCCAGGGGGTGATCCTGGCCCAGGCCCGGTCGCGGCGCTCCCCGCGCTGGCCGATCCAGCAGTCTCCATCGCCGTAGATGGCGACGTGGGCGTTGGCCACCCGCCGGCCGTGCTCCACCTCCTCGGCCCGGGGAACCAGCGCAGCCGCCGCGGCCCGCAGGCTCCCCGCCCGCAGTACGGGCGACGAGCAAGGGCATGGCGCGCCGTAGCCGCGGTACCGTGGGTCTCGCGGGCGCCTGGGACGAGGTGGGACCAACCCAGCGTGGCGCGCTGACCTACGGGGTGTCCGGCTGCGAAGTTCCCACCCTGCTCAGGTGGTCGATGTCCGCGAGGTCCTGAGGCCGACCAGCGGCGCGCTTGGTCATCAGGAGCTCACGCAGCCCGAGGAACGGCAGGTCCAGGTCGTCCACGCGCTGGCGCACGGCCCCGCGGCTGGCCTCCTCGAACGAGACCCCGTCGATCGCCGTCGTGATGTCGATCCGCCTTGGAGGCAGCCCCATCTGGTAGACGACGCCCGGCGTGGCGAAGTCGGCTGCGCGAACGCCGTGGGCCGCGATGGGAGCCCCGAACGCCACGAGGGCCCGCATGATGCGCACGGCGTTCGACGCCGAGGGCCTCACGAACACGTCGAGGTCCTTCGTCGCCCGCACGACGCCCGCCGCGGCCACAGCGTGCGCGCCGACGACGACGTAGTCGACCTCGTGCTCCTCGAAGGCCAGGAGCAGGTCGACGAAGTCGTCGATCAGCCCGCCGGGGTGGCTCACGACCCCAGCCGCAGGATCCGTCCCGGCATCTCACCGCGCGTGTAGTCGGGAAGCGGCTGGCCCGAACATGCCCAGGCTGTCAGGGCAGCCTCAGCCATCGCGGCGAGCGCCCGCTCGGGCGGCAGCGCCGGCATCGGCGGATGCGTGCCGTCCCGGTAGACCGCCCCCGTCCACGTCTCTCTGCGTCGTGCTGCTCGGCGCTCCCGATCCGTCACTGGTAGACCTCCTACCGACCCGCCGGCATTGCGGCACGTCGGGTCAGTA
>CAZSAT010000023.1:0-73842 GCA_964604675.1 uncultured Enterobacterales bacterium
GGGATGGGTGACCGTGAGCGACCTGCTGGCGTGGGAGAACCTCGGCCTGACCGAGGAAGGCAAGGCGTGGACCATCCAGTCCCGCATGGCATACGAGTTCTAGCCAAGGGGTTGCAGACCGCATGGTCTACCTGGTCATCAAGCTCCTGGACGTGCTCATCTGGGTCATCATCGCCGACGCGGTGCTGTCCTGGTTCCAGCGCGACACCCGTCAGTTCCCGCGCCGCATCACCCACGCGGTCACCACACCGATCTACGCGCCGATCCATGCCATCCTGAACCCCCGGATGACGGGTGGCATCGACTTCTCGCCGTTGGTCGTCATCTTCCTCCTGAGCTTCCTGCAGCGCACGCTTGCAGGCGGCATCGCAGGGTTCTGATGCTCGGCTTGCTGTGGACCATGGCCTTCGCGAGCGTGGAAGAGGACCTGCAGCTCGCAGCCGACGGCGACCTCGACGAGAGCGCGCGCATGGTCGCGTTCAACCGGCTGGTGACGGACCACGATGTAGGCTGGGACACCCTGGTAAAGGCCGCCGGTGACGACGACTGGGCGGCCCGCGAGCGATGGATCGCCGTGCGGGTCATCGGCTCCACCGACGACGAACGCGCAGAGGCCGCGCTCGTCGAGCTCACGAGCGACCCGATGCCAGCCATCCGTGTGGCCGCGGCCACCGCCCTCGCCGACGTCGGCGCCACGGGCGCTGGCGACACGCTCATCGACCTGCTCGACGACAAGGCCATCATCGTGCGGGCGGCCGCCGCCGACTCCCTCGGTGCCCTGAAGGAGCGCAAGGCCATCGACCCGCTCGCGGAGGCGATCGCCGACAGCTCGAACTACCACCGAGGCAGCTCGCTGTGGGTCCGCGGACACTACGTCGACGCGCTCGGAGACATCGGTAGCCGAGACGCCATCCCGGCGCTGATCACCTGCTTCGACGACACCGACCCGACCGTGGGCGATGCCGCCCTGGAGAGCCTGTACGCGATCGTCGGCTACGACTTCGCCGAGGGCCGATCCCGCGACGAGCACATGGAGGCGTGGCGGCGCTGGTGGAAGAACGGCGGGCGGATCTGAGCCCGCTACCGCTCAGGTCGAGAGTTGCAGCTTGAGCACGGACTTGCCCACGCCGATGGTGTCGCCGGCGCGCAGCCTCGCGGCGCCGATCCGGCGCCCGTTGTGGAAGGTTCCGTTGGTGGAGCCCAGGTCCCGCAGGTAGATCATCTCGCGGCCGAAGAGCTCCACGACCGCGTGCCGACGGCTGACCTCCGGGTCGGACAGCGGGATCTCGCCAGTGCGCCGACCCATGGTGACGTTGCCACGGGTGAAGCGGAACACCTTTCCGGCATCCTGCCCGGCGACCACCTCCAGCATGGCGTTCACCCCGGGCGGGAGCCGCAGGTCCTGGCCGATGACGTCGGCCGGGCTGGAGGTCTGTTCAGCGCCGCCGGAGAGCTCCACCAGCTCTTCGTCGAGCAGCCAGGCGAGCTCCGCCTCACCGCCCATGGCGCCTCCAGCGCTCTTGGGCTCGGAGTGCTCCTCGCTCAGGAACAGCACCAGGCGGGTGTTGCCCACCGTGATCTCCGCCCCGGGCCGAAGCTGCACCTCCCGCACGAGCCGCCCGTCGACCATGGTGCCGTTCGTGGACTTCAGGTCCTGCAGCCACCAGCTGCCTTCCCGCGGCACGATCTGCAGGTGGCGGCTGGAGACCATGGGGTCGTCGATCAACACATCACCGCGGGTGCGCCCGACGACGAGGACCCCCGACTCCGGGAGCGGCAGGTTCTGACCCTGGCGTGCGCCCGCGACCACCTTGAGGAAGGCCTTGACCATCAAGCGGTCTTCACGGCTCCGACCTCCGGGCGAGATCCTCGGTAGTAGCGGTGGTAGCGCCCGGGAAGGTCGCGACCGAGCACGTCAGAGAGTCCGACTCCCGCTGCGCAGACGGTGTCGAGGTCGATGCCCGTGCTCACCCCCATCGCCTGGAACATGTAGATCAGATCCTCGCTCGACGCGTTGCCGGCGGCGCCCGGCGCGTAGGGGCAACCGCCCAGGCCGGCCACCGACCCGTCGAAGGTACGGATCCCCGCCAGCCAGCCGGCGTAGCAGTTCGCCAGCGCCGTTCCGCGGGTGTCGTGCAGGTGCAGGGCGAGGCGGTCGAGGGGAACGCCGGCTTCGGCGAAGCGCGCCACCATGGCCTTGACCTGCTCCGGATGGGCCATGCCCGTGGTGTCGCCCAGAACGACGGTCTCGGCACCGGCCGCCAGCAAGTGCTCAGCGAGGGCAATCGGGCGAGCCGGGTCGACCGCTCCTTCGTAGGGGCAGCCGAACACCGTCGAGATGTAGGCGCGCACCCGGAGCGACTCATCGCCGGCGGTGCCGACGAGCTCCCGCTGAACGGCGAGGGTCTCGCGCACGGTACGGTTCAGGTTCTTCTTGTTGTGGGTCTCCGACGCGCTCAAGAAGGTGGCCACGGCCTCCATCCCAGCATCCAGCGCGCGCTCGAGGCCACGCCGGTTCGGCACGAGCGCCCAGTAGGTGACGCCGTCGCGCTTTGGGAGCTGCCGCACGAGATCCGCGGTGTCGGCAAGCTGCGGAATCCACCGCGGTCGAACGAAGCTGCCCACCTCGATGTCGGAGTAGCCAGCGTCCGCCAGCCCCTCGATGAAGCGCAGCTTGTCCGCCGTGGCCACGAACTCGGGCTCGTTCTGCAAGCCATCGCGCGGAGCGACTTCGTAGATGCGTACCGACTCGGCCATGCGTGTCTCCACCCGTCAGTCTACCTTAGCCACGACCCATCAGCCGGACCATCAGCGCCTTCTGCGCATGGAGTCGGTTCTCGGCCTCGTCGAAGACCACCGACTGCGGACCGTCGATCACCTCTGCGCTGACCTCCTCGCCGCGATGTGCGGGCAGACAGTGCAGGAAGATCGCGTCCGGCCGAGCGAGGCCCATCTTGCCGGCGTCGACGCTGAAACCTTCGAAGCGGGCGAGGCGCTCAGCGTGCTCCCCTTCCTGGCCCATGGACGCCCACACATCGGTGTAGATGACGTCGGCGTCGGTCACGGCCTCGTCGGGATCGTCGGTGATCTGGACGGCACCGCCGGACCGGGACGCGATGTCCCGCGCTCGGGTGACGACCTCGGGTTCGGGAGCGTAGCCCCGCGGGTGGCCCACCGCGACGGTCATGCCGAACTGGGTGCCTCCGTAGAGCAGCGAGTGCGCCATGTTGTTGCCGTCGCCCACGTAGGCGAGCTTCAGACCCTCCAGCCGGCCCTTCTTCTCACGGATGGTGAGCAGATCGGCGAGCACCTGGCAGGGGTGGAGCCGATCGGACAGGCCGTTGATGACCGGCACCGTGGCGTGCTCCGCCAGGTCCACGAGATCGCTGTGCGCGAAGACCCGCGCCATGATGCCGTCGACGTAGCGGCTGAGCACCTGGGCGGTGTCGGCGATGGTCTCACCACGGTGGAGCTGGATGTCGGTGGGACCGAGGTAGATCCCCTGGCCGCCAAGCTGGTAGATGCCGGTCTGGAAGCTCACCCGGGTGCGCAGGGAGGGCTTCTGGAAGATCATCGCCAGGGTCTGCCCCGAACAGGCCTCCCGAAACGCGGCCGGATGAAGCTTCAGATGACGGGCGAGGTCGAGGAGGTTGCGCAGCTCCTCCAGGGAGGTCTCGGCGAGACTGAGGAAGTGGCGAGCCATGGTGCCTCCAGACGCACCGTCCTATCCTGGTGGTAGCGTCGGGGCCGGCCGCGAGGTGCCCATGGAGATCACGCGTGAGCTCGTGCTCGAGTTCATCGAAGAGGACTCGAGCCTCTGGACCCTGAAGCGGATCGAGATCGACGAGGTCATGCGGCTGTTGAAGGAGCTGCACCCGGGCGTCGAGGGCGAAGAAGAGCTCTTCGAGGCGCTCCTCGACGTGATGTACAAGACACGACCCACCGGTCCGATCTAGCTCGGCGCCGGCCCCAAGGGCACAGGCCGTCCCACGTCCACCGCGACGCCGGGCAGCCGTCGTAGCCCATGGATGGGCCATCGAGCGCCGCGAGTCGGCCCTCACTGATAGACTTCGCAGCGCTGGTTGAGGATGCCCGCATGAAGAAGTCCGAGAACATCCTGATCCTCGGTCTGGGTGGACTCGGCCGGTACCTCGCCGGCCGCCTGTCCCACGAAGAACACCACGTCACCGTGATCGAACCCAACGCCGCCAAGATCCGGGCAGCCGAGGGGCAGCTCGACGCGCGGCTCATCTGTGGGGACGCCCTGGACTTCGACCGGTGGGCCGAGGCTGGCGCTGCAGAGATGGACTACGTCATCGCCGTCACCGACAACGACGCTGCGAACATCATGTCGGCGCTGATCGCGGAGCGCTTCGACATCGAACAGAAGATCGCCCGGGTGCGGTCGATGAAGGTCTGGGATCCCAGCGCCGTGCTGACCGCTGCCGACCTGAAGATCAACCTGGTGATCCGGCCGGAGGAGCTGGCTTCGCAGGAGATCGTGCACCTGTTGAAGACCCAGGCGGGCAACGTCCAGATCACCCTGGGCGGCGGCGACCTGCAGGTCGTTGCCACCCATGTGCACCGCACGTCTCGGTTGGCTCAGATGCGTGTGAAGGACATCTCCGACAAGCGCGACGAGTTCCCCTTCAAGGTCGTCTGCGTCGCCCGTGACATCGACACCTACATCCCCGGGGGTGACTTCACGATCCTGCCGGACGACCACGTGTTCGTGCTGGCGCACACCAGGGACATGGCGCGGCTGATGAAGCTCGCCGACGTGTCCGTGGCCCGAAGGCACGGCGTGCTCATCGTGGGCGGCGGGCTGATCGGGGCGCGGGTCGCGGAGCTGCTCGAGCCGCACTACACGGTGCGTCTGGTCGAGCGCGACGAGCATCGGGCCGAAGAACTGTGCTACCGGCTACGGCGCACCGAGGTACTGCATGGCGACGGGTCGGACTCGTCGGTGCTCCTCCAGGCGGGGCTCTTGAAGACCGACACCATCATCGCCACGACCGGCGACAACGAGGCCAACATCATGATCGGCGTGTTGGCCAAGCACCTGATCCAGACCCGGGCCGACGACGTTCAGGCCGCCATCGGGAAGACCATCGCGCTGGTCAAGCGAACGGACTACCTGGTGCTCGCGTCGGCCATGGGCGCCGACCTGGCGGTGAACCGGAAGATCCTGGCAGCCAACCACATCCTCCGGTACATCCGCCGCGGGCACGTCCTGTCTGTGGCCCACCTCCACGGCTGCGACGCAGAGCTGGTCGAGCTGCTGGCCGGCGCCGACTCGCCGATCACGCGCAGCCCCCTTCATGAGCTGACCCACCTCCGCGACCGAATCATGGTCGGCGCCCTGTACCGCGACGGCGCGTGGTCCGTGGCCGGAGGCGGCACGCAGATCCGGACTGGCGATCGGGTGGTGTGCATCTCGAGACCGGACGACCTCAGAGAGCTCCAGCGGTTGTTCCTCGCATGAGATGCCCATGAGTGTGTGGCGGCATCCGTGGGTCAGGCGGGCGAGCTCGATCGCGTACGTGATGGGCGCGCTGCTGTCGGTGATCGCAGCGTCCATGCTGTTGCCCATCGTCGCCGCCACGATCTACGGCGAGGGAGATCTCGGGGCCCTCGTCACCGCGGCCGTGGCGATTGTCTCGATCGGCGGCCCGCTGTGGTGGTTCTTCCGCCGAGCGGACGACCTGACCCCACGCGATGCGGTGGTGGTCGCCGTGTTCGGGTGGGTCATCATCTCGGCGGTGTCCACGCTTCCGTTCCTCTTCTACGGAGCGATCCCATCGTTCACGGATGCCTTCTTCGAGATGATGTCCGGGTACACGACGACCGGCTCGACCATCCTCACCGACGTCGAGGCCCTACCGAGAGGTCTGCTGCTCTGGCGCTCGGAGACCCACCTGCTCGGGGGCATGGGCTTCGTCACGCTCGCCATCCTGGTCCTTCCGCACGGCCTCGGCGGCCTGCGGCTGTTCCGAGCGGAGTCGAGCCCCGGGCAGGTCATCACGCGGGAACGGTTCCTGGCGCGGAACCGGGACGCGATCTACTGGCTGTGGGGGATCTACGTGGCGCTCAACGCCATGCAGGTGGTCTTGCTGTGCGCCGGGAGCATGTCCCTCTTCGACGCGCTGTGCCACGCCTTTGGAACGATCTCCACGTCGGGGTACTCGCCCTACAACGACAGCCTGGGCCACTTCGACAGCGCCTGGTTCGACTGGGTGACCATCGTGTTCATGGTGCTGGGTGGCGTCACCTTCACGCTGTTCTACTTCGCGCTCCAGGGCGAGTGGAGGCACCTCCGGATCAACACGGAACTGCGCTGGTACGTCGGGTTCCTGGCCTTCTTCTGCGGTGCGGTGTCGCTGATTCTCTGGCACACGGGGACCTACGAAGAGCCGCTAGGAGCGCTGCGGTTCGGCACCTTCCACGTGGTCTCGCTCCTCACCACGACGGGATTCAGCACCGCCGACTACGAGCAGTGGCCCCAGTCGGCCCAGATGCTCCTCTACGGGGTGTGCTTCATCGGGGCGTGTGCGGGCTCGACGGCCAGCGGCATCAAGATCGTGCACTTCGTGATCATCTTCCGGTTCATGGCGGCCGTGGTGAAGAAGCTCTTCTTCCAGCCACTCGCGGTGGTGTCGGTGCGGCTCAACCGGCAGCGCATCGACCCGATGCTGATCAACCTGGCGCTCTGCTACTTCGTCGTGAACATCTTCATGGTGCTCGGCGGGGGCTGCGTGATGACGCTGCTCGACGACATGGACTTCACGTCCGCGATGAGCGCCGTCATCGCGACGCTGATGAACATCGGACCAGGCTTCGGCGAAGTGGGGCCGAGCAAGACCTTCGCCTTCATCTCCCCCGCGGGGAAGTGGTACCTCTCCTTCAACATGCTCGTGGGTCGGCTCGAGATGTTCTCTGCGCTGGTGCTCTTCTACCCCTCCTTCTGGCGCGCCTGACTTGATCCTGTGGTTGGCCTGCAGCACCCCCGATGCGACCGACGCACTCCACGCGCCGGAAGAGACCGCCGCGCCGGAGCCCTCGGGTGAGACGGGCGACACGGCGCTTCGCACCGATCTGACCGTCGCCGTCACGCTCGACGGCCAGCCGGTCGCCGACGTCGTCGTGATGCAAGCGGGCGCATCGAGCCACGTGACCACCGACGGCACCGGCGTCGCAGAGCTCACGCTCGACCCCGAGGTGCCCGGCGAGCGCTTCGTGGTCGCCTCGCACCCGGAAGCCCGGCAGGGCTGGGACTATGTGCCCTCGACGGGCGATCTGAGCCTGGCGCTCAGCCGCTACGACACCTCCGACAACGCCGACTACAGCTTCGATCCCCCCGGCGTCGACGGCACGCTGACGGGTTCGCCGACCACGGACTACTGCGGACATTGTCACAAGCCCTTCATCGAGGAGTTCGTGACGTCGATGCACAACGATGCCGCCAGCGACGTGCAGGTGCAGGACCTCTACGCCGGCGTGGCCACCAGCCGCGACGAGGCCAGCTGCGAGAGCGTGGGGGGCGCCTGGCGGACGGGGCTCGAGCCTGGCACCAGGGCGGCGCTCGAGCGCTGCTACGTGGGTCACGGCGTGCTGCCCGATCTCAACGAGAGCTGTGGTGAGAGCACCCCCTGCGACGCGGTCGCCACCGCGTTTGGAGGTTGCGCCGACTGCCACGCCCCAGGCATCGACGGCGAGCTGGGGGGGCGTGACCTGCTGGAGGCCACCGGCACGTCCTTCGATCACGGCGTGCACTGCGACGTCTGCCACAAGGTCGAGTCGATCGACACCGACGGAGCACCGGGCGTGGGGGGGTGGTTGCGGCTGCTCCGGCCCTCCGAGAAGAGCCCCACCCCAGCGTTCGACTACCTCCCGCTGACCTTCTGCCCCTCGCACGACTCTCCGAACGTGCGCATGGGCTGCGTACAGCGCGACCACTTCCAGGAAGCCGGCTTCTGTGGAGGCTGCCACCAGCTCGATCAGGGCGCGCTCGTGCCGGGGGCCTCCCTCGACGAGGCTCGCTGGCCCGAGGGCACGCTCCCGGTGCACTCCACCTACGCCGAGTGGCTGGCCGGCCCCTACGCCGACGCGGCTGCGTGCCAGAGCTGCCACATGCCGCCGGCGCCCGAGCTGCAGAACTCGCTGGACCTCGGCGACTCGCTCGAGGGGGAGCCCGGCTACGTGAACGGTGTCGCCCGTGATCCCGGTACGGTTCGACACCACTACTGGCCGGGCGCCTGGCATCCCGACAGCGCGTTGCTGGACCTCGCCGCGCAGGTGGAGGTGGAGGTGGAGCAGGGCGACGAACTGCTCGTCGCGGTCACCACCAAGAACATCGGCCCCGGGCACGCCCTGCCAACCGGCGAGCCCTTGCGACACCTCGTGCTCACGGTCTCCGCCGCGTGTGGCGGCGAGCCGCTCGAGGCGACCGGCGGCGACGTGGTGTGGGACGTCGGTGGTGGCGAGCGTCGGGCGGCCGGCGACGACTGGCAGATCTGGCCGGCCGCGGCCGTGGGCGATGTGCTCACCGTCGTGAGCGTGTCGGGTTGGCACGACTACACCGGGCACGGTCGCTTTGGCGACGGGAGCTTCAGCGAGGAGGAGCGCGGGCTGCCCGACGAGGACCTGGTGGGGTCGTCGACCATCACCTCGGTCGACGACGACGGACGCGTCGAGCTGGACGCCGAGCTGCCGGAAGGCGATGCGATCTACCGCAGCGAGGCCTGGTCGGCGCCGGCCGATGGCCAGACCAGCCTCGATCGCGCCGGCCAGCCTGGCTTCGCGTTCGCCCGCGTGCTCGTCGACGAGCAGGGCGAGCGCATGGTGCCGCACCATCGCGCCACGGACGTGGCGGTCGACAACCGCCTCTTGCCCATGCACGACTGGACGAGCGAGCACCGCTTCGAGGGCGGCTGCGACGATCCGTCGGTGGAGGCGGCGCTGCTCTACAGGAGGTGGCCATCGGCACTGGCCGAGCAGCGGGGGTGGGAGGCCACGGATCGCCTGATGGCGGTGGGGGTGAGGTGATGCCGTGGTGGTGGTGGTTCGCGTGCACGGAGCCGGACGCTCCGACCGAGTCGGTCGACACCGACGTGGTCGTCGACAGCCCCACCGTCGACTCGGACGCCGACGATCGGGCCTGGCTCGAGCAGCCGCCCGAGGCCGCCGACCTGGACGAAGACCCGGACGTCGTGCACGTCCAGCTGACCGCCGCGCCCTTCGTGCACGACATCGGCGGCGAAGCGGTCGAGGGCTACGCCTACTCCGGCAGCACACCGGGCCCCACCCTTCGAGGTGAGGTGGGCGACACCTTGATCGTCGAGCTGCAGAACGACCTCCCGGACGCCACCACCATCCACTGGCACGGGCTCGAGGTGCCCTACGACATGGACGGCGTGACCTGGCAGCGGGACCCCGTGGCCGCTGGCGGGAGCTTCACGTACAGCTTCACCCTCACGAAGGCGGGCACCTATTGGTACCACCCCCACTTCGACTCCAACGAGCAGGTGAGCCGAGGCCTGTACGGGGTGCTGGTCGTCGAGGACCCGTCAGACCCGGCCCCGGCGCAGGAGCTGATCCTCGTGCTCGACGACTGGTTGCTGGCCGAGCTCGCCGACGACGAAGGGGTGCACGGCGACCACGGTCTGGAGGGTGTCTGGACCTCGAACGGGCAGATCTCGCCACGGTGGGAGGCGCCGGACGGGGTCACACGCGTGCGCATCCTCAACGCATCGAACGCTGGTTACGTGAAGCTCGCGTGGCCGTCGATGCGGGTGCTGGGCACCGAGCGCGGGATCGGTGGAGGCCTGACCACGCCGGACTCGCTGGTGCTCGGACCCGGCGACCGAGCCGAAGCGGAGTGGCTCGGTGGGGACTTCCTCGTCGAGGATCATCCCTACTCCCTGCACGGCGGAGAGGCCTACGGCGAGGTGGCCGAGGTGCTGCTGGTCGAGGGAGCAGCGCTCGACGACGACGGCCTGGCCTGGCCCTTCCACGGCGAGGCGCCAACTCCGGATCCAGGGCGAACCGACATCGTGTACGTCTTCTCGGGGGACGCCGGCGAGTGGTTCATCAACGGGGAGCAGTTCCCGGACGTGACCATCGAAGAGCTGATCCTCGGCGACGAGGTGGTCATCGAGGTGCGGAACCTGTCGCCGACTCGGCACCCCTTCCACCTGCACGGCCTGACCTTCGAGGTGCTCTCGAGCGCGGGCACGCCGCCCGCCTGGCGGTCGCGCCAGGACACTGTCGACGTCGGCGTGCACGAGGCCGTGCGGCTGCTCGTGACAGCGAACAACCCCGGCGACTGGATGACCCACTGCCACATCCTTCCCCACGCGGAGCAGGGCATGATGACCGTCTTGCGCGTGGCCGAGTAGCGTGCGTTCGGCCGGTAAGCGCTCCTTGACGCGGGCCCGAGGGGGGCCCCCGTGGTACGGGCAGCACGCCCAGCGGCGCTCCTCCCCGCGCGCTTGGTTCAAGCGATCGTCTCCATCGGAGTCACCATGCTGACCTTGCACCTCCTGGCGGTCCAGGCAGCCCCCGTCCGACTGGAGCTGCCGTCAGGTCCATCCGCCATGGCCCCCTCCTGGGCGGTCGACGGCGGCCGCCTCTGGCTGAGCTGGATCGAGCCGGGCGAGGAGGGTGGCCGGCTGCGCCTTGCGAGCTTCGATGGTCGCGGTTTCGGCGAGCCCGTGACGGTGGTCGATCGGCAGGATCTGCTGACGAACTGGGCCGACTTCCCCAGCTTTGCCCGGGGAGGCGACGGACAACTCTACGGCTGGTATCCGAAGCTGATCGACCCCGCGACGTACGCCTACGACGCGGTCCTGCTTCGCTCGCCCGACGGCCTGTCGTGGACGGAACTCGGGCCCCTCCATGCCGATGGCGTCCCGGCAGAGCACGGCTTCGTCTCGCTCGTGGCAGCCCCCGAGGGCGTGCGCGCCTGGTGGCTCGACGGCCGCGAGGTCTCCGGCGGCGGTGCCACGGCGCTGCGGACCAGGCTCGGCAACGGCCCCGAGGAGGTTGCCGATCCGAGGGTCTGCGACTGCTGCGGAACGGCAGCCGTGGAAGGTCTGGTGTTGTACCGGGACCGTTCCGACGAGGAGATCCGCGACGTCGCCTGGGCCGCGCCCGGCGACGGTGGATGGTCGGGGGCCCCGCTCGCAGGGCAGGGTTGGACCATCGCCGGCTGTCCGGTGAACGGCCCCGCGCTGGCCGAAGGGCCCTCCGGCTACGCCGCAGCCTGGTACACGCAAGCCGAGGCCCCGACGGTGTGGAGCGCCATCGGCCCTGACCCAGCCACGTGGACTCCGGTGCTGGTCGACTCGGAGACCAGAGGACGACGCCCATTGGGCCGCGTCGATGTCGCCTGGAAGGGCGATCGAGCAGTCGTCGCGTGGCTCCGCGAAGAGGGTGATCAGGCGGTGGTCCTCGTTCGGACCCTGTCGACCGCCACTGGACTCGGCCCCGAAGTGGAGGTGGGGCGCACGGCCGCCAACCGTTCCGCTGGGTTTCCTCGACTGGCCCTGCTGGGAGAGCATGTGTTCCTGGCGTGGACGGACGTGCAAGGCGACGAGGTGTCGCTGGCGCTCGCCCGTCTGGAACTCGACGAGCTCGACTGAGCGGAGGACGACATGAAGAAGGACCCCTCACGCCGCATGACGTGTGCGCGGATGGCTGCGCTGGTCACCCTCACCGGGTGCGGGCGGCGTCGGCGCGACGAGACCCCCGAGCAGGACGAGGACGACACGGGCTTCGGCGCCCCCATCACCGAGGGGGACACGGGCGGTCGCGCCGACACGGGAGGGGCTTCGACCGAGATCTTCTTCTCCTACGCCGACCACCCGGGTCTCAGCGAGCCGGACGGCTGGGCACTCGGGCACAACTCCACGGGGCTCGAGGTGCTGCTCCACAACGACCCTGACCAGGGGCTCTTCGCGAACTTTGGACTCTGCACGCACGAGTGGTGCCCCACCGAGTTCGATGCGAAGCTTCTGGAGCATGTGTGCGAGTGCCACGGTTCGCGCTTCGATCTGCACGGCGACGTGGTCATCGGCCCTGCGGCGACGCCGCTCACGCGGCCGGAGATCCGGGTCACGAAGGACGGCGTGTACGTCGAGCTCGGTTCCTGGGCCTGAGCGTCGAGCGCGTCGACCACGGGTCGCACCTCGGTCGTCGACACCAGCGAGCAGAGCGTGGAGCCGACCTCGCCGCTCAGTGCTGGTAGGAGGGGTCGTCATCCCCGAAGGTCACGCGCAACCACGCCGAGACGTCTGCCAGCTCCTGACCTCCGTACCCACTCGACGCCATGCTCTCGGAGCCGGCGACGATCACGAACATCAGCGCCTCGTCGGTGTGCCCGGGGACGTGCGGCCTCGTGGTCGAGATCGACGTCGCCATTGACGATCCAACTGACCGCGCCTTCGTCGTTGGCGTAGCCGTCGAGCTTGTGACCTCCAGGGCATGGGCCCGGAAGTAGCCGTCGTAGGTCCAGACGCTCGTCTCGGTGCCGTCCAGGATCTCGAGGTCGACCTCCGTGGCGGTCATCGACTGTTGGGTGACGGCCTCAGCCGGATCCTCGCCCGGCGCGTCGTAGAGATCCCAGTGGTTGGTTGTCGCCACCTCGGTGGCGGTGCAAGCGGGCAAGAAGTGCGGTCACGGTGGCTCCACGAGAAGCACCGCCAGCCAACGGCACGCTTGCACGGGCGGCTACATGGCGCCAACCCTGTCGACCGGGGGCGACACGCACCGAGGCTGCGCGACCCCAGCGTCGGGCGTCCACGCACCAGAGGGCGTCCTCAGAGGCAGTCGAGGTAGGCCGCGATGAAGTCGGCGTGGTCCTGCAAGGTCTCGTCGTGCGCGTCGGCGAACTTGTTGCCGCCGCCGTGGTAGATGCCCGTGCTCTCGCCGAGCACGGTCGAGGCGCTGACGCCCTCGGCGAGGGGCTTGGTGAGGAAGCTCGATGCGGTGGGGTTCGTGGTGTCGATGCCCCCCATGCCGATGACGTTGTACATCGTCAGCAGGCTCGATTCGGCCTCGTCCCCCGTCCAGGCATAGAAGGGGGTGCCCGGGTACTTCTCAGCCAGGTCTCCGCCTTCGTAGTGGCACGACCAGCAGCGGCCGTGCCAGGCCCAGACCTTCTGCTCGAACAGCGCGGCCAGCGCGTCTTCGCTGCAGCCACCGACCGGTGACTCGACGTCCGGCATCTCGTCGTCGTCGCCGCCCGCCTCACAGGCGTCGTCGATGTCGCCACAGACCACGTCGTGGCACTCCGCCGACCAGGTGATCCACTCATGGAATCCCTCATACTCTGCCTCGATGACGTCCTCGGTGATGAGATCGCTGTCCGGTTCGGCCTGCAGGATCTGGGCGAGCACGGCACTGGCCTCGGGGTCATCGAGGTCGACCACGCCCTGCTCGATCATGCAGGCCATGGACTCGCAGGGGGTGTCCTGCACATAGAGCGACAGGTCCACGCCGCTGACGTGGCATTGGTTGCAGGTGGAGGGGTGCTCGTCGGTGAGCAGGGGCTCGACGTAGCGCTCGTAGAGCTCGAGCTGCCCGTCGGCGGTGCACTCGGCATAGAGCGCGGCGTCGTCGCTGGCGCTGTCGCCCGTGTCCCCGACAGGACCGCCCGTGTCGCTCACGGCCGTCTCGCAGTCCGGGCTCCCAGCGCAGCCCTCGTCGTCGCAGTCGAAGTCCCCGTCGCGGTCGTTGTCGGCGGCGTCGGCGCACTCGCCAGCGGCGTCGCCCTCGTAGTCGGATGCGATCGGCGTGGGAGAGCAGGCGAGAAGCAGGCAGAGCATCCGCATAGCCTACCTTCTCCTGCGCGATGCCGTCCCATCGACGAGCGGCGCAAGGTGACCCCAACGGGATTCGAACCCGTGTTGCCGGGATGAAAACCCGGTGTCCTGGACCTGACTAGACGATGGGGTCTGAAGGAGCGCGCCGAGGGGACGGGGTGGGCCGCACAGGGCTCGAACCTGTGACCCTCGGCTTAAAAGGCCGGTGCTCTGCCAACTGAGCTAGCGGCCCCGAAGTCCTGATAACAACTAGGCGAACGGGGGCGCCAGTGGAAGGGTGGCCTCGCGGCCTGGGCCCACGCTCAGCATGCCAACTCGCGCGCCGACCAGCTGCTCGATCCGAGCGATGTAGCTGCGACATGCTGCCGGCAGCTCTTCGACCGTTCGACAGGCCGAGATGTCCTCGGACCAGCCCGGAACGCGTTCGTAGATCGGCGTGGCGCGATCCAATCCCGCTGCCGCACCGACCATGGCACCGCCCTCGTACCCCGTGCAGATCTTGAGCTCTTCCAGCCCGCTGAGGACGTCCAGCTTGGTGAGGGCCAGCTCCGTGACCCCGTTGACGTACACCGCGTGCCGCACGAGCACCGCGTCGAACCACCCGCAGCGACGCGGACGTCCGGTGGTCGCGCCGAACTCGGCGCCGACGCTGCGGAGCTGCTCGCCCAGGGGGTCGTTCAGCTCGGTGGGGAACGGTCCGCTCCCCACGCGCGTGGTGTACGCCTTCGCCACCCCGACGACCTCGTGGATGTGTGTAGGACCGAGCCCCGACCCCGCGCACGCCGCGCCGGCCACCGTGTTGGAGCTGGTGACAAAGGGGTAGGATCCGTGATCGACGTCCAGGAAGGTGCCCTGGGCACCCTCGAAGAGGATCTCGGTCCCCGCGTCCACCGCGTCGTGCAACAGAGCAACCGAGTCGACGGCGTAGCGGGCCAGGCGCTCCGCCACGGGGGTGTAGTCGTCGACGATGTCGTCCACGGTGAGTGCTTCACCGCCATACCAGTCGACGATCATCCGGTTCTTGTCGGGCAACACCTCCTCGAGCCGAGCCCGGAATCGCTCGGGATGGATCAGCTCGGCGAAGCGGATGCCGCGGCGACCGACCTTGTCTTCGTAGGTCGGACCGATTCCCTTGCCAGTCGTGCCGATGGCGCCCTCTCCGCGCGCCACCTCTCGCAGCCGGTCGAGCTCGCGGTGGTACGGCAGGATCACGTGCGCGCCCAACGAGATCACCAGCTGAGTAGGAGTCACCGGACGACCTCGGGCAGCGAGCGCGTCGAGCTCGGCGAGCAACACGAGCGGATCGAGCACCACGCCGTTGCCGATGAGGCAACGGGTGTCCGGGTTGAGGATGCCGGACGGCACCAGGTGGAGCACCACCTTCTCGCCATCCACGACCAGGGTGTGACCGGCGTTGTTCCCACCCTGGAAGCGCACGACCATGCCGGCGCGACGTGCCAGCACGTCGACAATCTTGCCCTTCCCTTCGTCGCCCCACTGGGTTCCGACGACAACGCGGTTCGGCATGGGACCTCCTGGCCGCCGCGCCATAACCCTCCAGCTCAGCTGCGGGTCTTGCGAGCTCCGGTCTTCGCTTCCGAGTTCTTGGGGTCGGCTCTCAGGATGAACTCGTATTCGCGGTGTGCGTTGGCCCGCATGTCCAGCTGGGCGTACAGATCCGCGAGGGCCATGCGGTACCGGAGGTTCTTCGGCTCGCGACCGACCGCCTCCCGGTAGTTCGCGAGCGCGCCCCGGGTGTCGTCTTCGTAGACCTGCAAGAGCTGCCCCAGCCGGAAGTACGCCTTGCCATCTTCCGGCGAGCACTCCACGGCCTTCTGGTAGTTCGACACCGCCTCACGGATGTTCCGGTAGGCCTCGGCGTTCTCGGCGATGGCGATGAACTGCGCAGCCCGGAGGGTGTTGGCCTTGACCTTCACCTCGTCGTAGAGCCGCTTGTACTCAGCGTTCCGCTCGTCGTACTGGATGGCCAGGTAGAGCGAGCCAGCCGCCTTGATCCAGCGCTCCGACTCGATGTCCTCCTGGGCCGCTCGGTAGTAGCGGCGCGCCTTCGCGAGCTTCTCCACCAGCTGGCGCTTCAGGGCGCTGACCTGCTTGGTGGCCCCGCGGGACTTCTCCGCCTTCTTGCGCTTGGCCCGCGCTGCCTTCCGCTTGGCCTTCTTGGCCGCTTCTTCGGTCTCCGCACCCCCACCGAAGCCGACTTCATGGGCACCGCCTTCCGCGCCGGCCGACTTCTTCTTCTTCTTCTTCTTCTTCTTCTTCTGCGTGGGTGAGGCGGCAGCCTCCTCCTTCTCCTCGGCGGCTCCAGGAGAGGCTGGCTTTGGCGAGGCGTCGGCTGGCTCGTCTGGAGCGGTGAACTCGACGGCATGTGACGGTCCCTGCCCCTTCTCCCGCCCCAGACCCGTGAGGCCGAAGGTGCCATTCCGCTTCAGCTCACCGTCGTGGCGGGCCCGACCGCTCTTGTTCCGGAGCGTGTGGAAGGCCTTGTTGATGCCGGCGAAGACCTCTTCGATCAGCTCTTCGGCACCGGAGATGTCACGCCGGTGGAAGCGGTCGGGGTGGTACCGCCGCGCCAGGTCGTAGTACGCCTTCTGGATGTCCTCGCGCGACGCCGAGGTCGGGATGTGCAGGACCTCGTAGTAGTTCCCAGCGCGGAGAACCTTGGCGATCGCCTTCAGGTCTTCGAGTTCTGTGCTGCTGAGGTCGCTCATCCACCCACGCTTGCTCTGCCCCTCGGAGCATACCGCGAGCGATGACCGTTCAACGCACGCTCAGTCCTCGTTCCCCCGTGGGTGGGCGCTCGCGTGCACCGCGAGCAGCCGCTCTGCGCTCACGTGCGCGTAGCGCTGCGTCGTCGAGAGGGACGCATGGCCAAGCTGTTCCTGGATAGCGCGCAGATCGGCTCCCCCTGCGAGCAAGTGGGTTGCACAGCTGTGGCGGAGGGCGTGCGGATGCACGCCGGCCACGCCATTGACCCGGCCGGCTTCGCGGGCGATCCGGTGGAGACTTCGGACTCCGAGCCTGGTACGCCAACGGTTCAGGAACAGGGCTTGCTCTGCCGATTCGCCTCGGGCCTCGAGCCAGACCTGAAGCGCCTCGGCTGCCGGGTTTCCGAAGGGGACCTTGCGCTGTTTGCGCCGCTTTCCATGGCGTACGAGCACCAGGCGGTCGGCGAGATCCACGTCGTCCAGGTCGAGCCCGGCCAGCTCGGACACCCGGAGTCCCGCTCCGTAGGCGAGCTCCAGCGCCGCGCGGTTCCTGAGGGCAAACCAACCGCGCTGCGGTGGGCGCTCGACCACGCGAGCGCTCTCCTCGACCTGCAGGACGCGAACGACCCGGTGTGGGACCCGCGGGCCACGGAGCCGCTCCGCCGGAGAGGCCTCGAGCATGCCGCTGGAGACCGCCCATCGGTAGTAGGTCCGGTAGGCGGCGATGCGGCGCCGGGTGGTGGCCGGAGCGCCTCGGGGCAGCGACGCGAGGTGCGCGCGAAGCTGGCCAGTCGTCGCGTCCAGCCGGTCGACGCCCCGCTCCTCGAGCCACGTCGACAGCACCTCGAGCTCGTGGGAATAGGCTCGCAGCGTGTGCGCACTCGCCCCGCGCTCGGCGCGCAAGAAGGTCAGGAAACCGACGATGTCGCCCGTGCTCACGACGACAAGTATAGGTCGCGGACCTTGCCGCGACGCGCGGAGTTGCCTAAGAACGCGCTCCACCCCCGGAGCACCATGGGCAAGCCGCTCGTCATCGTCGAGTCCCCCGCCAAGGCCCGGACCATCGCCCGCTTCCTGGGCGGCGAGTTCGAGGTCGCCGCTTCCGTGGGGCACGTTCGCGACCTTCCCGAGAGCGCGAAGGACATCCCGGCGCGGTACCGCGACAAGAAGTGGGCCCGCACGGCCGTCGATGTCGAGAACGACTTCGCGCCCCTGTACGTCCTCACCGAGCGCGGACGCGAACAGGTCAAGAAGCTGAAGCCGCTCTTGTCGGCCGCGCCCGAGCTGCTGCTCGCCACGGATGAGGACCGCGAGGGTGAGGCGATCGCCTGGCACCTGGTCGAGGTGCTCAAGCCGAAGGTCCCCATCCGCCGCCTGGTCTTCCACGAGATCACCAAGCGCGCGATCGAACAGGCGCTCGACAACGCCCGGTCCCTGGACCAGAACCTGGTCAAGGCCCAGGAGACGCGCCGCATCGTCGATCGCTTGTTCGGCTACAACGTGTCGCCCGTGCTGTGGCGCAAGGTGCGGCCCAAGCTCTCGGCCGGGCGCGTCCAGTCCGTGGCCGTGCGTCTGGTCGTCGAGCGCGAGAGGGAGCGTCTCGCGTTCCACAGCGGCACGTGGTGGGACCTGGCAGGTCAACTCTCCGCAGACGACGAGGAGTTCCGCGCCAACGTGGTCGAGTTGGGCGGCCAGCGTGTCGCCACCGGGAGGGACTTCGACCCCGCCACGGGTGCCCTCAAGGCCGGCAGCAAGGCGCTGCTCCTCGACGAAGCGGCTGCGAAGTCCGTCGTGGCCCGGCTGGTCGGCCAGACCGGCAAGGTCACGCGCCGCGAAGCCAAGCCCTTCAAGGAACGCCCCGCGCCGCCCTTCACCACCTCCACCCTCCAACAGGAGGCCAACCGGAAGCTCCGATGGTCGGCGCGCCGGACGATGCAGGTCGCGCAGCGCCTGTACGAAAACGGCTGGATCACCTACATGCGCACGGACTCCATGAGCCTCTCGGCGGAGGCCGTGGCGGCTGCCCGGAAGCTGGTCGAGCACGAGTTCGGATCCGACTACCTCCCGCCGAAGCCCCGCACCTACCGGACCAAGGCCAAGGGCGCGCAGGAGGCCCACGAGGCCATCCGGCCGGCCGGCGAGCGCTTTCGCGAGGCCGCGGACTGCCGCAAGGCGATGGGCGACGAAGCCGCACGGCTCTACGACGTGGTGCTGAAGCGCACGCTCGCCTGCCAGATGGCGGATGCGCGCGGCGAACGTGCCACCCTCGAGGTCACGGTCGACGATGCGCTGCTCCGCACGAGCGGCAAGACCTACCTCTTCGCCGGGTTCCGTCGGGTCTACGTGCGCGACATGGACGAGGAGGAGGCGTCCGACGCTCTCGCCGAGCGGGTGCTGCCAGCCCTGCAGCCCGGCGATGCCACCACTCTGGACGGTCTCGAGGCCGCATCCCACGACACGCAGCCGCCGTCTCGCCTGACCGAGGCAAGCCTCGTCAAGCAGCTCGAGGCGCGAGGCATCGGTCGCCCGTCGACCTACGCCAGCATCATCGACACGATCCTCCGGCGTGGGTACGTCTTCAAGCGCGGCACCACGCTCATCCCGACCTGGACGGCCTTCGCCGTCACCCGGCTGATGGAGTCGCACTTCGAGGCCCTCGTCGACTACGACTTCACCGCGAAGCTCGAGAGCGGACTGGACGAGATTGCCGAGGGCCGCGCCGAACGCCTCGGCTACCTCACGGACTTCTACTCGGGCTCCGGTCGACACCCGGGCCTGGTGCCCCTCATCGAGCTCGCCCAGGCGAACGCGGACCCGCGAACGGTGTGCACCATCACCCTCGGCAAGAGCTCGGATGGCCACGACGTCGACGTCCGCGTCGGCCGATTCGGCCCCTTCGTCTCCTACGATGGCGCCACCCGCTCCCTGCCCGATGACATGGCGCCTGACGAGCTCTCGCTGGAGAAGGCGCTCGAGCTCGTGCTCAGCCAGCCCGATGGCCCTCGTGTGCTCGGCACCGACCCCGAGACCAAGCTCGAAGTCACGCTGCGCGACGGGCGCTTCGGCCCCTACGTGCAGCTCGGCGAGCAGCCCGAAGGCAAGAAGGCCCAGAAGCCGAAGCGAGCGAGTGTGCCCAAGGGCACGCCGCTGGAAGACGTCGACCTCGCCTCCGCCCTCACCTGGCTCGCGCTGCCCCGCGTGGTCGGCGAGACACCGGAAGGGCAGGTCGTGCTGGCCAAGAACGGTCGGTTCGGCCCCTACATCGACGTGGAGGGACTCAAGGACGGGCGGCGGAGCCTGGGAGACGACCTGTCGCCCTACACGGTCACCCTGGCCGAGGCCATGGAGCTCCTCTCGAAGCCGAAGCAGCGGCGCGGCGTCAAGGTGCTGCGCGAGCTCGGAAAGGACGCCGAAGGACGAGGTATCGAGCTCCGCAGTGGTCGCTACGGCCCCTACATCACCGATGGAGAGACGAACGCCACGCTGAAGCGCGGCATGGACGCCGACGCCCTCACCCTGGAGGAGGCGAACGTCATGCTCCAGCACAAGCGCGACAACCCGAGCACGAAGCGAAAGAAGGCACCGGCCAAGAAGAAGACGGCGGCCAAGAAGAAGACGGCGGCCAAGAAGAAGGCACCGGCCAAGAAGAAGACCACGGCCAAGAAGACAGCAGCGAAGAAGGCCCCGAAGAAGAAGGCCACCGCGAAGGCCCCCTCGGACGCCTGAGGCGCCTCAACCGAACAGCAGACGCCACTCCAGCGTGAGGAGGCGTGCCTGCTCCTCCTCGGACGGAGGCACCTCGAAGAGGAGTGCAGCGACCTCCCTTCGCAGGTGCGCCCCGCTCAACGGCTCCTCGGCGCCCTGCAACCGCACCGCCAGGGCATCGAGCGCGGCGTGGTCCAGGTGCCCGAGCTCCACGAGCGCGTGCAGCAGCTGCTGGGCTTCGGACGTGAGGGCCAGCGAGAGGTTCTCAGCAGAGCTCATACCGGTGGTCGGCTAACCGACGGACTGTCCCGGTCAACTCGAGCAGGGACAGAACCGTTCGGGTGTCGCGACTCGGGAGCTCGAGCTCTCGGCTGAGCTGCGGTACCGACGCGGGACCGGCCGACAGGGTGCGGACCACGACGGCGGACGGCGAATCACGCACGGCGAGCAACGACAGCACGCTCGCCGGTGTCCGGTAGAGGCGAGCGCCACCCTCCAGCAGGTCGAGCACTCCGGCGGACGCTGGCGCATGGATCGGCCCGGGAACACCGAACACGGGCCGCCCGAGCTGCGCGGCGTGCCGCGCGGTGATCAGCGCGCCACTCCGGGTGGCAGCTTCGACGACGACCGTGGCCTCGCCGAGCGCCGCAAGCACGCGGTTCCGACGGGGAAAGGTGTGCCGCGATGGCGGGTCGCCCGGCGGCAACTTCACCGCAGTCTACAATGGGAGCGACCTCCGCAACAGCCCCTCGCGAGCCAGGCGCGCATGCAGCTTCCGTGCACCGTACGACGGCGCGTGGTCCAAGCCAGCGCCTAGCACCGCAATCGTTCCTCCAGCATCGAGTGCGCCCTCGTGCGCCGACGTGTCCACCCCCCGCGCGGCGCCGGAGACGAGCACGCCACCCGCCTGGGCGACCGCTCGGCCGAGGTCTCGCGCGACGCCCCGCCCGTACGACGTACACGCCCTCGAACCCACCACGGTGATCCCAGGCCGGTCGAGCAGATCCAGGCGACCGCGCAAGCACACGAGGGCGGGTGGGCTGGAGAGCTCCAGCAGGGACGCTGGGTAGCGATCGTCGTCCACGGTCCACCACACGCCGTCGAAGGGCTGAGGGCAGGTGTCCGGCAAGCTGGCTACCAGACGAGGCGGCACGCCGTGCGCGAGCAAGATGCTCTCGGGTGCCTGCTCGAAGCCCTGGCGGCCGAGGAGGCTCAGGACGGGCCGAACGTCGAAACCACTGGACCACCGCGCTGCGGCGATCCAACGGGCGGGAATCTGGGAGGTCACGCTTCCATACCTTCTGGAAGCGGACGCGAACGGACCCGCTCTGTAGCGCTACTCGATGGTCATCGCCACGCGATCGCCCGCAACGACTCGCCGCGCGGCGTCCGTGACGACGGCCGTGGCGTGATCTTCTTCGACCCGCACCACCACCACGCGACCAACGACCTGCTGAGGGATCTTGTCGTCCCAGCCATTGATGTCCACGCCTTCGTCGCGACGATGGATCGTGTAGAAGGTATCGCCGACCTGCACGCCGTCGCTCCGCCCAACATCGAGGAACACCGTGGCGGCGTCCGCCTCCAGGATGGCCAGCTGGTTCAGACGCTCCACCACCACGCCATCGAGATCGCCGCGCGGTGGAGTGACGCCAACCCGGGTCACGACCGGCATGACCGGACCAACCAGATCGCCACGCTCGGCCTCGATGAACGAGGTGCGGATTTCCGCCGTTGCGACGTTGCCTTCCGTGTGCACGATCACGGCGTCGGCCACGATCTGGAACAGGTGCCCGTACTTCTTCCGCCGGGTCTCGGGGTGCTTGACCTTCTTGATTCGACGGAAGAGCTGCACGACGTCGCCGCACTCCACACCTTCGATGTCGTCGAGCTCGAGGTACACGAGGTCGAGCTCACCCAACCAGAGGTTGCCGGTCTTGGCACCATAGACAACGCCCAGGGTCTGGACCTCCTTCTTGTCGGCCAGGAAGCCAGGCGAGCTGAAGTCAGCTTGGGGCTTGCTGGTCTCGAAGCGCACGTCCGGACCGCACTCCGCCGGGGCGGTGTCGTAGTCGTAGCTCGCGACGATGTAGCCCTCGGGAACGCCACCATCCTCCAGGTCGACCCTCGGCGGCTCGAGCAACGTACCTGGCGTGAACCGGATGCGGTTGCCCGGGTAGATCCAGTGCGGGTTGGTGATGTAGTCGTTGATCGACCACAGCCGGGGCCAGTAGTACGGGTTGCCCAGGAACTTGTAGGAGATGTCCCACAAGGTGTCCCCGGCGGTGATGCCGTAGAACTCGGGCGGCGCCGAAGGCTCGGCGACGGTCGGTTCGGTCAGCGACAGCAGATCCTGGGCTGATGCAGTCGGGCCCATCGTGAGCCCCATCAGCACGCACAACTTCAGCATGGGCTCTCCAAGAGTCCTCAGCGGCCATCATGCTCCGTGAGGCCGCCAGAGTCAATGTGGGCGCTCAGCAGCCCTCGCGGCCGTAGTCGTCGGAGTGCCGGACGACGTCGTCCAGGTGCGGCGTCGAGACCTCGTAGACCTCGCAGTCGGTGACCGCGGTCATGCGATGACGGGCTCCCGGCGCGATGTGCCGCGCCTCGCCGGGGCCCAGTCGATGCAACACGAGCTCACCGTCCACACCGGACAGCTCCAGGTCCATCGTCCCGGTCGCCACGCGAACGGTCTCCTCCTTCACCTCGTGGTGCTGGAGGCTGAGCCGGTGGCCAGCCTTGATGTACAGGACCTTGCCTACGTAGTCGTGGGTCTCCGCCCAGATCTCTTCGTGCCCCCAGGGCTTGTCGACGCGCCGCACTATTGGACCTCGGTCACCATCAAGTCGGACTGACCGAGGGACTCGCCCAGCTCCAGAGCAGCCTTCTCGGCCGCTCCCTTGGTTCCATAAGGCCCGATCCGCACGCGATACCAGGTCTGACCCTTCACGAAGGCTTCGATCCTGTAGGCGCTGTGATCCTGCTCACGGAGCGCAACCACGCGAGCCTCGGCCTCATCGAGGGTTGGAAATGCGGCCACCTGGACCGCCCACCCATCGGTGGGAACGCCGTCGCCGGGCACTGGAGGTACCGGGGCCGTCTCGACGGGCGCTTCGACGAGCGCCACCACGGGGACCTCGTCGACAGGCTCCACCACGTCGGGCACGACGACCTCGAGCTCAGCGGCCTTGAGCTGGTCGGGGAAGCTCAGGGTGCCGGCCTGGGCGGTGGGCAGCTCCGCGGCCGCCGCCTCTTCGACCCGCGCGAGCAGATCCGCCAGGCTGTCTGCCTGCTCGGCACCGCCCACCAACGTGGCCACGGGTGCAACCGGCACCTCGATGGCGCCCTGGCGCTTTCCGACCGTCAGCCCCACGAAGAACGCGAGCGCGGCCAGGAAGAGGGTCGTGGTTCCCAGCGCGGCCAGGTGGCCTTGGGTGAGCCAGTACTGGCCGGGACCTCGAAGTCGTGACGCTTCTCTCATCCCATGCAGTATAAGGCGATCTCAGTCGTCTTGACACGACAAGAGATCTGCCGGGATCCACGATCCCGGCTCGTCGCTCAGCTTGAAGGCCTCGAGCCGGTGGTCCACCACCTCGGCAAGCCACGCCTCTTCGACGGTGCGGCGCGCGGCCTCCAGGCGACTCACGACCTGCGAGCGCTCACCGCCCACCACGGCAAAGCCGATGACCAGCCGATCCAGTCGATCGGCCTCGCCCACCTCGGCGCCCGCCAGGTCCAGCCGCGCCACACACCCGAAGACGCGAGCGCGCAGTGCGCGCTTGTCCTTCAGGGAGCGCGCCTGACGCACGCGGAAGCTCAACCGGAGCGCTCCGACCCACATGATCAGGCCGTGCGAGCGACGGCCTCGACGATGAAGGTCTCCACGACGTCGCCTTCCTTGACGTCGTGGAAGTTCTCCAGCCCGAGACCACACTCGTACCCGCTCTGGACTTCCTTGGCGTCGTTCTTGAAGCGCTTCAGCGAGGCGAGCTTGCCTTCCCAGACGATCACGCCGTCGCGCACGAGGCGGGCCTGGTTGTTTCGACCGAGCTGGCCGTCGGTGACCATGCAACCGGCCACCGCGCCGATCTTCGGAATGTGGAAGACCTTGCGCACCTCGGCGGACCCCTGGTGGCGCTCGACGTACTCGGGCTCCAAGAGACCGACGAGGGCGTTCTTCACGTCGTCGAGGAGCTCGTAGATGACCTTGTAGCCGCGCACTTCGACGCCGGCCGCCTCGGCCGCCCTTCGGGCCTTCGCGTCCGGGCGCACGTTGAAGCCGAAGCAGATGGCGCCGTTGGCGCTGGCCAGCGTGATGTCGGATTCGACGATGGCACCCACGCCGCTGTGAAGCACGCGGATCTCAGCGCCTTCCACCTCGAGCTTCTCGAGCGACCCCTTGAGGGCCTCCAGCGAGCCCTGGACATCGGACTTCAGGATGATGAGGAGCTTCTTGATCTCCTCGGCCGCCTGCTGCTTGAAGAGATCCTGCAGGGTGAGCTTGCGACCGTTGTTGAGCGCGGCGACCCGCGCGATCTCCGCACGGTGCTCGGCCAGCTGCTTGGCATCCTTGTCGCTCCCCACCACGACGAAGTTGTCGCCCGCTGCGGGCACCTCGTTCATGCCGAAGATCTCCACGGGCGTGGACGGACCAGCGCTCTTGATCTTCTTGCCGCGGTGATCGACCATGGCGCGAACCCGGCCATAGGCGTTGCCCAACACGATCGGCTGGCCACGCTCGAGCGTGCCCTTCTCCACGAGGATGGTGGCGACCGCACCCTTGCCCTTCTCGAGGCGCGCCTCGAGCACGGTGCCCTCAGCGTGGCGCTCCGCATTGGCGGTGTACTCCTCGAGCTCGGCCACGAGGAGCACGGCGTCGAGCAGGGCGTCGAGACCCGTGCCCTTGAGCGCAGAGACGTCGACCATCATGGTCTCGCCACCGTATTCCTCGGGGACCAGCCCGAACTCCATGAGCTTCTGCCGAATCTCGCCCGGGTTGACACCCGGCTTGTCGCACTTGTTGACGGCGACGACGATGGGCACGTCGGCCGCCTTGGCGTGGTTGATCGACTCGATGGTCTGCGGCATGACGCCATCGTCCGCAGCCACCACGAGGATGACGATGTCGGTGGCGCCGGCGCCCCGAGCCCGCATCTCGGTGAAGGCTTCGTGACCCGGGGTGTCGAGGAAGGTGACCAGCTGGCCCTTCCGGTCGACCTGGTAGGCGCCGATGTGCTGGGTGATCCCGCCGGCCTCACCCGCAGCCACCTTGGCATTGCGGATGGAGTCCAACAGCGTCGTCTTTCCGTGGTCCACGTGACCCATCACCGTGACCACCGGCGGGCGGGACGATCCGCCCTCCTCCTCGCTGGCATCGTCCACCGAGATGAGGTGGTCGTCCTCCTGGAAGCCGACGTTCACCACCTCGTACTCGAACTCGGTCGCCACGAGCTGGGCAGTTTCGAGATCGAGCTGCTCGTTGACCGTGGCCATCACGCCCATGCCCATGAGGTGACGGATGAGCTCGTTCGCCTTCTTGCCCATCTCGTGGGCAAGCTGGCCGACCGAGACCGAGTTGTCGATCATCACCTTGCGCTTCTGCGCCTTCGGCGGCGGCGAGGCCTTCTTCGGTCCGCTGCGCTTGCCCTTCCTGCGGCGACGGCTACCCGGGTAGTCGTCCATGAAGGCTTCGACGCGGGTGCGCCGGTTCCGGCGGGCGGGAGGTCGACCCCGACCCGCGGGCTTGCGCCGATCTTCGGTCTTGGTGGCGTCGTTGCCGGGCGTACCGGGTTGGGCAGCAGGCTTTGCCCACCGATCCTGCGGCTTCTCCTGGTTCGCGTTGGCGCGGGCGGCGCTCGCGCGCGGGTTGGAGGGATCCCAGCCATCAGGGGCCTGGATGACCGCCTTTCCGAGACCCGGCAGCTTGGGGCGCGCGCTCTTCACCGGTTCCTTGGGAGCTCCGAACGAGGGCAACGACGGCATGGCCGGCGCAGCCTCCTCGACAGGGGCCGCCTCGACGAGCTCCGCTTCCACGGGCGCGGCTTCCGCCTCCGGTGCGGTCTCGGGGGCCGCCTCGGCTTCGACGGGCGGCGCGGCCTCGACCGAGGGCTTGGCGGTGGTCTGCGCAGGCTCGACGACGACCTGGGCCTCTTCCGCCCCCGGCTCGGGCGCGGGAGCGACTTCGACCGGCTCCGGAGCAGCCTCGACAGGCTCCGCCGCTTCGACGACCGGCTCCGGCGTGGGGGGCTGCTCGACGACCGGCACAGCCTCCTCGACGGGGCCCGGCACCGGCTCGACGGCTTCGGCGACGATCGGCTCCACCGTGGGCTTGGCGGGCGCGACGGCGCGACGGGTCGCGCCCATCGCACCGAGCTTCGGCTTTTCAGGTGCCTTGCGACGCCGACGGATCACGCCCTTCGCGACGCGGGTGTCGGTCTTCGGACCGCTCGACCCCGCCTCGGGGGCTTCGCCGCGCGTACGGCGTGGCACGGACGTGCGCTCGATGCGATCGAGGAGGTCTTTCTTGGACATGCTTTCCAGGTTCTGCAGGCGGAGCCGGCAGCTTGGCGGGACCGTGGGTCCGTGCCGATGGCGACGATGCACACCGCACCACGCCCGGCGAGGACGGCCTCGCGAGAGGACCGTGCCGGCTTAACGCAGTTCTGAGAAGCGGCGCAACTCCCGCAAAACTGCTGCTCCCGGCTTTCCTGGAAGGATCGCGAGGGCCGACCGGGGGCCTTTCCCCACATGGGCCCCCAGCCGCTCCGAGTTCCAGTCGAGTGGAACGGCCAGTCGCTCCCCCGAGCGCCGCTCGAGGTCGGCGGCCAGGCGCGGTGATGCGTCGGCCGCGAGCAGGACAGCGAGGGCGCCGTCCGCGAGGGCCAGCCGCACGCGGTCCTTGCCACCGTGGAGGCAGCCGCTGCGCGCTGCGAGCGAGAGCGCATCGGCGAGGGCCTTGGCGTTGGCAGCCCGAATTCGCTCCAGGAGCCCATCGGTGCGCACGGCACGCCGGAAGGCTCGGGTCAGCATGCGAGGCTTCTTCTCGAGCTGTTCGATCACCGATCGCTTCGGCGTGACCCAGGCTCCGCGGCCTGGAAGGCGCGCACGGTAGTCGACGTGCACGAGCCCGTCCGGTGCGACCACGAGGCGCACCAGATCCGCCGGCGCCCCACGCTCGCGGGTCACCACACAGCTGCGCTCGGGCACGTGCGCGCCCACCGAGTCGCCCTCAGCCCTCGGGAGGCAGATCCCCGTCAGCCTCCGGCGGCAACGCGTCGAGCACCGGCAGGTCTTCGTCCGCCTCGGGCGGGAGATCGTCCGCCATTTCCTCGGCCAGACGCTTCCGCTCGGCCTCTTCGAGGATGAGCTGCTCCAGCAACGAGTCGGCCAGCTCGATCACCTTCGTGGCGACGTCCTCTTCGATGTCGAGGATGTTGGACACCTCGTAGGTATCGGCATCCGCGAGCTCACGCGCGCTGCGCAGGCCGTGGCGGATCAGCATCTCGACGGCGTCCTCGTCCAGACCGTCTACCCGGGACAGTTCCACGCGAGCCTGCTCGTTGATCTCCTGGTGCCTGGACTCCGAGAAGATGTCGATCTTCCAGCCGGTGAGCTGAGCGGCGAGCCGCACGTTCTGGCCCCGACGGCCGATCGCCTTGCTGAGCTGGTCGTCCGGGACGATCAGCTCCATGCAGTGCGTGTGCTCGTCGATGTAGACGCGCGTCACCTTGGCCGGCGCGATGCCGTGCACGATGAAGCGGGCCGGGTCCGGGTGGAAGGGGATGATGTCGATGGCCTCACCGCGCAGCTCCTGCACCACCGCCTGGACGCGGGAGCCCTTGAGACCGACACAGGCGCCGACCGGATCGACGTCGCTGTCGGTGCTGGAGACCGCGATCTTGGCGCGGAAGCCCGGCTCGCGGGCACAGGCCTCGATGCGCACGATCCCCTCGTAGATCTCGGGGACCTCGAGCTCGAACAGCTTCATGAGCAGCCCGGGGTGGCTCCGGGAGAGCACCACCTGTGGCGACTTGGACGCCCGGGTGATGTCGAGCACGTACGCCTGGATGCGATCACCCTGCCGGTAGGTCTCCGTGGGGACCTGCTCTCGGCGGGGGAGGATGGCCTCGGCCCGGCCGAGGTCGACCACGATGTTGCCCTTCTCGAAGCGCCGGACGATGCCCGTGATGAGCTCACCCTTCCGATCACGGAACTCCTGGAAGGTCATCTCGCGCTCGGCGTCGCGGACCTTCTGGATGATCACCTGCTTGGCGGTCTGCGCCGCGATGCGACCCAGGATCTCGATGTTCATCTTCACGCCGAGCGAATCGCCGAGCTCGCAGTCGGGGTCGAGCTCCCGAGCTTCGTCGATGACCAGCTCGGTCTCCTCGTCCTCGATCTCGTCGACGACGGTCTTGAACTCGAAGAGCTCGACCTCGCCCAGCTCCTCGTTGTACTGGGCCTCGATGTCGCGCTCCATGCCGTAGCGCTTGCGCGCCGCGGCCTCCATCGCGGACTCGAGGACCTCGATGACGGCGTCGCGGGGGATGTTCTTCTCGCGGTGGACCACGTCGATCAGACGGGCGAGATCGGAGGAGATCATGAGGTGGGCTCCTTGGCTACGACACGCGGAGGGGGAGCCTCCGCGAGTTGGCGATAGGTCTCGAGGTCGAGCACCAGCGCGGCACGCTCGATGGCGTCCCAGCGGATGCGGTGGGTCTGTCCGTCCACGTCGATGAGCACGTGGTCGTCTTCCGTGCCCAGCAGCACGCCCCGGTAGCGACGTCGGGCCTCGTCGGGTGCGAGCCTGAGGCGGGCCGGGAAGCCGGCGAAGCGGGCGAAGTCCTCGAGCATCATCAGCGGACGGTCGATGCCCGGCGAGCTGACCTCGAGGTTGTAGGCGCCGTCGATCGGATCTTCGACATCGAGCACCGGCGACAGGGCGTGGCTGGCTGCCGCGCACTCCTGCACCCCGACCCCTCCGGGCTTGTCGATGCTGACGCGCAGCACGCGACGACCATGGTCGGTGGTGAGCTCGACCGCCACCAGCTCGAGCTCCAGCCGCTCCAACGAAGGAGTCAGCAGGCGGTACAGCTCGAGCTCCTGCAGGCGGTTGGCGGTCACGGGTCCTCGGCAGAGAAAAAAAGGAGCCGCCCGGACGGGCCGCTCCTTTGGTAAGTCGCGTCGTTGACGGTCCACCTAACGGCGCGTCGATGCGTCGGCAAGGCTGCCGGCTACTGCTTGAGCAGCTCCTTGGCTTCCGCGGCCGCCTTGGTCTTGGGGTAGCGCGCGATGACGTCCTCCCAGAAGAGGCGTGCCTCCATGCTCTTGCCGAGCTTCGCGAAGCACTCGCCCTGCCGGACCATGGCCCAGCTCGCCCAGGGCGAATCGGCATGGCTGCTGACGACGTCCTCGAAGCGCAAGATGGCTTGCTGGTAGCCCCCCTCGTTGAACCAGCTCTCGGCGAGTCGGTACCTGGCTTCCGGCACGAGCTCCGCCTCGGCGTCGGCCTCGACGAGGCGTTCCAGGATGGCGCGAGCCGCCCGCGGGCGGTTCTCACGGAGGTGCGAACGCGCGAGCTCCATCAACTCGTCGGGCGTGCCGCCGGTCTCGACCTCCTCCTCGCCCTGGTCGGCCTGTTCGTCGACCCCTCCCCCGTCCTCTGCCGCGCTCCCGGTGTCCGAGCCGCCAGGCTCCTCCTCCAGCTCGGGCGGATCGGCCGGCTCCAAGCCGAGGTTCTCCTCCAGTGCCCCGGCGCGAAGCTCCAGCCACGTGAGTCGGAAGTCGGCGTCGTCTCGGAAGCTGGTGCCGGTGCCCAGTCCATCGTCCAGCTCGTGCTGGAGGAGCTCGACTTGACCGCGCAGCCGACGGACCTCGAGCACGACCTGGTCGAAGCTCTCGAGGCTGGCAGCGTCCTGCTCGGACTGGTAGCGCAACACCTCTTCGAGTTGGTCGACCTGCCGCTCGAGGCTGCTCGCGCGCATCTCGGTCTGCTCACCACGCTGGCGTGCCAGCGCGATCTCGCGCTGAAGGCCATCGCTGGCGCTCTGTCCGGTCCGGTCCAACACGCAGGACAAGGTGAGAAGCGTCCACATCAGCGCTGCAACTCCAGCTCGACCCGCCGGTTCTTGGACCAGGCGGCTTCGTCGTGACCGCCGACCAGCGGACGCTCCTCGCCGTAGCTCACCGCCTCGATGCGGCTGGGGCTCACCCCGCGCCGCACGAGGGCGCTCTTCACCGCCTCCGCCCGCCGGTTGCCCAGGGCGATGTTGTAGGTCGTGGTGCCACGCTCGTCGCAGTGCCCCTCGAGGCGAACGTCACCGCGCACGTCGGCCAGGCACGCCGCCAGCTCGGCCACCTGGCGGTTCGACTCGGTGGTCAATGTGGACGCGTCGAACTCGAAGTAGATCGTGGCCGATTCGCAGGGCTTGCGTGCAGGGGTCGTGTTGAGCGCTCGCACGATGAGACCAGACCGGAGCACCGAGCGCTCGCCCCCCGGGTTCATCACGGTCACGTCGACGGCGCCGGATGGAAGCCCCGGAGCGGTGACCCGCGCCGTGTTGCCGTCGAGCACGGTGACCGAGACGGCCTCGCGCTCGTCGAAGAACACCCGCATGCCGTCGGCGAACTCCGATCCGTACAGCATGGCATCGAAGCCCTGATCGGCCTTCGCGGAGGCGGGGTCGATCGAGATGAGCTGGAGCATCACCTCGGGCCCCTGGATGTCCAAGGTGTCGTCGGGGGGCGGGTCCTGCCGGCACTTGGAGGCCGTCAACATCGGCACCAACAAGAGCACCAGGGACCAGCGCGTCGTTCGCTTCATCGGGATTCGCTCCAGCCTTCGTCGTAGGCCAGAAGTCTTGCCGTGTCAAGGGTCTTCTGGCTGCAGACCCTCGGACTGCAAGCGCTCGAGGGGCGATTCCTCTTCCGGCGCGTAGAACCAGGCCGCCTCCGACGCCGAGATCCAGCCGAGCTCCGCCGCCGTCCGGTGCCCGATGCGCACCTCGCGCAGCTCCGAAGCCTCGCGCTCGGCCGTGCGCGACAAGGGGATGTCGACCGCCATCAACTCGGCATACCTCTGCGGGTAGAGCGGCCGGACGAAGGGCTCGACGTAGCCCTCGGGGTAGGTCGCGTGGAAGCTGGCTTCGTCGTACTTGTCGCTCGCGCCGAGGGTGTGCCCGAGCTCGTGCGCGATCGTGACCAGGGCGTAGGCCGGGTTCCACTCCTCGGCGCTCACCCACGCCACGGCCAGGCGGCCCTTCTCGGAGCCGCGCGAGTGCGAGGCCACGTCGCCACCTTGCGGTGTGAACACCACGAACACGCGGACATCGAAGTTGTCCGGGGAGAGTCCCTGATCACGGAGGAGGCCGTTCCAGTACCGGGGGTAGAGCACGCTGCGCCACAGCAGCGTGAGGGTGCCCTCCGCCTCGTGGAGCTTCGGAGGCGTCGGGAGGAAGTCCTCGGGTCCGTAGGTGCGCAGCTCCATGAACTCCCGCTCCGCTCCCACGTACCGGCTGTACTCGAGGTCGTACCAGGCCTTGACGTCTCGCCAGGACGGTCCCGCGAAGCCGTCGGTCACGCGTCCGTTGAGCTGGCGCACGAGCTGGTGCCGACGCATGTCGCCGGGGGCGTACTGGAAGAGCCCGACGAGCACCGTGCCCCCGTCGAGGGCCCGCGCGTCCTGGCGGAGGTGCTCGACGACCTGCTGCAGGAACACCACGAACCCCAGCACCAGGAGGAGCTGGCGCACCCTCGTGGTACGCGTGCGGCCGACGTGCTCGCGGTGATGCGCGGGGCAGAGCCGGGCGCCCCGCGCTTCGAGCCGACAGCGGCTGCAGAGGGCCGTGGTGCAGACCGAACAGGCATCGATGGCGTACTCCGCCGAGTGAGCGGGGCAGAACAGCTCGCCTTGCTCGAACTCTCGCACCACGACGACGCCAGCGCCCGCGGCACGCAGTCGGTCGACGGTGTCCACCGCCGCGACGGTGTCGTCGGTCAGCCGCAGCACCATGGGAAGCTCCTTCCGCTCGGGCACGGCACGCCGAGGGAGGAGCTCCCTGAGGTCGTCCGCGTCTTCCGGAAGGGAGATCAAGACGATGCGGTAGCGGACACCGCCCGGCGTGCTCACGGCTCCACCTCGGTCATCAACCTATCATCGGCCCATGACCGCCCGGCTTTCGTCGTTGTGGCTTCCGGCAGCGTGCGTCGCCGGGGCGACCATCGCCTGCACAGCGCTCGATCCGCGCACCGACAACCAGGCCTTCGTCGCGGTCGTGCTGGTGTGGGCGGCGCTGGCGTGCGGGGCGGCGTGGACGGTCCGGCAGGCGTCGGCCGTGCCGCGCTGGACCCTGGTCGCGGCCGTCGCCCTCCGCGCGATCGCGCTGGGCCTGCCCCTGACCTTGAGCGACGACGTCTTCCGGTACTTGTGGGAGGGGCAGGTGCAGGTCGCCGGCCACAACCCCTTCCTCTACGCCCCCGAAGCGTCCGAGCTGGCCGCTCTCCGCGATGGGATCTGGGAGCAGGTGAACCACAAGGGGGTGTCGACGATCTACCCCCCCCTGGCCCTGCACCTCTTCACGCTCGTGTCGGCGCTGGCCTACGTCCCGCTCACGTGGAAGATCGTCGCGGGTCTGGCAGACCTGGCCCTGCTCCACCAGCTGGGCCGTCTGGTTCGCGCGCGCTCAGGCCGCGCCTGGGCCATCGTGGCGTACGCACTCCACCCCCTGCCCGTGCTCGAGTCGGCAGGGAGCGGGCACCTCGAGCCGCTCGCGCTGCTCGCCCTCGTGGTCGGCTTGCGCCTCTGGGACGCCGGGCGGGTACGGGGGGCGTGGCTCGCGCTCGCGGTGGGAGCGGGCATCAAGATCCTCCCCGCGGTGGCCGGCGTGTCGATGCTCCGTCGCGTGCGGGCCGACACGGCCGTCGGCGCGCTTGGCGGAGGGCTCCTCCTGGGCTTGGCGACCCTCCCCTTCCTGGCCGCCGGTCCGACCCTCCTCCGCGGCTTCGGCACCTACTACGAGAGCTGGGCCTTCAATGCGGCGCTCTTCCCGTGGATCCAGACCGTGGCGGGCGACGCCGCCCGGCCGGTCGCCGTCGGAGTCGGGGCCTTGGCTTGCGCCATCGCGACGCTCCGGCTCCGGGACCCTGCGCGTCTGGCCTTGTTCGTCGGGGGGGCGCTGGTCCTGCTCTCGCCCGTGGTCCACCCCTGGTACGTGCTGTGGGCGCTGGTGCCGGCCCTCTGCGTCGGCGCGTGGCCCTGGCTGGTCCTGGCCAGCACCACCTTGTCGGCGTACCTTGTCCTGGGAACCCTGGACCCCACCACGGGTGCCTGGACCGAAGCCGGATGGGTGCGATGGCTCGAATACCCTCCCATGGCGCTCGCCGGCCTCTGGTGGTGGCGACGCCGGACGAAGCCTTGGAGCGCGCCGGGATCCGCGCCGGGCGGTGGCTCGTCGTCGTTCCCGACGCCACGCGCTGCCTCGACCTAGGCGCCGCGCTCGCTGCGCTCCGCCCCCGACTGGGCGCGAGCGTCGAGGTGCTGGTCGGCCTCGGTCTCCACCGGCCGACGTCCCCCGCGGAACGAGCGACGCTGGCTAAGAGCGTGGACTGGCCGATCCTCGACCACGACCTCGACGACGTGGTCGACCTCGACCAGGTGGACGGCGTCCCTCTCCAGGTCACGCGGCGGGTGGCGGAGGCTGAGCGGGTGCTCACGGTCGGCGTGGTGGAGCTGCACCAATACGCCGGCTTCTCCGGCGGCCACAAGGGGGTGGTCGTGGGGTGTGGGGGACGCGACACCCTGGCGGCGCTCCACCGCCGAGACCTCGTGTGTGACCCCCGTGTCGAGGTCGGGCGCCTCAGCCAGAACCCCTTCCGAGACGCCATCGACGCCCTGGGGGAGCGCCTCGGAACGGTGGAGAGCGCCTTGCAGGCCCTCCCGGACGGACGCTGGGTCGCGGGCCCACCCATCGCCGCCCACCGAGCGGCGGCCGAGGCTCAAGACGTGTGGACGCCCGTGTCCAAGGACTACGACAGCGTGCTCCTGCGGGTGCCGACCGCCAAGGCCGCGAACGCCTACCAGGCCAGCCGGGCAGCGACCTACCTCGGGCTGAGCCCCGCGCCCCCCCTGCGCCCCGGCGCGCACCTCGTGGTCGACGCCGCCTGCCCGGAAGGCGTGGGCCGAGGCGCGGGCGAGCAAGCCTTCGCGGCCCTGCTCGGTAGCACCCGCCCCCCCTGGGGCCAGCTCCTCTCCGGCTCCGCGGCACGAGGCGCCGGCCTCCAGCGGGCCTGGATGCTGGCGCGGCTGGCCAGGCGGTTCCGGCTGACCTTCGCCGGATGCCAGACCGCGGCCGAGCTCCGCTCCTTTGGCCTGGACGCCACCGAGGAGCCCGCCGAGCAGGTGGCCGGAGAGCGTGCCCTCCAGGTGCCCGCGCCCTTCGTCAGCTTGCCCCAGCGGGCCGTCGCCAGCTCGTGAGGGTGCCGAACCCGACGTACGCGAAGCCGAGCACGAACAGGAGCTGAAACGGAAAGGCGAGGTAGTACCCGTTGGCCACGGCCAATCCAACCCCCCACGCGTGGTACGCGGCAAGCACCAGCTCCAGGCCCGGCGTCCAGTCGCGCACGGCCAGGTAGCGTCGAGCGCCTCGCTGCCGACCGACGGATCCGGTCTTCGGTGTGCGGACGAAGGGCGTGACGCGTCCGCCCAGCGCCTCGGCCACGGCGCGGCTCTGGTTCACACCCATCCCGATGCCGACCAGCATGACCATGGGCACCATCGCGAGGCTGCTCCACCAGTCCCGTTGGAGCGCGCGCTCCGCGGTGACATAGAAGACCGCGACCGACACGGTGGCCAGCGCAAACGCCAGCGCGTCCATCCAGCCGGCCCACACGCCTTCCCAGCGGTAGCGCACCAGCAGGGACGGCGGCACGAGCAGCGCAAGCACCGTCATCAAGGGGTAGGCCACGTTCGCGCAGAGGTGTGCCACGGCTTCGGTCTTGACCGGGAGCGGCAGGTCTGCGCGCAGCAGACGGGGAAGGAGCTTCCGCGCCGTCTGGATGGACCCCTTCGCCCAACGGTGCTGCTGGGTCTTGAAGTCGGCCATGGTCACCGGCAGCTCCGCAGGCGCCGTGACGTCGGGCAGGTACACGAAGGACCAGCCCGCGAGCTGTGCCCGGTAGCTCAGGTCGAGATCCTCGGTGAGGGTGTCGTGTTGCCAGCCACCGGCGTCGTCGATGCACCGCCGTCGCCAGACGCCCGCAGTTCCGTTGAAGTTGAAGAAGCGGCCGGTGCGATGCCGCGCGGTGTGTTCGACCACGAAGTGCCCGTCGAGCAGCACGGCCTGGGTGCGCGTGAGCAGCGACAGGTCCCGGTTGAGGTGGTCCCAGCGAGCCTGCACCATCCCCACCGCGGGATCCGCGAAGGACGGCACCGTGGACCGAAGGAAGCTTCGTGGCGGCAGGAAGTCGGCGTCGAAGACCGCGACGAGGCCCCCGCGGGCCTGCTCGAGCCCGGCAGCCAGCGCGCCCGACTTGTAGCCGACCCGCTCGGTCCTGCGGATCCACTGCACGTCGAGCCCCGCGGCCCGGTGCCGCTCGACAGCCGCGAGCGAGAGCGCTTCCGAGCCATCGTCGCTGTCGTCGAGGACCTGCACCTGGAGGCGCTCGGTGGGCCAGTCGAGCCCGCAGACGGCGTCGATGAGCCGCACGACGACCTCGCCTTCGTTGAAGACGGGCAGCTGGACCGTCACGGTCGGCAAGTCGCGCTCGCCCGTCGGCGGCGCAAGGCGGCTGCCCCGGCTGCGAAGGAAGAGGGCGGTGAGGTGGTACCGGTGGATCCCCAGCCCGGCCAGGATGGTCAGGATGCCTGCGTAGGCGACGAGGACGGCGGCTTCGGCGAGGGTCATCGACAAGGGCTCGACCTTAGCTTGTCGCGCGCACAACGGCACCGCTGTAAGCTGTGGTTGGCACCTGCCCGGTGCGTGCTTCGGTCGTTGTCATTGCGTCTCCTCCGTGCTGATCCCTCGGATCGATCTCTCGTCGTGGTGTGCATGCCCTCTCGCAGGGAAGCCTGAAGCGGCGACATCGGACCCCCCTGATTCATTCGGGAGGAGTCCGACAGGACCACGCGGCCAGGGCGGGGCCACCGCCCGCTCCCCGGTGAAAGGGGGGCGGGCTACCCCACGTCCCGGAGAGCACACGGAGCCTCCATGTTCGGAATCGCCCTCTGGGCCTGCGCCGCGCGCCAAGCCGCGTGGGATCACAGCGCGCACCTCCCCAGCCCAGCCCTTCAGGCCGTGTTCGCGTCGGTCGAACCCGAGGTGCTCTTCGCCGAGGCGGTCGACCGCCGCGAAGCCGGCGACCTGGAAGGCTCCGTCGCCCGCCTCGCCTGGCTGCTGCACGAGGGCGACGAGTCGGCCGCCACGCTCTACCAGATCGGGATCGCATTCGAGGGCGCCGAGGACTTCGACCAGGCGTTGCTCGTCTACGAGGACTTGTTGCGGGCTCACGACGACGCAGACGTCCGTCGGGACGCTGGGTTTCGCCGCGCGGTGGTGCTCGACCAGCTCGGGGAGAGCCGGCAGGCGCTCCACCAGCTGAAGAAGGTGCGCCCGCCCAGCGACGGCTTCGACACCCACGACCGGGCGACCTACGATCTGCAGCGCGGGGTCGTGCTCGCCGATGCCGGCAAGGAAGCGCGGGCGCGGGAGGCGCTGGAAGCAGCGCTGGCCATCGCCGAGGGACGGGACGATCTCACCTGGATGGCAGGCCGCGGCTGGGCCGCGCTGCTCGACATGGAGCTCCGCAGCGCGGCCGCCTTGAGCCTGGACGGTTCGGAGAAGCGCGTCACGGAACGCTTCGTCACGCGACGGGAACACCTCGCGACCGCCACCTCGATCCTCGTGGACCGCCTGGTGCCCCTGGAGGAACCCACCTGGCTGCTCCATGCGCTGCTCGGGCTGGGCGATGCGAGCGTGGCGCTCCACCGGGATCTGCTGGCGTCCACCGTCCCCAGGCGGCTCACGGCCGAGCAGGCCGGCATCTACCAGGAGCTCCTGCGCGAACAGGCCGCAGGCTTCCTCGCCGACGGCTGGCGCTGCTACGACGAGGGCGCCGCCCTCGCGGGACGTCTCCACCTGGACAACCGCTACGCCCGTCTGCTGCGCGAACGACGGGACGCGCTCGACCTCACGGCCGCCACGTCCCCGTGAGCGCACTCAGTCGATGGAGCGCGAGAAGAAGGTCGGGATGTCGTAGTCGTCGCTGTTGAGGTCGAAGCCGCTCGACATCGACTCCGGCGTGCGACCACGGCGCTGCGGACCGCGGCCACCGTTCGCGACCATCTGCACCACGCGACGCTCGACGGCCGGCTGCGTGGCACGCGCCTGCTCCTCGAAGCCCGTGGCGATGACGGTCACGCGCGCCTCATCTTCCATGCTCTCGTCGTACACGAGCCCCCAGATGACGTGGGCGTCCTCGTGGGCCTCTTCCTGGATGAGCGAGCTGGCCTCGTGCACCTCGTACAGGGTGAGGTCAGCGTTGCCCGTGACGTTGATCAGCACGCTGGTGGCTCCGGCGATGCTCACGTCGTCCAAGAGCGGCGACGAGATCGCCTTCTGCGCGGCATCCACACACTTGTGGTCACCGTTCGCGGTGCCGATGCCCATCATCGCCACGCCCTTGTTCGCCATGATCGTGCGGACATCGGCGAAGTCGACGTTGATCTGACCGCTGTCGTTGATGAGATCGCTCACGCCCTTGACGGCCTGCAGCAGCACCTCGTCTGCCATGCGGAAGGCCTCCTTGAGCGTGGTGCGCTCCGTGGCCATCGAAAGCAGGCGCTGGTTCGGGATGGTGATGAGGGTGTCGACCACGCTCTTCAGGTTCTCGACGCCGTGGTCGCCTTGCTTCCGGCGGCGCTTCCCTTCGAAGAAGAACGGACGCGTCACCACACCCACCGTCAACGCACCGATCTCCTTGCAGATCTGGGCGATGACCGGCGCAGCTCCGGTGCCCGTGCCGCCACCCATGCCCGCGGTCACGAACACCATGTCGGCACCGACGAGCAGCTCGGCGAGGCGCTCGCGGTCCTCGAGCGCGCTCTCGCGGCCCATGTCCGGGTTCGAGCCCGCACCGAGCCCCTTGGTCAGCTGCGTGCCCAGCTGGAAACGGCGAGGCGCCAGGCTCTTGGCGAGGTCCTGGGCGTCGGTGTTCACGGCGATGAACTCCACGCCCTTCAGGCCGTTGGCGATCATCGTGTTGACGGCGTTGTTACCGCCGCCGCCGACGCCGATCACCTTGATGCGTGCGCCCATCAGCTCGTTTTCGATCATCTCGATCATGGGGGGACCTCGGGGAGTTTCTTGTGGGGCTTGTGGAGAGAGCCGGGGAGCTCGGCTCAGGTGGGAAGCGGGGTGACGATGGCGCGGTCGATCAGATCGAGGTCGACGCGCGTCGGTGTCTGGAGATCGAGCCCAGACGCCACGAGCCTGTCGAGGCGCTCCAGGCGCTTTGCGGGGTCCAGGAGGCCGAGGTGGACGGCACTGCCCGAACGAAGTCGGAGGGTGAAGCCCAGATCGGCATCGAAGGCCAGCTCGCTCACGTCCTCGGCGGCGAGGCTGGCGTGACCGTCCAGCGCATGGAGCAGCGCAACCGCCTCGATCACCACCCGTTGGCCCACGCTGGCGTGTTCGTGCACGAGCCGCCCGTCGAGGCCCGTGAGCACGGGCAGATCCAGATCGCTGGCGTGGGCACGCGCGAAGACCTGACCGAGCGTCGAGACACGGAAGAGTCCGTCTTCGACCAGCAGCAGCATGGCCTGTTGGTGCTCGACGACACGGATCTCCACCCGACCCTGCAGATCCCGGCGCACCTCGGAGCTGGCGACCCAAGGGTGACGGTCGACTGCCGCGACGGCGCCGTTGAGGTCGAGCGCAGTGAGCGGCTGGCCAGGACGGATGTCGGCGAGGTGACGAAGCGAGGTGTCGGACGCGTGCTGAGCGCCGACGACCTCGACCGACGCGACGCGCGGCACCGCCTCGGCCAGCGCATCGCGCTGCCAGGCGGCCAGGGCGACCCCCCCCGCGACCACCAGGACCACGGGGAGCTTCGCCTGCGCGTGCATGACCGACCACATCTGCTTCACCTGCCGCTTCAGCTCCAGCGCCCGAGACGGGCGCCGGGAGGCGCTTCAACCGCTACCAGGTGATTGTAAGAAGCCCGCTCAACTCTTGACAAGTAAATAGGTCGCTTTTTTGTGACAGGCCCCGAAAGACGACGCCGTCGGGCGTTCAGTGGGATCGGAGCAAGGATCCTTGCCGATGACGCGTCAACCGTCGTGGGGCGCGAGATGGAGCCTGGCCCGGAGCAACAGCCCATCGACGAGGCTGTCGAAGTCGACGCCGACGGCCTGCGCCGCCATGGGCGAGAGGCTGGTGGCCGTCATGCCGGGAATGGTGTTGATCTCCAGGAACCAGGGCACGCCCTGGGCGTCCACGATGAAGTCGGCCCGCGCGATGCCCGAGAGCCCCAGGGTCTGGTAGGCGGTCACCGCACCGGCTCGAGCCAGCCGAGCCGTGTCCTCCGGCAGCATCGCCGGGACCACGTAGCGGGTCGCTCCCTTGGTGTACTTGGCCTCGAAGTCGAAGAACCCCGACTCCGGAACGATGGCGACCACAGGGAGCGCGCGCCCGTCGAGCACGGCGACCGTGATCTCGTCGCCGGCGATGCGCTGCTCCAGCAGGACGGTGTCGTCGAGCTCGCCAAGCTCGACCAGGGCACGCTCGAGGCCGGCCTCGTCGTCGACCATCGCGATGCCGAGGGTCGAGCCCCCACACGGCGTCTTGGCGACGACGGGCAGCCCGATGTGGGGCAGGCCGTCACCGCGCCTCCACACCGCGTCCGCCGGCATCGCGATGTCGGTGTCGGCGAGGAGCCGCTTGGTGGTGACCTTGTCCATCGCGACCGCGGACTCCTTGGGACCGGAGCCGGTGTACGGAATGCGCATCACCTCCAACAGGCCCTGCACGCAGCCGTCTTCGCCAAAGGCGCCGTGGAGGGCGATCCAGACCGCGCGGGCGCCCGACGCGACCAGCTGCGCCGGTAGATCGGGCCCGACGTCGATGCCCACGACGTCCCAGCCCTTGCGCTCCAGCGCGCCGAGCACCGCAGCCCCCGACTCCAAGCTCACGCCCCGCTCGCTCGACAGGCCGCCCATCAAGACCGCCACGGGCCAGTCACGTTGTACCTGCATCAGCTCCTCCCGACGGGTCGACGCTCGACCTCGAGCTCGACCCCACTGACCGTCTTCACGCGGTCCTTGATCATCTTCACCAGCAGCCTGTGATCCGCCGAGCTGCCCCCACCGAGGTGCACGAGCGCGTTCGGCTCCCGCTCCCCCACGCGCAGCTGCCGAAGCCTCACGCCACAGAGGCCCGCCTCGGCGATGGCCCGGGCAGCCGTCACGTGCTCCGAGTCCTTCATCAAGCGCCCCGGCAGGCCTTCGGCTTCTCCGCGCCGCGCCTGCCGAGCCTCAGCGTAGTCGCCGAGCCCCACCATGGGCCGGAGCGCCAGGCGAAGGGAGGTCGCCACCCGGTTGGCGGAGGCCTGCTTCGCCCACGAAAAGACCGACCCTCGCAAGGCCCTCACAGCGACCGGCGCGACGTGGCCCGCGCGCCAGGCCGAGGCCACCGTCCCCGCACGGCCGGCGAGCGCCTCGACACCCGCCAGCCCTTCCGCTTCGGCCCAGCAAGCGAACACGCTCGCGCCCACTTCGGTGCCGACGTCGACCATGAGCCCATCACGGGTCATCCCGCGGGCCGCTCCCCCGAGCGCCATCCACGCCCCCCCGAGCCCGCCGTCCAACACCCAGTCGGGTGCCGCCGACCAGGGTCGGAGCGGCACGTCAGCGGCGCTGGCCAGCCTCGCGGCCTCGCCAGCCGCCGCTTCGGTCTCTGCCAGGAGCCAGAGATCGATCGGCCCGCCGAGGCGGAGGGTGGTGTGCCGCGCCGCGGGCTCGCCGGCGCGCACGACCAGGTCGGGCACCTCTTCCAACGCTGCGACGAAGGCGTCTTCGATCATGAATCGAGCGCCGAGAGCAGGCGTTCGCAGAGGGTGTTCACGTGGCCGGCGCCGAGCGTGATCACCAGATCACCAGGTCGCTGCTCACGCACCAGCCAAGCGAGCGCGCCATCGAGATCGTCGCACTCCGAGACCCCCCTGTGGCCGTGCGCCCGCAGCCCGTCGGCGAGCGCGGCGTGATCGACCCCCGCGATCGGCTCCTCCCCCGCCGCATAGACAGGACAGACCAACACCTCGTCGGCAGCGTTGAAGGCCCGGCAGAAGTCCGCCTGCAGGTCGCGCACTCGGCTGTAGCGGTGGGGCTGGAACACCGCGACCACCCGGCGTTCCGGGAAGCCCTCACGGGCGGCCGTCAGGGTCGCCGAGATCTCCACGGGATGGTGCCCGTAGTCGTCGACCACGAGCACATCGGCGACCTCGCCACGCACCGTGAAGCGGCGCTGCACGCCCGTGAACCCCGACAGGCCATCGCGGATGGTGTGGAAGGGGATGTCGAGCTCCAGGGCCGTGGCGACCGCGGCCAGCGCGTTCTGCACGTTGTGCTGGCCGGGCATGCCCAGCTCGATCACGCCCAGCCGCTCGCCGAGGCGATGCACCTCGAACGACGTGGCCAGACCGTCGGCGCGGAGCTCGGCGGCGCGCACCTCGGCCTGGCGACTCAGCCCGTAGGTGACCACCTTCTTTCGGAGGCGGGGCAGCAGGTCCTGCACGACGGGATGATCGAGGCAGGCGACCGTGAATCCGTAGAACGGCACCTTGTTTCCGAAGGCCGCGAAGGTGTCGGTGAGGGCCTCGAAGCTGCCGTAGTGGTCGAGGTGTTCCGGGTCGACGTTGGTGACGATGGCGATGGTGGGCGCGAGCAGCATGAAGCTGCCGTCGCTCTCGTCGGCTTCGGCCACCAGGAACTCGCCGCGACCGAGCCGCGCGTTGCTGCCGATGGCATCCAGGATGCCGCCGATCACCACCGTCGGGTCCAGGTCCGCGCGGGCCAGGACCGTGGCGAGCATCGACGTGGTGGTGGTCTTGCCATGGGTACCGGCGACCGCGATTCCGGACTTCACCCGCATCAGCTCGGCGAGCATCTCCGCCCTCGGAATCACCGGGACGTGGGCTTCGTGCGCCGCTCGGATCTCGGGGTTTTCCTCGGAGACGGCGGTGGACTTCACCACCACGTCCGCAGAGCCCAGGTTGCCGGGCTCGTGCCCGATGTGCACCTCGGCACCCAAGCGCCGCAGACGCTGCACGGCCGCCCCCGCCTTGAGGTCGCTCCCGGTGACCGAGTACCCCAGGTTGAGCAGCACCTCGGCGATGCCACACATGCCGGAGCCGCCGATACCGACGAAGTGGATCTGGCCGACCTTGCCACGAAACATCAGGCGCTCCGGAGGGCCTCGGGCAGCGGGGCCGCCGAGAAGCTGGGGCGCCGTGCTCGGCTGGACGCGGCGGCCACGTTCAGCAGCGCGCCGATGGAGAAGAGGTGGCACATCAAGGCGGACGGCCCGTAGCTCATGAAGGGCAGCACGAGGCCCTTCGGCGGCAACACGCCCATCTCGACCCCAAGGTTCAAGGCAGCCTGGATGCCGATGAGCGCGGTGAGCGCGCCGGCGACCAGGGTTCCGAAGAGGTCCGGCGCGCGACGCGAGATGGCCAGTCCCCGCCAGCAGAGGGCCGCGTACAGTCCGAGGAGCACGAGCACGCCGACGAGGCCTGCCTCCTCGGCGAACACAGCGCCGACGAAGTCGGTCCACGGCTCGGGGAGGAACAGGTGCTTGGCCTGCCCTTCCCCGAGACCTGCCCCGGTGAGCCCGCCGTTGGAGAAGGCGATCATCGACTGGATCACATGGTAGCCGGTGCCCGCCGGATCGGCCCACGGGTCGATGAAGCTCATGACCCGCTTCATGCGGTACGAGAACAGCAGGACCAGAGGGATGCCCGCCGCCACGCCGAGCGCCACGAGCCCGCCGACCCAACGCAGCGGGAGTCCTGCGAGGAAGAGCACCAGGCCGGCGGTCAGGGCCAAGAGCACCGTGGTGCCGAAGTCCGGCTCGAGGAGGGTGAGCACCATGAGCGGCGCCGGGATGAGCAGGGCGGGCACCATCACACGCTTCAGGTCGGTGAGCGCGCCGGCGCGACGGGACAGGAAGTCCGCCATGCAGACGACCAGGGCCAGCTTCGCGAACTCCGAAGGCTGCACGTGCACGCCTGCCATCCCGATCCAGCGCGAGGCGCCGTTGGCGGAGTGGCTGATGCCGGGGACGAAGCAGAAGCTCAGGCCGAGCATACAGAGCGCATAGAACGCCCAGGCCCCCTCTCGTAGCCACCGGTACGGCATCCATGCCAGGCCGCACGCGCCGGCAACGCCCACGGCCACGCCGAAGGCCTGCCGCTTCACGTAGTAGAGGCTGTCGCCGCTCCAATCCAGCGCCGTCGGACCGCTGGCCGACTGCACCATGAGCAGACCCAGCACCAGCAAGGCTGCCACCAGGCCGATCAGGACCCCATCACGCTTGTTGGGCACACTCATCGTGCTCTCTCCTGTGCGAGCCGCGCGAACTCGCGTCCGCGGTGCTCGAAGTTCTCGAACTCGTCGAAGCTGGAGCAGCCGGGGCTCAGCAACACCTCGTCGCCAGGACGGGCCACGCTCGACGCCACGGCCACCGCATCCTCCAGGCTCCGGGCGCGAAGCGGCGACAGCGTGGCCAGCTGCTCGGCAATCAGCTCGCCTGCCCCGCCGAAGCAGATGACGGCGCGCGCACTGCGCTCCAGCGCCGCCTTCAACACCCCGAAGTCGCTGCCTTCCTTGGCCTGCCCACCGAGCAACACGACAGCGGGCCGCGCGAGGCCAGCCAGGGCCGCCTCGGTGCTGGCCAGGTTCGTGGCCTTGGAGTCGTTGACGAAGCGCACGCCGCCGTGCTCGGCCACCAACTCGAGGCGATGAGGCAGCCCGACGAGCCGCCCGGCGTCCAGCTCGTCGATGGACGCACCCACACCCTGGGCGAGCAGGGCCGAGACCCCGGCGTTCCACTGGTTGATGCTCCCCTCCACCGCGGAGACGTCGAGCTCGCCATGGTCGAAGCGTGCCATGCCCTGGTCGACCTGCACGCCGGGCAACGCATCGAGCCACCGCCGCTCCCCACCGCGTCCAGCCGAAGCCGCGAGGAGCCGGGGGTCGTGGGGCATGCAGGCCCAGCCCTCGTTCGGGAGCGCGTCGAAGAGGCGGCACTTGTGCTCGGCGTAGACTTCCATCGTGCCGTGGCGGCCGAGATGATCCATGCTGAGGTTGAGCACCGCGGCCACGCTCGCCGTGAAGCTCCCGGGCAGCTCGAGCTGGTAGGAGGAGACCTCGACGACGAGCACGTCGTAGTCCCCGCCGACCGCCTCCGAGAGCGGAGTGCCCAGGTTGCCTCCCGCGAAGACCCGCCGACCGGCCTGCGTCAGGAACTGGGCCGTGTAGCTGGTCACCGTGGACTTGCCGTTGGTGCCTGTCACGGCGACGGTCGGAACGTGCGGAAGCAGGCGCGCCGCGAAGCCGAGCTCACCGACCACGTCGACGCCCGCAGCACGCGCCAATGCGACAGGGGGCGCCGCAGCGGGCACTCCGGGGGAGACCACGACGACATGTGCGTCGACCAGATCGGCATCCCGGTGCCCACCGAACACGTTCTCGACACCATCGAGCGGCGTCGCCTCGGGGTTCCGGTCGGTGAGCACCACCCGCGCACCGAGCGACGCAGCGAGCGACGCGGCGGCCCGACCGGAGCGACCGGCCCCGAGGACGGTGACCTGGCGATCCGCCAACATCAGCGCAGCTTCAGGGTCGACAGGGCGACCAGTGCGAGGAGGATGCTGATGATCCAGAACCGCACGATGATCTTGGGCTCCGACCAGCCCTGCTTCTCGTAGTGGTGATGGATGGGCGCCATGGCGAAGATGCGCTTGCCGCGCAGCTTGTAGCTGCCCACCTGGAGGATGACCGAGAGCGCCTCCATCACGAAGACGCCGCCGATCACCGCGAGCAGCAGCTCGTGATGGGTCAGCAAGGCGAGCGAGCCGAGCACGCCGCCGAGCGCCAGGGAGCCCACGTCGCCCATGAAGATCTGCGCAGGGTAGGCGTTGTACCAGAGGAACCCGAGGCCAGCACCGACCAGGCACATCGCCAGGATGGTCAGCTCGCTGGCACCGTCGACGTAGGGAACCGACAGGTAGTCGGCAAAGCCCACGTGCCCTGCCACGTACGCGAGGATGCCGTAGCAGACGGCGGAGGTCATCACGGGCCCGATCGCCAACCCGTCGAGGCCATCGGTGAGGTTCACGGCGTTCGAGGCGCCGACGAGCAGGAAGAGCACGAAGAGCACCCAGATCCAGACGTAGGGGCCCGAGAAGTCGAGCACGATCTCCTTGAGAAACGGCAGCGGCACGATGGGTTCGATCACGCCGGCGTACCAGCCCCACCCGAAGGCGCCCCCGCCGATGAGGACCTGGAACAGGATCTTCATGCGTCCGGCCAGGCCGTCGGAGCTGCGCTCCATGACCTTCTTCCAGTCGTCGTAGAATCCGATGGCGCCGTAGCCGACCAGCACGAACAGCGCGATCCAGACCACCGGCTGATCGAGCCGGCACCACATCAGGGCCGACAGGGTGATGCCGACCAACATCGGGACACCGCCCATCGTGGGCGTTCCCGCCTTGTTCAGCAGGTGGCTGTCGGGCCCGTCGGTGCGGATGATCTGCTCCATCCGCTGCCTCTGCATCCAGCGGATGAACGCCGGGTAGAGCAGGTAGCAGAAGCCGAGCGCGGTGATCAGCGCCCAGGCCGTGCGAAACGAGACGTACCGGAAGACGTTGAAGGCACCGAAGGCGCCCCCAGACTCCGAGAGCGGAACGAGCAGGTGGTAGAGCATCTAGTCTCCCAGCCCTTGCAGGACTCGTTCCATACGCGTCCCCCGGCTTCCTTTCACGAGCACCACGTCACCCGGACGGAGCATGGGCGCTACCCGTTCACCGAGCCTGGCCGCGTCCTCGGCGACCACGACCGGCACGCTCGCGTAGGCGGCCGCGGCGCTCATCCGTGCACCGGCGAGCCCGAGCAGGTCGACGCCCAGGCGGCTCGCAAGCTCGACCGCCTCGCGGTGTGCCGGGGCCTCGGCATCGCCCAGCTCGAGCATGTCCCCCAACAGCGCGATGCGGCGACCACCCGTGGCCTGGAGAAGGGTCTGGAGCGCCGCGGCGAGGCTGGCGGGGTTGGCGTTGTAGGCGTCGTTGACCACCGTGATGCCGCCGCGCCGCTCGACCCGCATGCGCATCCCGACAGGCGAGTAGCGCGCCAGACCTGCAGCGATCTCGTGCGCTGGGATGCCCAGCACGTGGCCGACGGCAACGGCGGCGAGCGCGTCGAGAGCGAGGTGGTGTCCAGGCGCCGCGACGGTGGCGCACACGGCGCCTCCGGGCGTCGACACCTCCACCTCCGTGCTCAGCGAGGCCCCGTCGACGTGGGCCTTCAGCAACTGCACGTCGCATCCCTGCTCGGATCCGTAGCGCAGCACGCCAACGCCAGCAGGGACCGGCATCGCGGCCACGAAGGGGTCGTCCATGTTCACGAGCACGGTGTCGCCCGGCCGCGAACCGTCGAACAGCTCCTGCTTGCACGCCGCGACGCCAGCCAAGGTCCCCGTGCCCTGGAGGTGCGCTGCCGAGACGTTGGTGATCAAGCGCACGCTGGGCGCGCAGAGATCCTGCAGTCGAGCGATCTCGCCCGGCGCGCTCATGCCCATCTCGAGCACCCAGGCCGCTGCGCCCGTCGGGGCAGCGAGCACGGAGAGCGGAAGCCCGATGTGGTTGTTCAGGTTGCCGGCCGTTCCGTGCACGACCCCGAGCGACGACAGCACCGGCTCGATCATGGCTCGCGTGGTCGTCTTGCCCGCGCTGCCCGTGATGCCGACGACCGGCCCTTGGAAGCGCGCGCGGCGCCAGGCGCTCGCCATCTGCAGGGCGTCGAGCGTGTCGTCGACCACCACGAGGCCCGCGGACCAGTCGTCCGGGGCGTGCTCGGCGATCACGCCCGCGACGCCCGCCGCGCCGGCCTGGTCCAGGAAGTCGTGGCCGTCGAAGCGCTCGCCCCGCAGAGCCAGGAACCAGTCTCCAGCTCCAAGCCGGCGCGTGTCGGTGACCAACGCACCGACGCCACCCTCGCCGGCCGCACGTCCCCCGGTGGCGACGGCCCAGCCAGCCGCGTCCAACCGGCAGCTCACGCGACCTCCAGGGCGCGGGCAGCGACCGTCCGGTCGTCGAAGGGGTGCTTCACACCAGCGATCTCCTGGTAGGTCTCGTGCCCCTTTCCGGCCAGGAGCACCACATCTCCGGGGCGCGCGAGCTTCAGAGCCTCCGCGATCGCCTCCGCCCGGTCCTCGATCACGATCGCGTCGGAACGCAGTCCGGGCCTCAGATCTTCGAGGATCGCGCCGGGGGACTCGCCCCGCGGGTTGTCCGACGTGGCGACCACGATCTCGGCCTCGGACGCCGCCCGCGCCATGAGCTCCCGCTTGCCGCGGTCGCGATCACCCCCGCAACCGAACACGACGATGCGCCGCCCCCGCGCCAGCTCCTCCAGCCCACTGAGGACAACCCTCAGGGCGTCGGGGGTGTGGGCATAGTCGACCAGGACATGGAACCCTCGCGCACACGGCACCGGCTCGAGACGTCCCGGGATGGCCTCCAGAGAGGCGATGCCCTCGACGACGTGTTCCGGGTCCAGATCGAGCGCGAGCGCAGCGCCGGCCGCAGCCAGGGCGTTGGCTACGTTGTGCCGACCGACCAGCTTCAGCTCCAGGGGCAGCGAGCCGCGCGGCGTCTTGATCCGTCCGCGAGCGCCGTCGAGCCCGAGCACCAGACGCTCCGGACAGAGGTGGCCACGCGTCAAGCCGAAGCCCCACCTGCGCACATCGCCCCTTCGCGGGGCGACCTCGTCGACCGCCACGTCCTCCACGTTCACGACTGCGGTTCCCCCGGGTGCCACGAGCTCGACGAAGAGCCGGCGCTTCGCGGCGGCGTAGGCCGCCATGTTCCCATGCACGTCGAGGTGATCCCGACTCAAGTTCGTGAAGACCGCGACGTCGAAGGAGGTGGCATCGACCCGGCGGGACGAAAGGCCAATGCTCGACACCTCCGCCGACACGACCTGGCAGCCAGCCTCGTGCATCTCGCGCAGCAGCCCTTGCCAGACCGGGGCTGGCGGGCTCGTGTAGCTCGCGGGCCGGCGAGCTCCGAGGACGCGGTGACCGGTCGTTCCGATCACGCCCGCGGGGGTCCCCGCGCGCCGGAGCACCGCCTCCAAGAGCAGGCTCACCGTGGTCTTGCCGTTGGTGCCGGTGATGCCGACCACGCGCAAGGCGGCCGACGGGTCGCCGTTCAGGGCCGCCGCCAGGCGAGCCAGGGCCAAGCGGCTGTCGTCGACCACGATGCAGGCCACGTCGTCCGGCACCGCCACGAGCCGCTCCGACACCACGGCCGCAGCGGGAACCGACGAGGCATAGTCGTGGCCGTCGACGCGGCCGCCGCGCACCGCGACGAAGATCGCAGAGCGATCCGCATCCCGCGAGTCTTCGGTGACACGCAGGACCTCGACATCGGTCGGGCCGTGGACGGAGCGCGGCTCGACCCGCGGGAGCAGGTCCGTGAGGCGCATGGCTGGGGAGGCCGGGGGAGGGTGAGAGGGAGGATGGGGTAGAGAGGGGCGCCCCTCCACCTACTGCCAGGGAGTCAGTAGGGATGGAAGTCTTGGCGTGCTGGCGAAGAGGCGCCTCTGAACGGGGAAGGGGGCGAGCCGCCGAGAGAAGCTGCGTCGTCAGGGTCAGCAGCGAATTCGACACGTAGGGTCCAGCGGGCAACAGCTCGAGCGTTCTGCTGCGACACGTCCGTGCAGAGGTCCTGGGAGGCAGGGCCGGACTTCTGCAAGGTCCACGTGGCGGGGGATGCCACGCGGATCGTGCCGCGGTGACGCGGACTCCTCTCGGCGCTCGTGAAGCGAAGGTTCATTGGAAGCGGATCTCCACGCGCTCGCCAGCGGCGAGCGGGGTTCCCGCAGGGGGACGTTGTTCGGACGCCACTCCGGAGCCGGCGAGCGCGAGCTCGAAGCCGGCGCCATCCAGCGTGGCGAGGGTGTCGCGCATGGAGAGCCCGGTCAGGTCGGGCAGGCGCAGGAGGCCTTCGGGCGTCCACGCCAGCTCGGGCGCCACGACGGGAACCTCCTCGACGAGCTCGCGCGCAACGGGCGCATCGACCTCGCCCTCCTCGAGCACCTGCGGGACGCCGAGGTAGCGCATCACCTCGGTGGTGATCTCGGCGAAGGCGGGGCCAGCCACCGTGCCGCCGTAGCGGCTGCCCTTCCGAGGCGTGTCAGCCGTGACGACGATCACGACCTGGGGATCGTCGACCGGCGCCACACCGATGAAGGACGCCATCCGTGCAGTCGGCGAATAGCGACCGTCCACCACCTTCTGCGCCGTCCCGGTCTTGCCGCCCGCCCTGTAGCCGGGGGTCTTGATCCGTTGGCCGGTTCCGCCTTCTTCCATGACCGAGCCGAGCATGCCGATCACCGTGTCCGCCACGGTCTCGTCGAGCACACGTTCGACCACCCGCGGCTCGTGGCGCTCGCTGACGTGGCCGGCCCGGTCCCGGATCTCCTTGACGATCAGCGGCTGCAGGCGCTCACCGCCGTTCGCCAGGGTGCCGGTCGCGACGGCGAGCTGCAGCGCCGTCGAGGTCATGCCCTGGCCGTAGGACGTGGTGGCCAGCTCGATGGGCTTGATGCGCGAGGCCGCCCGGAGGGTGCCGCCCTGCTCGCGCGGAAGACCGATGCCGGTCGGAGCCCCGAAGCCGAAGCTTCGCAAGCCCTCGAGGGTGACCTCGGCGCCGAGCTCGAGGGCGAGCTTCGCGGAGCAGATGTTGGACGAGTACTTCAGCACCTCGCCCACGTTGAGCATCTTGTGCGGGTGGTCGTCATGGATCGTGCGCCGACCGACGCGCCACGCGCCGCCCTCGCAGTCCATCATCGTGTCCGCCTGGACCAGCTCCTCCTGCAGCGCCAGCGCCACCACGAACGGTTTCAGCACCGAGCCCGGCTCGTAGGTCTCCGCGACCGCGTAGTTCTTGAGGCTGTCGAGGTCCGCCGCCCGATCGTTGAGGTTGAGCGTGGGGCGACTGGCCATGGCCAGCACCTCGAAGGTGTCGACGTCCAGCACCACCGCCGTGGCCGCCAGCGGCTCCGATCGCTCCATGATGCCGTCGAGCGCGTCCTCCACGACCTGCTGCACGTAGCGGTCGAGCGTGAGCACCACGGTGTCGCCGGACTGGGCCCGCCGGAAGAACCCGAGGTCGGTCGAGAGCGCACGTCCGCGCCGGTCGCGCTGCATCACCACCTTGTAGGTCGCGCCGCGAAGGGTCTCCTCCTGGGAGCGCTCGACGCCCTCCTGGCCGCGACCGTCCCAGCTCACCAGACCAAGGACCTGGGCGGCGAGCGACCGTCCCGGGTAGAACCGCGCCGGAATGTCGCGCGTGAACAGCACGCCCGCGTCCTCGATGGCCGCAATGGCCGCGAGGTGATCCGGATCGACCTGACGGGCGAGCGGCACCTCGACCTTGCCGCTCCGAGAGAGGCGGTCGGCGAGCACGTGCTCGGGAGTGTCGACGTAGGGCGCAAGGCGAGCCGCGAGCTCATCTGGGCCGAGGGCGGGCAGCTTCTGCGACAGGCGCTTCGGGTTGGCGTAGAGCGCTGGCATGTCCACGGTGGTGGCCAGCGGCGCCCCGTCGCGGGCGAGCACCTCGCCGCGGGGGGCGGTGATCAGCTCGGCCTCCGTGAACTGGTCGGCCGCCTTCTGGGCCAGGCGGTCGTCGGGCATCAGCATCAGCGGCACGGCGCGGAAGGCCAGGATGACGTAGCTGACGACCACCAGCACGACGACGAGCAGAGCGCGATCCCGAGCTTGATCCACACACGCCCGCGACTCGGCCTCGTGGACCTCCGGCGGGGGCGGGAACGGCGACCAACGCCGTGGCTCGAGCTCGATGCGCTTCATGGGCGGATCACGTCCACCACGGCGACGCCCGCCACCAGACCCAGGCTTCCGGCCGACGACTTGAGCGCGGCGAGGTCCTTGCGCGCAGCGAGCTCGAGCGCGAGACGGTCATGCTCGACGTTCAGCTGCTCGAGCTGGGCGAGGCTCGCGTCGAGGGCGCTGGCGGAGTCGCGCACGTCGACGCGGCTCCACACGTAGAACATCAGCGCGAAGACGAGCATCGCGAAGATCGTGGCGTAGCGAGCCAACACCGGGATCTGGAGCCCCAACAGGAGCGGGCCGCGACGCAGATCGAGTGTGGAGACGCCGTCGAAGACCTTCATGTTGCACTCCTGTCCAGGGCGAGTCCCCGCAGACGCGCCGAGCGGGCGCGTGGGTTGCCATCGGTGGCGGTGATGGGCTTGCGGGTCAGCAGCCGCGCGACCGGCGGCGTGACCGGCTGACCGTAGGCATCGCGGGGGGTGCCGACGCCCGCCAGCTCGCGGAACGTGGACTTCACGAGCCGATCGTCCAAGCTCATGAAGCTGATGATGGCCACACGTCCCTGCTCGACCAGGACCTGCGGAAGCGTGGCCAGGAGCGCGCTGAGTTCCTCGAATTCGTGGTTCACCGCGATCCGAAGCGCCTGGAAGGTCTTCGTTGCAGGATGGGCCCGCTTCCACGGACCGCCCCGAGCACCGGCGACCACCTCCGCCAGGTGCAGCGTGTCCCGGAACGGGCGCTCCGCCACGATCTGGCGAGCGATCCGACGACTCTGCCGCTCGTCGCCGTACCGCCAGATGATGTCGGCGAGCTCCTCCTCGGTCACCCGGTCGATGAGTTCCGCAGCGGTCTCGGGCAGGTCGGGACCCATGCGCATGTCGAGCGGGCCAGCCTTCTGGAAGCTGAAGCCGCGATCCGCCACGTCCAGCTGGGGGCTCGACACGCCCAGGTCGGCCACGAGGCCGTCCACACGCTCGATGCCCAGGGTGTCCAGGTGCTGCCGGATCGCGCCGAAGCTCCCCCGCACGGCCGTGAACGCCGAGCCGAAGGGCGCCAGTCGCTCGCCGGCCGCTCGCAACGCACCGGGATCGCGATCGATCCCGATCACGCGGCAGTCGGCCGCCCGGAGCAACAACTCGCTGTGCCCGCCCCCACCGAGGGTGCAGTCCACGTAGATCCCGCCGTCGAGGGGCGCGAGCAGGCCGACCGCCTCGGACCCGAGCACGGTGACGTGGTGGAAGGTCACCTCATCGAGCCGTGCGGCGAGACGCCAGGACGTGCCGGCGGCGCTCCTGCCAGCGCTCAGCATCCCAGAGCTCGATGAACTCGAGCATCGTGTGGAGGACCACCTCACGCCGAAGCCCAGCCTCCTCGCGGAGCCCCTCGGGGATGCGCATCCGCCCCTGGCTGTCGACCTTGCAGTCCTCGGCGCAGGCGAGGAAGGCATGCTGGAGCTCGATGCTGCGTGGATCGAACGGGTCGAGTTCGCGGATGGGCCCTTCCACACAACGCTCGAAGTCCTCCGGGCTGTAGGCCCGGATCGCACCGTCGTAGGATGTGAGCACCAAGCCTTGTACATCTCCGCCGTCCTCATCCTTCCGCAAACGCGCGGGCAGAGCGATCCGCCCTTTTTCATCCAACTTGACCGTGACCTGGCAGCGTCGGGTCCTCACCCTTCCTCGGGGCTGGGGAGACAGATTCCACGAGACTCCCCTTTCCTCCCTTACTCCGCAACTCTACTCCACGCTCCTCCCCTGGGAAACAGCTTCGAGCGATCCGCGCCAGAAAGTCTGCAAGCCACTGAAATCACATCGGATCGCCCGATCGCCATCCGATCGCTGGGGCCCCTCCAGCAAGGATCCTTGGGGGCGCGCGATCGCGCGCGATCGCATGGGGCACAGGCCCCGGATCGCCCGGATCGCATGACGTCCAGCGATCCCGGGCGATCTGGCCGGTGGAGCGCCGTGGAGCGGGCCAGGACCGGCGGTGGCGCGCCGTGGAGTGAGCGGTCGCGACCACGGGTTAGCGGGAGCGACGATGTCGGACGCCAAGCACCGGACCGTGGCCCGAAACCGGAAGGCCACCTTCACCTTCGAGATCCTGGACCGTTTCGAGGCCGGGCTCGTCCTGCAGGGGTCCGAGGTGAAGAGCCTCCGGGCCGGCAAGGCCAATCTGCAGCAGGCGTACGTGCGTCTGGAGCACGGCGAGGCCTGGCTCATCGGCGCGAACATCGCGCAGTACCCCCAGGCCGGCCCGCACAACAACCACGAGCCGGAACGTCCGCGCAAGCTCCTGCTCAAGGAACGCGAGCTGACCCGGCTGGATCGCTCGGTCCGGGAGAAGGGCCTCACGCTGGTTCCCATGGAGCTGTACTTCTCCGGGGCCTGGGCGAAGCTGTCGTTCGGGCTGGGCCGCGGCAAGAAGTTGCACGACAAGCGCCAGACCGTGAAGGACCGCGACGCGAAGCGCGAGATGGACCGGGCGCGGCGCGGACGCTGAGCACGGGCTATAGCGCGGCCGATGAAGCCCTCCATGAAGACGCCGCTGCTGGCGCTCGCAGGCCTCGCCGCGGTCGCTGCCCTCGGGCTCGCCGCCGCCGGCCAGTCCTTCGCCTCCATCCTCGCCGGCATCGCAGCTGGCACTGCAGCGTCGCTGGCTTTCATGGCGGGCGCCCCGCTCGCCGGGGTCGCCTGCGCGAGCCTGCTCGGCGCCGCGGTGTCCGCCTACCTCGCTCTGCAGCACCACACCGCCCTCCAGGGCGGCGCAAGCTTCTGCAACGTCGACGAGGTCATCAACTGTGACCTGGTCAACACGAGCGTGTACTCGGAGGTCGGAGGCATCCCGATCGCGCTGTTCGGCTTCGCCTTCTACCTGGCCATCGCGCTGGTCGCGCTCGCAGGCCACCTCCAAGCTGGCAAGCACGGGCATGCGGCCGGACTCGTGGTCGCTGGCGGGCTCGTGGCGTGTGCGTACGCAGCGTTCCTGATCTGGGCCAGCGCCACCTTGGGCGCCGTGTGCCTGTTCTGCGTCGCCACGTACATCGTCGACGCGCTGGTCCTGCTGGGCGGCTGGTGGGCCCTGGCCGGCGACACCTCACACATCGGCAACGCCCTGGTCGGCAAGGACGGCTCGCTCGGAAGGGCCATCACCGTGGGCGTGGTGGCGCTCATCGTGGCCACCGTGGGCTACCGAAGCCTGGGCGACGGCGGCGTGTCCGAGGCCGCGGCCATGGGTGATCTGAGCCAACTCTATGCACTCCCCGGCGGTGACGTCGTCGTTCGCGGCGACGAACCGGTGTGGGGCAAGCCGGGAGCGAAGTGGACCCTGGTGGAGTGGGTCGACTACGAGTGCCCCTACTGCGCGCGCGCGGCCGGCCAGGTGAAGGACCTGGTCGCCAAGCACCCGGATCTGAAGGTCGTGCACAAGCACTACCCGCTCTCCAACAGCTGCAACCCGAACGTGTCGAACGCCATGCACGAGCACGCCTGCAACGCCGCAGTGGCGGCGGTCTGCGCGCAGGATCAAGGGCGCTTCTGGGAGCTCAACGAGCTCATGTTCAAGAACCAGAAGTACCTTGGCCCCGAGGACATCGCGTTCATGGCCGAGCAGGTCGGGCTCGACACGGAAGCGCTCGCCGCGTGCATGGCGGAGCCCGAGGCCAAGGCCACGGTCGACGCCGACATCACCGATGGCAGCACCGCCGACATCCACAGCACGCCGACCCTGGCGCTGCTGGGTGTGCACCCGGACGGCGCCATCATCGTCACGAAGGGGACCGAGGCACTGGACCTGTTGCTGTCTGCGGCCGAGTCGGGGGCGGAGTTCCCGCCTCGCAAGCCGGACAGCCATGGGCACTGAGGTGAACGCGTGGGTCGAGCTCCGCCTCGTGCTCGACCGGACACGCTTTCCCCTCGCCTCCCAGGCGGCCTTCGAAGCCGGCGCGCTCGGCGTGGAAGAAGCGCCCGCGCCCGGCGAGGTGCCAGCCTTCCGTCAGCCCTGGGACACCCACGAGCCGCCGGCCAGCCCTACCTGCACCCTGAAGGCCTGGTTCACCCCTGAGCAGGCGCCCCTCGCCCACGCCACCCTCGCCGCCTGGGGTGAGGTTGCGCGAGCCAGGATTCACGAGACCGACTGGGCCGACGCGTGGAGGCAGCACCACCATCCCGTGGTGGTGTCGGACCGACTGACCGTCTCGCCGCCGTGGACCGCCCAGGCCGGCGACCTGGTGATTCCGCCCGGAAACGCGTTCGGCACCGGCGACCACGCGACCACGTTTGCGTGCCTGCGCGCGATCGAAGAGCTGTCGTCCGAGGCCGCCAGCTGCCTCGACGTCGGCTGCGGCTCCGGCGTGCTGGCGCTTGCCGCAGCCCGGGCCGGCCTCACCGCCCATGGCGTCGACATCGACCCCGACTCGGTCCGCGCTGCAAGGGCGAACGCCCTGCTGAACGGGCTCGACGCCACCTTCGACGAGCGAGCGCTCGGGAGCCTTCAACCGGCCGATCTGGTCGTGGCGAACCTCTACGCGGAGGTCCTCACGGACATGGCCCCACAGCTCCGGCGGCTCACCCGGAAGCACCTCGCCCTGGCTGGGATCCTCGCCGATCGCGCGCAGGCGCTCATCGCGGCACTGGCCCCCATGCGCGTCGTGGTCCGGGAGCAGGACGGCGAGTGGGTCCACCTGCGGTTGGTGCCGGCGTGAGACGCTACCCGGTCCAAGCGCTCGGGAAGATCGGTGACCGCCTGACGCTGGACGCCACAGCGTCGCATCACTGCCTCGTGGTCTGCGTCACGCCGCGCGGAACCCGGGTGATGGTCTATGGCGAGGGCACCCAAGCGGAAGCCGAGCTGGTGGACGTCGAGCACGGTCGGGCCGTGCTGGAGCAGAGAACGGATCCTGTGGCGCAGGAGGCATCGACCGAGCGGGTGGTGGTCGTGGGCCTGACGCGGAAGCCCGCCCTGGAGAGGATCCTGCGCATGGGCACCGAGCTGGGCGCGACCGTCTTCCGCGTGTTCGTGGCGCGTCGTTCGGTGGCCAGGGGCCTGCATCCCGAACGCTGGCAACGGATCGCAGCGAGCTCGGCTCAGCAGTGCGGCCGGGCCGATGTCCCGGAGGTGTGTACCTTTGGCTCCCTGCAGGAGGCGCTCGCCGACCTACCCGACCTCCCACGATTCGTGCTCGCGCCGGGCGCGCCGACCTGGCACCCCGAGCAGGCGTCGGGCGTCCTGATGACCGGGCCCGAAGGCGGGCTGCACGGCGACGAGCTGGCGCTGGCGTTGGCGGAGCGCTTCACGCACGCCGGTCTCGGAGGCTCGACCCTGCGAGCGGACACCGCCGTGGTGGCCGCGCTGGCGCGCCTCCCTATTCCGTGAGGTAGGCGTTGGCGGTGATGGTCTGGCCCGCGAAGAAGCCGTCGTTGGTGCGGTCGGTGGCCGAGGCCGAGAAGTTCAAGGGCGAGCCGTACTCGGCCAGCTTGTAGTTGTCCTTGCCCTCATCCCAGACAGGGTTGTCGGCAGTGGTGAAGGACGCCTTCTTGCCGCTCATGTTGCTGGTGCCGTGGAGCACGGCCTCCCGGGCACGGATGTTGGCGTTCTGAGCACCCCAGGTGACCTGGAAGAGGTGCCAGGTGCCCATGATGAGCACGACGACACCGAAGAGCGAGAGCGACGTCTCGATGGCCGCCTGCCCTCGGCGACCCCTCACCTCAGTGCATGAACATGGCGGTCGCCTCAGCACCGATCACCTCCGTGAGCGCGGACGACGGGTTCCAATCCGCCGGACGTGCATTCCATTCGTTCTTGCCAGCGAGCCGGGCCCGGTAGTTGGCGAACATCGCCTCCTCCGGGGCCTCGAGACCAAAGCTCGTGTAGTACGGCGACTCGCGGTTGTTGCCAGCGCCGTACTCCGAGCCGAAGATGCGGCGAATGGCGGTGGGGCCCACGGAGCCGTCGAAGGGCTTCGCGATGCCCACGGCCGTGATGTTGTCGTCTTGACCACCATCGGAGGAGCTGCCGAAGTAGCCGCCGTCGTTACCGCTGGAGGAGTAGGCGATGTCCAGGTACCGGTTGGCTGGCGTGGCCTTCGCGTAGGAGGCGATCCAGATGTCCGGGTTGGTGTCGTCCTTGTAGTACCAGCTGTTGACGTAGTAGTCGATGCTCGGCACCACGCCGGACGGGCAGCAGCTCACTCCACAGGGGCAATAGAGCATCACCGGGTAGTTGAACTTGGTCTGGCTCTCGCGGACGTAGTTCGCGATGGTCGGGTACTGACCCCCGTAAGGGCCGACGGTCGTGTAGTTGCCGGAGCGCGACGCACTCGTGTTCACGCCCTCGAACATGTGGCCCTTCTGGCCGAGGTTGGCGATGTTGGCCTCGAGGGTGGCCTTGCCGGCCGACACTGCAGGTGACACCGTGAGGCCGTAGTGCGCGCGCAAGACGAAGAGCAGCGCGACCTGGTCGAGCACCTCCTGGCAGATCTGGATGATCTGCTCGGGGATTGGGCCCTGGTTCACGCACTCGCAGTAGTACCCGTCCCAGTAGCCCTGCTCCGGCTGCGTGAGGATCTCCCGGCACTCCTTGACCACGTCCAAGATGTCCTGGTTGTAGGTGACGAGGTCGTTCAGCTCCTGCGCCTCCTTGTAGGCGCCCGCGTAGGCCGACAGGTCCACGGCGTTCTGCATGCGGATGCGGTCGTTGACGAGGATGCCCATGTTCGTGGCCAGGGCCATGAAGATGACCAGGGTGAACAAGACCAGGCCCACGAGCACCGCCGCCTGGCCGCTGCGGCGCAGACCGCGCAGTCGAGCCATCACTGGCACCCCCCGTTCTCAGCGAGGCAGTTGTCGCTGTGCAAGGCGGCGAGCGAGTCGCTCTTGAGCTCGTAGTAGCTCTCGTTCCGACCGAGCACGACCTCCATCTCGACGTCCATGTTCGTGCTTCCGCCCATCTCCATCAGGTCCTTGAAGAAGGGCGTCTCGGCTTCCCAGGAAAGCTTGCTCTTGACGGAGCTCTGCTCGACCGTGTTCTGGATTCCTTTCGATCCGCCGCTGGACTGTGAGGTCACGTTGCCGGTCATCAGCTGGGTCATGGCCGCATCCGGGGACGCTTCGTCCGCCTGGACGGCGCGGGCACCGACGAACGTGATGTAGTTCGTGTAGTGGATCGCCCCGAAGTAGTAGCTGTACTCGATGACGGCGAAGAGCATTCCGAAGATGACCGGGATCATCAACGCCAGCTCAGTGGCGGACTGGCCTCGGCGGTTTCGGCGTGTCATGGGCTGCTCCACACACACGTTACCAGCAAGAAGCGCGCCTACCACAAGGTACCGATGTCACGGGGATTTCATCGGCGCGGGACGCCGCTGCCCCGCAGGATCGGGACATTCGCGCCCCATCGGGACGCCTCAGTCGCGGCGGCGCCAGGCGAGCAGGCCGGCGACCACCAGGAGCACGCCGCCACTTCGCCGCAGCGGCGCCGTGGCACAGCCGAGCCCACCACCCTCGGTCGTGGTCTCGACGACCTCGGTGAACTGGGTGTACAGCTCGCCGGACGGGTACACCGCCACCTCGGCGAAGTCCCAGGCCTGGTTCCCGTCTTCGTCCTGGGCGACCACGTAGAAGCTGTAGACCTTGCCATCGGAGCCACTGGGCAACTCGGGCGCGGTCCACGTCACCGTGGGCGCCGTGGGATCATCGATCGAGCCACCATCGGAGTCGAGCGACCAGGCGTACGACAGGTCCTGACCATCCGCGTCGAACACCAGGATGGAGAGCTGGATGCTCTCGGACTCTTCCACGGCGGTCTGTTCGGCCACGATGCCGCCGATGATCTCGGGCTCGGAGTCGATCTCCGTGCAGCCATCGTCCTGGACGCCGTTGCAGTCGTTGTCGAGCCCGTCGCAGATCTCGTCGGCAGCCGGATGCACGTCCGGGTTCTCGTCGTCGCAGTCGTTGTTGACGTCGGCGTAGCCATCGCCGTCGTCGTCGTAGAGCGAGGTGCCCTCATCGACCACGCCGTCGCAGTCGTTGTCCTTGCTGTCACCGTCCTCGGGGGCCGAGGGGTAGATGTCGCTGTCGAAGTCGTTGCAGTCGCCGTCGAGCTCGGTGGACCGGTCGCCGTCGTCGTCGTGACCGACCGTCGTCTCGTCGATGATGTTGTCGCAGTCGTTGTCGAAGCCGTCGTAGATCTCGGCCGCCTCTGGGTAGGTGTACAGGTACTGATCGTCGCAGTCGTACCAGTCGTCCGTGCTGGCATCGCCAAACCCGTCACCGTCGTCGTCCGCGTCGGCACCCGTGCCGTAGACGATCACCGACACCGACGCGTAGCCGCTGGTCTCTTCGTCGTCGGTGGCGGTGACGAGCAAGGTGTCGACACCGGGCTCGTAGTCCGACATGTCGATCTCGACCTGCATCCGGCCGTTCTCGGAGGTGGGGATGCAGTCCGCGACCTTGATGCCCAGCTCGATCGTGCTCTTGACCTTGCAGGTGAGGCTGTCGACGGGCTGGTCCGGGTCGGTGACGGTGAGATCGAGCACGAGTGGGTCCGACGTGCCGTGCACGTAGCCGGGCTCCGGACTGTGGATGACGACGGTCGGCGGCTCGTTGTTCGGATCCTCACCGACGTTGCCCTGCAGGGACACCGCGAGATCCGGGTTGTCGACATCTGCGGACAGCACCGAGAGCGTGCACCGAGCCTCGCGATCGTCGGTGGGTGTGAAGGCCACCTCGATCAAGGTGCTCGTGTCGGCCGGGAGGATGGCGCCGTCCTCATAGGCCTCCACGACGACGTACGCTTCGTCGCAGTCGGCCGACAAGGTGGGCGCGAGCAGCCCGAGATCCGCATCGCCGGTGTTCTCCACCGAGATGTAGCCACGGGACTCCTCGCCAGGCCACCAGTGCCCGAAGTCCAGGGTGCGCGGGAGCACGCTGGCCTTGCCGGTGCCGAAATGACCCTGGCCGTAGAGGTAGACGACCTCGCGCTCGCGCGTGAGATCGCCCCAGTAGGCAGGCTCGAAGGAGCCATCGGAGCTCGCCGCACCGGTGTCGTCGGACCCTGAGGTCTCCTGCTGGGTGTGGGAGTCGATGATGAGAGAGCCGTAGGTGTCGCCGAGGTTGAAGGGCGAGAAGGACACGGTGAGATCGATCGAACAGCCCGACTCGAGCACGAACTCGACCTGGTCATCGGCCAGGCTCTGCTCCTCTTCCTCCTCTTCCTCCTCCGGTTCCGTCTCCTCTTCCTCCGCGCCGAAGTTGCCCTGGAGGCCGACGCTGACGGTCTCGTTCACAGGATCGTTGGTGAAGAGGAACAGCTCCCCCTGATCGCCGACCGAGTCGGCTTCGGGCGCGTAGAGGACGAAGACCTCCTCGGAGTCCCCGGGAGCGATCTCGAGGCCTTCGGGGTCGTTCACGACCTGGAACGCGGAGGACCCGGCGTAGAACGCCTGATCGATGGACAGGGCGCCGGCGCCTGCGTTGGCGATGCTGAAGAACTGCGTGTCGTTGCCCGGGTAGTTCACCTCGCCGAAGTCCATGCAGATGTTGGGGGCATCGGCCGCGCAGGCATCGGAGACGGAGCTCACGGCGATCTGCGCGACGCCGCCGCCACCGGTGTCGGCGATCTTCGCGTCCGCTTCCGCTGCACCCGTGTCGCCGGCATCCGACGAGTCCGCCGGACAGACCACCGAGCTCGCGTCGTAGCCGACGGTGAAGGAGTCGGTGTGGCCCGCCCCGAGCTCGACGGTGCGAACGCCGAGAGCGAGATCGCCCTTGTTCGTGAGCGTGAACGAACGGGTGGCAGCGTCGCCGTACTCCACTTCGCCGAACTCGAGCCACTGCGAGGAGACCGACATGTCCGGGTAGTCCAGGTACTGGACCTCGGTGGTGGTCTTGTCACAGCCCGCGAGCGCGAGGAGTGCGAGCAGGATGGGCTTGCGGCGCATGGTGTCTCCGAACGCTGGACGCGAAGGTCCGAGCGCTCGGCATCATAGCGCGGTCGCGCGCGGGTCTAAAGGAGGTGCCCGCTCTTGTCGCGCTTGGTCGCCAGGTAGTCCACGTTGTGCGGGTTCGGGGAGATCCGCAGCGGGATGGTCCCGTCGACCGCGATGCCGTAGCGTTGCACTCCCAGCACCTTCGAGGGGTTGTTCGTCAACAGCCGGATCGAGGCGACGCCGAGCGCCTTCAACATCTCCGCGGCCACGGCATAGTCGCGGAGATCGTCGCGGAAGCCGAGGGCGCGGTTGGCCTCGACGGTGTCGAGGCCCTGCTCCTGGAGCGCATAGGCGCGGATCTTGTTGACCAGGCCGATGCCACGGCCTTCCTGCGGGAGGTACAGCACCGCACCGCAGTCGCTCCGGCCCACGTGTTGAAGCGCCGCCTCGAGCTGCTCGCGGCAGTCACAACGAAGGCTGCCCATCAGGTCGCCCGTGAAGCAGGCGCTGTGCAGGCGGACAGGCACCGACTCGGCGCCATCCAGCTCGCCGCGCACCACCGCTCCGAGCTCTTCGCCATCGGGCCCGGTGAACGCCACGAACCGGAACGAGCCGAAGCGCGAAGGCAGCTCGGCGATGCCGGCGATGCGAACCCCCGCAGACGAGGCGAGGCGCGAATGCTCCATGTGTCCTCCAGCGACTGCCGGAGCAGTCGCGTGGGCTGTACGCCCTTCTCGGTCAGACCGACGGCCACGCGAATGTGCCGGTTGCGGCATCCTATAGCCGCGAACAGCCCCCCGGGCAGGGGGGCTGCACCACAAGCTCAGTCATTCAGGGCGTGCTTGAAGCCCTTGCCCGCGCGGAAGATCGGGATCCGGCAAGCGGCCACATCCATCTTCGCCCGCGTCTTGGGGTTCTGACCCTCGAAGGCCTTGCGGTGCGAGATCTGGAAGGTTCCGAAGTCGCTGATGGTCACCTTCTCCTCTTCGACCAGGGCCGCCCGGATCTCTTCGGTGAGGATGTTGATGCACTCAGCCGCGCGCACCTTCGGCAGGTTGGCGCGCTCTGCGAGACGAGCGGTGAGATCGGCCTTGTTCATGTCTTCGTTCCAGGGGTTGGCGCGAGGTTTGGAAACGTGAGTCCTTCACGTTGCGGGGTGTTTCCCTGCGCAGCCAAGGTAGCGAGGCTTTTCCCGTCAATCAACCGGTTCGTCAAGGGAGAGGAGGATTATCGGGAGCGCCACTGCGCGTGAATGCCGACCACGAGCCCGATCGGAGCAAGATGTAAGAAATGCAAATAGTGAACGGGCCGACCAGATCAGCGCCGCGTCGCACCCGGGCGCCAGGCCGGAGCGGCCGAATCGTCGAGCAACGGCGAACGCAGCCAGCCGCCTCGAACCTGCAAGACCCGCTTCAAGCAACGCATCGAGACTGGCAGCTCCCCCGGCTGCTCACCATCGACATCGAGCAACGGCGGAGCACCTGCGTGCACGGAGGCGTCGAGACGGCGAACCTGGACGCGCACGACCCCAGGAATCTTCGCGAGGCTGCCCTCATAGAGCCGCCACCCATGCGCCGCGAGACGGTGCGGCGGCAGGGGCGGAAGCACGGTCAGGTCGAACAGCCCATCGTGCAACGTTCCCCCGCGTCCCACGAACATGCCGCCCCCGCAGTAGGCGCCGTTGGCCACGAAGGCGCTCATCAGGCGACCCGACCACGAGCCTGCCTGGCCTGCGGCGTCCTCCCAGGTCAACGAGACCTCGGGCGGCTCGTAGCTGCCGAGCGCCCCGACCGTGGCCTTCAGGAAGGTTGCGCGGCCGCCGAGTCGCTTCGACGACGCGTTCGCGCGCCGCACCACCTCGCCGTTGGCGCCGAACCCAGCCACGTTCAGGAAGACACGTTCGCGAACCTGCCCGCCCTCTTCATGACGAAGGTGACCGACATCGGTGCGTAGGGTCATGCCGGTTGCAGCGATCCAGAAGGCCTCCTGGAGGGTGCCGGGCGCCAGCAGGCTACGAGAGAGATCGGAGCCGGTGCCCACGGGGATCAAGCTCAGCACGACCTTCGGGTCGAGGGGACGGTCCCCCTCGAAGAGTCCGTTGACGACCTCGTTGCACGTGCCGTCACCGCCGACGGACGCCACGAGGTCGGCGCCCGCCGCAACCGCCCTGGCCGCCAGCTCGGAGGCGTGTCCAGGCCCCTCGGTGACCCACACCTCGCCCGTCGCGAAGCAACGCGACATCGTCTGCTTGACCCGCTCCAAGAGACGACCGCCCTCGCCGGCCTTGGCGCGCGGGTTGAGGATGCACACGATCTGCTCGCTCTCGTTCCGCATGCGGCGAGCCGGATCCAGATCCGAGGGCGAGGGAACCTTGTAGCGGTACGGGTCGGACACACCGCCGCCTATCGCGTGGCTGGTTCCGGAGCCCAGAGCAGCAAGGCCCGGTCACGAGGACCGGGCCTTGGTTGCGGCGAGGTCAGCGGAGGGAACTCCCAACCGGACCAGGTCTCGCGTCTCCGCACGAAAGATATGCAAGGTCGATGCCAAGCTCGGAAAAACCCGCGTATCCACCTGAATTTATAGCGAATACCGTTGACTGTCCGAAGCGAACCGGCGCGTTTGAGCGCGAAACCACGACATCCATGTCGCGATCGTGAGCAAGCTTACGAATCAGCGACCGACAAGGCGTCGGCGAGCAGATCGCTGACGGCCCACGGGCGCTCCTCAGGGTGAAGGTGACGGCCGCCTTCGATCACGCGCAAGCGTGCACCCGGAGCACCATCAATCGCCTCCAAGACAGGATCGATCGGGTACAGCGGATCGGCATCGCCCCACAAGGCCACCACGCCGTCCAGCGAGATGTGGCCCTCGTCGAGCCAGTCGGGAAGTTCGCGCAGCCATCGGGCAGCTCCGGAACGCGACACCCGGCTGCCCAGGACCGGGTCCGTGAGCATGGCAACGGTGTCGCGGTCCATGACGTAGGGATTGGCCACGGCACGTCGCAAGCCGGCCGATGAGCGCAGCCACGCTTGAAACGCGGTAGGCCGGAGCAGCTCAGAGAGGGCGAACTGGGGGATCGATGCGAGAGCGGCGGCGAACGGGTCGAGCCGCGCGATCGGACCGTTCGTGATCACACGCGTGACGCCTTCGAGCGACAGGACCAGTGGCACGGCGAGCCCATGTCCGAAGACGGCGGAGGCGCCGGAGCGCTCAACCTCGGCTCGGAGCGCCTCGAGGGCCGCAGGGAGCCCATCGTTCGCCACCGGCGCCAGCCCCACGAGGCGCACATCGGCACCTTCCAGACGAGCTTGAACGCCGCGGAACAATGCCGGAGAGAAAGGCGGGCCGGCAACGCAGAGAATCGGAGCGCTCATGCGTCCCCTTGTTCGATGGCGGGAAGTCGCCAGCCCCCGGAGAGCGTGACCTCGGCAGCCGCCCGGTCGCCAACGAGGCCAGTCAGCCGCAGGTTCTCGACCCGAAGCTGCTCGTTCATGGCAGCCGCGAGGATCTCCCGAAGCCTCAGGGCGCGATCGCCATCGGTCACCGCCAGAACGCCGCGCGGGAAGCTGAGGCAGACACAGGGCGTCAGGGCGGCGATCGTTGTGGATCGACGTTGGCCGTCCATCACGCCGACGAGCCCGAAGAGCGCGGTGCGCTCCAGCGACGCGACCTGTTCCTGGCTCCCGTTCGGACGCGTTCGTGTGACGCGCGCACGTCCATCGACGAGCAGGAAGAACGACGACGAGGCTGCTCCCTCGCGACAGATGGCCTGACCTGGGTGGAAGCTCAGCCGCGCCGCGCCACTGGCGAGACGGTCCCGTTCCCGCTCGGGCAGCATCCCCAGGAGCGGGTGAGCGTCCACCGGGGCGCGGATCTCGGTCGGTTCGGTCACCCCCTCCCCTACCGCAGCGCGTCCCTCGGCGCATCGCGTCTCAAAGGCGCCGGAACCAGTCCAGCAGGGTGCGCGGGTCGCGCTGCCGGCGCCGCGGCGGCACGCGCACACCGGCCGGCTGGAGCGCTGCCCGACCAATGCGAGCCTCGACACCACGAATGCGCTCGCAGAGCCCTCGACCCAGCTCTCCCAGGAGCCACTCGGCAACAGGGTCCCCGTCGTCGCGCAGCGAAGCGTAGCTGTCGCGCGAGAGGCGCCAGCAGGAAAGCCCGTCCTCGGCAACGGCACTCGCCGATCGCGGCCGTCCGTCCACGAGCCCCATCTCGCCGACCATGTCGCCCCGGTACAGTCGAGCCAAGGCGACGCTGTCCATCCTCCCCGAATGCAGCACGAGCACGCTCCCTCGCCGGATCAGGTACGCGGCGTCGGGGTCGTCTCCTGCCGCGAAGACCACCGCCTGCGGTTCAAAGCTGACCTCGACGGTGTGCTCGATCAGACGATGCAGCTCGGAACGACCGAGCGATCGGGCCGCAGGAAAGGCCCGCAGGAACTCGCGAAACGAGGGGTGCGCCACCAGCCCATCCTAACGCTGGATGCCTACCGACTCGCAGATTACAGAAGGAGCATCGGCTTCAGGTACGAGGGACCGTGTACGACCTGCTCATCGAAGACGCCACAATCGTCAGCGGACGAGGCCGGCAAGTTGCCGACATCGCCATCAAGAAGGGCCGGATCGTGTACGTGGGCGCCAGGCCCGCTGGACGGGCCCGTACGCGCATCAACGCCATCGGCAAGTTCGTCATGCCGGGGGTCATCGACACCCACGTGCACTTCCGTGATCCGGGCCACGCCCAGAAAGAGACCTGGGAGACCGGGAGCCGTGCAGCCGCGTCCTCGGGCGTGACCACGGTCCTGGACATGCCGAACACCAAGCCGCCCACCATCAAGCGGAAGGCCCTTCGCTCCAAGCGGAAGCGGGCAGCCGCGAACAGCAGGGTGAACTTCGGTCTGTGGGCGGGCGCGACCGCCGACAACATCGACGATCTCAACGCCATGGTCGACGATGGCGCCTGCGGCATCAAGATCTTCATGGGCAACTCGACGGGCACGCTCATGGTGCCCCCCGAGGCGCTCCAGAGGATCTTCGAGGAGACGCGCGGGCTGATCGGCGTACACGCCGAAGACGAGGAGGAACTGCGCCGGGCGGCGTCCGAGTACCAGGACATCGAGAACCCGCAACACCACCTGATGCGCCCCGAGAGCGCGGCCGTCGCGGCGGTGAGGCGCCTGATCGAGCTCGTTCGTGCCACGGAACGTCACGTGCACGTCTGCCACCTCTCCACCGCGGAGGAGGTACACCTGCTCGACCCGATCGGAGGAAGGCTGCCCATCACGGTGGAGGTGTGCCCGCACCACCTGTTCTTGTCGGTGGAGAGCCACGGCGAGCTCGGAAACCGCGTGAAGTGCAACCCCCCGGTGCGTCCGGAGTTGGACCGGCGTTCCCTCTGGACAGCGGTCAAGCGCGGTCGGATCGACACGATCGGCTCGGATCATGCGCCCCACACGCTCGAGGAAAAGAAATCCAGCTACTGGGAGGCCCCGAGCGGCATCCCGGGCGTCGAGACCACCTTCCCGCTCATCATGGGTGCGGTGCAGCACGGAAAGCTGAGCCTGGAACGGATGGTGGACCTCCTGAGCGAACGCCCGGCACAGATCTTCGGGCTCAAGAAGAAGGGCCGCATCGAAGCCGGCGCCGATGCCGACCTCGTGCTCTTCACAGAAGGCCAGGCCCACCGCCTGACCAACGCCGATCTGCTCTGCCAGGTCGGCTGGTCGCCCTACGTCGGCCGTGAGGTGGCCCCGAAGCCCGACCTCGTGCTGGTCGGAGGCAACATCATCGCGCGCAGCGGCGTGATCGTCGACGATGAGGTCCGGGGCACGGAGGTCCGCCCCACCTGAGCGCCCCGACGGCCCGTCCGTTCGCGCCCGCCTCGAGGATTGAGGGACACCGGACCGCCGGGGCAGGACTCAGTTGGACTCGCCGATGGGCGACCGGGCCGCGATCACCAGCTGACGGAGCTGTGCCGCGATCTCCGGGTCGTCGACCAGGCGCTGACGGGCCCGCTCCTTGCCGTTGCCGAGCTTTTCGTCGCCGAAGGCCAGCCAGCTGCCGGTCCGGGTGACCAGCCCCTGCGACTCCGCAAGCTCCAGCAGCTCCGCGGCGGCACAGATGCCCCGCCCGAACAAGATGTCGAACTCGACGACCCGGAAGGGAGGAGCGAGCTTGTTCTTCACGACCTTCACGCGGGTACGGTTTCCGACCGCCTCGTCACCCGACTTCAGCGAACCGATGCGCCGGATGTCGAGCCGCAACGACGTGTAGTACTTCAGCGCGTTTCCGCCCGTGGTGACCTCCCGCGGCCCGAAGGTGACGCCGACCTTGCTGCGGAGCTGGTTGATGAACAGCACGCAACACCGGGTCTTGGAGACGTGGCTCGTGAGCTTGCGCATTGCCTTGGACATCATCCGGGCCTGCAGGCCCACCTGCAGGTCGCCCATCTCACCCAGGAGTTCAGCCTCCGGCGTGAGCGCGGCCACGGAGTCGACGACGATGAGGTCCACGGCGCCGGACGTGACCAGCCCCTCGGTGATCTCGAGGGCCTGTTCCCCGTTGTCGGGCTGGGAGACCAGGAGCTCCGACAGCTTCACCCCGATCTTGGAGGCGTAGTTGGCGTCGAGAGCGTGCTCGGCGTCCACGAACGCGGCGACACCACCTTGGGCCTGCACCGACGCGATCGCGTGGAGCGCGACCGTGGTCTTGCCCGACGCCTCGGGCCCGAAGACCTCGACCATGCGCCCGCGAGGAAGGCCACCGATGCCGACCGCTTCGTCCAGACGGATGCAGCCGGTGGGGATGGCATCGTCCACGCAGGTGGGCATGCTGCCGTCCAGCCTCATGATGGCGCCGGCGCCGTACCGGGACTGGATCTGCTTGAAGGCCCGCTCGAGCTTCTCGGCCCGGGCTTCGTTGAGGGAGGGATTCATGGTGCTACTCCTGATGAGCCCACTGGCTCGTTGTGTGAAATGGATGCGAGCTGGAGCGGACAAGGCCGCAGCGGTCTGCGCGGGCGATGCCAGAGCAGGCGTTCGCCTTCCCGAGGCGTCTGTTCGAGGCAGCTCACCTTGACGACGACGGCGCGGTGCGGCGCGATCTCGACGCTGACGACGTGGTCGTCCACCTGGTCGACCACCACCAGCCGAACCGCGAACAGGGCGGTCAACACAACGCCTCCTGAGCGACCTGGGGCCGGAAGCTCAGGGCCTCTGCCACGTGGCGCGTGTGGACCCGGGGCTCATCGTCGAGATCGGCGAGGGTCCGGGAGAGCTTCAACACGCGATCACAGCCGCGCCCGCTCAGCGCCAGTCGCTCGACTGCGTCACGAAGAACACGACCCGCGCGAGCGCTCGTGCTCGCCAACGTCCGGATCTGAGGACCCGAGAGCTCGGCGTTGCTGCCAGGCAGCCCGTCGCCGGAGCGCGCTCGTTGGCGACCGCGCGCCCGTTCGACACGCTCACGGACCGACGCACTGCACTCTGATCGCCCTCCTCCGATGAGCGTGTCGGCATCGACGTTGTCCACTGCGACGTGGAGGTCGATGCGGTCCATCAGAGGCCCGCTGAGGCGCGACAGGTACCGATCCCGATCGCGATCCGTGCAGCGACACGGCAGGCGTGGATGGCCCCAGTGCCCACACGGGCAGGGATTCGCCGCAGCGACGAGCGCGAACGACGCCGGGAAGACCACCGTGCCCGCCGCGCGCGCCAGCAGGATGCGGCGCGCCTCCAACGGAGCCCTCAGCTGCTCCAACACCCGACGCGAGAACTCGGGTACCTCGTCCAGAAACAGCACACCCCTGTGCGCGAGGCAGGCCTCGCCCGGACGCAGGCTCGCGCTCCCGATCAGCCCAGCGGAGCTGATCGAGTGATGGGGCGCGCGAAAGGGCCGGTCGGCGAGCAAGCCGACTCCAGGACGCAGGAGCCCGGCCACCGAATGGACCTGGGTGGCCTCGAGCGCCTCGCGGAAGTTCATGCGCGGCAGGATGGAGGGAAGTCGCGCTGCCAGCATGGTCTTGCCCATTCCTGGCGCGCCCACGAGCAGGAGGTTGTGACCCCCGGCTGCCGCGATCTCGAGCGCTCGCCGCGCCTGTTCCTGACCTCGGACGTCTGCGAGGTCAGCGCCCTCCGCGGCCTCTGCCGCCGCAAGGGGTGTGGCGACCTTCAGCTCGCCTTCCCCACGGGTCCAGGCGACGACCTCACCCAGGGTGTTCGCTCCCAGCACGCGAAGACCGGGCACCAACGCGGCTCGGCCGGCGCTGCGGGCCGGCACCACCAGCTCCTTGACCCCGCGACGCGCCGCCAGGATGGCCACTGCGAGCGACCCCGCCACCGGCCGGAGCTCGCCCTCCAGCCCAAGCTCGCCGAAGAACATCCGCTCGGACAGTGCGCAGGACGGCAGACCGTCAGCCGCAGCGAGCACGCCCAGAGCGATCGGCAGATCCAGCCCTGTTCCACGCTTTCGCACATCGGCGGGCGCCAGGTTCACCGTGACGCGGAGCTTGGGGTACTCGAGGCCGGAGGAGACAATCGCGCTGCGCACCCGTTCCGAGGCCTCGCGCACGCTGCTCGCCGGCAGTCCTACGATGACGGTCGCCGGCAGCCGTCGCACGGTGTCGACCTCGACCTCGACGAGGTGGGCATCGATGCCGAGCAGGGTGGCGGACAGGGACGTGCAGGCCATTGGGAGCCCTCCGGGGAAGGCTCCGAGGAGATTCAAGGCGCATGCCAGAAGCAAAGGTCACGCAACTGACTGAAATCACTTGAAGCTCGGGCCGGAGCGCTGTCGCGCGCCCGACACGCCACCACAGGACCTGGCGAGCGCTCGACAGCGCTGACGCGCGCCCAGGGTCCGACGCGACCACCAGCCTCAGCGTGTCTCCACCGGTCCCCGCCCAGGGCGCCTGGCTATTCGGCCCCTCTCAGGCGCACATAGCGGCCCGTTGCTGCGGTGCCGTCCGCGCTGCAGACGCGCACGAGGCGAGCTTCGACGTCCAGGCTCTGGCCGGCCGCCAAGGTGTCCGCCGGCAGGCCGTCGATGGCCACCCGCAGCATCCCTGTGGCACACCACACACGGTAGGGCCGAGCGGCGGCAGCGCGAGAGACCGTCTGCCACACGTCAGCCTGTGAGACAGCGATCACGCCGTCGTGTGTCGTCGCCTCGACGCCGCCCACACGCACCACCCGCACCCGGGCGGAGCTCGACCTCTCGTCGTCCTGGTGGGCCACGCGGAGCTCCGGACGCGGTGCCTCGGTGGTCGGGTCGTCGACGCCGCGCCCACCGTCGACCACATGAATGCGGGGGTCCCCAGCGCCACCCAGACCGAGCTCACCCAGCGCCGAACGGACCCCGTCCAGGAGGGCGGAGCGAGCGCCCTCATCTTCCAGCCGGAGCTCGTCGAGGGCACGCTCGACCTGGTCGAGCACCTCGTCGACGCCGTCGGAGTCATCGGGCGGACCGGACACGGCTACTTGCCCTTTCGGCCAGGCTTCTTCCCCTTGGGCTGGCCTGTGCGCGCGCGTCGCGGCGGCTTCTTCTCTTCGAGCTGTTGGTACCCAGGCAGCAGCGAATGATCGGGAACGAGCACGATCTCGATGCGCCGGTTCTGCGCCCGCCCGTCTGCGTCCGCGTTGCTCGCGACGGGGCTGTGTGCTCCAAACGACGCCGCGCTGAGCTGTTCCGGGCGCATGCCGTTGTCCACGAGGAAGCGGACCACCACGACGGCACGCGCCGCACCCAGGTGCCAGTTGCTCGGAAACTCACGAGTGGAGATCGCCTCGTTGTCGGTGTGTCCTTCGACCTGGAAGTCCCGATCGGCTCGACGCTTCAGCACGGTGGCGATCTCGGCGAGGTGTGCCTGCCCATCCTTGGACAACGACGCGCTCCCCGAAGGGAAGAGCACCTCTGCGGCCATCGCGACCACCACGCGCCCGTCGCTCACGGTGACCTCCAGGATGCCCTTGTCGATCAGCGGCTGGAAGTCCTTGATGAGCTCCTGCAACACGGCGAGCCGCTTGGCCGCCATGGCCTCGAAGCGCTCGACCCTGGCCTCGAGGTCGGCGACCTCGGCTTCGCAGGACCCGAGTTCAGCGGCACACCGCTTCTCCAGGCCCGCGTACTGGGACTCCAGCTCGGCGTACGTGCTCTTCGACACGCAGCCGGCCGACAGGACGCAGATGGCGGCGACAAGGGTCGTTCTCACGGGCTCCTCCGAGCCCGGAAGCTACCACGCTGCCCCGACCCGCCGCCCGGGGTACGCTGGACGTCGAGGACGACGATGTCGAAGGACGAGAGCCGTCGAGGCCAGGGACTCGCCGCCCGCCTGAGAGCTGGTCTGGACCAGCGTGAGCGTGCGGCGGCCGACGAGCGCGAAGCCGCGCGGCTGGCGCAGGCGCGTGCGAGCAAGGAGCGTGAAGCCGTGCTCGAGGATCTCGCGGCGTTCGGACGCGCCCTGGGCCACATCAGCGTTCGGCAGCGCAAGGATTCCCTGGAGCTCAGGCGCGGCGAGGCAGCCCTGCGCTTCGAACCGGTGGGCGACGCTGCTCAGATCCGGGTGACAGGAGACGGGCTCCGCGGCGACCACCTGCTCGACTGGGAGCCACGCCTCGACCGTTGGGTCCTCGTGCGCCGCCACCGGATGGGGCGCGAACAGCGTGAGCTGCTGTTCGACGCCGGTCTTGCGCGCTTGATGTCGCTGAGCTTCGGGCTGCAGGTAGCCGACATGGCCGAGCCGGTGCCTGTCGAGGTCGAACAGGGCGGCACCGAAGAGCCCTCCGCGTCGGCTGACACGGAGGGCTTCGGCTCCAAGCGCACGCTCTGAAGTCCGCTACGTGCCTTCCGAGCTCGAGCCCTCCTCGAAGCTCCCATCCGGCACCACAGCTGGCGCCACCTCGGACTCCGGCGCCCTTCCCGCCGACTCCCCGTCGACCTCCAGGATCTCCTCGTCGACCGACGTGAGCGTCACGGTGTCCCCGAGCACCGGCAGGTGGATCACATCACCGATCCGCAGGCGGTCGAGGTCGACGCTGCTGTTGAAGGCAGACACGACCCACATCGGCAGCTCGCCATAGGCACGCGCAATGCCCCAGGCGGTCTCTCCCGTCCCGACCCTGTGCCCGTCCACGCCCACGAGCCCCCCACGCTTGCCCAGGTACCGCTCGAGGCGCGCATCCTGGTAGCTCGTGCGGCTACGTTCGAGGTCGACCACCTCCTCGGCGGTCAGGGGCAGGCGCAAGGTCTCGCCCGGGTAGAGGGTGCCCTGCACGGAGATGCCGTTGTACTCCGCGATGTCCTCGGCGTTCATCGGCGTCCAGCCAGCGAGGCGCACGAGGCTCTCCCCCGGCCGGACCTGGACTTCATGCCCTCCGCCTTCGGTCGCCGGCGCGTCGACACCCGGAAGCTCGGGCTCGGGCGCGAGGTCGCGCTCGACGGTTGCGGCAACGGGCCGCGCCTCCGGGGGCGGCAAGGCCTCCACCATCGAACGAGTGGGCTCGCTCTCGGGGGATGGCTCGACTTCGGCGAGCGGCGCCTCAGCGCAGGCGACGACGAAGAGGGACAAGATCAGGACGGTACGGCTCATGTTGTTGCTCCACGTTTGGACCGCGAATGCGGACACCGACGAGCAGTTCACGTGGCGTGCCAACCACACTCCCCACGTCTTTTCAGCCCCTTAGGTGAGGCCGGTCCACAGGAAAGCCCCGCCCGTGCTGCTTCTGGTTGAAGCGGCGACGGCGAGGACAGATGGTGATGCTCAGCGACGTCTGGCGACCACCAGGCCTTCCTCTCGCTCCTCGAGGTGGAGCACCTCGAGCGGCGCGACCAGCCGCGCCAGCTCACCAGGCGCGAGCCGGAAGGCCGGGTTCCGCGGCCCACCTGGCTGCCCCTGGAGGAAGGTCTGCACGGCGAGGATTCCCCCAGGTCGAAGCGCTGCACGAAGCGACGGGAACAGCGGTCTCTCGAGGAAGTGCACCACGAGCACTGCGTCGAACGATGCTGCCTGCGGTGGACGCTCGACGACGTCTCGCACTTCGCAGTGGACACCACCACCGCGCCGACGAAGCGCCGCGATGGCCGACTCGGCATAGTCCCAGGCGTGCACGACATAGCCACGCGAGGCCAGATCCAGCGCATTCGCTCCCAGCCCGCACGCGAGATCGAGGACCGTGCCTCCACTCGGTGCATGCCGTGCGAGCACCTCGACCACTCGAGCAGCAGCCGGCAGCGCTCCGGACCTCGACCGGTACCGTTCGTCCCATCGGTGGCGTCGGGCATCCATCTGCGAAGCCTACCGTGACGCCTCGGCGGGTTGACTGGAGGACCGCCGAGTCATTCGGGTTCCGAGTGGCCACGCGTGCGACAACGGCGTGCCAGGGGCACGTCGAGCAGGCACGGGGTCGCTGGGGGCCCGACGGGCCGGCGAGGTCCGATCAACTCCGCGTCGAGGCACGGTACCGTCACGCCTCACGGCGTCAACGTTTCGGATGGGACACCCCGACGACGCGCGATCCAACGAAGAAGGCCGCTCGACCTCTTTCG
>CAZSAT010000024.1:0-72410 GCA_964604675.1 uncultured Enterobacterales bacterium
CGGATGGTCGTGGACATCGACGAGGACGGCTTCATGCAGGGCCTGGGCGCGTGCACCGTGGAGTGGACCGCCGAGGTGCCGCTCGAGCTGGACGCGGAGATCTTCGCCGACGGCGAGTTCTTCGGTGTGGTGCGCGCCGACACCGAGTTCGGCAGCGTGGACTTCGACCTGTGGGGCGGTGCCGCGGGCGACGACTGGCTCCTCGGCGAGTGCGAGGGCAGCTTCAACGCGGGCGACGCCAACGCCGAGGTCTGGGGCGAGCTGGAGCTCTACCGGATGTAGGTCGGGCGGCTCACAGCGCCTCGAACACCTCGAGCGGCCGCCACACCCGGTCGCGCCACGCGCTCTCGCTGTGGTCCGCGCCGTCCTCCCACCAGTGGATGAGATCCACGTCCCAGGTGTAGCCCTGGCTGGCCAGCTGATCGACGAACTGACGTGTCGGGCAGTAGTTGTCGGTCGACCCTACGCCGTCGTCCTCGATCCCGTCACTGTCGGAGTCCACGCAGCCTTGCCCGGCGGTCCCACCGGAGTCGACGTAGATCACCGCCGAGCCGACCACACCACCTTCGTCGGCGAACAGGTCGATCACGGTCGGGTTGGTCAGGCCGAAGCTCCCCCACGAGAGCGTGCCGGACATCGACGCCACGAAGTCCCAGGCCTCCGGGGTGTGCAGCTGCTGGTAGATGGCCAGCAGGCCCCCCAGAGAGCTGCCCATCACGCCCACCCGGTCGGCGGTTCCGTGGACCGTCTCGACCAGCGGACGCACCACCTCCAACACGTAGTCGTCGAAGGCCCCGGCCCCGCCGCCGTACCGCGTGCCGTGGATCAGGTCCTCGACGTGGGTGTACTCGTCCATCCGCGCGTCGGAGTTGTCCACGCCGACCGCCAGGGTCGACGGTCCCAGCGACAGCTGGAGGTCCCAGCCGCCCGCTCCCCACGGGCCGTCGGGGTCGAACAGGTTCTGCCCGTCGTGCACGTAGATCTGGTGGGTGACCGGGTCGACCGGCACCCACAGCCGGATCGTGCGGGCTTCCACGCCGTCACCACCCACCGCATGGAGCCGCTCGAGGTGGCCGCCAAGGCCGCGCACCAGGCTGTAGGTCCCGTTGTCGTCGTACCCGTACGCCCGTGACCAGGGGTCCTCTTCCCATGCGGCCCCGGCGGTGAACTTGTAGAGCTGTCCCGCCGGCTCGTCGATGGCCACCAGCGTCCAGCACACGCCGCCGGTGCAGTCGAGCTCGAGGGCCTCCCAGTCGGAGAAGTCCCCGGCCAGCGCGAGCCCGCGCCCGTCGTCGGGCCGCGCGAAGAGGAAGCCGTCCTCGGTCGCGATCGGCCAGCCGCCGCTTCGCGACACCGCGCCGAAGCCGGCGTCGACCGCGATGTCGCCGGCCACCATGGCTTCGAAGGTGTCGAGGTCAGCGGCGGCGGGCGACCCGGAGTCTTCTGCGCTCGCCGTGTCCGTCACCATGTCGCGGCCCGGTGCCGCGTGCTGCGCGGGCTCGTCAGCCGGTGTGCATGCGAGGATCAGCCACATGCCTCCTCCCCCCCGTCCACGCGCAAGGCGCCGCCGTTGAGCCAGTAGGTGCCGGGGCGGGAGAGCTCTACCAGGCACGCGGCCACGTCTTCGGGGCGGGTGAGGCGCTGGTGGGGGTTCTTCTTGATGGCCTTGTCGATGAGCCCCTCGAAGCCGGGGATCTTCTCGAGCGCGGGGGTGTGGGTCACGCCGGCCATCACGCTGTTCGCGGTGATGCCCAGCGGGGCGAGCTCGTGGGCGAGCTGCCGCACGTGCGACTCCAGGGCCGCCTTCGCAGCGCTGACGGCCCCGTAGGTGGGCCAGGCGCTCTGGCTTCCCGACGAGGTCATCGCGAAGATGCGTCCTCCGCGTCCCATGCTCTCGTCCGCCACGAGATCGCGGGTCCACCAGACCAGGGAGTGGGCCATCACCTCGAGGGTCATGGTGAGCTGCTTCGCCGAGAGCGTGCGGCCGCCATCGGGATCGATGAAGGGCAGCAGGCTTCCGAACGCGAGCGAATGCAGGAGCACCTGCACGGTGCCGCCCTCGGCTTCGAGGATGGCGCGGATCTCGGCGACCACGCTGGCGCGCTTGCCGTCGTCGGCGGCGTTGACGTTGAACAGGTGGCAGAGCCGCCCGGCCGCTTCGACGTCGGCCACCACCGCGTGGGCCTTGGCGATGGTCGAGCGCCGGTCGAGGTGCACCCCGAACACGTCGTAGCCGGCGCCAGCGAAGGCGCGGCACGTCGCTGCCCCGAAGCCCGAGGACGCTCCGAGGACCAGGAGCCAGCGGCGTTCCATCAGCCGCCGGCCGGGGCGGGAGCCTCCTCCCCGCCGGCTGGCGCGGTGGCGGCTTCCTTGAGCTCGGCCACGTACGCGGCGGCGACCTCCGTCTCGACCTGAGGCCGGATCTCGTCGACCACGTCCTCGAAGGGCACCACCTCACGCTTGTCGACCACCTGGATCACGTGCCAACCGAACTGGGACTCGACGGGCTCGAGCAGGGCGCCCTTCTCACCGGCGAAGGCGGCTTCGGCGAAGGGCTTCACCATCTCGCGCTCGGCGAACCAGCCGAGGTTGCCGCCGTTCTCGGCGGCGCTGGGGTCCTTGCTCTTCGCCTTGGCGACCGTGGCGAAGTCGCCGCCGGCGGCGAGCTCGGCGTGCACCGCCTTGGCCTCGTCCTCCGTGGCCACGAGCACGTGGCTGGCGTTCACCTGCGGCCGGCGGAACTGCACCAGGTGCTCGTCGTACCAGGTCCTCACGGCCTCGTCGGTCATCCGACTCTCCACCGCATCACGCAGCAGGGACTCGACCAGCGCGTCGCGCTCGGCGAGGCGGAGCCGGGTCTGGGTGAGGTCGCTCTCGTAGATCTTTTCACGCACGGCCTCCTGGTAGAGGATCTCCTGCATGATCACCTGCTCCTGGAGCTGGGCCAGGCCGCCCTGGGCCTCCATCTTGGTGCGCACGCTGTCGGGTAGCTGGGCGAGGTAGGCGTCGAGCATCGACTGGGTGACGGGCACGCCGTTCACGGTGTCGAGGGTGGCGCCCGTGCGCGGCAACTCGCCGGGCACGGTGGTGGAGGTGCTGCCGCCGTTGGCGGCGGGCTGCTGGCAGCCTGCGGCCAGCGCGATGAGGACGAGCGCACGCATGAGGGCTCCTGAGACGGGGGGGCCGGACCTATCCGCACAAGCCGCGATACGCACCCAGGTGCGCACGCTCGACTTTCAGGACCACCGCCGCGAGCTCGGCAAGAACGCCTACGTGTACCCCGTGGTGTCGCGTCGCTCGAAGGGTCTCTCCATCGGCGTGAACCTGAACCCCGACAAGGTCTGCAACTTCGACTGCCCCTACTGCCAGGTCGACCGCACCGTGTCCCCGGCGGTGACCGAGGTGAGGCTGGAGCAGCTGGAAGCTGAGCTCCGCGCGCTCCTCGGGCTGGCCGTGTCCCGGGAGTTCTGGGACACCGCGCCCTTCGACACCACGTCGCACGCCTTGCGTCGGATCAACGACGTGGCCTTCGCGGGCGACGGTGAACCCACCTCCAGCAAGCACTTCGAAGCCGCCGTCGTGTTGGCCGGTGAGCTGCTCGCCGAGCACGGGCTGGCCCACGTGAAGCCCGTCGTGCTGACGAACGCCACCCTGTTCCACCGACCGGCCGTGGCGCGCGGACTGGAGGCAATCGATCGCTATCGCGGCGAGATCTGGGCGAAACTGGACGCGGGCACCGAGCCCTGGTTCCACCTGGTCGACGGCACGAGCTTTCCCTTCCAACGCATCCTCGACAACCTGCGCGACGCGGCGCGGGTGCGTCCGATCGTGGTGCAGGCGATGTGGCACCGCTGGGACGGCCAAGCACCCGCCGAAGCGGAGCTCGACGCCTGGGCCGCGCGGCTCGCCGACGTGCTGGACGCGGGGGGACGCCTCAAGCTCGTGCAGGTGTACAGCGTGGCCCGCCGTCCCGCGAGCGACCGGGTTCAGCACCTCGATCACCACGCTCTCGAGGCGATCGCCGACCGCGTGCGCACCTTGAACATCCCCGTCGAGGTCTTCGACGGTCGGGAGGTCTGATGTTCCTCATCGCCAATGCCCTTGCAGGCGGCTTGCCCGCCATCGCCATCGAGCGTCGACGAGCTGACGGGCGGCTGCACGTGGTCGCGCCAGCAGGGGAGCACGTGGCCCCGGAAGCGCCGGTCTCCGGCTGGGTGGCCTACGGCTCGCGCCGGGTGGCGCTGGAGCTCGACGGCGCCTCCCTCGGGCCGTCGCTGCCCTTGCCTCTGGACCTGGGCCGCCTGGACGAGGGCGAGGCACCCTGGCTCGCAGGAGGCCTGACGCTCAGCCTCTGCGAGGATGGTGGCACCAGCTGCAGGCAGGTCGACATCGGGTTCGCCGGGGAGCTCGCGCGTCGAGGGCGGAGCGATCTTCCCGTGCACGCGGTGCTGCCCAAGCTCGTCGAGGAGCCGCTCTTCGACCACTGGGCCACGGTCGACGACATCGATCGTGCCTTCGCGCAGGCCGCCGTCGGGCACCAGCGGGTGCTGCTCGACTTCTCCGCGGTGTGGTGTCCGCCCTGCAACCTCCTCGCCGCCGAGGTGTTGCACGATCACGACGACGCTGCGGCCCTCGAAGGGTTCCAGGTGGTGATGGTCGACGCCGACAGCCCGGACTCCTTCGTCTACAAGGATCGCTACGACGTGGGCGGCTACCCGACGATGGTGGTGGCCACGCCCCAAGGGGCTGAGGTCGGCCGACTGGTCGGCTACCCGGGGGAGGCGGAGGCCCTCGCGTGGCTCGCCGAGATGACGGAGCAGGAGACCCTGGAGGAGCTGCTCGCGCGGCTGCCTGGCGTGCCGGCGGAGGAGGCCGGCGTCCTGGCGCTCAGCCTGCACGAGCAGGGGCACGACGAGCCGGCGCTCGCGCTGGCGCAACGAGCCGACGATGGCGTGGAGGCGCGGATCGTGCGGCTCGCCCTGGAAGACGACGCCTCTCAGGACCACCTGACCTGGTTGCTCGATCACGCCGAGGCGCGCTGGGAGGACTGGCTCTGGACCGCATACGGTGGTCTCGACGAGCTGCCGGAGGAGCTGCAGGGGCGGGTCGCCGACGTGCTGGAGGGGGCCGTCGCCACGGCCGAACCCGCCCTCGGTGCGGACCTCCTCTACGTGCTGGCGGGCATGACCGACGACAATCAGGCGCTCTATGGCGCCGCCGCCTCCCTGCTGGCCTCGTCGCTGAGCGGCGACCGCCTCGTCGACCGTGGCCACCTCACCTTCCTGGCGTCCCTCTACGTGACCGCGGGCGCCGTCGAGTCGGGGCTCGCCGTGCTGGACGAGGCGGCGTCGGATTGGCCCGATGAGTTCACCTGGCCCTACGCCAAGGCGCGGCACCTGGCCTCCGTCGAGCGGTATGTGGAGGCGGAGGAAGCCGCTCGGCGCGCCTTGGAGCATGCCTACGGCGACAACGCCTTGAGGGCGACGGGGCGGCTGGCGGGCATCCTCGTCGAGCTGGGCCGCGAGCACGAGGCCAGGCAGCTGCTCGTGCGCACGCTCGACGAGACCCAGCGCCCCTCCGAGGGCCTCGAGGTGAGGACCTGGCGCTACCTCGAGCAGCTCGAGGAGCAGCTCGACGAGCTCGATGCGTCGGAGTCCGAGAGCGACGGCGAGGCGGGCTGAGCCGCAGAGCCGAGCGGCGGGAGTGAATAGTTTCCGTCGTCCGGGCGTACCGAAGCCGGTTCCTGCCCGGAGACCCTCGTGTCGATGTTCGACCTGGCGATCGCCACCTCCCTCGGCCTGGTGCTCGCCGCAAGCTGCGGCCTGCGCGCCTTCCTGCCCCTCTTCCTGGTCAGCGCGCTCGGCGCGGGCGGCTGGATCGACCTCGCCAGCCCCGTGGCCTGGATGGGCACCCCGCTCGCCGCCGCCTGCTTTGGCAGCGCCGTGGTCGTGGAGGTCCTCGCCGACAAGATCCCCGTCGTCGACCACGCGATGGACGCCGTCGGTCTGGTGCTCCGCCCCGCCGCCGGCAGCGTGGCCGCGATGAGCATGATGAACGGTGCCGACCCGCTCGCGTTGTGCGTGTTCGGCCTCGCCGCAGGCGGCCTGGTGGCCGGCAAGGTGCAGGTGGCCAAGGCTGGCACCCGGGCGGGCTCCACGCTCACGACCGGCGGTCTCGGCAACCCGGTCCTCTCCGTCGTCGAGGACGTGGTGGCGCTGGGGGCCGGTGGTGCCGCGGCCGCCGCGGCCGTGATGATCTGAGGATCGCGGCACCGGGGACCTGACCTGCACGCCGCTCGGCTGCGAGTGAGGCCGGTCCCAGCCTCCGACCAGGGGACTCGTCAGCCGCGCTCGCGGGTGATGGTGCGGGTCCGCGAGCGTTTGTGGCCGCCCGTGCAGCTGTCGTCGATCTCGAAGTCCTGAGCGATCACCTCGACCGACACCTCGCCGTCGGGGCCACCGACCACCACCTGCGCGGGCTCGCCTTCCACGAGCACGAGGCGAGGGGCCATGCGGACGTGGCGGGCGTTTCGCCGCTTGCCGGTCTCGACCTCCACGTCGAGGGCGACGAACACCTCGCCCTCCTCGATGCCCGTGGCGCGCGCGGAGACCTCCCACGTGCCGTCGCCGGAGACCGTCGAGGACGCCTCGCTGCACGAGGCGACCTGGTCGAAGACGAAGCTCGAGCTCTGATCGTCGACGACGACCGTGACGGTGAGATCGCCGGCGTGGGCGAGGGCGAGGGCAAGCAGCATGGGAACCTCCCGGGTTGTTCTGCGCCGTGGGGTAGAGCAAGCAGCGTGCCAGCCCGTTCTGGCCCTGGAAGGCCCTGAATTGCGACACCCTGTCACAACGCGACACGCGGTGACACGGTGAACGTCAGCCTGTCAACGCGCAGGGGCCGCCCTGAGACCGACGCCGATCAGCTTGCCGGGCCTTGACTTGCGTCGCGTCCGCGTCCAGATAGTCCCGCGATGAGTGAACGCTCATTCACGGAGAGTCCATGAGCATCCAGAAGGTCGCCGTGCTCGGCGCAGGCGTCATGGGGCAGGGCATCGCAGCCCACCTCGCCAACGCCGGCATCCCCTCGGTCCTGTTCGACATCGTGCCGAAGGAAGGGGATCGCAACGCGCTCGCCGCCGGCGGCCTCACGACCGCGCTCGAGGCGAAGCCGGCCAACTTCTACCACCGCGACTTCGTGAACCTCGTCACCCCGGCGAACTACGAAGACCACGGTGCGCTCCTGGGCGACTGCGACCTGATCATCGAGGTCGTGGTCGAGTACCTGCCCATCAAGCAGAAGGTCTACGAGTGGGTGGCCGCGAACCGGAAGCCCGGCTCGATCGTGGCGTCGAACACCTCGGGCATCAAGCTGGCCGACATGGCCGCGTCGATGCCCGAGGAGATGCGGCAGCACTTCGTGGTCATGCACTTCTTCAACCCCGTGCGCTACATGCGGCTGCTCGAGATCGTCGCGGGGGACGACACGCTCCCAGCGGTCGTGGAGCAGACCGCCGCGTTCGGCGAGCGGGTGCTCGGCAAGGGCATCGTGTACGCCAAGGACACCGCCAACTTCGTGGCCAACCGCATCGGTTGCTACGGCATGGTGAGCGTCTTCGACCACATGGTGAAGCAGGGCCTGAACGTCGAAGAGGTCGACGTGGTGGCCGGCCCCCCCATGGGTCGACCGAAGTCCGCCGTGTTCCGCACCGCGGATCTCGTCGGGCTCGACACCCTCGACCACGTGCTCGGCAACGTGCGCGAGAACGCGGCCGACGTCGATCCCTTGGCCCACCAGTTCGAGTCGCCGGCGTGGCTCAAGCGCATGGTCGACGAAGGCGCGCTCGGCAAGAAGAGCGGCGGCGGCTTCTACAAGTCCGACAAGTCCTCGGGCAAGCGGGTCATCACCGTCCGGGATCTCGAGACGGGCGCCTACGCGCCGATCTCGAAGCCTCGCTTCGCGTCGGTCAAGGCGGCGAAGAAGGGCGGCGTGAAGGCGCTCATCGCCGGTGACGACAAGGCCGCGGCCTTCGCCTGGGCGGTCACCGCCGACGTGCTGATCTACAGCGCCCACCGCATCCCAGAGATCGCCGACGACATCGTCAACATCGATCGCGGCATGCGCTGGGGCTTCGGCTGGGACCAGGGCCCCTTCGAGACCTGGGACCTCATCGGCGTGGCCGAGTCGGTCGCCCGCATGGAGGCCGAGGGCCGGGAGGTGCCGGCCAACGTGAAGCGCATGCTCGCCGCCGGTCGCGAGAGCTTCTACGGCCGCAATGCCGAAGGCCTCGAGACCTACTGGGATCTCGCCGCCGACCGCGAGGTGGTGGTGCCGAAGTCCGAGGGCTGGCTCATCCTGTCCGACGTCAAGGCGCGCACCGAGGTCGTGAACAAGAACGGCTCGGCGAGCCTCCTCGACCTCGGGGACGGCATCGCCGGGCTCCAGTTCCACAGCAAGATGAACTCGCTGGATGCCGACATCGGGAAGATGTACATCGACGCCCTCGACCGCCTCGACGCCGGCGAGTTCGACGGCCTGGTGGTCGGCAACCAGGGCCCCGGCCCAGCCTTCTGCGCTGGCGCCAACGTGTTCGTGGTGCTGATGATGTCGATGCAGAAGCAGTGGGACCAGCTCGACGCCATGCTCGTCGGCCTGCAGTCCACCCTGATGCGCGCCAAGTACAACAAGAAGCCCGTGGTCACGGCGCCCTGGGGCCTGACCCTGGGGGGTGGCGCCGAGGTGGCCATGCACAGCTCGGCCACGGTGGCTGGCGGCGAGCTCTACATGGGCCTCGTCGAGGTCGGCGTGGGGCTCATCCCCGGCGCCGGCGGCTGCAAGGAGATGCTCGTCCGCTACCTGGGCGACATCCCCGAGGGCACCGAGTACGACCCCAACCCCTTCGTGCAGCAGGCCTTCAAGAACATCGGCCTCGCGAGCGTCGCCACCTCCTGCGAGGAGGCCCGCGGCATGCGCTACCTCCGGCCGCAGGACAAGGTGACCATCGACCCGGACGCGCTCATCGCGGACGCCAAGAAGATGGCGCGCGGGCTGGCCGATGCCGCCTTCGTGCCGCCCCACCAGCGCAAGGTGAAGCTGCCGGGCGCGAGCGGCCGCTCGACCATCGAGCTCTTCCTCTACTCGATGGCGGAGGGCGGGTACGCCACCCCGCACGACGTCACGGTCGGCAAGAAGCTGGCCTGGGTGATGACCGGCGGCGACGCCCCCGGCGGCACCTGGCACACCGAGGACGATCTGCTGGCGTTGGAGCGCGAAGCCTTCCTGTCGCTGTGTGGCGACCCGAAGACCCAGGCGCGCATCCAGCACTTCCTGAAGACCAACAAGCCGCTGCGGAACTAGACATGAGCACCTCCCCTCGCGACGTCATCGTCGCCTCCGCTGTTCGCACCCCCGTCACCAAGGCCAAGAAGGGCGCCTTCAAGGACACCCGCCCCGACGATCTGATGGCGGCCGCCTTGAAGGCCGCCGTGGCGCGTGTCCCGGCACTCGATGCGGCCGAGATCGAGGACGTCATCGTCGGCACCGCGATGCCGGAGGGCGAGCAGGGCATGAACGTGGCGCGGATTGCCGCTCTGGCCGCCGGTCTGCCGCAGAGCGTGCCCGCCATGACCATCAACCGCTTCTGCTCGTCCGGGCTGCAGTCCCTCGCACAGGCCGCCGCGGCCATCGAGGCGGGTTGGCACGAGGTGGCGCTCACGGGCGGCGTCGAGTCCATGACCCAGATCCCCATGGGCGGCGACCGGCCCACGCCGAACCCGACGATCATGGCGAACGATCCGGCGCTCTACACCCCCATGGGCATCACCTCGGAGAACGTCGCCAAGGCCTACGAGGTCAGCCGAGAGGACCAGGACGCGTTTGCGCTGTCGTCCCACGAGAAGGCGCTCGACGCCATCGCGTCGGGCCGCTTCGCGGACGAGATCGTGCCCGTGGCCACGAAGGTGCACGTGGGCGGCTCCTGGCAGGAGGTCACCGTCGACACCGACGAAGGCCCGCGCGCGTCCACGCTCGCCGGCCTCGCCAAGCTGCGTCCGGCCTTCCACGTCAAGGGCACCACCACCGCGGGCAACAGCTCGCAGATGTCCGACGGCGCGGCTGCCACGCTGATCATGTCGCGCGCCAAGGCGGACGCCCTGGGCGTGAAGGGCCTGGGCACGCTCAAGAGCTTCGCCGTGGTCGGTGTGGACCCGTCGGTGATGGGCATCGGTCCCGCGGTCGCCATCCCCAAGGCGCTCCAGAAGGCGGGCCTGTCCATCGACGACATCGACCTGTTCGAGATCAACGAGGCCTTCGCGAGCCAGGCGGTGTACTGCGTGCGCGAGCTCGGGATCGACGTCGGGAAGGTGAACGTCAACGGTGGCGCTATCGCGCTCGGGCATCCCCTCGGCTGCACCGGCGCCAAGCTCACCGCCACCTTGCTGCACGAGCTGGAACGTCGCGGCGCTCGCTACGGCGTGGTCTCGATGTGCATCGGCGGTGGCATGGGCGCGGCCGCGGTCTTCGAGCGCGAGGCCTGATGGGCACCGCGCTCGTCACGGGGGCCAACCGGGGCATCGGCCTCGAGCTGGTCCGCCAGCTCGCGGCGCGCGGGGAGCGCGTGATCGCCGTCTGCCGGCGCGGGTCGGACGAGCTCGCTGCGGTCGAAGGTGTGCAGGTCATCGATGGCGTCGACGTCACCTCCGACGACGCGGTCGCGGGCCTGGCGCGGCTGGTCGACGTCCCCATCGACCTGTTGTTGCTCAACGCCGGTGTGCTCCAGGTGGTGCGCCTCGATGCGCTCGACTTCGACAGCATCCGGTGGCAGATGGAGGTCAACGCCTTCGGTCCCCTGCGCGTGGTCGCCGCCCTGCGCGACCGGCTCGGCAAGGGCTCGAAGGTGGCCATCGTCACGAGCCGCATGGGATCCATCGCCGACAACACCTCGGGCAGCCACTACGGCTACCGGATGTCGAAGGCGGCGGTGAACATGGCGGGCATGTCGCTCGCGAGAGACCTCGCGCCATCCGGAGTGTCGGTGTGCCTGCTGCACCCCGGCTACGTGCGCACGCGCATGACGGGCGAGCACGGCCTCATCGATGCTCCCGAGGCGGCCACGGGGCTGCTCGCGCGCATCGATGAGCTCCGGCTCTCGACCACCGGCAGCTTCTGGCACCAGGACGGCACGGCGCTGCCCTGGTAGTCACGGCCAGCGGAAGCCGAGCCGGAAGCCGAACAGGCGGTAGGCGCCCGTGGGGTCCCCCACCAGGCGTGTCGCCACCGGGAGCGGACGCGTGTCCGCGTAGCAGCTGCCGCGCACCATCCGGTACACGCCCGATCCCGGCTCGGGCCGGACCTGGTGGTTGGCTGGACCTTCCTTCTGGAAGTCGTTGAGGCACCACTCGCGCACGTTGCCTCCGAGCCCCCTCACGCCGTAGACGCTGGTGTCGGTGGGGTAGCTCGTCACCGGCGCGGCTTCGGGGGCGCCTTCGGCGCTGGTCCGCGTTCGGGCGAAGGTCGCGTCCCAGCGGTGGCCCCAGGGGAAGCGTCGTCCGTCGGTGCCCCGCGCAGCCTTCTCCCACTCGAGATCGTGCAGCAGGCGCCAGGGGCGACCCGTCGCCTCGGCCAGCCACGCAGCGTAGGCCATGGCGTCGTGCCACGTCACCGCCGTCACCGGGAGATCCAGGCGCCCCCGGTTTGCGAGCACGAACCCGCTCCCCGGGTCGGGCACCATGTCGGGCTCATCGGCGTTCCCGGGCACGTGGGCACAGGCCGCCTCGTCCCCTCGTGACACCCGGAGCGCGCCGAGGAACGCGAGGTAGTCGCCTCGCGTGACGGGAAAGGTCGACACCACCAGACCCTCCACGTACACCCACTGGCCCTCCAGGGCGTCGTAGGCCTCCTCGTCGCCGCCGGCCCAGAACCAGCCGGGTGGCACGTAGCAGGTCCCCGTCGGGAGCTCGTCTGGCTCGGGCAACCGCACCACCACGGGCTGTCCGTCCGGGCGGGTGTTGCGGTGCGGCTCGCCTCGCCGCGCCCGCACGGGAACCACCACCTCGGCGCGACCGGCGCACCGAGAGCGCAGCAGCCAGCTCCCCCGTGGAAGGAGCAAGGCCCCATCGCTCTGTTCGACCGCCTCGGGGCGTGGAACGAGTGCGCGATCCTCTTCGGTGAGGCGGTCGACCAGCCAGCGGGCCTCCGGGGGTTCGGTCGGCACGCGCACCCGCACGACGCCGGCCAGGAAGGCGGCGTGCTCGCCGCGATCGTGGGCTGCGAGGCCCAGCTCGGCCGCGGTGACGGCCCGACCGTCGCCGCGGTGCTCGGCCTCGGACACGGCGATCCGGTAGTGGGCCGCCAGCAGGCGATGGGCTTCGGGCAGGTCGTCCAGGATCAGCGCTTCCTGCAGGCCTTGCACGTAGTGGGCCTCGTGCTCCTCGGCCTCGAGGGCAAGGGCGTCTGCGCGGTCCTCGAGCGCCCACGCGGTGCGCTTCTCGTCGACGGGCGCGTGCGCGGCGAGGGGAGCCAGCCGCTCGGCCGCGTCGAGGCGCAGGGCCGCGCTGCGCCGTCGGAGCTCCCGTGCGAGATCGGCCAGGGCGCGCACGCTGTCGACCCGATCGCGGGCAGCGTCCCGCCGTCGGAGGCCGTCCAGGTGCTCCCGTATCCGGCGGGCGAGCTGGTGCGCGTCCGGTGGCCGATCCTCGGGCTTGCGCGCCATCGCGTGCTCGACCAGCTCGACGAGCTCGGGAGCGATCGGCTTGTCGTGCACGCTGGTCAGGGGTCTCGGGGTGCTCGTCATCACCGCCACGATCACGTCGGTGGGCGAGCTCGCGGTGTACGGCTTTCGACCGGCGAGCAGGCAGTAGAGCGTGGCACCGAGCGCATAGATGTCGGTCGCGGGGCCCTGTTGGTGGGCTCGCCCGCTGGCCTGCTCGGGTGCCATGTACGCCGGCGTGCCCACGCTGCCTCGTCTGGGCGCCTCGCCGTGCTCGACGACCGTGGCCACGCCCCAGTCCATCACCTGCACCTCACCGAAGGCGCCGACCATCACGTTGTCCGGCTTCAGGTCGCGGTGGATCACGCCCTCGGTGTGGGCGTAGGCGACCGCGAGGCACACCTGCTCGAAGCACGAGAGCAAGCGCCTCAGGGTCCAGCCTTCGGGGTCGGGCAGCCAGGACGAGCCGGCCGACGCCCGGTGCACGCTGTCCACGTGCTGCTGCAGGGTCTCGCCGCGCAGCTCGCGCATGGTGAACCAGAGACGGCCGTCTCCGGTGACGCCTTGGTCGTGCACCGGCACGATGGCGGGGTGCTGGAGCCGCGCGCACAGCCGTGCTTCGGCCTCGAAGCGCGCCAGCGTCCCTGCTCGCTCCGACAGCTCCGCGCGCACCACCTTCATGGCCACGCTGCGGTCCAGCTCCGTGTCGCGCACACGCCAGACCTCGCCCATGCCGCCGGATCCCAACAGCCCGATGACCTCGTAGCGAACTGGAACATCGGGCTGCGTCCGATCGCCAGCGGGCAGGATCTGGTCCGGGTACCAGGTGGATCCGTGCGTCTCGCTCAACTCCTGGCTCCCATCCGCCGACTATACTCACTCGGGTCCAGGGAGGACGTCGCGCACATGGGGGAGCTTCTTCGACTCAAGGATTGTCAGGGGCAGCTGCTCCGATCTCGGCACCTCGTCGGGCGTTCTCGCATCTGCGACCTGCTCCTCGAGGACCGCCGGGTGAGCGGCGAGCACGCCATCTTCCGGTGGACCGCCGAGGGCTGGCAGGTCCGTGATCTGGGCAGCACCAACGGCACCTGGATCGACGGCAAGCGCCTGCATGCGGGTCGAACCGCACGCGTGGGGCGCGGCACGCGGATCGGCTTCGGCAGCGAAGAGGCCAGCTGGGAGCTCGCGTCGGACGATGCGCCGGCCTTGTTCGCCACCTGCGGCAGCCAGCTGGTGCGCGCGATCGGGGAGACCCTGTTCCTGCCCGAGTCCGCGGACCCGGAGGTCCTGGTGGCTAGGGGCGAGCATGGGGTCTGGGTCGTGGAATCCAAGGGTGCGATCGAGCCCATCGAGGGCGAGTTCGTGGCGGCTGGCGGCGAAGCCTGGCGGCTGCACCTGCCCGAAGCCCTGGCCATGACCCTCGACCACGACGCGGGCACCATCACCCTCGACCAGACCGCCCTTCGCTTCGAGGTGCACGACGGGTCCCTCGTGCGGGTGGTGGTGAGCACCCTGGCGGACGAATCCGACCTCGGCGCGCCACGGCACTTCGCGCTCCTGTTGGAGCTGGCCCGTGCGCGCGTCGCCGACGAAGACAAGCCACCGGACGAGCGCGGCTGGCGCCACCAGGAAGAGGTCACTGCGGCCATGGGGATCGACGACGGCCAGCTCTACGTGCTGAGCCACCGTGCGCGCAAGGCCCTCGCGGAGGCCGGGGTGTTCAACCCGGCTCGCACGGTGCAGCGTCGACGGAACCGGGAGCTGCGCCTCGGCGTGCCAAAGGTCGAGATCTGCGAGATCTGACGCAGGGCATCAGGAGCTGGCGGTCTCGTCGATGGTCTCGTACCCGCTGGTGCCCGTGCCACCTGGCCATGCGGTGATGTGTTCCCAGACCAGGTCGTCGCCGTTCGGGTCGAGGAGGTGCCCGTCGAGCTCGGCGGGCTTCGCCCACCAGGTCATGCGGGGCGCGCTCGCGACGCGGCGCACGAACACGTCGAGGTCCTGGGGCGGTTGCCCTGCGGGTTTGCGGGTCAGGCGCCAGGTCTTCGTGGCCGGAGTGGCCGGCAGGTCGACGCTGCCGGCGAAGAGCACGTGTGGGTAGGTCTCCCAGCCTGTGTGGTCGGCCTTGTCCGGCGCCGTGGATCGCTCCACGAGCACGAAGTCGTCGGCCCAGGCCTGTTGGTCCCAGTGCCAGTTCTCCGTCTTGGCGCCGAAGCCACTGTCGGCCGAAGCGCTGCCGTTGATGACCAGGACGCCGATGGTGGTCCCGGCGCGCTTGATGTCCCATGCGCCGAGCGGCAGGTCGCCGAGGATCTCGCAGAGCGGCATGTGTGCCCCCTCCCTGTTGGTGTCCTGGAAGGATAGATCGAGGGTGTGCTACCTAGGAAGCCTGCAGAGGAGATCGTCGAATGCACCTTCGGAGCGACACCTTCGTGGATGGGGCCCGTGTCCCGGGAGACAACGCCTTCGCCGTGCAGGCCGCGGTCGGCCATGTGGCGCTGTCGGCCAACCGAAGCCCCCTCCTGAGCTGGCGCGACGCGCCAGAAGGCACCAGGAGCTTCGCTGTCATCTGCCACGACCCGGACGTTCCCTCGGTCGGCGACGACGTGAACCAGGAAGGGCGCACGGTCCCGCGCGACCTCGCCCGCGTGGACTTCTTCCACTGGGTCCTGGTCGACATCCCCGCGTCCTTCACCGGACTCCCGGAGGGCGCGGACTCCGACGGCGTGACGGCTGGAGGCAAGCCGCTGGGCCCCACGCCGAACGGCCGGCGCGGGCTCAACAACTACACGGACTGGTTCGCCGGCGACCCCGACATGGGGGGCGACTACGGTGGTTATGACGGTCCGGGTCCCCCGTGGAACGACGAGCGGCTGCACCACTACGTGTTCACGGTCTATGCCCTCGACACCGAGTCGCTGGGCCTCGACGGGCGCTTCGGAGGGCCGGAGGCGCTGGCTGCGATCGCCGCGCACATCCTGGACCGGGCCAGCATCACGGGAACCTACACGCTGAACCCGGCGCTCGGGTAGCGCCGCGCTCCTCTCAGTCGAGCTCGACGAGCACGGACTCGCCCAGGGCGAAGTCCTTCAGGCGCGTCATGCCGACCTCGCCCACGTAGGGCGTGTCGCTGAGCTGCAGCAGGTTGCGCACGGGCCGGTGGTGCACGATCGACTCGACGGCGCGGTGGTCGAGGCCGACCTCGTCGTCCAGGGTGCGGAAGCTCGCATGGTTCACGAAGTCCAGCAGCATGGCCGCCTCGTCCGTCGTGAAGGTCACGTCGTCGAAGCGACCGGCGTAGGGCTGGGTGTCGAGGCTCTGCGTCGTTGCACAGGCCCACATCAGGGTCAGGGTCCACATAGGGTTCTTGGTACTCTTGAACGTTCCCGCGAGAACACGGGAAGCGCGTCGAAAGCGCCGTGGATTGGACTAGGCCTGTCGAGGGAGCGCCAGTCTGGCGTCGCCACGGACCTCTTCAGGCGGCCATCGATCTAACCCCGCCAACGCGGGGGTCAAGGCCGCGCGATCTCATCCCGTGGCCAGCACCGCCAGCCGGGTGGCCTGCCCGAGCCACAGCACGTCGCCTGCACGCACCTCGACGTGTCCCTGAACGGAACGCAGGGCCTCCCGTCCGCGCTGCAGGCGTGCCGCTGCCGGAAGCTGCACGTGCGAGCCGCCCGTGGCCACCAGCGCACGCCGGCTCAGGGCGAGGTCGACCGGTCCGCCGCTGGGGTACAGCTCCACCGCGTCCCCTCGTCGGGCAGGGTCGGTGCGGCCCAGGATCGCGCCCGGTTCGAGCCGCAGCTGTCGCCCGTCCTCGGGCCCGCCCCAGACCTCGAGGAGCAGAGCCCGCGCGGCGTCTCCACTCGGTCCGCGGCTCGGCTCGCCGAGCACCGGGGCGAACAGCTCGGCGCGCACCCACGGGACGTCCAGCAGCACACGCAGCAGGTCGTCGGGCCCCCATCCAGCCTCGAGCAGGGCACCCAGCGCGCGCACCCTCGGGGTCGGGGTCGGCTCGCCGCCCACGCCCATCAGGGGTGGGAGCGTGCGCATCAGCTCGACGAGTGGGGGCCGGACGGTGCGGAGGCGCGCCGTGGGGGTCTCCATGGACAGGAGGGCACCCAGCAGCTGCTCGACGCCGAACCATCCGCGTGCACGCGCCTGTTCGTTGGCGCGGCTCAGCAGGCCGCCCGCGCTGGTCCGTTCCGCCGGCCAGCCGGTCGGCCGGTCGGCCCCACGCAGCGGTGGAGGCGCGTCGAGCACGTGGCGACCCGACACCCTCAGCCGGGGGTTCCACCAGCGGCAGGTGGGGTGGGCGACGCCGAGTCGCTCCAGGCGTCGCCGACCCTCGGCCACGGCGTCGACGAGTGAGCCGCCGTCGGCCAGCGACTCGTAGAGCCCGAGCGAGAAGCGGGTGGAGGCGTCGTGCGCCAGCCGGGTGGCAGGGCGCAGGACGGCCGGCGCGTGCAGCGGTCCGATCTCCGCGGTGGGCACCCGCGACCCGCGAGCGGATCCACAGATGTCCAGCACCACCAGGCCCGCGCCGGCACCCAGCGACGGTGGCAGGGTCGCGAGATCGTCTTCGTGCTGGGTGAGCACGTGCACCACGGGGTAGATGCCGGCCGTCCCGAGGTGCAAGCCGTCGAGCGAGGCAGGGCGCAGCACCTCGACGTCCAGCGCGGTGAGCCTCGCCAGCAAGGGGTCGAGCACGGCCAGGCAGATCGGATCCTCGGGTCGCGGCGTCCAGAGGGTGACCTGCAGGCGTTCGCCGTGGCGGGGGAGCGCGGGCACCGCAGCGCCGCTGGTGCGCACCACACGCGCGCCGGCCGCGACCCAGTCCCCGGGGGTCAAGAGCGTCACCAGCTCCCAGGGCACCCGCTCCAGCGCGTGGGTGCGCGGGTCGAAGAGCAGGCAGAGGTGGGCCCCTCGTTGCTCGGCCGCCGTGCGCAGCGCGGCGATGCGGCCACGGATCGGCGACATGCCTCGTCCCGACAGCAGCGTGGCCAGCGCTCGCGCGGCGTGCAGCTCGCGTCGGTGGGTGTCGGCCTCGGCGGCCGAGGTGAGCAGTCTCTCCGGCGGTGCGAGCAAGCGCGCGAGCCGTTCGGGCAGCGTGCTGAGCTCCGTCCGGCTCAGCCGACCGGCGACCTGGCCGTCTGCCCCTTCGTCGAGGACCGCGCCGAGACCATCGGGATCGAGGCCGAGCCGGAGGATGGGCGTGAGCACGGTGGGAGCCTACCCGGCCGCTTCGGCCCGGTTGGGCCTTGCGATCGCTTTCAAGCCGGTTTCACGTCGGACCCGTCTCGGGTCACCGTTCGGGCAACGTCGTCGTGGGGGTGCCCTCGCGCGCCGGAAACCGCGTGCGGGAGTCGGCGTCGAGGTGAAGTCTGCTTCCCCCGGGGCCCATGCGCGGGTATCCTTCGCGCCTTCCGCGCCCAGGAGAGGAACGTGCGGGTACTCCCCACCCTCGTTCTCAGTGTCCCGCTCACCCTGCTCTACGCCTGCTCCGGTTCCGGCGGTGGCGGCGGCGACGACGAGTCGCCCCCCGAGATCGAGTACCCGGACGAAGACGGCGACACGATCATGGACTTCCACGAGGGCTTCTTCTCCAACATGTACCAGGACACGGGCGAAGACCTCGAAGACGTCGACACCGACGGCGACGACACCCCGGACTACCTGGACCTCGACAGCGACGACGACGGCATTCCCGACGAGGTGGAGGCCGGCGACGACGACGTGCTGACCCTGCCGCTCGACTCCGACGGCGACGGCGAGTACGACTTCCGCGACGAGGACAGCGACGACAACTGCCTCGACGACGAGGACGAGGGCGACGACGACCCGGACGACGACGGCATCGGTGACTACGCCGACCACGACAACGACGGCGACGGCATCCTCGACACCTACGAGATCGGCCGCGACTGCGCCGAGGTCGACACCGACGGCGACGGCACGCCGGACTACCTCGACGAGGACTCCGACGGCGACGGCGTGGCCGACATCTACGAGGCCGGCACCTCCGAGTTCGACACCGAGCCGGCCGACACCGACGGCGACGGCACGCCCGACTACCTCGACGAGGACTCCGACGGCGACGGCTTCACCGACACCTACGAGTCCGGTGGCTCCGAGCCCCGCGACACCGACGGCGACGGCCTCTACGACTTCCAGGACACCGACTCCGACGGCGATGGCCTGACCGACGACGAGGAGCGCGACGTCTACGGCACCGACCCCTACGACTCCAACACCGACGGCGACGCCAACCCCGACGGCGCCGAGGTGTCCGCGGGCACCGACCCCAACGACCCGTTCAGCGAGATCGACGGGCTCTACGTCGAGGTCAACGAGCGGACCGAGACCGAGGAGGTCTTCGAGTTCACCCTCGACATCCAGATGGGCGACATCGCCTTCCTGCTCGACACGACCGGCTCCATGTCGAGCACGCTCTCGGCGATGAAGAACGAGTACAGCGCGATCGTGAGCACCCTGTCGTCGCAGATCCCCGACGCCGAGTACGGCGTGGCCACCTTCGACGACTACAACCACGGCTCCTACGGGAGCGGGCAGGACAAGCCCTTCATCCTGCAGCAGGAGATCACGAGCGACGTCGGCCAGGTGCAGAGCGCGCTCTCCGGCATCGGCCTGCATGGCGGCGGCGATGGTCCCGAGTCGGGCATGGAGGCGCTCTACCAGGGCCTCACCGGCGTCGGCTACGACCAGAGCTGCAACGGCAGCTACGACAGCGCCGACGACGTGAAGCCCTTCATCGGCTCGGCGTCCGATCCCTTCAACGGCTCCGCGGGCGGCGCCCAGACCGGGCTCTACTCCGGCGGTGGGGACCTCGGCGGCTTCGGCTTCCGGGCCTACGCACTCCCCGTGCTCGTCTACGCCACCGACAACCAGCTGCGCGATGCCGATGGCGGCTTCGGCACCCCGGGCGGCTGCCCGGGCGACGCCGGCAACTCCGACGTCAGCATGGCGGCCCGGGATCTGGGGGCCTACCTGATCGGTGTGTCGGTCTCCGGCTCCACACCGGTCACGCAGATGAACCAGCTGGCCGACGACACCTCCAGCTACGCCGACACCGACGGCGACGGGCTGGCCGACGATCGCCTGGTCTTCACCTGGAACAGCTCCAGCTCCAGCCAGTTCCGCTCCACGGTCACCGACGCCATCGACGACCTGGTCCAGAGCGTGGTGTTCTCGGAGATCGAGCTGGAGATCGAGGGCGACACCCACGGCTTCGTGGTCGACATCGACCCGGCCACCTACACCCTGTCCGGCGCGGCCACGGGCCAGGTGATCGACTTCACGCTCACCTTCCGCGGCACCGTGGCGGAGGTCGAGGACGATCAGTTCTACAGCCTCACGCTCAACGTGCTCGGCGACGGCACCACCCTGCTCGACTCCCAGGAGATCTTCGTCCTGGTCCCCGGCACCTCCTACTAGGACCGCACCATGAAGCGCCTCACGCTCGCCGCGTCCATCCTGCTCAGCCTGGTCGCCTGCAAGAACGAGAACGAGTTCACCGAGTGGGTCGACGATCCCTTCGCCGACGGCGGAAAGATCGAGGGTCGCGTGTGCAACGCCGAGACCGGCACCTGGTACGAAGGCGTCACGGTCTACACCCACCTCTACGACGAGAACGGCGTGGTGTGGGACACCCGCATCACCGAGTCCGACGAGGACGGCTGGTGGGCGCTCGACCCCCTGCAGGGCGACCGCGAGTACGACATCTACTACCAGGTGGGCAACGAGATCATCGAGCAGTTCATGATCGGCATGCCCAAGAACAAGGACGTGATGATCGAGGAGCCCGACTGCTTCACGGCGGTGGACTTCAAGGCCGCGGTGGTGACGGGCGACTACGACGACTTCGGCGTGCTCTTCGAGACCCTCGGCATCACCGACTACCTCGAGGTCAACGGCCAGACCGGCGACGAGATGGTGGACTTCCTCACCGACCTCGATGCCATGAGCGAGTACGCGGTGGTCTTCTTCGACGGTGGCCACCTCGAAGAGGGCATCTTCTACGACTCCTCCGGTGCGGTGAATCCGACCGTGGACCTGGTGCTCGCCACCCTCCAGTCCTATGTCCAGCAGGGCGGCACCGTCTACGCCAGCGACTGGGCCTACGACGTGGTGGAGCGGGCCTGGCCCCAGGCCATCGACTTCATGGGCGACGACCTCGTGCCCGACGCCGGCCAGGTGGGTGAGGCCGACGTGGTGGTCGGGACCGTGCTCGACAGCGGCATGGAGAGCGCCATCGGAACCGGCGAGATGGCCGTGACCTACGACATGTTCGTGTGGCCGGTGATCCTCGATCTCGGGCCTGGCACCACGGCCTACCTCGTCGGCGATGCGCCCTACACCATGGACCAGCAGGAACAGACCGCTCCGAACTCGCCCCTGATGGTGGGCTTCGACGACGGAGAGGGCCGGGTGGTGTTCTCCACCTGGCGGTCCCGCGCCAACGCGGGCGGGGAGCACCTGAAGGCCATGCGCTACGTCCTCCCGGACACGAGCGGCGAGTAAGGTGCTACAAACGGGCATGTTCTGGCTCTTCGCGTCCCTCGCCCACGCTCAGCCCGTCGCCACCCTGGACGAGCGCAGCGCGGCCGAGCTCAACCGCCTGATCGACGATCTGGAACGCCTGGCCGAGCGGCAGGCGTGGGCAGGCGTCGAACGTCGGTACGAGCAGATCCTGGCCCTGGAGGGCGTGGTGCCCCCCGCCTACGTGCACGTCCAGGCCGCCTACTCGGCGCGCGTCAACGGCGAGATGGGCGCGGCGCTCGACCGGCTGAGCCGTGCGCAGTCGCTGGAGCCCACCGACCAGCTCGACATGTGGATCACGGCCATCAACGAGTCCTACGGACGCGTCGAGCTGGTGGTCGACCCGCCGCGCACGACCGAGCTCGAGGCGGAGAAGATGCCCTTCGATCCCGAGCAGCGGCGTGCCATCGACACCGCGGTGCTCTGGATGGACGCCGAAGGCTACTTCGAGGGCATGCTCCCGGGCGGCAGCTACGCGCTGGGCGGGAAGGAGTTCGAGGTCATCCCGGGGGTCGCCGTTCGGGTGGACCTCTCACGCAAGGAGCTCCGCGCCGAGAAACGACAGGCGCGGAAGCAGGTCCGCTGAAGCAGAATGGGTTGGTAGATGCTGTGCTCCCTCTTCGCTGTGTTGTCCATGCTCGAGCGCCCGGCGTATGCCGAGGCCGGCGAGCTCCAGTTCGGTGCCTACGGTGGCTACCTCTGGACCGATCCCCAGGAGAACCTGGACGACACCTGGGTCCTGACCCCGCGCGTCGGCCTGGGCCTGGTCGACCCGATCACCCTGGAGGCGGACGCCGTGGGCTGGTCCCAGGGCCGCGCGCGCGTGGTCGTGGGCGACGACGGCATCCCGTACCGCTACGACGCGTTCACGCCGCGCATCAACCTGCTGGTCTTCCCGTTCCCGGACATCAAGGTCCGTCCGTTCCTCGCGGTCGGCGGCGGCATCATCTACAAGAAGATCCACCGCGACGCGGAGGTCTGGGAGCCCAGCCCTCAGGAAGGTGGGTACGGGAACTACAAGAACCCCGACACCGATGCGCTCCTGAACGCGGGGCCGGGCCTCGAAGCCCGCCTCACGCCCGGCATGGCGCTCCGCACCGACTTCCGTTGGATGTACAACGTGGGCACCGAGCCCCATGGCGACATCCCGGATCAGTTCACGGACTGGGAGCTCACCTTCGGCTTCAACTTCTACCCCTTCGCGGGGAAGCGGGACCTCGACGGCGACGGCATCACCGACTCGGTCGACGAGTGCGTGGAGGACCCGGAGGACTACGACCGCTACCAGGACGCTGACGGCTGCCCGGACCCCGACAACGACCGGGACCGCATCCTCGACATCAACGACACCTGCCCGCTCGCAGCGGAGGACGAAGACGGCTTCGCCGATGCCGACGGCTGCCCCGACACCGACAACGACGGCGACGGCCTGCTCGACGACTACGACCGTTGCCCCGACGTCGCGGAAGACCTCGACGGGTGGGAGGACGACGACGGCTGCCCGGACATCGACAACGACGGCGACGGCCTGGTCGACCTGGAGGACAGCTGCCCGAACCACGCGGAGGACATGGACGGCTTCGAGGACGACGACGGCTGCGACGACCGCGACAACGACGGCGACGCCATCCTCGACGCGGCCGACGCCTGCATGAACGAACCCGAGACCTACAACGGCATCGACGACGAGGACGGCTGCCCCGACGAGCTCCCACCCCAGATCGTCAAGTTCACGGGCGTGATCAAGGGCATCAACTTCGAGGTCGCCTCGGACCAGATCACGGTGGACAGCTACCGCCTGCTCGACGAGGCAGCGTCGGTGCTCATCGACTACCCGATGGTCCTGCTCGAGGTCCAGGGCCACACCGACAGCGACGGCGGCGACGACTACAACCTCGACCTGTCCGCCCGTCGCGCGGGCGCCGTGGTGCGCTACCTCGTGAACCGTGGTGTGGGGCCGGAGCGCCTGAGCTGGATCGGCTACGGCGAGGAGCGGCCGCTCTCGACCAACGACACCCCCCAGGGCAAGGCCATCAACCGTCGCGTCGAGTTCCACATCGTCAACGAGAGCGGGGAGCTCTCCGACGAGCAGGGCACACCCGACATCGTTGCCCCAGACGGCACCGGCTCCGGCGTCCCCCTGTAGTGGGGTGGCCGCTCGGCGCCGTGGCCTTGGCCTGGCGGACGCGGCGGTGAGCCGCTTCGCGCCCGCAGCGGTGGCGCTGGTGGTGGCCCTGGTCTACCTGGCCACCGCCGCGCAATGGCACACACCGGACGCGGCGGCCTACGCCGACGACGTGCTCGACGGGCAGCTCGTGCACGCGAAGCACCTGCTGCACAACGCCTATGGCCTGGCGGCGGTCCGGCTGGCACAGGCGCTGGGCTACGAGGGCGCGATCATCGAGCCGCTCCAGTGGCTCAACGTCGGAGGGGCCTCCATCGGGTCGGGGCTCCTGTGCTGGTTGGTCGCGCGTCGGTCAGGGTTCCTCGCGGGGTCGCTGGCGGGGCTCGGGCTGGCGGCCACCTACGGATGGTGGTCGCTCGCCGGCACCTACGAGGTGCACATCTGGCCCGCTGTGGTCGTCTTGATGGCTCTGGCCGTCGCGACGGAGGGCGAGGCCTCTCCTGCGCGCGGCGTGGTCGTCGGCCTGCTCCACGGCGCGGCCATCCTGCTCCACCAGGTCGCCGCGCTCGCGGGCCCAGGGCTCGCGCTGGCGTTGATCGGCGGCTGGGGGGGGCGGCGCTTCCGTGCGCTGGTGGCGTACGTGGCGGTCGCGGCTGCGCTGCTGGGTGCTGGCTACGGCGGAGCGGCCCGCTACCAGTCGGAGCGCCTGGGTCATCCAGTCGGTGTCGAGGACCTCCTGCTCGCGGATGTCACGGCCGGCGCTCCCTCCTCGGACCGCTCGATCGGGAGTGAGGTCGCGCTCGGATGGTCGACCACTGCGGCCGCGCGCGTGCAGCGCACCTGCCTGCGCCAGCGACCCCACCCCCGGCGCGTGCCCTTGCCCACCCTCGGCTGGGCCTACGCAGCGCTCGGGCTCGGGCTGTTGGTGCGCGGGCAGCGCGTCGTGCGGGTGGCGCGACGGGAGGCGGTGGCGGTGGCCGCGTGGTGCTGGACCTATGTGCCGCTGGTCGCCTGGAAGGAGCCCCTGAACTTCGAGTACTACCTCGTGCCCACGGTGGGGCTCGTGCTGCTCCTCGGGCTGGCCTCCGGGCCGGGCGTGCTCGGGCGCCTGATGGCGCTCCTCCTGGCTGGATCCACCGCGTTGGTGGCGGTGAACAACCTCGACCGCGACATCCTACCGGCCTCGCGCACGCCGGACGACGGGCACCACGTGTGCGCGGACGGGGCCACGTCGGTCGGCCGGGCGCTGAACGCCGAAGGCCTGCTGCTGGCGCCGCCGCCCGAGACACAGCTCGGGGACGCGCCCCCGGCGACGGGGCGTCACGGCGGTCCGCGGCGCGGCGTGCGAGGGCGCCTGGATCAAGCGCCCTGAGGGCGCTTCTCGAAGCGGCGCCAGCGGCCGTCCACCAGCCGCTCGTGCGGGAAGTAGCTGGCCTTGTACTCGAGCTGCCGGCAGCCCTTCACGAACAGGCCCAGGTAGTAGTGCTCCATGCCCAGGCGTCGGGCCCAGTCGACCTCGGCGAGCACCGAGAACACACCCAGGGAGCGGTCGTCGTGATCCGGGTCGAAGTAGAAATAGACGCTGGAGGCGGCCCGTCGCCCCATGTCCACGATGCCCACGCCCACGAGCTTGCCGTCCAGCAGGTAGCGGGTCTCCACGGTGCGGCAGCAGGAGTGCACGAGCCAGCCCGCATACTCGCGCGCTGTGGTGGGCCGCTTGGCGAGTCCGCGGCCGAGCTTGTGGCGGTTGAAGAGGTCCAGACGCACCCGATCGACGCGCGGCGGCCCGACGCTCACCCGCAGATCCTGGTTCTTGCGCCACACGCGCCGTTGCGAGCGCGAGGTGGCGAAGTCCCCCGTGTTGAGCCGGATGCCCTTGCAGGCGTCGCAGGTCGGACAGGTCGGCCGGTAGAGGTGGCGGCCGACCCGCCGGTCGGCCTTGGCGAGGAGCTCGTCGAGGTCCTCGGCGCCGAGGTCGTCGGGGTACCAGCGCAGAGGGAGCACCGCGGTCCGTCCCGGGAGGTAGGGACAGCCGTGAGGCGTCGCATCGACTGGAATGCCGTGGTTGCTCACACGCTCGCCCGACAGAGGGGACCCGGATGAAGGATACTCCTTTCCGAGGAAGGTCCATGTCGCTTCACTGCTCCAAGGTCGGCGAGATCACCGTGATGGAGCTGGCGCGGCCCGAGAAGGCCCACGCCTACACCCCCGAGCTCCTGATCGAGCTCGATGCGGCCGTGGGCGCTGTCGACACGTCGGTGGTGGTGGTCGCGAGCAGCGGCGAGCGCGCGTTCTGTGCCGGCGCGGACCTGGAGCGCATGAAGCTGGCGGCGCCCGAGGACGCCCTCGATCTGCTGGCCCAGCGGGTGTTCGACCGGCTGGCGAGGGCGCCCTTCGTGTCCATCGCGGCCGTGCAGGGCGCGGCGGTAGGTGGCGGCTTCGAGCTGGCTCTGGCCTGTGATGTTCGGATCGCGGGGCCCCGAGCGCGCTTCTGGCTGCCCGAGACGGGGCTCGGTCTGATTCCCGCGGCTGGGGGATGCAGCCGGCTGCCCGGCCTGGTCGGACAGGCGCGCGCCCGGGAGGTGATCCTTGCCGGGCGTCAGCTCTCGGCGGAGGAAGCTCTGTCCTGGGGACTCGTCTCCGAGGTCTCCGTCGACCCGCGCGCAGCCGCGCTGGCGCTGGGTGCGGAGGTCGCGAAGCGCGATCCCGTCGCGCTTCGCCTCGCCAAGGCGGTGTTGGACGCGCAGCTCGACGGGTCGCTCCAGCAGGAGCGGGTCGCCGAGGCCCTGCTGTACGCGCGAAAGCGCGGATCTTGACGGTGCATGCGTCGCGTTAGCCTCCCTCCTCCGGGAGGAACGCGTGATGACGAGCTGGTTGAGCCTTGCCCTGCTGGGCTGCATCCCCGACGACGACAAGGGGGACGACACCGGACCCGCGCTGGCCGACGACACCGGGCCGGTGGACACCGATCCGGGCACCGACGACACCGGTCCGTCGAACGACGACGTCGCGGCGTCTTCGGCGGCCTTCGCCATGGAGGGCGATCCGAAGGTCGACGGTGGCCTCGGCACCACCCTTGCGGTCCTCTTCGACGGCAAGCAGACCATCATCGCTGCGGGAGCGCCCGGGCACGAGTCGGATCGAGGGGCGGTCTACACCGCGGCGGTGAGCCTCTCGGACGACACCCTCGAGGGGACGACGATCGTGAGCGAGAACGACGGCGAGCGCGCTGGCACGGGGCTCGCCATCGGCGAGAACGGGCTGGTCGTCGGCGCGCCGGGCATGGGGGCCACGGGCGATCTGTCCGGCGGCGTGTACTACCTGGCGGATGCCTCGGTGCTCGTCGAGGGCGGCGAGCTCACGATGGCGGAGGTGGGTGCCACCACCTTGGACTACGGCACCGCGGGTGCGGGAGCCGGCACCTCGACAGCCTGGATCCCCGGCTTGCCGGGCGCCAAGTCGCTCACGGGCCTCTTGGTGGGTGCGCCTGACGAGGGGCAGGGGAAGGCGATGCTCTACTACGACCTGTCGACTCGAAAGGACCTGGACAGTCCGGACTGGTCGATCACCTTCTCCGAGTCGCTGGGCGCGACCGCGCAGGCGGGCCAGGTGGTGGACTGGGGTGGCAGCGTGGTCAGCGGGGTCGCGACCACGGTGGTCGTCGGCGCGCCGAGCTATTCCCACCCATCGGGTGACGGGAACGCCGAGGGCGCGGTCTTCGTGTTCTCCGACCTGACCACGTCGCCCGCGCTCGAGTCCGACGCCGCCGCCGTGGTCGTCGGTGGCACCGCCAACGATGCCTTCGGCAGCGCCATCTCGTCGGGCTACGACCTGAACGGTGACGGCACCGCCGACCTCGCCGTCGGGGCTCCGCGCGCCGATGGAAAGGGCGAGGCGTACGTCTTCTTCGGCCCGCTGAGCGGCGAGCTCTCGGCCTCCGACGCGGACTGCACCATCACCACCGATCAGACCTCCGCGCTGGGCACGGCGCTGTCCATCACCGGAGAGGACGGCGGCTACGAGCTGTTGGTCGGCGCGCCGTCTGCGGAGGGTGTCGAGCCGGGTGCGGGTGCGGCCTACGTGGTCGACGTGACCACCTGCAAGGGCTCCATCAACGTGGACACCGGTGCCGCGGCATCACCGGCTCCGCCGGTCCATGGTGGCTCGCACTTCCTCGGCGACGACAAGAACGACGAGTTCGGCGGTGGCACGGGCGGTCCCGGACCGAAGAAGATCGTCGGCGCGCCTGGCGACAACGGCGGCAGTGGCGCCGTCTACGTGTTCTGAGCGGGAAGCGCCCGCCACATGCGGCCGAGCACCGCTGCGGGTTCCGCCTGCGCGGGCCCGCCGGCGTCGGCTGCGTGCGGCGCTTCACCGGCGTGCCGTCGGATCCAGGCGTCGGTGAGCTCGAGCAGGCCCGTCATGGTCGCCGCGTCGATGCCCTCCGCCAGCACCTGGGCCTGGGCCTGGGCCTCGCGCGCCTCGTCGATGGCGCCTGTGCGTGCCTCCAGACAGGCCTGGTGGGCGAGCAACCAGACCTGCAAGCGTCCGAAGCGCACCGCGCGTGCGCTCTCGAGGGCTTCGTGAAAGGCCTCCCGGTCGTTGTCGCCACGCTCGAAGCGGGCCACCGCCAGGTTGGCGAGCGCGATGGCCACCTGCCGGGCGTTCCCTGCGCGCAGGTGCGCGTCCCGGGCCTCTCGGAAGGCGACCATGGCCGCCGGGATGTCGCCTTCGCTCTGGGACACCACGCCGCAGTTCATCGACAAGGTGGCCACGTGGCGTCGGAGGCCGTAGCGCCGGGCGATGTCGAGTGCGAGCTCGTAGGTCTGCTTGGCGGCCTCGACGTCGGAGCGTGTCATCTCGGCATTGCCGCGCTGCAGCAGCACCTGGACCACCTGCCGCTGCCCCACGTGGTAGGCCAGCCGGAGCGCGTGGTCCAGCTCGAAGCGGGCCTCGTCCTCCTCATCGAGCAGGCGGAGCGCTTGCGCACGGTTGCTGCGGGCCGACACCTCCAGCGAGAGGTCGCCGGCCTGGCGCGCCAGATCCAGGGCGCGTGTGTGCGCTACCAGAGCGTCGTGACTGCGTGACTGGGCGTACCGCAAGTTGCCGACCTGCTGGTAGCAACGGCTCATGAGGCGCGCGTCGAGCCGCCCCTTCGCCAGCTCCAACGCGGTGGCCACCCAGGGCTCGGCTTCCTCGTAGCGGGCCTGGATGCGCAGCACGCGGACCAGGGCCGTGAGCGCCATGACCGCCGAGGCGTCGTCGTCGGCCGCGAGCGCGGCCTCGTAGGCAGCCGACGCGTCCGCCTCGGCCCCAGCGTACTCCCCGGCCACCCACCGTGCGTCCGCGCGCGCGGCCAGCGCCCTGCAGCGGATGCCGGGTTCCGGGTGGTCCACGATCGCCCCCAGGATCTCCAGGCGCTGGAGCAGGGGCCCCCGAAGTCGCAGCAGGTGCTCGAGGGCGAGGGTGACCTCGGCGCGCAGCCCGGCGTCGAGCGAGGTGTCGGTGGCGGCGGCCACGAGGTTGGGCCGTTCGCTCTCCAGGGCGTCGAGGCCCCGTCGCGCGTCGTGGCCGCGCGCTTTCTCCGCGAGCCGGGCCCCCACCTCGAGGAAGTAGTTGGCGTGATGTGCTCGAAGCGCCGGCCCCTCCTCGCCGAGCTTCTCGGCCGCGTACACCCGCACGCTCTCGAGCATGGTCAGGCGCACCTCGCCTGCGGTCTCGGTGGATCGCAACAGCGACTTGTCGTGCACCGCGTCGAGCAGATCGACGGCCCACGGCGCCTCGGGTGGCAGATCCAGCACCCGTTCCGCGGCTTCCACGGTGAAGCCGCCCCGGAAGATGGAACAGCCCGCGAGCGCTCGCTGCTCCCAGCCGTCCAGCAGCGCCCAGGCTTCGTCGAGGGCGGTGCGCAGGGTGACGCCGCTCGAGCCCCGAGCCCTCGACAGCAGGCGGAACCGCTGGTCGAGCCGTTGCAGCATCTGCGCCGGAGACATCAAGGTGGCGCGTGCGGCGGCGAGCTCGATGGCGAGTGGCAGCCCGTCCAGCCGCTCCACCAGCTCCGCCACCACGCTGGCCGTGTCGTCGCCCATGGTGAAGCCTCGCCGATGGGTCGTGGCGCGCGTCTCGAAGAGCGCCACGCCGTCGGCCACCTCCAGGCCGTCCACCCGGTAGCGCGCCTCGTGGGGCGTCTGCAGCGGTTGTTGGCTGGTGCTCAACACCACCAGGCCATCGTGTTCCCCTTGCCAGCCTTCGAGGATCGCGCCGACCTCCCAGGCCACCAGGCTCACGTGGTCCAGCACGAGCAGGGTGCGTCCCCTCGACCCCAGGGCGTACCCGATCTGCTCGGCCACCCCGTCCCAGCTCCGGTTGCGGTCGAGCGAGATGCCCACGGCGGCGCCGATGGCCTGCAGCACATCGGCCCGCTTGTCCAACCCGTCGAGCTTCACCGTCCAGGCCCCCCCGGAGAACTCCCGCGCCAGCCGCAGGGCCAGCTCGCGAGCGAGGCGGCTGCGACCCACACCGGGCGGCCCGAGCAAGGTCACCTGCCGTTCCCCCGCCTGGAAGAGCGCCTCCAGCTCCGCCATCTCGCGGTCACGGCCCAGGAACAGGTCGCCCGCCGGCACCAGGTTGCTGAGCCGCGTGGTCTGCGGTGTGGGGACGTCCACCGTCTGGAGGTCGTGCTCGGGCAAGAAGGTGTCGGCGGGCCGGGAGCGGCCGAAGCCGCCCTCGAGCAGCTCGAGCAGCACCCCTGCGCTCGCCGGACGTTGGAACGGATCCTTGTGCAGGCAGCGTTCCACGATGCTGCACAGCCGCGCGGGCATGCCGGGAACTCGGCTCGAGAGGGGCGCGTAGCGGTTGTCGAGCACCGCGCGCATGATGGCCAGGGTGTCGGGTCCGTCGAAGGCGCGTTGCCCCGAGAGGATCTCGTAGAGGATGCAGCCCAGGGCGTACACGTCCGCGCGCTCGTCCACGTCGCGGGCGTTGCGGAACTGCTCGGGAGGCATGTACGCCGGTGTTCCCATGGCCCGGCCGTGCTGGGTCTGCCCGCCGTCGGTGCGCACGAGGTGCTTGGCGAGGCCGAAGTCAGCGACCTTGGGCACCACCACGCCGTCGATCCGGGCGAGCAGGACGTTGGCTGGCTTCAGGTCCCGGTGGATCACGCCGTGGTCGTGGGCGTGCGCCACCCCGGCGACGATGCTGCGGAAGAGCTGTTCTCCCTGCTCGGCGCCGAGGCGGCCAGCGCCGTCCAGGCGGTCGTAGAGGCTCCCTCCCTCGACCAGCTCCAGCACCAGGGCCGGGGCGCCGTCGACCGAGAAGGCGTCGGTGACCGCCAGCACGTTCGGGTGCCTGAGCGCGCCCTGCAGTCGACCTTCTGCCAGGAGCCTGTCGGCCTGCGACGGCAGGTGGACGTGCAGGACCTTCAGTGCGTGGGTGGTGCCCAGCCGCTCGTGGGTGACGCGGTACACCTCGGCCATGCCACCGGTGCCGATGGCCGCGTCCACGCGGTAGCGGTCGACGACCGCGCCGGGGAGCAGGAGGTGTGGGTCGGAGGCGTGCACGGTGTGCACCCGCCTATCTCAGTCTTCGTCGAGATCGTAGGGCAGCGGCCCCTTGATGGTGCCGCGCTCCGCCAGGTCGACCACGATGCGCTTCGAGGGGCGCCGACCGTCCTTCAGCCGCACGACCACGGCGAGTGGCTTTGCGAAGGTCTCCGGGCCGCGCACGCCGGAGATGACCATCACCCACGTTCCCTTGCTCATCTCGAGCAGCGTGCCCGGGGGGTACTTGCCCAGGCGGTTGACGAAGGCCTGGAACAGGGTGGGGTCGTAGAGCGTCCAGCAGCCGGCGTGCATGGCTTCGAGCGCCTCGGGCGGGCTCATCATCGGGCCGCCGCGGCGCCACCGGGTCAGCGTGTCGTAGTCGTCGGCGATCTTGATGATCCGGGCGTAGAGCGCGGGTCGGTTCAGGTCGTCGTGGCTGCGGTGGTGCTGCAGGCACGCGAGCAGGCGGCGAATCCGGGCTTCGTGGAAGCCACGCTGGGCCAGCAGCAGGCGCGCGCCCGCCGTTCCGTGCCGCTCGAAGGGCGGCGGGTAGCCGTCTTCCTCGGTCGTGTAGCCGATGTCGTGGAAGGTCGCGGCGACCCCGAGATCGGAGAGCGCGGGGCCGTCCATGCCGATCTCGCGGCCGATGAGCACCGCGAGCGCCGCCACCTGCATGCTGTGCCGCATGTGGGCGGGGGTGTGGTGGTCGTTCACGACCTCCAGCATCTCGTCCACCTGCTCCTGTTCGTCCATGTCGAGCAGGTCGGTGACGAGCCGTCGCACCGGGAGCGTGTTCGGGCTCCGACCGGCGGCCATGTTGTCCCAGACGTCGCCGATGATGGTGTTGTTGCGCGCGTAGATCTCGGCGACGTCCTTGTTGACGGCCTTGACCTTCTCGCCCTCCCCCTGCAGCCGGAAGCGGAAGATGGGCTGCAGCTCGATCTGCGCCAGGCCGGCCTCGGTGCACCAGTTCTGCAGCACCTGCCGTGCACCGCGGGGGGCGGGGCTGGCCGTGGAGACCTTGTCCACGAAGGTCTTGAGCTGATCGGCGGTGACCGGTCCATGGATCGACACGCCGCCGATGCGGTGACGGGACCACATCGTGTTCAGGTCCCGCGGCACCTCGCTGTGGATGTCGAAGCGGATCCGGATGTCGTTGACGTAGATCTGGTCTTCCACGACGATCATGTGGATCGAGCCGAGCAGGTCCTGGAGCTCGGTGATGTGCCCGGTCAGGTCGTTCACGGGCTGCTTGAAGGCGTCGTTCTTCAGGTCGTGCACGCGGGTCAGGCGGAAGACGCCGGCCATGAGCCTCGCCATCTGCTCCCCGCGCTCACGCACCACCGAAGCCAGCTGGCGGTCTTCGCCGAGCTTGGCGATCTCCACCTTCTTGGTGAGGGCGTCCTGGGCTTCCTGGATCGCGTCGGTGTGGGTCGCGTCGCTGCTCACGCGTCCTCCCCGGCCAGCGTGCGCTGGCGTCGCATCAAGGTGGCGAGGGCGGCCTGCCGTTCGTCTTCGTCGCCCTTGGCGGCCACGGTGCGGAGCAGCCCCTCGACCTCGCTGTGGTCCACGAGCTCCATGCCGGCGATGGCCACGCGACGGAGGGGCTGGCCGCGCTGGGCCAGGCGCGCCAGCAGCCCGCCGTAGCTCGCCCACTCGCGGAACATGTCGAAGGCGCGCGCGGGGTGCAGGCGCGCCATGGCGCGGCCACACGCCTCGAGCTCCGCGGTGTTGGCGCCCTTCTTGGCCCGTTGCTCCGCAAAGCGCTGCACAGCGGTAAAGGCGCCGCGTTCGCCCATGCCCACCACGACCTCGAGCGTGCGGATGCGCACCTCCTCGTCGGTGCTTCGGAGGAGCTGCACCAGCATGGTGCGCGTGGTGGTGGAGACGGGCAGGTGCTCGGCGAGCTTCAGGAACTCGAGCTGCACGGTGGTGTCGCTGCTGCTCGCGATGTCGGCCACGGCCTGCTGGGCCGCTTCGGGGGCGGCGTTGGCCAGCACCCGGATGAGGTCGGCGGCCACGCCTCCGCTGGCGGCCTGGAAGGCCTCCACCACCAGCGCCGCCCGGGCCGGAAGGTAGGACTCGAGGGTGATGCGGAGGTGCCGTCGCGTGGACTGATCACGCTCGTCGCCGAGCAGCTCGACGAGCGCCGGCAGGGGATCGCCCGGCATCACCTCGAGCAGCTCGTAGAACTCCTTGGGCGGGGAGATGGCTTCGCGAGGGATGGTCTTCAGCACGCGCCGCAGCGCGCCCGTGCTGGCCATCGTGGCGAGCAGCCGGTCGAGCTCGTCGAGGTCGTCGGCCGGGCAGTTGGCGTGGAAGTCGTTGAGCTCCGCGAACAGCGCCAGCAGCGTGTCGAGCTGGTTTTCGGTGAGCAGGAAGTCGCGCGCGTCCCGGATCATGTGGACGACGTTGTCGAAGGCCAGCGGGTCGGTCGGGTCCCTGGCGATCTGGAGCAACTCCTGGATGAGCTGGAGCACCAGGTCGGGCAGGTAGGTGGACGCGTCCTCTTCCAGGAGCGCCTCCTTCTCCACCTCGCGCAGGGAGCGGTAGTGCACCGGCTTCTCGTCGTAGAGATCCGGGGGTGGCAGGTCAAAGCCCGCGGGCACCTTGTAGGCAGCGCGCTGGAAGGCCGCGTCCGCTCCCGCGTGTGCGGCATGGGCTGCCGTCGCGTCGCCCTGGCCCGGTTCGCCGCCCAGGATCGACGCGCTCGTCGAGGGGCCGCCCGGCGGGCCGATCGGGCTGCCCACCGATCCGCCCACGGGCGCGCCGCCGAGCATGCCGTCGGCGCCGATCGCCGGCAGGCCCCCGCCGGGGTCGTCGTCGTCCTCGGGGACGAAGCCTTCGACCGCCTCGATGTTGATGTGGGAGAAGCCCGCCTTCCAGAGCAACGTGACGATGTCGTCTTCCGCGGGGTTCTGGCGGATGCCGACGTAGCGAACGGAGAGCACGCCCAACAGCTGCGTGAGCTCGTGCCAGTCCACCCCGGCCTGGATGGTCATGCGGCGGACGCCGTCGCGAAAGAGCTTGAAGGCGAGCGAGCGCTCGCGGTCGCGCTCCAGGTAGACCGCGCGGCGGCCGAGCATCAGCTCGAAGGGCCGGATGTGCAGGTCCAGGTCACCGTACTTCTGGCTGTACAGCTCGAAGCTGCGCTTCACTTCCTCGAGGAAGGCCCGGATCGCCTCGTTGCGGGGATCGTAGATCAGGTAGCTGCGGCTGGCCCTCGCCAGGGCACGCAGGGCCTTGTTGGCGAGCTCGGACTGCTCGTCGTCGCCGAGCAGGACCTCCTGGTCAGCGCCGAGGAGCTCTTCCTCCGTCAGGGGCCTCTGCTCCTCCTCCCGGGGCTCGTCCTGAGCTTCGGGGAGGGCCGGTTCGTCTGTGGTCAAGGGGCTCCTCTTGGTGCCCGTGGGGAAGCTCGAGTCTACACCGGGCCGACGATCGGAAACCGCGTCGCCGTGTCGACCCGGACCGGCTTTGGCGGCCGCTCTCCATCGGGGAGCCGCACGACGGCCACCAGCGGCCGATCCCAACGAACGGGATCCCGCGCACCGGAGATCACCCGAGCTTGCGCGCCGTTGTCCAGTCGCACCAGGCTGCCGGGGGGCCAGCGTCCCATGAGGTTCACGAACACCTGCAGGACCACGGGATCGTAGGCCCAGCCGGCGGCGCCCTTCATGCGCATCAGCCCCCCGTGGGGGGTGTGGCTGCCTCCGGGTCGCGTGAGCGTGTCGTAGTCGTCGACCACGCGGAGGATGCGCGCCAGCAGGCCCGGCCGGTCCGCCACGTCGGCGTGATGGTCCAGGCACGCGAGCACGCGCTGGACCCGCGCGGCGTGGAAGCCGCGCTCCCGGAGGAGCACCTCGAGCGCTCGTGTGCCGTGGTCCCGCAGCCCCACCGGGCGGTCGTCCCAGGGAGCGTACCCGAGGTCGTGCACGAGGGCCGCGATGCCGAGATCACAGAGCGGCGGCAAGGGAAGATCGACCGACAGGCCGACTGCGACGGCGAGCTGGCAGACGGCGACACCGTGCGTGGCGTGGCGCGGCGCGTCGCGTACCCGAGCGGTGAGCAGGAGGGGCTGGAGGTCCCGTTGGCCGTGGTCCACCAGGGCCATGACGGTCCGCCGCAGGGGGAGGATGCGCGGTTGGCGCTGCAGGGCCAGCTGATCGTGCAGATCGGCGACGAGCTCCAGCGCGCGCCGGTGGTCGTCGATGAAGCGGGAACGATCGAGGTGGTCCTCGGCGCTGCGCAGGGCGCGCCGGGCGGCTGGAAGGACCTCCACGCTCGCCAGACCGTGCTCGTCGAGGGCCGCCTGCAAGGGCTCGACGCGCCCCACACACGCCACCAGGCCGAGCAGCTCGTCGGGCGAGAGCTCGCGGTGGAAGCTGAAGCCGCCGGCTTCGTGCGGGGCCAGCCATTGCTCCATGCGTGCGCCCGCGTCGTCGACCCCCTCGAAGCGCACCCGCACGTCGTTCACGTGCACCTGCTGATCGATCACGACCAGGTGCACGGACCCGAGCTGGCTCGTGAGGATGCGCAGCGTCCGGGAGCAACGCGCCGACGGCTGGCGGAACACGTCGTTGTCCGGCGCGTGGGTGCGGCTCAACCTTGCGAGCGCCAGGAGCAGCCGAGCGAACTGCTCGCCGTCTTCGCGGACCTGGGTGGCCAGCTCCCGGTTGCCTGCCCAGCGGGCCTTCTGGAGCGCGGCCTCGAGGCGATCCTGGGGGGTGCTCACGCCTTGCTCCCGAAGCGTTGTCGGTGCTCGCGCCAGGCGGCCACACAGTGGCTCCGGAAGGGGTCGCGGTGCTCCAGGCTCAGCTCCCGGAGCAGGGTGTGCCCGCTCGGCAGCCAGGCGAGCCCGGCCACCGCCGCCCACTCGCGCGGGGTCTCCCCCGTGGCCTTCCGAGCGAGCAGGCCCGAGGGACGCACCCAGCCCTCGAAGGTGGCGTGCGCCGTCGGGCCCGTCAAGGCGAGAGCCTGCCCCAGCACCGCCGCGTCGGTCCGGTCCCACCCGGCCCCCAACCCTTCGATGGCGCGCACGATCGGCTCCGCAGCCCGCCCCTTTCCCCGTCGACCGAGCTGCAGGGTGGCCGCGTGCCGGATGGGAGGGTCCGGCCAGCTGAGCATCGCCACCAGGTGCGAGCGCACCGCCGCCCCCCAGCCGCTCTGCTCCATCAGCTGGAGGCGTGCCTCCTGCACGGCGCGGTCGGGGCGCTGGGCGAGCTCGACGACAAGCCGCCGAGCCGCCTCCGGAGCCCCCTGACCGAGCGCCAGCAGCACCTGGGCAGCTCGCTGGCCGCCCTGGGTCCGCGTGTCGTGCAGCAGACGCGTCAGCTCGCGTCCCGCGGCGTCGGCCAGCACGAGCCGCACCACGGTCAGCGCGCGCTTCCCCACGTCGTCGCGCTCGAGCAGGGCCAGGATCTCCCCCAGCGCGTCTCCGGGGAGCCCGGCCACCAGATCGATCAGCTCGGCGACCAGCGCGTCGTCGTCGGGTGGCACCCCCCTGAGGAGGCGGAGGAGGCTGTCGGCCTGGGTGAGGGTGTCGACGAGCAGGCCATGGAGGCGCTCGCCATCGTGCCCGTCCTTGACCAGCGTCATCAGGGAGAGCACCCCGCGCAGGTGGCCGTCGCGGACCAGGTGGTCGCGGAGGTCCAGGAGGGCGGGCACCAACAGATCCGGCGAGACGAGCTCGTCGCGGTGCGCTGCCACCAGGTGCCGCCCGAGCCTCAAGGCGTCGCGGACCACGCCCGCTGTGCTCAGTTCGTCCACGAGCGCGGCCACGGCGTGGTCGTCGATCGGCACGTAGGCCAGCGGCAGCGCCCTCGTCAGCCGTGGGGGAGGGCGGTCGAGGTGCTCGGGTGCCGGGAGGTGGTGCTCGAAGCGACGCCCGTCGCCCTGGTGCGCGTTGAACACCATCCCGTCGACCGCATCGACCTGGATGCCCGGCAGGCGCGCGCGCCACACCATGCTCACCAGGTCGTCCTCGTCGCCGCGGATGCGCGACAGACGAACGGCCAAGAGCTCCACCAGCGAGGTCCACTGGTCGAAGCCCGCCTCCGCTCCGATCCGGAGCCGCCGCACCCCGTCACGCCACAAGAGGAAGGGGAGGGAGCGGTCGCGATCCCGATCCAGGTACACGGTCTCGCCGTCGAGGACGAAGCGATCCTGCGCAACGTCCAGGACCAGCTCTCCGTGCCCGTGCTCCGCCAGGTCCTCCAGCTCCTCGAGGAAGGCCGCCACGGCGTCGTTGTGGGCGTCATAGAGCAGCAGGGCGCGGCTGCATCGGGCGAGGGCCAGGGCGAGCGCCTGCGCATGGCGCGCTCTCGCAGACGCCAGGTCCAGGCGTCGGGTCTCAGCCAGAACGTCTTGTGGCTTGGTCACACGGTGTCTCTGCCCCGCTGGCACCAGCTTAGCCCCGGTATACTCGTGGCCAGGAGTGTCGATGTTCGAGACCCGCCCCCGGATCCTCGCCGTCGGAACCTCCAATCCGCCGGATCGCTACGTGCAGAGCGAGATCCCGGACCTCTTCACCGTGGACGTGCCGGCCATCCGCGCGCTCTTCGGCTCCAGCCACATCCTCACCCGGCACCTCTACCTGCCGCCACCCAACGCAGACGGGCTGCCGGAGGAGACCCAGGGCGAGCTGTTGGCGAAGCACCTGCGGGGCGCGCTCGAGATCGCGCCCATCGCCGTGGAGCGCTGCCTGGCGGACACCGGGCTGACCGTTCAGGACATCGACTACCTGGCCTGCATCACCACCACGGGCTTCATGGCGCCTGGGCTCACCGCGCACCTGATGAAGCACATGGGCTTTCGCGAGGACTGCAGTCGGGTCGACATCGTCGGCATGGGCTGCAACGCCGGGCTCAACGCCTTGAACCCGGTCGCAGCCTGGGCCGCCGCCAACCCGGGCAGGAACGCCCTGATGGTCTGCGTGGAGATCTGCTCGGCGGCCTACGTCTTCGATCAGACCTTGCGCACCGCGATCGTGAACTCGCTCTTCGGCGACGGTTGCGCGGTCGCCCTCGTTCGCTCCGCAGTCAGCGACGAGCGTGCCTTCGCGCCGCGGGTGCTGGGCTTCAACAGCCAGATCATTCCCCCGGCCATCGGGGCGATGCGCTTCGACTGGGACGATCAGGCCAACAAGTTCAGCTTCTTCCTGGATCGAGACATCCCCTACGTGGTGGGCCAGTACGCGGAGCGCCCCGTGAAGCGCCTGCTCGCCGAACACGGCCTGAAGCGCCGCGACATCCGCCACTGGCTCGTGCACAGCGGCGGCAAGAAGGTGATCGACGCCATCAAGTACAACGTCGGCATCACCGAGCACGACGTGCGGCACACCTCCAGCGTGCTGCGCGACTTCGGCAACCTCTCCAGCGCCTCCTTCCTGTTCAGCTACCAGCGGCTGCTCGACGAAGGCGTCGTCCGACGGGGCGACTACGGCGTGATGATGACCATGGGCCCGGGATCGACCATCGAGACCGCGCTCCTCCGCTGGTAGCGAAAAGGCAAAGACCGTGTACGAGACCCTGCGCTTCGACGAGACCGACGGCATCGCCACGGTCACGCTCTCACGAGCGGGCGGCAACCGCATCAGCATGCGCATGGTGCGGGAGCTGACCGCCGTCTGCGATCACCTGGAGGACACCAGCGACGCCCGCGTGGTGGTGTTCCGCGGTGACGGCGGGGCCTTCTCCGACGGCATCGACTTCTCGGACTTCCACCCCGACAGGCCCCTCGACATCCACGGCTTCAACAAGTGGGAGAAGCTCTGCACCCGGTTGGAGCGTCTGCCCAAGGCCACGGTCGCCCTGGTCGACGGGCCGGCGCGCGGGGGCGGTTTCCAGATCGCGCTGGTGTGCGACCTGCGGGTGGCGACCTCCGCTGCGGTGTTCCAGCTGCCCGAGGTCCACCTGGGCTTCCTGCCGGGCATGGGCACCTTCCGCTTCGCCAAGTACGTGGGGCTGGGCCACGCCAAGCGCATCGCGATGACCTGCGAAGCGATCTCGGGCTCCCGCGCCGTGGAGCTGGGCTTCATCGATCGGCTCGACGACGACCTGGAGTCGGGCCTCGCCTGGGCGCTCGGCGCCTTGGGTCCGAACCACACCGTGGCGATCGAGCTCACGCGCCGGCTGCTCAACGAGAGCTTCGCCACCAGCTACGAGAACGCGATCGGGCACTTCCTCGCGGCGCAGCACCGCGCCATCAGCCAGACCGCCTTCCTCGACACCCTGCGCGAGCAGCGGAAGAAGTAGTCTCCGCAGCGTGCCGCGTCCCTTCCAGGTCGATCCGCAGGTGCTCGCCTGCATTCGCCCGATGCAGGCGCGTGACGTGGTGCGCGTGGCGGAGCTGCACCAGGCGGCGATGGGCGAGTCGTTGTGGGCGCGCCTGGGGGTGCGCTTCCTGCGCGAGCTCTACCTGGGCTTGATCGACAACGCGCACTTTCTGGCCTTCGTGTACGAGGAGCGGGTCGACGGTGTCGACCGCGTGCGCGGCTTCATCGCCGGCACCCAGGACGGCTCGGCGATGATGGGCGAGGTGTTCCGGCGTCGCTTCCTCATCTTGGGCGTGATGGCCGCCCGCGGGCTCTTGCGCGCCCCCGGCGTGGTGCGGCCGCTGCTCGAGACGGCCAGCTACTTCTCGGCCTCGTCGGTCGACGGCACCGAAGCCGTCACCGCCGAGTCCATGTTCTGCTCGTTCGAGCCCGAGCTGCGCGGGAAGCGGGTGAGCGGGCACATCAACAAGGTGCTGTTCGACGACCTGCTGGCGCGCGGCCACCGGCACGTGAAGGTGACCACGGAGGTCGACAACGAGGGCGCCAACCGCCAGCTCAGGAGCTGGGGCTTCGAAGACCGCGGGCGCTTCACCTTCTACGACAAGGAGATGGTGCGCTACGTGCTCGACCTCGAGGCGAGCGACCGGGTGGAGCCTGTGAGTCGACATCCCGCGGTGTAGCGGTGGGGCTTGCGTGGCACGGTGCGCTCCTGGTTTCACCGCCCGACCGGCCCCGTGCCGCGCGGTGGTCGCCCTGCGCTGCCGTGAGGTCCCGTCGCCACAGTAGACCCGCCAGGGTGGGCCGGGTAGACTCCCCCGTGCCGCTCTCGGAGGACCCGTGCGTCTGGTTGCCCTCTCGCTTCCGCTCCTGCTCTCGCTGACCTTTGCCTGTGCCGGCGAAAACATCAGCGGCGGCAACAAGACCACCGACGACACCGGCACGAGCGAAGAGGGCGTCGGCAACCTGGTGGTGGAGGTCGAAGCGATCGACTTCGGCACCACCGAGGTCGGTGAGCTCAAGTCCGAGGCCATGCTGCTCGAGAACGCGGGCACTGGCCCCGTGGTGGTCGAGAGCATCAGCGCCAGCCTGCCCTTCAGCGTGTCGATCACGGGCCTCACGATCCAGCCGGGAGCCACGGCGCACATCACGGTCTACTTCCAGCCCACCGACTACGAGGATGCGACCGGCGAGCTCGCGATCGTGTCGGACGACGAGGGTGGAGGCTCCACCATCGCGCTGGCCGGCCAGGTCATCACCGACGGCGATGGCGACGGACACCTGCGCGAGGAAGCTGGCGGCGACGACTGCGACGACGACGACCCGGACGTCTACCCTGGCGCTCCCGAGCAGTACTACGACGGCGTGGACGCCGACTGCCTCGGCGACGACGACTACGACCAGGATGGTGACGGCTACCAGTCCGATGTCTTCAACGACGACCCGGGCCTCGGCGGCGGCGACTGCAACGACAGCTACGACGACATGTACCCGGGCGCCCCGGACGAGGTCTACGACGGCATCGACTCCGACTGCGCGGGCGACGACGACTACGACTACGACGGCGATGGCTACGGCTCGGCGGACTACGACCGCGGCCGCGACTGCGACGACTTCGACGCCGACGTCTACCCCGGCGCCATCGAGCAGCTCGACGGCGACCTCGACGACTGCGACGGCGAGGTCGACCGCGACATCCACAGCACCGGTGCGGTCTTCACCTGGACCGGTGAAGGCGCGGACGAAGAGGTCGGCACCGCGGTCGCCATGGGCGACATCGACGGCGACGGCCTGGGCGACCTGATCGTGGGTGCGGCCGGCTACAACAGCGGCGGCGGCGCGGTGGGCACCTTCCTCACCACGAGCGGGATCGAGGACGACTGGGACTCCCTCCGCACCGGCTCCACCGACTTCTTCAGCGGCAGCGGCATCGACGGGATCGGCTCGGCGCTGGTCTTGCTCGACGACTTCGACGGCGACGACGAGGCGGACCTCCTCGTGGGCGCTCCCTCCACCTCGTCCAGCTACGGCGCCATCTACGTCATCGGCGCCAGCGATCTGGCCGCCGGCGGCGACACGGGCGATGCCTCGCTCACGATCTCCGGCACGTCGAGCTTCTACTACGTGGGCCGCTCGATGGCCGGCAACATGGACCTCGACGGCGACGGCACCAACGAGATCCTGTTCGAGTACCGCACCTCCACCAGCAACACGCACGTGTCGAACCTCGGGCTGCAGTACGGCGGCTCGGGCCAGAACGGCACCATCACCGGGACCTCGGTCGACAGCTACTGGACCACGGGCTCGTCCTCGTCGACCTATGCCTCCGCGCACTCCGGCTACCTGAACCTCACCGGCGGCGAAGACCTCGACGGCGATGGCCTCGACGACTTCGTGTACTGCGACCCCTTCTACGACACGAACTCCGACAACACCGGCTCGGTCTGGGCCTTGTGGGGGAGCCCGGTCGAGTACGCGGTCTCCGGCAGCGCGTTCGCGAGCAGCACGGGCGAAGTGGTCGTCGGCGACAGCCAGTACGGCTGGATGGGCGACGCGTGCGGCCTGCTCCCGGACATGGACGACGACGGCGACGGTGAGCTCTGGGCCTGGAAGGGCGACGTCGGCGAGCTCTACGTCTGGTCGGGTGGAACCGATCTCCGGAACGGATCGGTGGGCGACGGCGATGCCCAGTTCGTGATGGAGCTGTCCAGCGACTGGACCACCAGCGGCATCGAGGGCATCGGCGACTGGAACGGCGACGGCCACGGCGACTGGGCGCTGGCCATCGACGGCGACAGCGCCAGCATCCCCGGTGGCCTGACCCTGCTCACCGGTTGGGGTCTCGAGGGCCTGTACGAGGACCACGAGGACGAGTCGATCGCCATCGCCACCTTCGATCCCGATGGGGACGACGGCTCCGACCTCTTCGCGCAGGGCTTCCCGCAAGGGGTGGCCGATGTCGACGGCGACGGCTTCGAGGACCTGCTCATTGGCGACCCGGGCTTCAGCTACGACCTCGACGGCGACGACGAAGAGGAAGACACCATCGGCGCGGCCTACCTGTTCTACAACCCGGGTTCGTAGCGTCCTGACCGACCAGGTCCCCAGCGGTTACCCCGCCGGACCCCGTGTCTGCCGACTTCCACAGCCTGCCCCTGCGATCGGAGCTCCGCGAGGCGCTCCAACAGGTCGGCTACGTCACCTGCACGCCCATCCAGGCCGCCGCGCTGCCGCACGTGCTCGAAGGGCGCGATGTGCTCGGGCGCGCGCAGACGGGCAGCGGGAAGACCGCGGTGTTCGGCCTGGGCCTGCTCCAGCACCTTGAGGGTCGGGCGCTGCAGGCGCTCGTGCTCTGCCCGACCCGCGAGCTGGCCGAGCAGGTCGCCGACGCGCTCCGGCGGCTGTCGGCCCGCATGCCGGACACCCGTGTGCTCACTCTCTGCGGCGGTCGCTCCCTGCACCGACAGCGCCACCGGATCGATGCGGGGGTGCAGGTCGTCGTGGGCACACCCGGACGGCTGCTCGCTCACGTCGAGCGAGGGCTCGACCTCTCGGCGCTGCGCACGCTGGTGGTGGACGAGGCGGATCGCATGCTCGACATGGGCTTCCTCGACGAGGTGCAGGCCCTGGTGGACGCCTGCCCGGTGCAACGGCAGACGCTGCTCTTCTCCGCCACCTTGCCGGGGCCCATCCAGGCGCTGAGCGAGCAGGTGCTGCGCGAGCCGGTCCCGGTCACCGCCGCCCCCAGCATGGCGCCCGAGGCGCTTCGCCAGCTCGTGTACCGGTGTGCGCCGCACGACCGGCCCCAGCGTGTGATCGACGTGCTCGGTGTGCACCAACCGGAGCAGGCCCTGGTCTTCTGCGAGACCCGGGAGGACTGCAGCGATCTCGCCCGTCGTCTGGTTGGCCGAGGCCTGGCCACGTTGGCCCTCCACGGCGGCATGGAGCAGCGGGATCGCGACGACGCCTGGCTGCAGTTCGTGCACGGCAGTGCCAGCGTCCTGGTCGCCACCAACGTGGCGTCCCGCGGGCTGGATCTGCCGGCCCTGCCGCTGGTCGTGGTCGCCGAGGTCGGAGGTGAGCCCGAAGCGCACGTCCACCGCATCGGGCGCACGGGACGTGCCGGAGAGGCTGGGCTGGCCGTCACGCTGGTGGCCTCCCAGTCCGAGGAACGCCGGCTCGCGAAGATCGAGGCGCTGCTCGGCGAGCGGCTTCCGGCGGGCGGAGAGCTGCCGGCGTGTCCGAACGACCTGGTGTTCCCACGGCCCCGCTGGCGCACGCTGCTCTTGCAGTCGGGCCGCCGCGACAAGCTGCGCAAGGGCGACGTGCTCGGTGCGCTCGTGAAGGATGCGGGCCTGCCGGGTGACGCGGTGGGGCGCATCGACTTGATGGAACGCAGCTGTGGTGTGGCGGTGGCTGTGGAGCACGCCGAGCGCGCCCTGGCGTTCGTGCGCGACGGCCGCATCAAGAACCGCCGTGTGCGGGCCTTGCTGCTGCGGTTCTAGGCCATCAGCGCGAAGGCGGGCAGCCACTCCCGGATGATGGCGTCGCCGAAGAAGACGTACACCAGCGCAGCCACGGCCAGGAAGGGCCCGAAGGGCACCTGGGCCCGGAAGCCGCGTCCCTGCACCACGATGAGGCCGATGCCCACCACGCTGCCGAGCACCGAGCTCACCAGGATGATGAACGGGATGGCGGGCACCGCGCCCAGGAACGCACCCATCATCGCGAGCAGCTTCACGTCGCCCAGGCCCATCCCTTCTTCCCGTCGGACCAGCCAATAGAGCAGCATGACCGTGCCCAGGCTGCCGCCGCCGACGAGCGCACCGACCACGGACTGTTGCCAGCTCAGAGCTCCACCCCAGCCCGCTGCACCCAGCGCGAGGTTGGCGCCGATGCCGACAGGTACCGCGTAGATGCTGAACTGGTCGGGGATGATGTAGTGCCTCAGGTCGACGTACGTGGTGCCGACGAGCATGGCCAGGAAGACCAACAGCACGGCCCAGGCCGCCACGGCGCTCGGTGTGAAGGCGGCCGGCTCGGGCACCAGGTGGCGGTAGAGCAGCAAGCTGAGGCAGCCCGTGAGCAGCTCGACCGTGGGGTAGAGCGGCGAGATGGGGGTCTTGCAGACACGGCACCTGGCGCCGAGCGCCAGCCACGACACCACGGGGATGTTGTCGTAGGGCTTGATGCCGCTGCCGCAGTCCGGGCAGTGACTGGGCGGGCTGACCACGGAGCGGTCTTCCGGCATGCGCGCGATGCACACGTTGAGGAAGCTCCCGACGCAGAGCCCCACAGCCAGGGTGAAGGCCTGGAGCATCAGGTGCAGGTCGCTCACCCGAGGAAGCCCTGGGCGGTGACGATGACGTGGTCGACCTGCGCGTCGCTCAGTTCCGCGTGGCAGGGCAAGGCCAGGCAAGCTCGGCAGTAGCTGACGGCGTTCGGGCACGACGACGCTTCGAGGTCTGGTGGTCGCCCCGTGATGGTGGGCTGCACGTCCATCGGCCACGGGTAGTACACGCTGGACCCGATGCCGGCTGCGTGCAGCACGGCTGCCAGGGCATCGCGCTCCGGGTGTCGGACGACGTACTGGTGCACCACGTCGCCCCGGGCGCGGAGCAGCGGGTTCAGCCCCGCCAGTTCGTGGTCGTAGCGCGCAGCGATGGCCGACCGACGGGCCACGCGGCGGTCGAGGTCTCGCAGGTGGACGAGCAGCACCGCGGCCTGGAGGGGATCCAGGCGGCTGGTGGTGCCCAGAGAACCGTGGTGGTGGGGCCCGAGCAGGCCGTGGTTGCCGAGGCCGCGCACGCGCTCGGCGAGGGCCGGATCCTGGGTGAAGACCGCACCGGCGTCGCCGGCGACGCCCACGTTCTTGGTGGGGTACAGCGACAGGGCCGCGAGGTCGCCGGGCAGGTCGTGCTCCCAGCCCAGGGCCTGGCACGCGTCGTCGATCACCGGGACGTGCGTGGGGACGGGGGCGAGGTGGCCGAACAGGTGCACCGCCACGCAGGCGTCGACGTCGGTGGGCACGGCCGAGGCATCGAGCAGGGGCCGCTCGGGCAGCACGTCGACGAACACGGGCTCCGCACCCACCCACAGGATGGCTTCGACCGTGGCGAAGAAGCTGAGGGCAGGCACGGCGACCCGGCTCCCTGGTCCCAGGTCCAGCGCCTTCAGGGCCAGGACGAGGGCTTCGGTGCCCGAGCCGCACCCGATGGTGTGGGTGGCGCGGAAGGCACGTCCGAGGGCGGCTTCGGCTTCGGCGACCACCGGACCGCCGATGTAGCGCCCGCCGCGCAGCACCTCCAGGACCGCCTCCTCGACCTGATCGGCGAGGCGGTCATGGCGGGCGCGGATGTCGACCAGGCCGATCACCTGAAGTCCCGCCGCTCGAAGATGACCGCGGCGACCGCGAGCACCGCCGTGCTGTACGCCAGCCCGTAGCCCAAGGCCATGGCCAGGTCGGCGACCGCGATGTCGAGCTTGTGCACGGCCTGGCTCGAGAAGTCGAACACCGAGAAGTTCGGCAGGGCCCAGTACACGACCTCGCTCAGCTGCCGCAGGTTCTCGGCCTCCGCCTGCTGGCCGAAGCGCCAGATGTCGTCCGCCAGGTGTCCGATGACGAAGGTGGCGAGGGTGAAGAAGCTCGCTGTGAGCGGCGTGGAATAGCAGGAGAAGAGCAGAGCCCAAGCGGTGAGCAAGGCGAGCTCCGCCATCAGCCCGATCCAGTTCATCAGCTCGGGCACGCCCGGCGGACCTTGCTGGAGGCCGATGACCACGGTGTAGAGCGCGGCCATCAAGGCCACCTCGAGCGCGAGCACCACCATCAGCCCCAGGTACTTGCCCACCAGGAAGCGCCAGCGCTTCAGGGGCTTGCTCGCGATGGTGTAGATGGTCTTGCGCTCCAGCTCCTTGTAGACCAACCCGACGCCCAGGAACATGGCCATGAGCGACGCGAACAGGCTGATGGCGGACTGGGCCACGCTGCGAACGACCTTGTCCTGATCGCCGATCGTGATCTCCTGCATCACCAGGCTGGCCACCACCACGAGGCCTGCGAAGAACAGCAGCGAGTACAGCACCCGGTCCCGGACGGTCTCGCGCACGGTGTTCTGGGCGATCGCCAGGATCTGGCTCATGCCAGCACCCCCAGCTTCTTCTTGTCGATCGGCCGGTCGCGGTCGACCTCGTCGAGCAGGAAGTCCTCGAGGTGAGCCCGCGCCCTGGTGACGTCCACGATGCTTCCGCCGGCGGCGTGCACGGCCGCGAGGGCCCGGTCGACCTGGTCGGGGGCCACCCTGAGCTGGGTGACGCCGCCCTCTTCGCGCATGCGCAGACCCGGAAGTGGCGCGTCTTCGGCGACCCTGGCGGCGATGTCCACGTGCCGGACCCGGTCGCCGACCAGCTCGTCGATGGTGCCGCAGCCTCGGAGCACGCCCTTGACCAGCACGGCCACGCGGTCGCAGATCAGCTCGACGTCGGCCAGGATGTGTGAGCTGAAGAAGACGGTCTTTCCCTTGTCGCGCTCCTCGAACAGGATGTCGCGGATGAGGGCTCGGCCCATGGGATCGAGACCGCTCATGGGCTCGTCCATGACCAGCAGGTCGGGGTCGTGCAGCAGCGCCTGCGCGAGTCCGGCGCGCTGCAGCATGCCCTTGGAGTAGCTCTTCATGGGCACGTCCGCGAAGCGCTCGAGCTGCACGCGCTCGAGCAGCTCGCCGCTCCTGCGCTTGCGGTCGGCCGCGCTCATGCCGTAGAGCCGGGCGTAGAAGTCGAGGAACTCGCGCGCGGTGAGGTGCTGGTAGAAGTACGGCCGCTCGGGGAGGAAGCCCACGCGCTCCCGGGCCGCGCTCTCGCGGTGATCGACGCCCAGCAGGCTCGCTTCGCCAGAGGTGGCGTGCTGCAGCCCCATCAGCACCTTGATGGTGGTGGTCTTGCCGGCGCCGTTCGGCCCGATGAAGCCGAACACCTCGCCCCGGCGCACGTCCAGGTCCAGGCCCTCGAGCCCGGTGTACGGAATGCGGAAGAAGCCCGACAGGTAGACCTTGCGCAGGCCTCGCGCGGCGATGGCGAGCTCGCTCATGCAGAGCGCCTATTCCTTTCGTCGGAGCGCTTCCAACCATTCCGTTCGGCCCGTCCGCTCGGCCCAGGCGGTCACGGCATCGGGGGGGAAGGCGCCCGCAGATCGCCAGTTGCAGCGGGTGCAGAGGGGGCCGGAGTCCGCGAAGCGACCCTCGACGTGTGCTTCCCGCCAGGCCTCGACGGTGGCGCCGTGCCAGAGCTCCTGCAGGCTCTGTTCGCGCAGGTTCCCGAGCTGGTTCTCCAGGTGCTCGTCCAGGCAGCACGTGGTCAGCTCGCCGTTGACGTGGACCATCGGGGTGTTCCACAGGCCGGCGCAGGGGGGGCGGGACTCGCTCACAGCCACACCGTACCCCGTTGTCCGGCCCCGATGCGTCATCTGGCCCACGCTCCGGCCACGCTTGACGCACGAGGCTCGTCGGGTCTGGGGCGTTGTCCTGGCGTACCCCAGCCCGGAGTCGTCCGTGACCTTCCTCTCCCTCCTGCTCGCCTGTGCTCCCGCCGCGATGGACACCGCCCTCTTCGAGGCGGACGTCGGCTGGGCTGAGGTCGAACCTGTCCTGCGGGAGCACTGCGTGCGCTGCCACGAACGCGGCGGCCGCATGGACGAGGGCGTGGCGGTCGACACCTTCCAGGACGCCTCCGCGCGCGCTCAGGGCGTGGTCTGCACCGCCGTCGGCACCGAGATCGTGGACGCCTACGCCCTGGGCTGCGCAGGCTGGGCGGTGTTCTCGATGCCCCCCGGAAGCTCGGACCGGGCGCCGCTCGACCAGCAGCAGGTGCTCGCCCGGTGGCTCGAGCTCGGGGCGCCCGAGTGACCTGGCTCCAGCTGGCCCTTGGCTGTAGCGTGGCCGAGGCGCTGCCGATGTACGCCCAGCGGAGCGGCCGCACGTGCGGCAACTGCCACGAGAGCCCCACGTGGGAAGATCCCGAAGGCTGGGACAACCCGGAGCTCGCCGACCGCAAGTGCACGCTGTCGTGCGTGGCCTGCCACGTCGACCCCACGGGAGGGGGGCTGCGCAACAGCTCCGGCCGGTACTACGGCCAGTCCACGCTCGGCGTCTTCACGAGCCAGGCACGGAGCTACAGCGACCTCGACCGGGAGGTGATCGACGACGACACCCTCTGGCGGGTCAAGGAGTTCCTCGGCGGCGAGAAGGTCGGCGAGGGCCGCACCATCCCGTCCGACTTCGAGGACGTGCAGGCCGGCATGGGCCAGGGGCAGACCGGCCGGATCTCTTCGGCCGGCAAGCCCCTGGGCGGGCCCGACGTCATGGCCTTCTGGGACGGTCGCTATGGGGACCTGAACGCTGATCCCGCCTTCCAGTGGGGGCTCGATCTGCGGGGCGCGTACTTCTCCGGCACCGAGACGGCCTTCCCGATGCAGGTGGACGTGCACGGCGCCGTGCATCCGGTCGAGCACCTCACGGTGGCAGGCACTCTGGCGGCCAGCGGCTCGGATGCCTCGGGACCGCGCTTCTTTCCTCGCCGTGCCTTCGTGATGGCCCATGAGCTGCCAGGCATGAGCTACGCGAAGGTCGGGGTCTTCCAGCCGGCCTTCGGCACGCACATCGACGATCACACCAGCTTCACGCGGAAGTGGTTCGAGCAGGACGTGAGCGACCCGAACGACACGGTGGCCGGGCTCGAGCTGGGTACGGCGCCGAACTACCCGTACGTGAGCGCCTCGGTGTTCGCGACGGACCTCTACGACCCCGCGTCGAGCGGCTGGGGCAGCGCGGTCAACCTGGGGTGGCGGGACCTCGGCTGGAGCCTGACCGGCCACGGGATGCTCAAGCAGCGCCGCGGCGGTCGCGGCGACCTGGCGGCGGCTGGCGTGGGCTGGGGCTTGAACCCGGCGCACTACCTCCAGAGGCTGCCGCTCACCTACATGGGTGAGCTCAGCGTCGGGACCGGCGCGGACGGCACTCGGACCGCCCTGTACAACGAGGCCTTCTTCCTGGTGCGCAATGGCGTGAACCTGCGCGCGAAGCTCGACACGGGCTGGCGCGACGGAGGTGTGCAGAACCGGCTGAGCGCGGGTTTCGACGTGACACCGCTTCCCGGGGTGACGTTCACGACGCTCGGACGGGCGCTGCGCGCTGCCGGCGATCCCACCTGGCAGCCGGACCTGTTCCTTCAGGCGCACGTGTGGTTCTGAGGCGCCCCTTGGCCGACCTGTTCAGAGCAGATCCTCCAGGAAGAAGGCGCTCAGCTCCGCCCGCCCGGTCAGCCCGGCCTTGGCGTAGACGCTGCGGGCCTGCTTCCGCGCGGTGCGCTCGCTGACGTCGCGCACCTCGGCGACCTCGTGGTGGCTGAGCCCCTTCAGCAGCAGCAGCGCCACCTCGCGCTCGGCGGGGCTGAGCGACCAGCGCTCGAACTGCACGTCGATCGCGGCGCCGAGACCGTCGAGGTGCACGCGGGCCTCGCTCCGCCAGCGGTCGGCCTGTTCCTGCCACGCCCGGGCGGTCTCCACGGCCGCCGCCAGGCGCTCGGCCGCGGTCTCGCGCTCTCGCTGCCAGAGCTGCCAGGCGCCGTACAGCCCCGCCAGCGCGAGGAGCATGAGCGCTCCCTCGATCAGGAGGTGCTGGATCTCGGCGCCCAGCGCTGCGTCGTGGAGCACGTCCGCCGCCACGAAGCCAGTGATCAGCATGAAGAGGACCAGGGCGCGACGGGAGATGCTCAGCATGGGGCCAAACCTACCGCGTCCGGTGCGCAGGCTGGTAGCCCTCCGCGTGCCGGAGGGCTACCACCAGTGGATCTCGTCCAGGTCGGGATCGCGCTCGCGGGCCGCCTTCCACGGGTGCGTGGGCAGGTACTTCCAGCCCCCGTCGCCGAACATGCAGACGATGCTTCCGGTGTCCATGCGCGTCTCGGCGAAGCGCAGCGCTGCGCGCAGCGTGGCACCCGAGGACACGCCCACCACGAGCCCTTCGCGGGAAGCCACTTCGGCGGTCATCGCGAGGGCGTCCGCAGCTCCGATCAGGTAGCGCGCGTCGAGCAGGGCCAGATCGACCAGCGGCGCCTGCCAGGCCTCCTCGAGGCAGCGCAGCCCCTGCAGCCGCTCGCCCATGTGAGGCTCCACGCCGATGAGCTTCACGGCCGGATTCTGCTCGCGCAAGCGGCGGCCCACGCCCATCAGGGTGCCGCCGGTGCCGATGCCGGCCACGAACGCATCGACCTCCGGGAGGGCCCCTGCGATCTCCGCGCCCGTGGTGCGGTAGTGCACGGCCGGATTGCAGGGGCTGGTGAACTGCCCGCAGAGGTACCAGCCGTGTTCCTTCGCCAGCCGCTCGGCCAGCTCGATGGCGCCCTTCATGCCGACCCGCGGCTCGGTCCAGACCACCTCGGCTCCGAGCATCACCAGCAGATCGCGGATGGGCGGCGGCACGGCCTCCGGCACCACCACCGTCAGCGTGTAGCCGCGTTGCCGCGCGATCATCGCGAGCGCGATGCCGGTGTTGCCGCTCGACGCCTCGACGAGGTGCGCCCCCGGCTCGATGTCGCCGCGGGCCTCGGCACGCTCGACGAGGCAGAGAGCGACCCGGTCCTTCACCGACCCCGAGGGGTTCGTGCTCTCGAGCTTCGCGAAGATCCGCAGGCCCGGTCGGGGTGCGAAGCGCGGCAGCTCGACCAGCGGGGTGTCGCCGATCAGGGAGAGCACGCTCACTCGGTGTCGATGCTCACGGCGTAGCGGGCCTGGTAGAGCTCCAGGCGGCTGGCGAGCTGCTCGATGGCGACCTCGGCGGCGGCCTGCACCTCACCTGCGGCGTGCTGGGCGGCGGCGGCCTTCAGCTTCATGCCGGTGTCGTCGCGCACGCGGACCGCCGCGTAGGGCGTCCCCAGCTCTTCCACCCCGCTCGTGGCGGCCGCGTACGCGGCCTCCGCGTTGCCAGCGTGGAGGAGCGCCTGCGCCACGCCGACCCAGGCCTGCCCGGCGGCCGCGCGGCTGTGGTCTTCGCCGGGGGGGGCGCTCACGTGGGCGGTCACGGTGATGCCTTCGTGGCTGCGCTCGATGGTCACGACAGCGTCCGGAACGGGAGGGGAGAGTGCCTGGACCGGGGCGGCCAGCAGCACCCAGAGGGCGGTGAGCATCAGTTGATCCTCTTCAGGGTTCCGCCAGCCGCGCCCTTGTAGAGCACGAGCCCGTACTTCGACGCGGTGATCTTCGCAGCATGCTCGGCGTCCGCCACGAAGTCGCTCCCGTCGAAGTTGGCGTCCCAGGTGGCTTGGATCTCGTTGTAGAGATCCTCGCGCTCTCGATCGTCCAGACCCGAGGTCTTCGCCTCCCATTCCGAGGTCGTCGCGACCGCGTACACCGTGTCACCGGACTGCACGAGGGAGAGCCGGTGGTCCTGGTAGAGCATCGCGCCGTAGTCACCGCCGCTGAAGGCCACCCCCGTGAAGCCACCTTCCTTCTTGGTGTAGGGGTGCGTGTGCACGTCGGCGAGGATGGTCTCGCCCGCCTTCGCGTCGTCGTAGTTGGTCTCGAACCAGCCTGCAGCCTGCGAGGTTCCGCGGCGCCAGGTCACCTTGCCGTCGCCGTCGGTGACGAGGATGCCGCCGTGCTCCGCGGCCTTGTTGGGCTTCGGCAGGCTGTCGTCCCAGCTGTCCTGCAGGCCCGTCTGCAGCGCTGACGGGATCGTCAGGGTCTTCGGCGCATCGGCCGCCTTCGGCGTGTCCCCCTGGGTCACGGCCCTGAAGGAGCCGGGGAGGGGCTTGGGCTTGAGCTCGCCGCCCCCGGGCTTGAGCTCGCCGCCCCCGGGCTTGAGCTCGCCGCCCCCGGGCTTGATCTCCGCCTTCCTGGCGCCGCGTGGCTTCTGCCGGTCGGCGCCGTCCATGACGGAGGCGAGGTCCTGGGCCAGCGACGACGTGGGCGCCCCGTCGCAAGCCCACGCGGGGCCACCGAGGCCGAAGCCCAGGAGGAGCAGCAGGAGAACGCGAAGCGCAGCCATCAGGAGACCATCCGCTCCGAGCGTACACTCCCGGAGCGTGCGTCCCGCCTACGAATCGATTGCAGTGGCCCTCGCGGCGGTCGTGGCGGTGGCGCCGGCGGCTCTGCCGGGCGGCGAGCTGTACCTGGACAACGCGCCGCACCTGGTGGAGCTGAAGCTCCTGGCCGAGCAGGTGCTTCCGCGCACGCTCTGGTTCACGGGCTGGGCCGACGGCCCGCTGGCCGGCTTCGCGGTGGGCGAGCTGAACGCGCCGTTGGCGTGGACGCCTGTCGCGCTGCTCGTCGCGCTCGGCGTGCCGATCGTGCCGATCTACGCGCTGGCGGTGCTGGCGAGCAACGTGGTGCTGGGCCTTGGGATGCTGCGCTTGGCGCGTCGGGTGCTTCCCGCTGGCGCGCTGGTGGCGGCGCTGCTCGCGGTGAGCGCGCCAGCCGATCTCTACGGCATCGGTGGTGCCACGGGAGGGATGTGGCCGTTCCGGCTCGCCTGCGGCCTCGGCCTGTGGTGGTGGTCGGGCGCGCGTGGGGCCGTGCGCGATGCCATCTGGTTGTCGGTCGTGCTGCTCACGCACACCTACGCAGGCGTGATGGCCTTCTGCTACCTGCTGATCGCCAACCGCCGTCGCGCCCTGTTGCCCATCGGCGTCGCGGCTCTGGTCACGGCGGCCTTCTGGGGCCCCATCGCGTTCGGCGGGCTCACCGAAGGCCTTCGCGCCCCGTACCCCTGGTCCCCCATGGAGGTCGGCCTCCTCCACCTGGTGCCGGTCGACGTCTTCGCCTGGCAGCTCGGCGCTCTCGCGCTGCTGGGTGGCTACTGGAGCCTGGGCTGGGCGGTGGTGGTGGTGGTGGCCGCGGGCTGGGCGCTGTCTCGTTCCCTTCCCCCGCTCGTGCCGTCGATCGCGCTCGCTGCGGTCGCGCTCGTCCTCCTCGTGCACCTCGGCCTGCTCGGCCCCAACCCCTGGCGCTACCTGGTGGCGTTTCGCCTGGGGTTGTGCCTCCTTGCGGCGCCCTGGGTGCCCAGGGCCCTGGCCGCGCTGCTCCCCCTGCTGGCGCTGGCGGTTGGCTGGCAGGAGACCACCCGCTGTGTCGGCTCCTCGGCACCGGTCTGTGACGCGCTCGAGAGCACCTGGGCGGCCCTGGACGCTCGGTCGCCCCAGGGGCTGGTGTTCCACCAGGATCCATTCTGGAAGCCCGATGCGCCCGGTGCCCTGGCCCAGGGCCACGTCGGCGCGATGATCTCGGTGGTGACCGACCTGCCCGTGATCGGTAGCTGGTACGGCGTCACTCCCATCGCGACCGTGGCTCCCACGGCGTCGGACGTTCGCGTGATGTTCGGCCGCGAAGAGGGCGCCATGCTCGCGGATCCAGAAGGCCTCTATGCCCGCTTCCGTCGGCTCGGCGTGGGCTCGGTGGTCTCGGTCACGGCGGCGTTCGCCGACTTCCTCGACGCGGATCCGCGCTACGAGCGTGTCAGCCGCACAGGCCCCCTTGGCGCCTGGACCCTCGTCGATGCGCCCCAGGGTGCGGTGGGTGCGGCCAGGGGCGCCGTCACGGTGGTCAGCTCCCGCGCGGGTGCGCTGGAGGCCGACGTGCCCGCGGGGCCACTCCGGATCCGCCGGAGCCATCACCCCTGGTGGACGGCCAGCCTCGATGGTGCTCCGCTCGAGCTCGAGCGCAGCGAGCTCGGCTTGATGGTCGCGCACGCTCCAGGCGCGGGGCGGCTCGCGCTGGCCTGGACACCACGCGCTCGCGGCTTCCGGTGGTTGAGCCTGGTGGGCCTGCTCGTCCTGTTCGGGGCCTACCGCCGCTCGATGACCACCGTGTAGAGGAACTCCACGGGCACCGCCGCCCCATCCTCCAACAGCGGCTCGAAGCGCCACTGCCAGACCGCCTGCATGGTCGGCTTCAAGAACACCGACTCGCAGACCTCGGGCTTGATGTTGACCGGGGTGCCGCTCTTGTCGACGAAGAAGCGCACGGTGCAGGTCCCCGTGTCCACGGCCGCGTCGAGGCCCAGCGGGAAGATCGGGTCGATGCGTTCGGCGATGGCGACCTCCGACCAGTGCACCTGCGTGTTGTCGACGCGGTCATCGGACGGCTCGGCGTCCACGCTGCCGAGCGCCTCCTCGATCGTGATGCCCTCGACCGCGACGGGCTCGTCATCGGGCTCCACCAGCGCGGTCGGCTCGTCCTCGAGCTCGCGCAGCTGCTCGAGCATCTCGGCCAGCTCGGCGTCGAACATCTCGGCGTCGAGGTCGGGGGTGGCGTCCTGGTAGAAGCGCGCGCTCAGGCGCACGCCGCCGGCAAAGTACTGGCGGTCGACGCCGTCGCGGCCTTCGAGGTCGCGGGGCTCCCACTGGGTCCGGTGCTCCGCCCAGCCGCCCAGCACCCACGCCTGCTTGGAGCGCAGCCAGGAGAGTCCGAGCTCGGCGTTGAGCGCCGTCTCGTGACGGGTCGTGTTCACGTCGCCGTTGCGGTGGCGGTTCGTGGTGCGGCCCTTGGCGTCGAGCCGGGTCTGCAGGCCCAGGGGACCCGCGATGCGCGCGATGGTCTCGCCGCCGATGCCCATGCCTGCGGAGATGTAGTGCTTGAGTCGCTGGTCGTCGTCCTGGTCGGTGTTGGAGAATCCGAGCAGGGTGAGCGACACCGGGCTGAAGACGCGCCACTGGGTGCGGCCGTTGTCCCCGGCCTTCCAGACCTCCTCCCAGGTGCCGAGCAGCAAGCCCAGGTCGAAGGCGTCGCCCAGCTCCGGACGCACGCGCATCGACAGCAGCATGGAGTCCAGGGAGAGGTTGTCGACCACCACGCCGCGTTCTGGATCGCTGGAGAGCCGGATGCGCGCGCTCTCGCCGGTGCCGGTGTGGTCGGCCAGGGAGTCCTTCGTGCGCCGCCACATGATGTCCATGCCGGTGGCGTCGAGCTGTGCGCCTTCTGCGAGCACCACCTCGCCCACCTCGTGGGCGTAGGGCCCGACCCCCAGCTCCTGGTGGTCCGGGCTCGGGAAGAGCGTGAGGGCGGTCGTGGCGAGCAGGTCCATGGTCAGTCCAGGAGGTCGTCGGTGTCGGTGTCCTCGAAGGCGCCGAAGAGATCGGTGGGGCCGTACTCCAACAGGCCCAGGTACTCGAAGAGCTCGATGCTCTCTGCACAGTGTGCGGCATCGAAGCGACCCGCCACCTCGATGTCGTCGAACGAGAAGGTGCCTTCAGCGGCGTCGTCGTCGAGGCGGGTGAGCTCCACCTCGCCGCTTCCGGCCTCGCGCACGTCGTAGTCCACCGGTGCGTACGAACGGAGCAGGCCACCGTCGTAGTCGAGCTCGGCTTCGTTCACGCCCATGTAGAGGCCTTCGGACCACCGTGCCTGGGCTTCAGCCGTTCCCGCGACATCGTAGGTGCCCAGGGCATCGCCGCCGGTGCGCTTCAGCCACAGCACCAGGTTGCGCGCGTCTTCGCGGAAGAGCGCGGTGGCCACGTCGAGCAGGGCGGCCTCGACCAGCGCAGGGTCGTCCTCGTCGTCGGTGGTGGAGAGCTCGCAGCCGAGCTTGCTGTTGCTCAGGAGCAGGATCACCGTGTCGGTTCCGTCGATCGTGCCCTTGATCCACATGGCGGTCTCGAGCTCGCTTCGGCCGCCGGGGTAGCTCACCCAGCCCTGGCCACACGCGATCGCGGTCAGCAGCATCATCAGAAGCTCTGCGCTCCTCGAAGGCGGGTGCCGGCCGCGGCGTCGACCAGCCCCAGGTCGCGGCACACCCCTGCATGCAGGGCGTCCATCGCGACCTGATCCGCCGCGTTCAGGGGTCGGAAGTAGATGGCATCGCGGTCGGAGCAGGGCCAGTCCACCGTCTGTTCGTAGTCACGCCCCAGCTCGTCGAGAAGACCTGCCCAGTGATCCCGGAAGGCGCGGGCCTCGTGGGCGTTGTCGGGCTGCACCACGAAGGCCATGTGGGCGTACGGGCGCTCGCCTCCCATCTCCTGCCGCACCCGGAGGAAGCGCTCGACGTTTCGGAACACCCTGTCGCGGTGGTCGGCGCCCTTCACCTCGCGGTAGCTCTCGGCGCTGAAGGCGTCGATGGAGAAGTGCAGGAAGCGAAAGCACTCGGGGTCGGTGGTCCGGGCGTTCGCCAGCCGCACCAGGAGGCGCGCGCGCGCCTCGTTGAAGACCACGGCGTTGGTGTGGAGCTTGAACTCGTGGAACAGCTTGCGGCCCTGGTTCACCGCGAAGGCGTACTCGACGAAGGCGTCGAACTGGGGGTGGATGGTCGGTTCGCCGAGCCAGTGCGGGCAGAGGTGGATCTCGTCGTGGCTCTGGCTCAAGCCCTGCAGCGTGCTGCGCCAGGTGTCCCAGGGCATGAAGCGATGGGGCACCCCATGGGCCTCGTCGCGGAGGGACTGGCTGCACATCTTGCAACGGATGTTGCAGTGGTCGGTGAGCTCGAGGTTGAGGTTGACCTGCACTAGAGGTGGCTCGCGATGACGCGCTCGTGCGCGAGGATGTTGGGGCTGCACTCCCGGCAGCGGGGGAGGGGATCCCCCGCCAGCATGCCTTCGCGCACCCGCTCGAGGAAGGCGCTGCGTTCCCAGACCTCCTGGACCGGGGTGTCGGACACGGAGCTGCCCTCGCCCGCCAACACGCAACAGGGGCTGGTGCGTCCGTCGGCCTGGACGACCAGGTAGTGCCAGGCCTTGAGGCAGGGCGCATCCTTGAAGGGGTCGCCCGTGACCGTTGGTGCCTCGGGTGCCGTGGTGCCGCGCTGCAGCTTTCGCGGGTCCAGGAAGTTCGCAAGGGTGGTGGCGATGCCGAGCGACTCGGCGAGCTGGAGCGCTTCCCGGGCCAGAGCGGGCACCTCGGCGCGTTCGTCGTCCGAGAGCTGGAGGGCCTGCTGCTCCGGCTGGTAGGCGATCAGCGCGTCGAAGTCGACGCGGAAGCACCCCAGCGCGTGGGCGAGCCGGACCATGTCGGAGAGGGTGCGGTGGTTCTGGTTGGTGAGCACGAAGTGGAGCGCGAGCCGAGGGTGTTCGAGGCCAGCCCGTTGCTTGGCGACGTTCAGGCGGCAGAGGTGCTTCACGGTCTTGTCGAAGGCGCCGGCCTGGCCCCGCAGGCGGTCGTGGATGGCGGCGGTGGGCCCGTCGACACTCACGTGGACCTCGTCCCAGCCGGTGTGGAGCAGCTGGTCGACGAAGCCGGGCGGGAAGATGGTCCCGTTGGTGGTGAGGATGCCCTCCATCCCCAGTTCCTTGGCGCGCCGCATGACCGCTGGCGTGGCCTGGCGGCGGACCAGGGGCTCACCGCCGCCGAGCACGAACAGGCGCGTGGCGCCGAGGGCGGCAGCCTCTTCCACGATCTCGATCAACCGCAGGTCGGAGAGCTCGTCGGTGGGCTTCTGGTGCCGAAGGGTGGTGTCGCAGAAGCTGCAGGAGAGGTTGCAGACCAAGGTCGGATAGAGCTCGAGCGTGACCGGTCCCTGGGGGCCGTTCTCCCAGCGCCGAATGCGGGCCGCGATGGTTGCGGGGTCGCCCATGGAGGGCAGCGTACCCCGGTGCTTGGCGCGATCGTCGGGTTGACGGCTACCAGGCGACGAAGTATCCGGCGCCGCTTCTGCGGAGGTACCGATGCTGAGCGCACTTCTTCTGGGTTCCGGCGTGGCCATGGCCGCGCAGGACGAGGTCACCTGGGGCGTAGCCGGTGGCTGGATCGAGATGGACGTGGCGGAGTCTCTGGCGTCCACCTGGACCGCCGTGCCGCGCATCGGCTACGGCCTGGGCGATGCTGTGAGCCTCGAGTTCGACCTGGGCTATGCGCAGGGCCGGACCACCAACCTCGGCTACGTGTACCACCTGGCCACGCCGCGCGTGAACCTGCGGCTGGCGGCCTTCCCCAACCGGCGCGTGCACCCCTTCGTGGTGGCGGGCCCCGGCATCTTCTGGCGCGCCGTCGGGCGCGACGAGGGCACCTACGGCTTCGAGCCGAACGAGCAGGAGTGGGGCAACTACAAGAACCCCGACGCCGATGGCCTGGCGAACGCGGGCGTCGGCTTCGCGATCGACCTGAGCCCCGGCATGGCTCTGCGGGTCGACGGACGCTGGCTCTACAGCTTCGGCCAGGAGCCCCACGGTGGCCACGCCGACGCGTTCAACGACGTGGAGCTCACCGGCTCGCTGGCCTGGACCCCGGCGGCGAGGAACCGCGACCGGGATCTCGATGGGCTGGTCGATCGGGTGGATCAGTGCCCGTCGCAACCCGAGGACATCGACGGCTTCGAGGACACCGACGGCTGCGCGGAGCCGGACAACGACGGCGACGGCTTCGTGGACGTCGCCGACAGCTGCCCGCTGGCAGCCGAGGACTTCGACGGCTTCCGCGACACCGACGGCTGCCCCGAGGACGACAACGACGCCGACGGCCTGATCGACGCCTGGGACGCTTGCCCGGACGTGCGCGAGGACGAGGACGGCTTCGAGGACCAGGACGGCTGCCCCGACCCGGACAACGACGGCGACGGCGTGGTCGACCTGCGCGACAGCTGCCCGCTCGATCCCGAGGACCTGGACGGGGTGGCGGACTTCGACGGGTGCCCCGAGCTCGACGACGACGGCGACGGCCTGGTCGAGGGCGACCTCTGCCCGCTGGAGCCCGAGGTGTTCAACGGCTACCTCGACGACGACGGCTGCCCCGACAGCGCCGAGCTGGCGCGCTTCACGGGCATCATCGAGGGCGTGAACTTCCACACGGGCAGCGCCGAGATCACCGTGGACACGTACCGGCTGCTCGACGAGGCCTCGGGCGTGCTGACGCAGTTCCCCACGCTGCACGTCGAGGTGCACGGGCACACCGACAGCGTGGGTGACGAGGCCGCGAACCAGGCGCTCAGCGAGGCGCGTGCCGCCGCGGTGGTGGACTACCTGGTCCGTCGCGGCGTCGACCGCGAGCGCCTGAGCTCCGCGGGGTTCGGCGAGTCCAAGCCCCTGGTCACCAACGACTCGAGCTTCGGCAAGGCGGTCAACCGCCGGGTCGAGTTCCACATCGTGCAGGACGGGCTGGTGCAAGGGTAGGGCTCACCTCCGTGAGCGACGCTCCCTGGCCACCAGGCCGATGAGCGTCAACCAGCCCAGCCCGCCCAGCCGGGTGCCCCAGAGCCAGCCGGCCGGGCGGTAGCGCAGCACCACCTGCTCGCCGGCCTCGACGTCGAGCGTCATGCGGCCCTCGAAGGCGCGCACGGGCCGGTCGGCGGTCCAGCCCGGCGCCCAGGCCTCTGCGACCTCCAGGCGTCCGGAGGCCGGCACCTCGATCGTGATGGTGCCCGCGCTTCGCGACCACGTGGCCCGCCGGCCCTGCACGTGCGCGAAGCCGGGGCCGGGATCGACCGCGTAGATCGCGAGGGGCGCGTCGACGGCCACGGCCGTGAGTCCGCTCGGCACGGCGTCGAGCGGCTCGGGCGCCACCAGGGCGCGCACGTCCCAGGCCTGGAGGAGCCGGAGGTCGGGCACCGTGGCCACCTGGAACCAGGGGCGCTCGAGGACGGGGTCGAAGCGCGCCATCAAGGCTTCGGTGTCCCGGCTGACCGGCAGATCGTAGCCCCGCATGTCCCGGAGGCCCACCAGGCTTCCGGTGTTGGGCTGGAGCGCCCATCCGAGCCCGAGGACCCGCCCCTCCGCCGCCGTGGCCCTGAGGACATCGACCCACGGAGCGGGCTCGGGCGCGTGCTGCGCAGGGTCGAGCCCCGCCTGATCGTCGTGGCGCGCCCAGGCGGCCGTGGCGAGCACGAGGAGCGCAGGGCCTGCATGGCGCCAGCGCGCCGCGCCGTGGGCGGCGGCCAGCGCCAACAGCAGCGCGCCGACGCTGCCGAGCCGGGCGGTGTTGAGCACGGGCAGCCCCACGAGCGCCACGCCCACGCACGCCGCCCAGGCCATCCAGAGACCGCGGCTCGGACGAGCGCCGAGCGCAGCGAACACCAACACGCCGAGCCCGGGGTGCAGCACCCCGTCGGCCCAGACGCCGCTGCCCGTGTAGCCCTCGGCTGCGGGGTGCCCCCACCAGCCCGGCCACACGAGATCGAGCAGCTGGGCGGGCGCGAGGCGGTTTCCGCCGTGGGCGGCGAGGGTGGCGCTCCGCTCCAGTTGCTCCAGGAAGGGCACCCACAGCGGCGCCGAGATGAGGCCGCCGAGCGCCAGGCCTGCGATGGTCCGCGACGCGCCCCTGCGTCGCGCCACGCTCCAACACAGCGCCATGCCCAGGCCGTAGGCCGCGGTCTCCGGATGGCCGCCGCCGACCAGTCCAGCAGCGGTCAGCGCGATGGCCGGCACCGACCGCCGCTCCACCGCCCACAACAGCCAGGGCACCCAGGCAAAGGTCGCCGCGTGAGGATGGAGCAGCCACACCATCACGTACGGCCCGGTCGACGCGCCGACGCCGGCCACGGCGGATGGCCAGCGTGCCAGGTGCAGGGCACGCGCCAGCAGGAAGGCGCCCACGCCCGTCCAGGCGAGCACCCACCACACGCCGAGATCCTGGGCGACGTCGGGCCACGGCACCAGCGCGTGGAGCCACGTCACCGGCGAGCCCACCATGCTCTGCATGTCGGCGAGCAGCGGGGCCCCTCCGTAGAGATCGGGGTTCCACAGCGGAGCTTCGCCGCTTCGCAGGGCCTCGACGACGCGCGCCCGGAGTCCGGCGAACTGCAGCGCGGGATCGGAGAGCGCTGGGTGCCGCACGTGCCCGCCGGCCACCTGCTGGAACGCGTGGTGCACGCTCAGGTGGTCGTCGGCGGAGACCACGCGCGGGCCTGGAAGCGCACCCGGGAACAGCAGGCACGGGGCCAGCAGCACGAACAGGATCGGGAGCCAGCGACGCACGCCTCATCCTCGCATCGGGGGTTAGGCTCGGGCCATGGCGAGCAAGTCCGATGCGCGGCGCGCGAAGCGTCGACAGAAGCAGAAGCAGAAGGCCCGGGTGCGCTCCCAGCGCTCGAGCCGGCCGGGACCAGGCGCCCCGAGCGGCCGCCAACGGGGCGTGCCGGTCGACGTCGCGGTCGGCTGGCCGGTGTCCGATGGCTGGATCTCGAGCACCTGGTACGAGCAGGGCCCCGAGGTGCACGCCGCCTTCGTCCGGCAGCACGAGGACGGGAGGGTGGCCGGCGCCCTCTTCCACCTCGACCTGGGCACCGGGCAGGTGCTCGAGGCGCGCACGGTCTCCGGTTCCGAGGGGCAGCTCAACGCCGAGTTGTCCCGCCGGTCGAGCGAAGAGCGGCCCATGGTGCAGGTGCCCGGCACCACCGTGGTGAAGGCCGCTCTGGACTGCGCGGAGTACGGCGTGGCGCGGGGCCTGGAGGTTCCCCCGTCGTTCGAGTCGGCCTGCGCTCTCTTCGGGCAGCTCAACGCCTCCGACACCGAGGTCGAGCTCCTGCTCGGCCCCGAGCCGGCCGGCGCCAGCGCGACGAAGGCGAAGAGGGGCTGGTGGCCCTTCTGATCAGGGCGTGAAGCGCACGCCAGCGATGCCGCGCACGGCGGGGTAGGCCGGGACCAGCGGGTAGCTGGTGGCCTCGAACGACAGGCTGGCAGAGTCGATGGTGTACCGCGCCACGTGCCAGCTGGCGTCGGCCTCGATGAAGGGCGCGACGCGTCCCGGGCGCTCCAGGCCGAAGCCCCCGTCGGCGGCCGGCACCAGCCGACCGAGCTCCAGGCGTTCGCCGTAGTGGGACACGCTGCCGCCGAGGATCAGGTAGGGCCGCACCGGCTCCGCGGGCCAGTAGGGGAGGCGCACGTGGCCGCTCAGGCGGAACAGTCGGCCGGGCGCGTCGACGTCGGCGCCGTCGGTCCAGCCTTCGCCCCTGATCGCGACGTGATCGATCGACACGGTCGCGTCGAAGCGCTCGTCGACGAGCCAGCCCGCGCCGACGCGGCCGGCGAAGCCTCCGCCCCAGCCGAAGATCAGCAGCTCCTCGTCCTGTGCGCGCAGCACGATGGGGTACACGGCCCCTCCCGCGTACCCGCCCCCGACGTCCACGTGAGGCGCGGCGAGCGCCCATCCGCACAGCATCCACATCGGGCGCGAGGCTAACCTCAGCTCGTGAGGGTCGCAGCACTCCAGTACCGACCGCCCAAGGGTCGCCCAGCACGGGCACGCCGCGAGCTCGTGGCCTGGGCCGAGCGTGCCGGGCAGCTGGGCACGGACGTGCTGGTGTGTCCGGAGCTCGCCACCACCGGCTACGTCTGGCGCGATCGCGCGGCGCTCCTCCCCCATGCCGAGCCCGCTGAAGGCCCGACCTTCGCGGCGCTCGCCGAGGTCGCGCGGGCCCACGGCATGTGGATCGTGTGCGGCTACCCCGAGCGCGCAGGGGATCTGCTCTACAACGCAGCGCTCGTGATCAGCCACACCGGGACGCTGGTCGACAGCTACCGCAAGGTGCTGCTCTTCCGCGAGGACCTGCACTGGTCCGAGCCCGGCGACCACCGCCTGCTGTGCACCACGCCCTTCGGCACCCTGGCCACGGGCATCTGCATGGACCTGAACGATCCTGGCTTCACCCGATTCCTGGCCCGCCGCCAGCCCGACGTGGTGGCCTTCTGCACCAACTGGGTCGACCAGGGCGAGCGGGTGGAGTGGTACTGGCGCGAACGCCTGGCCGGGGTGCGCGGCCTGTTCGTGGCGGCCGACAGCTGGGGCGACGACGAAGGCATCCGCTTCTACGGACGGAGCGGGGTCCTCCGAGGGGGTCGAACGCTCCTCCAGCTCGGTCCGAACGGAGACGGGTTGATCTACGGGTCGGAGGGAAACTTCACGTCGACGGCGACCTCTTCGTCGTCGGACACCTCGGGCGCGCGGTAGCTGTCGCGCTCCGCTCGGCTGGCATCGCGCTTCCTGCGTTCGTCGGCCAGGATCACCGCGGCGACCCGCCGGGCGAGGATGAGGGGTGCGTCCACGGCGAGACGAAGGGCGCGCGCGAGCATGGAGAGAGCCTATCCTGTTGTTGGTGGACACCAGCTTGGAGCAGGAAGCGTGATCGGACTGGGCCCCTTCGACCTCGAGCTCGTGCTGGGTGAGGGGGCCATGGGGCGTGTGTGGAGCGGCACCGATCGGCGAAACGGTCGGCGCGCCGCGGTCAAGGTGCTGCGCTTCGGCGACGGCGGCAGCTCCCGCAGCACCCATGCCCTGTTCAACGAGATCCGCGCCGTGGCCGGCCTGGATCACCCCTACATCGTGCACATGGTCGATCACGGGGTCGTGTCGGACGAGGAGGCGCGCGCTGGCGGAGGGCGCCTTCCGGAGCGGGCGCCCTGGCTCGCGATGGAGTTGGCTGCGGGTTCGCTCGAGGAACGGCTGGGCTCCTTCCAGGACTGGGGCGAGCTGCGCACGCTGTTGTTGGCGCTGTTGGACGCCCTCGCCCACGCCCACGCCCGGGGCGTCATCCACCGGGACCTGAAGCCCGCGAACGTGCTCATGGGTCGGCATGGTCCGCTGCTGAGCGACTTCGGGCTGGCGCAGGTGCACTCGCGCAGCTTCCGTGAGGGGCAGATGGAGGCCACGGCCGGCACACCGGCGTACATGTCGCCGGAGCAGATCGAGGGGCGCTGGCGGGATCACGGGCCCTGGACCGACCTCTACGCGCTGGGCTGCATGGCCTGGGAGCTGACCTGTGGCATGCCCCCGTTCTACGAGGGGGAGCCTCGCGCCATCCTGCAGAAGCACCTCCGCGCGTCGCCACCGCGCTTCCGTCCGCGGCTCGCCGTGCCGCGTGGGCTCGACGTGTGGCTCGCCCACCTGCTGGAGAAGCGGGCCGGTCGTCGCTACCGGAGCGCCGCGAAGGCAGCGTGGGAGCTGGCGAAGCTCGGCGAGCCGGAGGGGGGAGCACCGGGCCCCATCGTGGGGCTCACCTTCGAGCGAGAGCTGGAGATCCTGGGCAGCAGTGGCCTCCGTTTCGCGGACGAGGACGACGACGCCACGGACCCGCGCGGCACCCCGGTGTTCCACCCGTGGGCGCTCACCTTCCTCGACGGCGAGGTCGACGGCGCGCTGCCGATCCCCGCCTCGTGGGAGCAGAGGGAGCTCCGGCCCCGGCCCGAGAGCCTGGCGCTGTTCGGGCTTCGGCCGCTGCCCGTGGTCGCGCGAACCGAGGAGCGCCATGCCTTGTGGGACTGCTTCCGGCTGGTGTGCCGCCAGGGTCGGAGCGGCATGGTGTTGCTGCGCGGCCCGGCTGGCGCCGGCAAGAGCCGCCTCGCGGAGTGGCTCAGCGTGCGCGCGCGGGAGGTGGGCGCGGCCGACGTCTTGCGCGTGGTCCACCACCCGAGCACCATCGAGGTCGACGGCGTCGCAGCGGCGGTGACCCGGCACCTGGGCTGCGAGGGCATGGACAGCAAGGCGGCGGCCCGGCGCATCCAGGTCTCCCTCGCGCAGCGCGGTGTCGTCACGCGCTACGAGGTCGCGGCCTTCGCGGAGCTGCTCGCGCCCGAGGTCCTCGAGCGGGGGCTCGACGATCTCGAGGCCCGACCCCACGAGCGCTTCGGAGGTCTGACCCGGCTCGTCACCGCCCTCGGCAAGGTGCAGCCGCTGGTGCTGTGGCTCGACGACGTGCAGTGGGGCGCGGACACGCTGCGCTTCTGCCAGGAGCTCCTCGCGCGGCAGAGGTGGCGGCCTGCTTCGATCTTCCTGGTCGCGAGCCTGCGGGACGAGGCCCTGTTGGAGCGCCCCGAGGAGGACGAGCTGCTCGAGCGCCTCCTGCGCCGCCCCGAGGTGGTCGCCCTGCCGGTGGGACCGCTGCCGACCGATCGGCGGCAGGAGCTCGTGCAGGGCCTGTTGGACGTGGACCCGGCCCTTGCTCTGCGCCTCTCGGAGCGCACCGAGGGTCTGCCGCTGTTCGCGGTCCAGCTCGTGGGTGACCTGGTGGCGCGCGGCGTGCTCACCGCGGGGCCGTCCGGGTGGGAGCTCGCGGAAGGGGCGCGGATCACGCTGCCGCTCCGCCTCTCCGAGGTCTGGGCGACCCGCATCGACCGCCTCCTCGAAGGCCGCCCGCGGAGTGACGCCCTCGCCCTCGAGATCGCCGCCGTGCTCGGCGGGGAGGTCGATGGTCCAGAGTGGCGGGACGCGTGCGGTGCGGCCGGGATCGTGGCCTCGCTCGACCTGGTCGGGGCGCTGTTGTCCGAGCGTCTCGCGAGCTGTCCGCCCGCGGGTCCCGAGCGCGCCTGGACCTTCGTGCACGAGCTCTTGCGGGAGGCGCTGGTCGCGCGTTGCCGCACGGCGGGTCGCTGGGCCGCTGCGCACGGTGCGGTCGCCGACATGCTCGCGACCCGGCGTGGGAGCACGCTCGCCGAGCGTCGTGGCCGGCACCTGCTGGAGGGTGGGCGTCCGGACGAAGCGCTCGAGCCGCTGCTCCACGCGGCGAAGTTACGGCTCACGGCCCTGGACCACCTGGGCGCGCTGTCCCTGTTCCACGCTCGCGAGGAGGCGATGCACGCCCTGCCGGTGCCGAGCCACGACCCACGCTGGGTGGCCGGTTGGCGCGTCCGAGCCCTGGCGGAGGGGTGGTTCCTGCACCCCGAGCAGGGGATCCATTGGGCACGCCGAGCCCTGGAGCGTTGCGAGCGCTTCAGCTGGGACGGCGACACCATCCGTTGCCTGTTGCTGATCGGCCGGTTCTACCGCGTGGCGGGTGCGATCGAAGCCTCGTACAGCCACTTGCGCAGGGCCCGTGACCTCGCCCTGCGCGGAGGCTGGGTCGAGCTGCAGGCGCGCATCGCGCGGGAGCTGGCGCACCTGGCCCGTTGGAGCGGTGAGATCGACCGCGCTCGTGCCCTGTACGAGCGCGCGCTCGGCGGGCTCGAGGCCAGCGGTGACCCGGTCGAGGCGGGGCTCTGCGAGCTGGACGTGGTGGAGTGCGACATCGTCCGGCGCGTGCTCGACGAGAGCGTCGCGCGGCGGCTGCTCTCGGCCCGTTGGCGCTTCGAGGCTGCGGGCGACCAGCGGGGGCTCGTGCGCTGCGCCGAGTTCCTCGGGGACTACATGAGGGCTCGCGGAGAGTTGTCGCAAGCGGAGAAGGAATACCGCGACGGCGTCATGCGCCACGAGAGCCTCGGGCGCGGTCCCGACAGCCAGGCGCACCTGAAGCTCGGCCAGGTGCTCGTCCTGCAAGGGCAGCACCAGGAGGCTCGCCGCGTGCTCGACACCTTCCGCGTGGCCGTTCGGCGCATGGGGCGCAAGGCTCCGCTCGCGTCGGCCCTCGCCGCGTTGCTGCCGTGCCTGGCGCGGGAGGGGGACTTCGAGACCTTCGACGGCCACCTCGGCTCCCTGCGCGCCGTGCTCGAGGCCACGGGCTACGTCGATGGCGATGTGGCCACGATGCTCGAGCTGGCGGCCGACGAAGCCAGGGCTGCGGGGCGGGAGTGGCCGGCGCAGCGGGCTCGCACCCTGGCCCAGTCCCAGCGCGTCGCGCTCGAGGGGAGCGAGGACGAGGACTCCGTCGACGACCCCCTCACCGTCGGCTGATCGCCGGCACGCTCAACGCGCCCGGAGTCGCACCCGGGTGAGATCTTCGCGAGCCGTCAGCTGCAACCACCCGTCGGAGGTGGGCTCGATCTGCAGGGAGTCGGGGGTGTCCAGGTGATCGAGGATCAGACCGTCTGCCCGAATGGAGAGCGCGACGCTCTCGCCGGCGGCCAGGCTGCCCTCGAGCTCCAGGAGCCCTTCCCACGCCTCCACGCCCCATGCGTGGTTGCTCCGCACGAAGGCCGCGCTGCGGGCTTCGACCTCCGGCAGCGAGAACGAGCCCCCCGGCCTGTGCACGATCTGGCCGGTGCGCAGGGTCTGGTAGATCCCCGAGGCGTAGCCCTCCTGGAAGAGGTAGAGCTCGTCCGGGACCGCAACGCCCGAGATCCCACTCCGTGCCGGGAGCTTCGGTCCGGCAGCGTCCAGGGCGCGGAGGGTCAGCACGGCCGATGCGCCGCCGCCCAGCAACGCGGCCACCACGATGCTGGCGCGGATGGCGCGATCGCTGACCACGTCGGCGTGACGGCCGAGGTGCCATGCGACCAGGAACACCAGCGGCCACGGAGGCACGACTGGCGAGCAGACGGCGACGAGCGCTACGCCGAGGGTGAGATCGCGGCCGAGGCGTGCGCGGACCGCCAGCAGGCACGGGACCAGCGGCAGCAGGTTGCCGTCGGCCTGGCCTTCGGCTGCGACGAAGGGCAAGACGAGCGCAGAGATCCCGCGGAGCGCTCGCTCGGTCAGGGGCATGCCAGCGAGGGCACGGGCCTCGACGGCGGCGTGGTCGTAGAGGCTCCTGGCCTCTGCAGCGTCGGCCCACAGGGGCGCGTGGACCGCGACGGCCGGTAGCAGTCCGAGGGCGAACGCCAGAGCCACGGAGAAGGTGGGGCGGGCTGTGATCAGCGCCCAGACGAGGAGGGGCGCGGCGAGCACCGGCGCTTCGTGCGGGGCACCGGAGAGCAGCAAGGTGGAAGCGGCCGCTGTCGCGGCGAAGACCAGGACGGGCGCGAGCCGCCGCCCAGCCGCGAGCACCCAGCCGAGCGCGAACACCCAGGCCAGGGGGGGCCAGGTGAGCTGCCCTTGGAGCGCGTGAGCCAGGGGGCCGAGGGCGCACGTGCCCAACAAGCCGGCCAGCGCCGCCCCTCGGTGATCCATGCCGGTCGCACGCAGCCAGCCGTAGGCGAACGCGGCGGCCAGGCTGAGTTGCAGCCAGGCCCAGGCGAGAGCGGCCACCCGCGCACCCACCAGGAGGGACGCGAGCGCGCTCGGTGTCCACGGAGCCTGGGGTGCCATGCCGGAGAAGAGCGATCCGCCTCCCCAGAGCCAGCTGGTGCGCAAGGGGTGGCCGTGCACCAGCCACTGCCGGCGCCAGATCTCGAGCGCGCCCACGTGGAGATCGCCGGTGCCTTGCAAGGGCGCGACGAGCGCCGGCAGCAGGTAGAGCAGCGCCCAGAACAAGCCCGCGAAACCCAGCACAGCGAGCAGACCCCGCTGGGGGCCTGCATCGCGGAGTCCAGGAGAGAAGGGCTCGATGGACGAACGCTACCGCGACGTCGAGGCTCGGGGCCGCGTGCGCGCCACGGTGAACGCCTCGGGCGGCAGCCAGCCCGAGAGCTCGCCGTCCTGCATCGCCGTGAACCCTCCGGACCACAGCTCCCCCGCGAGGGCCCCGCCCACGCGGTAGCCGAGCTCGGCCAGTCCCGAGCCGTCGAGCTGGACCTGGCCGGTCCACGCGCCGTCGGTCGTGTTCGAGCGCACCACGCCGTCGATGTTGCCGACCACGTCGAGGCCGGCGGGGAGCTCCTCCCGCAAGGACACCAGGCTGTTCGGTGCGCCGCTGACCCAGAGCCGTACCTGCGAGGGCTTGCCGGCGGTCAGGGCCTCGCGCTCGACCTCGAGCTGCACGCCGTCTTCCGGTGGGGCGTCCCACGGTGTCCATGCCTGCAGCTCCAGCTGCCAGCCGAGCCCGGGCCACGTGGCGTCGGACACCACCTCGTAGCGGTGGCTCCCGCTGAGCGGCACCTCGGCCTCCAACACCGCCACCTCGGCGACCGCATCACCGCGCAGCTCGTGACGGGTGGCGATCTCGCCGTCGATCTTGAGGGCCACGGCGATCGTGTCGGGCCGCGCGGCGCTTCCCGCGAGCCCGAGGGCGTCGAGCACGGCGAGCGCCTCGTGGGGCGGGCCGAGCCCCGCGGCCGGGTCGTAGCTGGCGATGAGCGCCGCGAGGAGCTCGGCGCGCGTGGACTCGTCGTCCACCACGAGGGCCGCGGACGCCAAGGCATCGCGTGGGCTCACGCTTCGCCCATCGGGACCGACCACACCGGGGGGCAGCCGGATCTGGACGAGATCGCCGGAACGGTCCAGGTCGGCCGCGACCCGGGCGCGCAGGTCGTCGGCGAGCTGCCCGTCGACCGCGCCGGAGCGAAGCACCTGTGCGGCCGTGTACGCGTCGCCCGTGTCGTCGTGGAGCAGCCATCCGCCCTGGCGCTCGAAGAACGAGGCGGCGGCGGCGGTGGCTTCCGGCCGCCGCACCGCTCGCGTAGCGGCTGCAGCGAGGACCAGGCTCCCTTGCAGGGTCTCCGCCCCGCGCCAGGACCCGTCCGGAAGCTGCTCCGCCAGGACCAGCTCGCGGACCCCGACCGACAGCGCCTCGGCGACGCGGCCGGGCTGCCCACCGTCGAGCGCTTCGAGGGCCGCGATGCGGGCCGACAGGCTGCCGCTCGAGGCCGTGGCGGTGAGCTCCTGGATCCCGACCAGCTCCAGCCGTCGCAGGTGTTCGCGGCGATCGGTGTCCACCGAGGCCCCCAGCGCCTCCAGCAGGGCCGGCCCCCGCGTTCCCAGCGCGTACGCCACGGTCCCGCCGGCCCGGGCGTCGAGGGCGTGGCGCAGCACGCCCAGCGGGCCCGGGAACAACACCAGCCGCGCGCGGGCGAAGGTGGCGTTGTCGGGCGCCGAGAGCTCGAGCGGTTCGCCGCTCCCGAGCACGCCGCGCCGGAGCTGGTGGTCGGGCATGCCGCGCGGCGTGACCGAGAGCGTCTCCTCGACGGCGTCGTGCCCCTCGAGCGCCACGCGTAGAGTGCCGGCGCCCGGTGCGGCGGCCTGGAGGTCGAACCACACCACGCGGGTCCCGCCGGCGGGCACCGCCACGTCGCCGCCTCCCGCTGCCTGCAGCCCGCGGCCGCTCGCGCGCCACGTGGCGCCGAGCGCCTCCGGCGTGGTGTTCACGAGGCGGACCGGGACCTGGACGCGATCGCCCACACGCAGACGGTCTGGAGCGACGGGGTCGGCGTAGATGTCCAAGCTGGAGGCGATCTCGAGGGTGGCGCCGCTCTGGGCACCTTCCGCGCTGGCCGCCAGGCCGAGCACGCGCCACGTGGTGAGCGAGTCCGGGAGCACCGCTGGGACCGCCGCGCGTCCGTCCCCGTCGGTGACCACCGCCGGCGCCCAGAGGAAGGTCTCGGGGAACCACGAGCGGGTGGCGGGCGCCGCATCGTCGTCGGGGGCCGCGCGGCCCGACCCCGGTGGCGGTGGCGGTGCCGACGCGGGCCTCGGGCTGCTCTTCGCCAGCCCCTCGTTCCGCTTCGCCCGGAAGCCCTGGTCCTCGTCGTCTGCGATCGCTTCCTCCTCCATCGCGACCATCTCGGGCTCGGGCTCCGCGGGAGGGGCCGAGCCCGTCGCGAGCTTGAAGTCCGCCTCCGAGCCGACACTGCAGGCGAGCACCCACGCGATCATGGCTTCCTCCAGCGGGCCCAGCTCACCCAATCCACCACATCTTCTGGGAGGCGCGTAGCATCGGCCGCCAGGACGCGCGGATCCAGGCGGCCCAGCAGGTCTTCAGGCAGGGTAGCGAGCGCCAGGGGCCGGTCCCACGGGTCGCGCACGTCGCCCTCTCGGACCGCCTCGTTCCACAGTCCCTCGAGCCGTTCGTTGGTGAGCAGCTCGGCGCCGTCGGCGCTGGCCTCCCACGCACGCACGCCCTGCCTCACGGTGGCCAACACCTGGAAGAAGGCCTCGAAGATCTCGGCGTCGGGCAGGTACGCCGTCTGCCCGCTGGACTCGATCCGGGTGGACCTCGCCTCCGGGGCGCCCGCGTCGTCGACGCGGAGCACCGCGGCGCGGGCCGCGTTGACCCCCTCGATGGTGCCCATGGCGAGGGCGACCGCGTCGAGGCTGCCGAAGGCCGGGGAGCTGCTGGAGGCGGCGACCTGCTGCCGGGCCAGCTCGTCGGCGGCCGTGAGCGGCGCCAGCGCTTGCAGGGTCCGGTCCACGCCCACCAGGGACACGACGGCCTGGCTGCTGGTGTGCACGGTGACGGATCCCGCAGCGCCGGGCCGTTCTTCGCCCTCCCATGCGAGCTCCATCTCCAGAGACGCCACCGGCTGGACGTAGACGATGGACTGCGCGCCCCCAGCCTCCAGCACCACGAAGCCCTCCACGGCCTCCGGCAGCGACACGTCCACGTCACTCGCGGTGTCCTCGCGCTCGATCTCGGCGATCACCGCGCCCGCGTGCCGCACGTAGAGGGTGTCCGGCAGGCCGCCGGTGTAGCTCGGACCACGGAGCAGCTTCACCGCCAGGGCCTCACCCGGCTCGAGCACGACCTTGGATGGGCGAAGCCGCAAGGGAGGGACCTCGCCGGGCCAGAGGTTCAGCCGCGTCTCGCCGACCTCGTCCATGCCCACGACCAGCTCGTAGCCCAGACGGGTCGTGGCCTGCGGCCGCACGCCCTCGTTGGACGTCGGCGGCACCAGCACGAGATCGAAGAGCGCGATCTCTCGCCGCTCGGCCGCTTCGTCGAGGTGCAGCCCTGCGAAGGTCCGGGTGAGGCAGCTCGGCACGGCTTCGCCGTCGCGGGGGAGCAGCTCCACGGCCACGTCGGCGCGACCGGGGGTCGAGGCCAGGCGCAAGGTCCATGGCAGCTCGGTCCTACCGGTGACCGGGCTGACGGAGCGCCACACGGGTCCGCCCTCGACGGCACAGTGCGTGGCGTAGGCGGTGGCGTCCTGGAGCAAGCCGTCGAAGTCCGGAGCGCCGAAGCTCCTCTCCAGCGCCAGCCGCGGGACGTTCTGGGAGCGCAGGGACCAGCTCACCGCGAGCTCCCGCCTCCCGGACCCGAGCGGCTGGCCGACGAGCGAGGCGCTCATGCAGCGACCCACCGGGTCGACGCGCCCCACGGCCTCGGAGATGCGTCCGCCTTTCACGCTCAGCAGCAGGGTCACGTTCTCCGAACGCAGCACCAGGGGAGCGCAGCGCTCGTGCAGGCGAACCGTGAGCTCCTCGAGGCGGCGGCGCTCCTGGACCGCCAGTTGCCTTGCGGCGACGTGCTCGGTGGTCTCCGTGAGGGAGAAGGCCACCTGCTCCGACCGCGGGGGCGCGCGGTAGGGCTTCGGTGGGATGACCACCGTGACCGGCTCGCCGGGGTCGAGGACCAGCTCGGCCACCCCGCTGGCGTCCGTGCGGGCGACCTCTCCCGGGTCGCGCGGATCCCACGCGCGCTTGACCATGAGGTCCCGGTTCGCCAGCGGGCGTCCATCGGGGGTGGAGGCGCGCAGGTACACCCGGTTCGGGTAGCCGCTGACCAGGCCTTCGGAGAGCTCGCTCACCGCGTCGACGCGGATGGGATCGGCCGAGAGCACCGCCCGTCCGGCACCCTGGGCCGTCTCGCCAGCAGGGTCGGTCACCTGCAGGACGGCGCTCATCGTGACCCG
>CAZSAT010000025.1:0-49425 GCA_964604675.1 uncultured Enterobacterales bacterium
GAGCTACAAGGCGAGTCACTCGGTGACGGCGAGATCTTCTTCGACACCGAAGGAGCGCGACTCGCCTTCCAAGGCACCCTGATGGACGGCGCGGTCGCGACCTGGGGCCACCAGGATCTCGAGGGTGAGCTGGGCTGGTCGGTCAACGTGCTGGCCGACGAGGTGCCGCTCCATCGCCTTCGACCGTTCGCAGAGGACGGAGCGCCGCTCTACGCGGTCGCCAGCGGTGAGGCCGAGTTGTCGGGTGCTCACGGCAGCGACGCACCCGTCGAGGTCGACGCCGTGGTCAGCTCGCTCCAGCTGTCCTGGCGCGAGCACCACCTGGTCAACGACGCGCCGTGGCACCTCACCCAGCGCGGCACGTTCCTGGAGCTCCGGGACGTGTCCCTCGCCGACGAACACAGCCGGCTCGCGATCGAGCTGACGCGCACGACGTGGGGCGAGGTCTCGCTGTCGGGGGGCGGCGTGGTCGAGGCCGCCCTGCTGCCGGCGTTCGTGCCTGGGGTGCGGCGTGCCGAGGGTGAGATCGCGCTGGAGCTCACGGGGTCGGGGGCCGTGGGTGAGACCCTGGAGCCACGGGTGGCGATCGGCCTCACCGACGTGAACTTGCGCACGGACTACTTTCCCCACCCGCTCGAGGACATCGAAGGCGTGGTGCAGGCCACTGCAGGAGCCTTCGAGATCACCCACCCGATCACCGCACGGCTAGGTGGGGGCGACGGACGCCTCTCCGGTCGCATCGAGGCGGAGGCCTGGGTTCCGACCACCTGGGATCTCGCCATCGAGGCAAACGACGCGCGCGTCCAGATGTTCGACTACCTTCCGCCGGCGGTGGGGAACGCCACGATGACCTTCACCGGGCGGGAGCGCCTGCTCCTCGAGGGCGATGTCGAGATCACCGAGATGGTGTTCTCGGACCGCATCGACTGGGAGCGCGACGTGCTTGCGGTGCAGGAGTCGCTGCTGGTCGACGCTGGCGAGCTGGCGGGTGAGCCGTTCTTCTTCATGGACCTCGACGTCGCCGCATCCGACAGCATCCGCATGCGCAACAACGTCGCCCGAGCCAGCTTCGACATCGATCTGCACGTGACGGGAAGCGACGCCCGCCCCGGCATGCTCGGCGAGATCCGCATGAACGACGGCGGCTACGTCTACATGCAGAACCGTGAGTTCGAGGTCGTGCGCGCCGATCTTCGCTACGTCGAACCCTGGAGCTTCGATCCTGAGCTCGACATCCTCGTGAAGGCGGACGTCGAGAGCATGGACGAGGTCTACGAGGTCCGGTACCGCGTGAGTGGGCCGTTCTCGGCCTGGGAGACCGAGCAGAGCGCGAGTCCGGCGTTGTCGCCGGCCGACATCAACGCCCTGGTGCTGTACGGCACCACCTCCGAGGAGCTGGAGCGGCAAGGCGGCGGGGCGGCGCTGAGCGCGATCGGCGCCGCTGGTGTCAGCGTGGTCGTCGGTGGCGTGGACGCGGATGCGGCCCTGGGGGTGCTCGGTGCGCTCCGTCCGGACCGCATCGATGTCGTGAGCGGATCGAGCCAGAACAGCGACGCCGACTGGCGCGTGGAGGCGGTGAAGAGCTTTGACGAGATCGCCACCACGGTGTCGCTCGAGTACGACGTGACGGGCGGCGACGACCACTACGTCGGTGCCGAGCGCCAGGTCGGCAAGCACGTCTACATCGAGGGTGGCTGGGGCGCCGACGCTGCACGCGGCACGGGTGGGGCGGGTGCCCTCGGCGTGGATGTCAGCTTGAAGTGGGAGATCGACTGACAGCGTTAGTCTGTCCCCCGCATGATGGCGGCGATCCTGAGCTTGTTCGGTGCGTGGGTCGGCCTGGCCAACGCCGCAGAGGGGGAGCCCTGGTACGTGGGCACACCCGTGGCTCAGGTGTCGCTCGAAGCGCCGCTCGGCGAGCTGCCCGAAGAGGACCTCAGCCTGCTCCTTCGCGCGCAGCCAGGCGCCGCCTACCACCCCGCCGACGTCCGGGCCGACCTGCGCATGCTCTACAGCATCGGGCTGTTCGCGGCCGTGGAGGCCCAGGTCGAGCCGGCCATCAGCTACGACGACGAGGGTGAGCCCGAGCAGGGCGCCTGGCTCATCTACCAGGTCTGGGCGGCGCCCGTGGTGGGACGTGTGCGGATCACGGGCAACACCAGCTTCCCCACACCGGAGTTGTTGCGCGAGGGTGGCGTCCGCGCCGGCGCACGCTTCTTCCCGGATGCCGATGTCCCCGCGCTCGAGGCCCGCCTGCTCGCGTTCTACCGGGCCGAGGGCTTCCCCGATGTCTCGGTGGTCGTGGAAGCCGTGCGTGTCGCCCCCACCGAGATCGACCTTCGCGTCAGCGTCTCCGAGGGCACCCCACGCGTGCTGTGTGGCCTGGTCGTCGACGAAAACGACGTCTATGGACGCCAGCTGGTCGGCCGGACCATCGATCGCCTCGCCGGTCGTGAGGTGGTGCCTCGCTGGGTGAGGCGCCTTGCCCGAGAGCATGGGCTCGTCGAGGGGCGTCGTTACAAGCCGGAGGAGGTCTCGAGCTTCCGCAGGGCCATGGAGACCGAGCTCCACGACCGCGGCATGGTCCAGTCCAAGGTGATCCTGAACCGCTTCTCGTGCGCTGGCGACGTGGCGGGGGACCGGCTCGCAGCGGTGGTGACCCAGGGTGAGCACGTGGTGGTCAAGCGCGGGTCCCCGCGGTTGCCCACGGACAAGCGCCTTGCGGACATCCTGGGCGTCGCGGCTGGTGAGCGCCTCACCGAGGGGTGGGTCGCCGAGGCCGAGCTGCGCGTGGAGCGCCACCTCGCGCGCGCCGGCTACCTGGACGCCGACGCCACCGTGACCGTCGGTGCGGAGGCGCCCAGCCTCGACGGCCTGTGGGGCTTGAAGAAGGCGAGGGGCCTCCGCGGCCTGGGCAAGGACGAGCATGATGAGCACCGCTACGTCGAGGTCACGGCCCAGCTCGGCACCCGCTACCGGCTGCGCACACGGGACCTGCGTTTCGAGATCGAACCGGCCTACGTGGGGGTGGCCTCGGAGCTCGACGAGGGCGCCCTCCGCGATGCGATGTGGCAGTCCGATCCGGAGGTCTTCGGTCGGAAGTGGGTGTTTGGTCGAGTCGGTCGCCGGCGCGGCACCGAGGACGCCGTGGAAGCGGGGCTGCCGGCACTTCGCGCCGTGTACCGGAGCCTCGGGTACCGGGATGCCGAGCTCCAGATCCTGCACTACGGGGTGCACGGTCGGAGGATCAGGGTCTGGGTCCAGGTGGTGGAGGGACGCCAGACCTTTGTGACCAGGGTCGCGATCGCCGGCGCGGTCACAGGCACCGAGGCGGTGGTGGACGCCCAGGCCTCCAGCCTGGTCGATCAGCCGTTCAACCTGAGTCGACTGCAAGGCTTCCAGCGGGCTGTCACGACCGCGCACCGGGATCTCGGCTACCTCGAGGCGGATGCGGAGCTCACGCTCGACGACGGCGCGCCGGTCGCTTGCATGGACAAGCTCGGCATGACGACCCAGATGCGGCGCGACCTCTTGAAGCGGCTCGAGCTCGATCCCACCGCCGAGGTGCCGCTCTGCAACACGGTCGAGGCGCTCGTGCAGGTGGATCCCGCCGAGCGCGTCTACCTGCGCAACGTCATCGTGCGCGGCCACCGGCGCACCCGGCGGTCCATCGTGGCGCAGGAGATCGCTGCGGTGCCGTTGACGACCGGACAGCCCTTGACCGACGCAGGACTCGCGCAGCTGCGCTCCCAGCTCTACGAGCTCGACCTCTTCGACTCGGTCTCCACGAGCCTGTCGGGCGACGACCCTCGCGCCCGCGACCTCGTGGTCGAGGTGACGGAGCGTCCTTCCGTGGAGATCGAGGTCGGTGCTGGTGGCAGCACGGACGAGGGCGTACGCTCCTACGTCGCTGCGACCCGGCGAAACCTGGGTGGCCGCGGGCGGAAGCTCTCGGGTGTCGCGGAGGCCGGTCTGGGCTGGGAGGGCGAGGACTGGAGCATCGACACCACGGCACCCGAGTGGAGCTTGTCGCTGCGCTACGAGGCCCCGCACGTGCCGGTCTACGGGCAGCGGCTCTTCGCCGATCTCCTGGTGAACGAACAGGATCTCGAACCGACCTACCGCCTCCAGCGCTCGGCGCTCGGAGCGGGCGTGAAGCTCGACATCGATCTGGATCCGCTGCGTCGTGACGAGGGCAGCGTGTCACTGGACTACCGTGCTGAGATCCGCTCGCTCGAGGACGTCGACCCGGGCGCCCTGGTGCCTGGCGACCCCTGGCTCGACGAGATGGGTGTGCTCTACCCCGACACCACCCCTGTGTCCGTGCCGGCCGGTCCCCGGTCGGGCGGCGGGCCGGGGCTGGTCCTCGTGCTCGACAAGCGCGACGACCCCTTCAACCCGACCCGCGGCTCGAACCTGCGCGTGCACAGCAGCGTGTGGTCACGCTTCCTCGGGGAAGAGCAGCACGTGAAGGTCTACGCTCAAGCTGGGAAGGTCGTGCCGCTCGGGCGTCCCACGCTCCACCTTCGCGCCCGCGCCGGCGCTGGTTGGTCCGACGGGCGGACCTCCACCCTGCCGGTGGAGGATCGGTTTCACCTCGGTGGGTCCAGCTCGATGCGCGGCTACGTTCCCGACTCGGTCGGGCCCAAGAACAACGTGGCTGACGAGAGCCTGCCGTGGCCGGACGAGCTGGAGCCCGTGGTGGACTACGTCACCCGCAACGAGCCGGACCGATGGGTGGCGACCGGCGGCGATGCGATGGCGCTCTCGGTGGCGGAGATCTGGTTCCCGCTGGCGGACTTCGCGAGCCTCGTCACCTTCGTGGACGTCGGGAACGTGTTCTTCCTGAAGGACACCACCTACGCGACCACCACGAACCTGATCGGCGGGGATGCAGAGCCCGCGCTGCGCTACGGCACGGGCGTCGGCCTGCGCTACGCCACCCCGGTGGGCCCGCTCCAGCTCGACCTGGGGGTCAATCCGGTGTACTACCAGAAGAGCTGGGCCGAGGCGCGCGGCGAAGTCCCGGTGAGGTTGCACCTGGCGATCGGCAGCATCTGACCGCTACGGCTCGGCGAGCACGCCGAAGCGCAAGCCCCTCTCGCTCACGAGGTAGCGCCGCGCACCGACGTGATCGAGCACCTCCGCCAGCACCACCGCACCCGCGAGCAGGTAGGGGGCGCGCTTCGGGGACACCGCGGCGAGCACCTCCCGCTCGGTTGGGCTGGCGGTCGCGAAGCGGTGCGCGAGGGTGCGCAGGGTGCTGCGCTTGAGCCGGCGTCCACCGACGCAGCCAGGGGTCCAGCGCTCGACGCCGGCATCGATGGCGGCCAGCGTCGTCGCGGTTCCAGCCACGGCGACCACCAGCCTCGGCACCTCGCCGAGCACCGCACGGGACAGCTCGGCCCGGACGGCGTCGCGGCCGCGGCGGATGTCTCCATCGTTCGCGGCCCCGTAGCCCAGGTGCTTCTCGGTCAGCCGCACCACGCCGAGCTCGAGGCTGGCCCGCCGGACGAGCTCGCCCTGTTCGCCGATGGCGAGCTCGGTGGAGCCGCCCCCCAGGTCGACGACCAGGACGCGGCCGTGCTCTGGAAGCTCGAGCCCCGACACCGCGCCGAGGAACGTCAGGCGTGCTTCCTCGGGGCCGGAGATGATCGCGACACCCAGGCCGAGGTCTGCGCGCAGCTTGTCGAAGAAGCCTTGGGCATTGGGGGCACGCCGCGCGGCCGAGGTGGCCACGGCTCGGATGGCGGACGTCGCCACGCCGAGCTCGCTGGCCCGCGCCACGTAGCTGCGCAGGACCTGGGCTGCGTGGACCATGCGGTCGTCGGTGAACGCTCCGTCGTCTCCCATGCCCCGTCCGAGCCCGACGACGGTGGCGGAGTCGTGCAACACGATGCCGTGGGCGTCGACCACGGTGAGCAGCAAGGAGTTGCTGCCGATGTCGATGGCCGCGCGGGCCATCACCAGCCGAGGATGGGTGACCAGGCGGGGTTGGTCCAGGCTCCTCGTCCCTGACTCACCTGGATCTGGTGCCGACCGTCGGCGGTGGCCACGTAGATGTGCTCGCCGCCGGATCGGTTGGAGGCGAACGCGATGTAGCGGCCGTCTGGTGACCAGCTCGGATCTTCGTTGTCCCCCTGTCCCTGGGTCAGGCGGATGACCTTCTTGCCGTCGGTCTGGACCGTGAAGACGTCGAAGCGCCCGTCGCGTCCGACGTACGCGATGCGTTCTCCATCCGGCGACCAGCTGGGGTCGGTGTTGTGGCTGCCCTGGAAGGTGACGCGCTCGGCCCCGCCGCCGGCGGCCGACATGCGGTAGATCTGCGGGCTTCCGCTGCGCTCGCTGACGAAGGCGACCTGGCTGCCGTCGGGTGCCCAGCTGGGCGACACGTCGATGCCGGCGGAGCGCGTGAGGCGAGCGACCTCCTTGCCAGTGTAAGGCTCGATGGTGTAGATGTCGGTGTCGCCGCCCACCGAGAGGGTCAGCGCGATGAGGTTGCCGAGGGGGCTCCAGCTCGCGCCGGTGTTGATGCCGGGCCGCGACGAGAGACGCCGTGTCTTCGCACTCTTGAGGTCGGCCAGGTACAGGTCCGGGTTGCCTGCTCGGTAGCTGGTGAACAGCAGGGCATCGCCTTGCGGACTCCACGAGGGCTGCAGGTTGATGCTCTTGTTCCGGGTGATGGGGATGACGCCTTCGCCATCGAGATCCATCAGGTAGACCTCCTTGTTCCCGGTGCGCTTCGAGACGGCGGCGAGCCGGGTGGAGAAGATCCCGGGCTGGCCGGTCACCGCCAGGATGATCTGGTCGGCGATCCGATGGCCCAGCTTCCTCACCTGGCCCTCGGGGCCCGAGAACGCCTTGGCGGCCAGCTTGCCGCGTCCAGGCACGTCGTAGACCCAGACCTCGGACCGGAGGACGTTGCCTTCCTGCGCGAGCCGTGTCTTGGCGAGCACGACCGCGCCAGGCACGTCCCAGTCGGACCACTCGAAGCTGCCCGGCCGCAGCCCCGCGCCCTCGGGCTCGATGAACGCGCGGCTGTCCAGGATGCGGAACCAGCCGCTGATCTCGAGGTCGCGCTTGACGACGTCCCAGAGTTCCCGGGACAGGGCGTTGTCACCCGTTGGAAGGGGCAGGGCCAGGGGCAGGTCCTTGCCGCCGGGCTTGTCGATCCGGAAGCGGTACCGCAGGTCTTGTTGCGCGGTCGCGTCGTGGGTGACGCTCACGGCAAGCAGCGCCATGGCCGCCACCAGAAGGGCCCAGAGCGCGCGTCTCACAGGCCCGCCTGAGGGGTGAACTCGAGCTCCATGCCGCTCTTCAAGATCGCGTCCTTGTGGCTGTCCGGAGGCACGGGGACCTTCCTCGTCTTCACGATCGCACGGAGCGCCGCCGCGTCGAACGACGGGTTGCCGCTCTTGCCCGTCATCTCGTAGTCGGTGATGGTGCCGGCGCTGTCGATCCGGATGATGAACACGGTGCGGAGGGCGGCGTCGCTCTGGATCGGGTTGAAGTTCGCCAGGAGGGCGCGCTTCAGCGCCGCGGCGTAGGCGGACAGCTCCGGGTCGAAGGCGCCGGTGCTCGACCCGCCGCCTCCTTCCACGCCGTCAGGGTTCGCCGCCGCGTTGTCGAACGCTCCTTCCGGGGCATCGCTCAGCGAGTCGAGGAGCGCCTGCTTCTTCATCTGCCGGAGCAGCTCCTCGCGCGTCGCCGCGTCCATGCCCTTCGGTGCGGGAGGTGCGTCGGGGGTGTGCTGCACCATGTCGCTCGCCGTGGGCGGAGGAGGGGGCGTGGGCGTGTCCGCCCCCTGAGGCGGTGTGGGCGCCTTCATCGCCTTCTGCGTCACCGCGGACTTCGCGGGCGGCATGTCGGCGATGGTCACGGTCATCACATCGTCCGGGTCGATCATCGGGCCGTGGTCGGGCTCCAGGCTCTGGAAGCCGACCGCGAGCGCGACCAGCGCCACGTGCAGCCCGATGGACGCGGGCACGGATCGCCCCAGGACCAGAGGGTCCGGGCGCAACACCGAGCGGTAGGCCTGCACGCTCAGAGCTCCAGGCCCGTGCCGGGCTGGGTCACCAGTCCTACCCGCGCGATGCCCGCGGTCTTCGCCATCGCCATCAGCTGCGCCACCTGCTCGTAGCGGACGTTGCCGTCCGCCTTCAGGAACACGTCGCGATCGGGGTTCGCTTCCGCGATGGCGACGAGCTTCTCGCCGAGGTCTTCTGCCGGGATCTCCCGCTCGCCGATGTAGAAGGTGCCGTCCGCCGTGATGGCCAGCACCAGCTGGTCCTCGCTCGACTCCAGCGGCGGGGCCTCCGCACGGGGCAGCTCGACCTCCATGCCGGTGACCATCAGCGGCGTGGTGACCATGAAGATGACCAGCAGCACCAACATCACGTCCACGAAGGGCGTGACGTTGATCTCGGACATCATGCCGCTGCTGCCGCCGCCCGACATGCCCATCAGGCCTTCCGGTAGTGGCGCTTCACGATGTTCTGGAAGTCCGCCGAGAAGGCGTCCATCTCGTTGCCGAGCACCTTGAGCTGGGTGTGGAAGTAGTTGTAGGCCATCACGGCGGGGATGGCCGCCGCCAAGCCCACCGCGGTGGCGATCAAGGCATGCGCGATGTCGGGGCCCACCACCGCGAGGGTGGCCTGGCCGGTGGCGCCGATCTTCTGGAAGGCGCGAAGAATGCCCCAGACGGTGCCGAACAGTCCGATGAACGGCGCGGTGGAGCCGGTGGTGGCCAAAAACGGCACGAGCCGCTCCAGGTTGGTGAGCTCCACGGTGGCCGCGCGACGCAGCGATCGGGCCAGGTTGTCGGACAGCCCGGTGTCGGCCTCGGAACCGGTGCCCTGTCGAGTGAGCTTGTGGAGCTCGACGTAGCCGGACTTGAAGACCTCGGCGATCGGCGAGCCGGGGAACCGGTCCGTCTGGTTGTACACCTCGTCCAGGCGCTTGCTGCCCCAGAAGATCTCGAGGAACTCGGCCGACTCGTTGCGCGCTCGTCGGATGGTTCCGAACTTGGCGAAGATGACGACCCAGCAGCCAATCGACATCGCCACCAGCACGAACAACACCAGCTGCACGACGATGTCGGCGTCGAGCACGAGCTCGAGCATGCCCGGGGTCTCGGGTCCCGCGCTGGCCACGGCGGCCAGGTACACGGGCATCACGTGGTCCATCGAATGTCCCTCCTAGGACGCGCTGCCTTCGACACGGTCGCCTTCCCAGCTGCTCATGCCGCCGATGACGTTGTAGATGCCGTAGCTCCCGATCGAGGTCATGAACTCGGCGGCGGCCGCGCTCCGTCCGCCCATCTGGCACACGAAGATCAAGTTGTTGGTCTGCCCGAGCTCGTGGTAACGGTGCGGGATCTCGTCGACCGGGATGTTGACGGCGTTCGGGCTGCGATCGGCCTCGAACTCGGGCTTCGTGCGCACGTCGACCAGGAGGAAGCCCTCGTCGTTGTCGGTGACCATGGCCTGCGCGGTCTTGGAGTCGATGTCCTGGACCGCTGCAGCGTCCTGACCGGGCTTGCGCGCGAAGCTCTTCGGCTGCCCGGTGGGCTCCTCCACCTCCTTCTCCGGCACGGCCGTGCCCTGCACCCGCGCGACGACGTCGAGGAGCCGGTCGACCTTGGGCGCGCCTCGCTCGGCGAGCTGCACCGTGCCGTCCTTGTCGACGATGACCACGGTGTTCTTGATCTTCTGCCGGAGTCGGCACGCGCCCCACGAGCGCGCGCAGACCGCGAAGGGATCGAAGAGCAGGTAGAAGTCGAGACCCAGCTCGTCGCGCAGCGCGCGGAGCTGCTCCTGCTTCTGGGAGCTGACGGCGAAGATGGCGGTCTCGAGCTGCTCGAAGCGCTGGCGTTCCGCGTTGAGCTCGGTCAGGAGGTGACGCGCGTCAGCGTCGCCGGTGCCCTTGATGAAGACGAGGAGCACGTTCAGGTGGCCGCTGAAGTCACGGAGCTGGATCCAGGTGCCCTCGTCCGCTGTCAGCGAGAGGTTGGGAGCGGGCTCGCCGACGGGCGTGGGACTGAAGCGAACGGGGCCGGGCATCGGGTCCTCCAGCGCTGGTTCCTAGCGCGCCGCGGGCGGTCAGGCGAGCACTTCCGCCTCGCTGATGTCGCCCTGGAGGCTGTCGCCGTCCCAGGCGGCTCGAAAGACCGTCCGCATCCGCTCTCCCTGGGCCGCGACCCGCTTCCGGGACGACCACGCGGACAGACCGACGTCGAGGCCTGGCAGCAGGCGCGTGACCCGCCGCGTGGCCTGTCGGAGGCTGCGCCTCACCAGGTGGCGCGTCATCCAGGCGGCTGCCTGCTGTTCGCCCTGAGGGAGTTGCTTGCCGAAGGCCGTGGGCAGGTCCCGAACCTTCAGGTCGAGCGTGCCCTGATCCGGGAGTTGCAGGTCGAAGGCGGCGCCGACGGCCTTCCAGAGCAGCACCTTGCCGCGCTCGGTGTCGGGGTCGATGCCGTAGATCACCGCCAGGCGCTGGCCCAGCCGCAAGGTGTGCACGAGCCCCGCGAGCACCTCGGGCGGCACCGAGACCGCGCCGCCGAGCGCGCCGGCCACGCCGATGGCACTGGCTCGGGTGCGGCTCCGGTCGACCACCAGCCGCGCCGACAGGTCGAGCTCGTCCAGCGCGGGGTCGAGCCCGGAGAGCGGGTCGCGGAACGCCAGGCCCTCGTCTTCGAGCTCCCTTCGGATCTCGTCGGCGGGGAGCGACACCGCCGCATAGAGCGCGGGCAGCAGATCCTCGTCGAGGCGTTCCTCCAGGTTCTGGAGGATCTGGCGGAAGAGCGACGCCATCAGGGGGGGTCGCTATCCGACGCGCCAGGTGCGGCCAGGCTTCCCACCCGTCGCCACAGCGCTCCGGTCTCGTCCTCGGCCAGTCGCTCCCAGCTCGGGTGGGCGTCGAGCGCGTCCTCCAGGGGACACGCCTCGGTGAGCAGCACGTGCGACACCCCGGCGTCGTCGAGGGTGTCCTCCCACCCCTCGACGGCGGAGGCTGTCTCGAACCACACCGCCCACGCGTCGTCGTCGAAGATCCAGCCACGGATGTCCGACACGATCTCGAAGTCCTCACCGAGCTCGAAGACCACCAGGCCGCCCCACTCGGGGGGCTGGAGCACGCGGCCCCTGCTCGCGTCGGCTCCCAGCGCCGCCACCAGGGCGACGGGCGTCTCCTTGTGCAGCGGGGTGTCGGGCGCCTGCAGGCCGCGGAACAGCATCATGCTCCAGAGGGCGGCCAGCACCGCGTTCGCCAGCTTCACGAGGCGTGCGTTCAGGCCCTGCTCGCGCCCCCAGAGGTCCTGGGCGGTGACTGCCGCGACGGGCGCCGTGGCCAGCATGAACCACGCGACGAAGCGCGTGCTGCGCATCGCGAGCAAGCCGAACGCCCCCATGACGAGCGCGTCCTGGAGGCGCAGCTTGCGCCGCCAGAGCAGCACCACCGCCCACACGGCGACGACCAGCCAGAAGCGCGCCCCCTCCACCTCGCCGAGGGTCGGTGGGAGCCACTCGGTGAAGCCCCGCGCCGCCGGCTTGCTGGTGTTGGAGAGCACGAAGCTCCACAGTCCTGGTCCGTAGGGACCGAGGCAGACCCCGATGGCCAGCCCCGCCGCGAGCCTCAGCTGACCGGTGAGGCCCGCCCACGCGATCCCTGCAGGAAAGGAACCGTGGAGGGGGGCCCAGACAGCCCCCAGGAGCGTGCCGAACAGGAGGGGGCGCCGGGCGCGTGGGCCTTGCCACATCAGGAGGCAGAACAGGGGGTACACCCAGGTCTGGCCGCGCACCACGCCGTTCTGCAGCACACCCCACCACGCATACAGCGCCGCGATTCCTGCGCCGCGCCAGTCGGTGCCACGCCCGCGGGCGGCCAGCCCAGCGAGTGCGACCGTCGAACCCACCACGACGCCATTGAGCAGCCGGAGCCCGTCGAGGCCGATGGCTTCGTGCAGGAGGTAGCTCCCGAGCGAGAAGCCCCAGGTTCCATGGACGAACGCCACGCCGTCGGCGGTCCAGGTGAACACCTCGCGCTCGAGGAGCTGTCCGTGCTCCACCATCCACCGGCCCATCGCGGCGAAGATGTGGAAGTCGTTGGAGTGCATCGGGAGCGAGCCCGCGTACAGGACGGCGATGGCCACCGCGCTCGCGTAGAGCGTCGGTCCCAGCGGCAGCGTGCGCTGCCCGCCGGACTCAGAAGCGTCCGAGGACATCCACCGAGCTTCCGAGCCGGCCGGTCACGGCGAGGCGGTCTGCGCCGGTCACCTCGGCGGGGTCGAATCCGAAGAGCACCGCCGGCGTGAGGCCGAGGGCCAGGTCGAGGCCGGGGCGGACCTCGAGCAACAGGCCGCCGCTCGCCGCGAGCATGGGGTGGACGCCCGTCGAGGTCAGGCGCGTGCGACCGCCGATGGCCGGAAGCTCCAGGGTCGTCTGCGCGATGTCGGCGCCGAGGTGGAACGACAGGTAGGCGTGAGGCTCCAGTTGCGTGTTCTCCGGACGCGAGACAGCAGGCGGGAACCAACGGACGCCGACCCGGGGGAGCGTGTGGCGCGCGAAGCCGTCGAGCGCCTCGCCAGCGCCCTCCTGTGCGTCCTGCAGGTAGCGGTCGCCGTCTCGGAGCCGCTGGCGCGCGTGGTCGACGTCCAACAGCAGGCTGACGGTGTTGACCAGGGGCTTCTCGAAGACGAGGCCGAGCTCCGGGCCGATCGTCCAGCTGGAGGCGCTCGAGCCGAAGCCCAGCGACGCGCCGGACCGCACGCCCACGCTCCAGCGGTAGTCCACGTCCCAGTCGGCCGCGACGCGGCCACTGCGGATCACGCCGACGGGCTTGGCGCCGACGGGCTTGGCCGCGAGGGCGATGGGGAGGAGTGCCGTCAGCATCGACGCGATGCTACCGCCCTACCGCACGGCCCAGTAGGGCAGGTCGAGGCCGGCGATGCGCCGCGCCCGCTGCTCCAGCGTCCACGGGTGTTGACCGAGGTGGTTGCGCACCGCGCCGGTGAGCAGGGTCTCACCGCCTTCGGCGATGTCCTCGCCGAGCTTGAAGGCGAGGTTCACCTGGTCGCCGAAGCAGTCCTCGCCATCCAGATCCAGGATGCGCCCGTGCCCGACGCCCACGGCGACCTGCACCCGTTCGTCTTCGTGGCGCCCAGCGGACCACTCGGCGAGCTCCGTGTGGAGTGCGTGGGCCGCGCGCAGGGCGGCTTCGGGGTCGTCGAAGGTGGCGAAGAGGTTGTCGGCGACCGACTTGACCAGCCGGCCGCCATGGGCTTCGACCACCGGAGCTCCCAGGCTGCGCATGCGGTGGATCAGCGCGAGGAAGTGCACGATCCCGTGCTTGCGGGTGATGCGCGAGAAGCCCGACATGTCCGAGACGAAGATCGTGCGCACGCGCCCGAAGCGATCCCAGATGGCGGTCTCTGCGGCGGCGGGGTCGTCGGCGTCGTGCAGACGTGACAGGAGGTCGGCGAGCTCGGATCGGGGCATGCCCCGGGTCTAACCGGGAGCGTGGGCGAGCAGCCTCAAGCACCGCAACGCTCGTCCGACGAGGGTGTCGGAGGGCTTCCGATGCGCGCCGAGTTCGTGGACCGCCATGCCGCACGGCTCTTGGAGGAACATCCCTACGTCGGCGCCCACATCCGTGATGTCGCCGACCTGCTGGAGCAGGCGACGCTCCAGCGCGTCGAGGGGGGCCAGGCGCTGTGTCGAGAGGGGGAGGCCGCGCGTTCGGTCTTCGTGCTCCTCGTCGGTCGTGTGTGGGTGCTCCAGCACGGCGCGGGTGGCGGTGCGGCCAGGACGCTCGCGCTCTTCTCGAGGCCGAGGGTGTTCGGCCACCTCGCCGCCTTGGACGGTGGCGTGCGCGAGGCGACCTGCCTCGCCGACGGGCCGGTGCTCGTGGCGCGCCTTCCCGCGTGGCGTGCTGTCGCGATGCTGCCGGCAGCCGAGGGCGCGGGGCGAGCGCTTCGCCGGCTGCTGCTGCACGCGCTGACCGACGAGCTCGGCCACGCCCACGCGACGTTGCGCGCCGTGGCGAAGGTGCCGACCGACGAGCCGCGCTTCTTCCTGCCGGCGCCGTCCGCGGCGCGCACCGGTGCCTAAGCCACCACCCGCTCGAGCTGGGGACGGTGGTCGGTGGCCACCAGGCGCCCTCGATCGTCCCGGATGATCGTCGCGAGCGCCACGTCCGGGTCGTGGGTGAAGAACACGCGTCCACCGCGGTCCGCGAGGTCGCTCAGCAGGGCCTGCTTCTCGTCGATCAAGCGCTCGGGGTAGCGGTCGTAGCCCATCGTGATGGGAACGCGCACCCAGGGCACGCCGGGCACGAGGTCCCCTCCGAAGAGCACCGGACCGTGCTCGCCCGGGATCTCGACGAGCATCAATCCGGGGGTGTGTCCCTCGCTCTCGTGGAGCCGGTAGGACGGGCCCAGTGCCGTGCTCACCGGACCTGCGACGATCTCCAGGCGGCCACTCGCCTCGAGGAGTGGCTGGAGGGCCGGGATGAAGCTCGCCCGATCGCGGGCGTGGGGCTTCATCGCGCGTGCCCAGGCGCCCTCGCTCACGACGAAGCGCGCCCGGTCGAACAGCAGCTGCGGCCCGCTCTGCTCGGACCAGCGCGACAAGAGGCCACCCGCGTGGTCGAAGTGGAGGTGGCTGAGCACCACCACGTCGATGTCGCTGTGCGCGAGCCCCAACGAACCCAGGCTCTCGAGCAGCACGTGGTCGCTCTCGACCACGCCGAAGCGCTCGCGCAGCTCGGGCTCGAAGAAGGCCCCGATGCCGGTCTCCAGGAGGATCCGTCGGCCGGGTTCCTCGATGAGCAACGCACGGCAGGCCAGGGGGATGCGGTGGAGCTCGTCCGGGTTGGCCCAGCGTTCCCAGAGGGCACGCGGCGCGTTGCCGAACATGGCGCCACCGTCGAGGCGCTGGCTGTTGCCCTGGACCGAGCTCAGGCGGATCACGGGCCCTCCTCGTCGTGTTCGGTGAGCGCCTCGGCCTCGGGCTCGACGACCGTCCAGACACCATCGGCCCACCGCGCCACCGCGCCGTCGTAGCCGCCTTCTGCGTGCCACGGCGGGCTCGTCCAGGCGCCCGCTACGCCCTCCACCAGCCCGTGGCGGGTCGCCGTGCCGGCCTGGCTGGCCGCCGCGAGGATGAGGGCATCCTGCGCCGTGGCGCCGTCGCCGCCGACGGGCAGCAGCGCGCGCTTCTGCACCCAGCCTTCGACCTCCGCGCGGCAGCCCGTGCACCGCACGAAGGCGCGCTCGGCCAGGGTGCGCTCGACCTCCAGCTCCACCCCGAGCGCCTCGAGGACCAGCAGGGGCGCGCCATGCTGGTCGACCAGGGTGATGGGCGAGGCTCGGGTGCGCGCCGTGAAGGGCAGGACGTCCGGCAGCGCGAGCACCTCCGGGAGCTCGCTCGGCCCCGTTGCGCTCGGTAGCTCGTTCGCCGTGGGCGCTGTGCTGGTGCAGGCGAGGAGCAGGAGGGTCACGAAGCTCGCTATCCTGTGGCTCGGTGAGCGTCCCTCTGCTGTTCCCTGGTGCCCGCGTCGGTGTCTTTGCGCCGTCGCACCGCTTCGACGAGTCCAAGCTGGCCGCTGGCCTGAGCATCGCAGAGGGGTGGGGCCTGGAGCTCGTCGAGGCGCCCACCCTGCGCGCCGCCCACCGCTACCTGGCGGGCAGCGACGTGCAACGCGGCGCCGACCTGAGCTGGGCGCTGACCGATCCGAGCTTGGACGCCGCCTGGCTCGTTCGCGGTGGGTCGGGCTTGGCCCGGTTGCTGGACGGGGTGCACTGGGAGGCCGTGGTCGATCGGCCCGTCATCGGGTTCTCCGACGCGACCAGCTTGCTGGTGGCCCTCCATCAGCGCGCCGGCATCTCGGGTGTCCACGGTCCGGTGCTCCACAGCCTCCACGGCTCGGACGAGGCCAGCAGGGCCGCGCTGCGCGACTTGTTGTTCGAAGGAACCGGACCGCCCTGGTCCGGGCACATGCTGTGCCCTGGCAGCGCGGAAGGCCCCGTGGTCGGCGGCAACCTCTGTGTGCTGGCGAGCACGTGTGGGACCCCGGACCAGCTGGACGCGCGGGGCGCGATCCTCGTCCTGGAGGAGGTCGGGGAGGCGCCGTACCGCCTGGATCGCTGCCTGCATCAGCTCCGGCGGGCCGGCGTGCTCGACGGGCTGGTCGGTGTCGCCGTGGGCGAGCTGGCACCCGCACACCCCGACCACCGCGCCATCCTGGAAGAGGTCTTCGGTGGCTCGGACATCCCGGTCCTCGTCGACGCGCCGGTCGGGCACGGCACCCGGAACCTGGCGTTTCGCGTGGGGGCGCGCGCCCACCTGGCGGAAGGCGTGCTCCGCTGGCGTTGACCGGAGCGCTCCGTCTGCTGCTCGACGACGCCGTCGCGTCCGGCGTCGGGAGTGGCGCCGAGGCGCTGGTCCTGGCCCACGGTCGCACCGCAGCGCACGTGGTGGTCGGCCAGGCGGCTTCCACGCCCGCGCCCCGTCCCCATGCCGTGCCCGCTTGGTGGGATCTGGCCTCATTGACCAAGCCCCTCGTGGGTGCCGCGGTCACCTACGCGCTCGTCGAGCGAGGGCAGCTCGCGCTGGAGACCGAGGCCCACACGGTGTGGGACACCGTGCCGGTCGGCGTGACGATCGCCCACCTGCTCTCCCACTCGGCCGGCTACCGACCGTGGGCACCGCTGTTCGAGAGCGTGAGCGACTGGGGTTCGGAACCCACCCGATCCGCGATCCTGGAACGCGCCGCCGGGGACGCGCTCGTGGCGCGCCCCGGCACACGGTACGCCTACAGCGATCTCGGCTTCCTGGCCCTGTGCGGGGTGATCGAGCGCGTCGGCGGGGCCCGGCTCGACAGGCTGTGGCAGCGACTCATCCGCGATCCGGCCGAGGTCTCCGGGTTGCGCTTCGGCCACCCCGAGGCCGCCAGCACCCGCGTCACCGCGCTCCGCGGCCCCCACCAAGGCGTGGTCGATGACGACAACTGCGCAGCGATGGGCGGGGTCTCCTCCCACGCCGGTCTCTTCGGAACCGCGGCGGGGGTGGGTGCCCTCACGCAGGCCTTCCTCGAGGGCTTTCACGGGCGTGGCCCCTTCGCCTGGCCCGTGGTGCGGACGGCGTGGACCACCCGCGGATCCGGCTCCCACTGGCTGGGCTGGGATGGTCGATCGCGGGGTGCGTCGTCAAGCGGCGCTTACTTCCCAGACGACAGCGTGGGCCACCTGGGCTTCACGGGGACGAGCATCTGGGTGGCGCCGAGCTGGCACGTCGTGGTGGTGTTGCTCACCAACCGGGTGCACCCCTCGGACGCCGAGGCGCGCCACAAGCCGCTCCGGCGCGCCGTGCACGATGCCGTCGCGGCGCACCTTGGACGCCCGAGTGCGCCGCGATAGACTGGGCGGCCACAGGCACCCGGAGCGACCATGGGCGACGGCAGTCGCTGGTTCGAGCAGCCCCCGCCGGAGATCCGGCAGGCCAAGGCCAAGGAAGCGCCGGCTCTCCCCGAGCGGCCGACCAAGGACAACTGGCTCCGCTGCAACGGCTGCGCTGAGTTCCTCTACAAGCCCAAGCTCGAAGAGAACCGGCAGGTGTGTCCGCACTGCGATCACCACTACCGGTGGTCGGGCCTCGCGCGCCTGGGGGAGCTGGTCGACGACGACAGCTTCGAGCGGCACGACGCCGACATCGCGCCCACGGACGCGCTGGGGTTCGTCGACTCGAAGTCCTACGTAGGTCGCATCGAGGCCTCGCAGAAGAAGGTCGGGGAGCTCGACGCCTTCGTGTCCGGGAGCGCCACGATCGACGGCATGCCCGTGGAGATCGGCACCTTCCAGTTCGCCTTCATGGGTGGGTCGATGGGGTCGGTGGTCGGCGAAGCGATCACGCGCCTCTTCGAGCGCGCCCTGAAGAACCGGCGACCGGCGATCGTGATCTCCGCATCCGGCGGCGCGCGCATGCAGGAGGGCATCCTCTCGCTGATGCAGATGGCGAAGACCTGCGCTGCCCTCGCAAGGCTCCGCGCGTCGGGCATGCCCTACGTCTCGATCCTGACCGATCCAACCACCGGCGGTGTCGCGGCGAGCTTTGCCATGCTCGGCGATCTCATCCTCGCCGAGCCCAAGGCCCTGATCGGCTTCGCAGGACCTCGGGTCATCGAGCAGACCATCGGCGAAGCCCTGCCCGAAGGCTTCCAGACCAGCGAGTACCTTCTGGAGCACGGCATGCTGGACTTCATCGTCGGCCGCGACGCGTTGCGGGAGCGGGTGGCGTGGTCGCTGCGGTGGATGCTCGAGCCGGCGTGAGGCGCACGTGATCACGCATCCCGTGCTCCAACGACTCGTCGGTGCCGGCATCCGGCTCGGTCTGGAGCGCGTCGAGGCCTTCCTGCACGAGCTCGGGGATCCTCACCTCGCGGTGCCTGTGGTGCACGTTGCGGGCACGAACGGCAAGGGCAGCACCTGCGCCTTTCTGGAGTCGGCCCTCGTCGCGGGCGGAAAGCGTGTGGGGGTCTTCACGTCGCCCCACCTCCAGCACGTCAACGAGCGCATTCGGATCCAGGGGCGCCCGATCGACGACGCCACCTTGTCGGCGCTGCTCGAGGAGGTGGTGTCTCGGGCGCGTGTGTGGGCCACCGACGCGCTCCCTCACCTTGGCGTGGAGGAGCAGCCGCTCACGTACTTCGAGGCCATGACGGCCGCCGCGTTCCTCCACCTCAGCCGGTGCGATCTGGATGTGGCGGTGATCGAAGTCGGACTCGGGGGCCGGCTCGACGCCACCAACGTGGTGTCGGCGTCGGTGAGCGCGATCACGAGCGTCGGACTCGACCACTGCGACAAGCTCGGGCCGGATCATGCGAGCGTGGCCGCCGAGAAGGCGGGCATTCTCCGACGCGACGTGCCCGCGGTGATCGGTCCCCTCAGCAGGGAGGCGCTCGCCGTGGTGCGCTCCATGGCCGGCGAGCGCGGCACACCGCTGTGGGTCGCCGGTGCGCAGTTCCGGACCGGGGGTTCCGCCGACACCTTCTCCTGGGAAGACGACGAGCTTCGGCTCGCCGAGCTCTCCAGTGGCCTGCCCGGCCACCACCAGGTGGAGAACGCTGGCGTGGCCATCGCCGCCCTGCGCCTGCTGGGTCGTCAGCACCCGTCCCTCGCCGTGAGCGAGGCCGCGCTGCGTCACGGACTGGCGCACGCCATGAACCCCGGCCGCTGTGAGTGGCTCTCCTCGAACCTGCTGGTCGACGGCGCCCACAACGTCGAGGGCGCACGGCGGCTCGCGGACTACCTGCGCGGGCTGCCCCGCTCGGCACGTCGCACGCTCCTTCTGGGCATGGGCTGCGACAAGAACCCGCGCTCGGTGGCGGCGGCGCTGTCCGGTGAGGTCGACCGGGTGCTCACGACCTCGTGTCGGCATCCGAGGGCCCACACCCCCGGCGGCCTCGCGGAAGTGCTGGTGGGCCTCGATGTGCCTGTGATGCCCGCCGGTCCGGTGGAGAGCGCCTTGCCGCTCGCCCGCGACGGCGGCGGGCTGGTGGTGGTCGCCGGCAGTCTGTACCTCGCGGGAGCGATTCGGGACCTGGTCGGCGCCACGTGAGCCTGGTGCTCGCCCTGTGCGCTGTGGCGCGGGCCGAGCCGGGCAGCCTCGAAGCCGACCGCGTGGTGCTCACGCCGGAGGAGCTTGCGGCGACGGACGGTCGCTGGGCATCCGACGGATGGCACCTGGACTTCGACGAAGCGCTGATCGCCGAGGGTCAGATCGTGGTCTCCGGGGCACGCCTGACGGGTTGCGAGACCGATCCCCCGGCGTGGGCGCTTCGCGCGGACGAGGTCACCTGGCGGTCGGACAGGCTCGTGGTTCGAGGCGGTGTGCTCGAGCTGGGCGGGCGCGGGGTGGTGCCGGTGCCCTGGTTGTCCCTCCCCACCGAGCCTCGTGCGGTCCAGCCGCACGTGCCCGAGCTGGGCTACGGCGACGACGGTCTCCGCGTGGTCGCGCCGCTGGCCGTCCGCGCCGGACGCGCCTCGTGGCAGCTCTCCCCCGGCGTCCGGACCCGGCGCGGGCCACAGCTCGGTGCGGCGGTCGCGCTGCCGTCCGGCGACGTCGAAGCGCTCGGCGCATGGCAGGGCTTGGCCGATGGGGCGCTGCGCGGGATGGTGCAGGCGGATCTGGGCGTTGCCGGGCCCGGCTGGCAGGCCGCCACCCTGGGTGCGCTCGCGTCGGACGGCGAGGTGCTCGGTGACTTCGCCCTCGACGCGCTCGGGCGCTCGACGCCCTGGCTCGAACAGCGCGCGCTGGCCGGCGTCGGGGCCCTGTCGGCCCACGTGCTCGGCTGGCAGCAGGACGGCGTGATCACCGCGCGGCCGGGCACGGCACTGGCCGTTCCCGTGGTGGAGCTCGGTCCCATGCGAGGGGACGCGGCCGTGTCGCTGCACGCGGTGGACGGCATGGCGCGGCTGTGGAGCCGAGTGGGCCTGGAGGATGTGCGGCGGCTGGGACCCGTGGAGACCACGGCGCGCGCCGAGGCGCGATCGCTGACCTATGGCACCGAGCAGGCCATCGATGGCTTGCTCGAGACCACCGTGCTGGCGCCGCTGTGGGCGGAACACGGCACCTGGGTGCACGAGCTGGCGGTCGGTGCGCGCGGAGCGACGGGCGCGCGCCTCGGCGAGCTCACCCCGCGCGTGCCCGACGACCTCGCACCGGTCGGTCCGTCCGCCGGGCCGTGGGTGGAGAGTCGTTGGTGGCGCCGAGGCGCGTCGGTCACCGCCGCCGGTGGACTGGTGACCGATGGCGCCGGGTGGGCCGGCGAGGGGCGTGTTCGCGCCCGCAGCGGACCGGTCGCCGTGGACATGCAGGCGGTGTCCGACGGAAGCGCTACCCTGGTTGGCGGTCGCGTGGGCTACGACGATCAGGTGGTCGACCTCGGCGTCACGAGCTGGCACGCCGACGGCCTGATCAGCGTCGAGCAGATCGGGGTCGACGCTGCGGTGGACGTGGTTCGGGAGCGCGGCGTCTGGACCCCTCGCGGCGAGGTGCTCGCAGCGCCGGACGCCTTGCAGGCCTGGCGCGTCGGGATCGGCTGGGCGAGCCCCTGCGGGTGCATGGAGCTCGGGGCCGAGGGGGGCTTCGACCTCGATCAGGAGGCGCCGCAAGTCCTGGCCTGGTTCGACCTGCTTCGTTGAGGGCCCTACGTCGGGTACGATCGGCCGTGGAGATGCCCATGCTCACGCTCTTGTTTGCCTGCTCGGACCAGTCGATCGGGACCTTCAACGCGGAGCCCACGGCCGCGATCACCTCGCACGTCGATGAGGACGAGGTGCTCGAGGGCGACGAGATCACGGTGCGCGGATCCGTCAGCGACGCCGATGACGCCACCGAGGACCTCGTCGTCAGCTGGTTCGTCGGTGACGGCGAGGAGTGCGTCGCCGAGACACCCGACGACGACGGCGGCACCGAGTGCACCCTCGTGCTCGACCCGGACAACCCGCGCGTCACGCTGGAGGTGACCGATCCCAGCGATGCCACGACGGCCGCCTGGGTGGACTTCGAGGTCGTCCCCACCGCGGCGCCCACCGCCGAGATCACGTCACCTCTGGCGGACGACGTGCTGTTCGAGGACGAAAAGATCGTGTTCGAGGGCATCGTGGCAGATGAGGAGGATGCACCCCAGGATCTCGATGTGGACTGGAAGAGCGATCTCGACGACTGGCTGGACGACGTCGACGCCATCCCGGACAACGAAGGCGACGTCATCGGCTACGGCTACCTGAGCGCCGGCGAGCATGCGCTCACGCTCTATGTCGAGGACAAGTTCGGCAAGACCGGCACCGACACCATCATCATCACGGTCAACCCGCCGAACGATCCCCCGAGCTGCAGCCTGGACGCGGCCGACCCGACCGAGGGGGAGACCGGCGACACGGTCGTCTTCACCGGCACGGTGGGTGACGACGGCACGCCGGTGGAGAGCTTGAGCATCGACTTCTCGTCCAACGTCGACGGCGAGCTCGGCGAGACCACGGCGTCGAGCGACGGGAGCGTCACCTTCTCCTGGGCCGCGTTCACGCCGGGGGCCCACACGGTGACGATGACCGTGGAAGACCAGTACGGCGAGGTGTGCACCGACACCGCCACCCACACCTCCGAGGACCCCGCGCCCGACGACTACTCCGGCACCTACCTCCACTCGGGCATGAGCTATTCCTGCGCCTACGGGCTGGTGTCCATGAGCTCGTCGAGCTTCATCGTGACGGACTCCAACCCGACCATCGCGGTGTACGGCGGTGGATCCCAGCCGGGCACCATGAGTGGATCGTTCAGCACCGACACCGAGTTCACCGCGGTCAACACGCTGCCAGGCACGTGCACCGAGACCTACACCGTCACCGGGGAGTTCATCGACGCCTACACGATGGAGGGCACCCTCACGGCGACCTACACCGGCGGCACCTGGTGCTTCGACTGCACCAACCAGTCCTGGTCGTTCACCGCATCGCGCTGATCAGTCCAGCGCGCTCCGGACCTTCTTGTTCGCGCTCAGGACGGGGAGGATCTCGTCGGTGCGGTCCTCGCCGGCGCATCCCCCCAGCTCCTCGGGGTTCGCGCAGACGCCGATCTCGGGGCCCTTCTTGAGAGCCTTCGCGCTGGCGTCGAGGATTCGGCTGCCCGCCTCGGCGAGCGCCAGCTCGTAGCGTTCACGCACCGCTTCGGCCTCGGCGAGCGCGGCGGCGTCGCCGTCGGCGATCGCGTCCTCGAAGGGCCGGAGCATGCCTTCGAGGTTGTCGGCCATCTTGTCCAGCTCGGGGTCGAACAAGGCGTTCGCGAGCGCTGCCAGCTGCACGTAGCCATCGGTGCCGGTGAGCTCGACCGCCTGCTGTTCGGCGGGCTCCAGGCCCAGCTCCGGCCACGGCAGGGCGAGGATCTCGTCCACGTCGGCGGCGAGCGCTCTGTTGTCGTCGATGTGGGCGGCGAGGGCGGCGTTGAGGGACTCGCCTTCGCAGCTGGCACTCTTCTGCCGGCCCCCCGGCCCCAACAACGACATCACCGAGCTCGGGCCCGCGCACTCGACGATCTCGCGGTCGCCATGGGCCGCCAGGGCCGCCTCGAGCGCCGCCATGAAGATCGCGGCGCTGTCTTCCTCCAGGAGGCTGATGTGCGCCTGGGTCTGGAGGTACTGGTGCGTCAGGGTGCGTCGCTGACTGCTCGCCCAAGCCGACAAGCCGTCTCCGCCGCGATCGCCCAGCAGCAGCACGGCACGTTCGAGGTCCTCCAGCGAGCGGCTCAGGTCGGTCAGTCCGCGCTGCGCGGCCTCGAAAGACGGTCCCAGGCCCTCGGCGTAGCGGGCGAAGAGCGCCGAGGACTGCGCGACACGATCGGGGTGGTAGTGCGCCGGCTCGGCGGCGAAGGCGAGAGGCAAGAGGGTGAGCATGGAGCCTCCAACGAGCGTTCGGGAGCGATAACGGACCCCCATGGAAGCGCTTCCCCTCCTCGGACAGGATCGCGTGCTCCGCCCGCTGCTGGCGGCGGCGCGCGCCGATCGGCTGCACCACGCCTACCTGTTCGAGGGGCCCGATGGGGTGGGGAAGGGCGCCGCAGCCCGTTGGCTGGCGCGAGCAGCGGCCTGTGAAGTCTCGTCCGAGGGTCGCCCCTGCGGTCGCTGCGGCACGTGCCGCCAGTTCGCCGCCGGCACCCACCCGGACCTGGTGGTGCTCAAGCCGGATCCCAAGCGTGCGAGCGGCACGATCAGCGTGGAGCAGGTGAGGGAGCTCATCCGGTCGGTGGGGTTGAGGCGCTACAACGCGCGCTGGCGCACGGTCATCGTCGACCCGGTCGACAAGCTGATGCCTCAGGCGGCCAATGCCTTGCTCAAGACCTTGGAGGAGCCGCCACGGGGCACGGGCTTCGTGCTCCTGACCAGCCGGACGAGCGCGCTCCTGCCCACCGTGATCTCCCGTTGCCAGCGCATCCGGTTCCGCGCCGTGCCCGAGTCCGAGCTCGCCGCGTGGCTCGAGGAGCGCGGCGTGCACGACGCGGTGCGGCTGGCCCGACGGGCGCGCGGCAGCGTCGCGCGCGCCCTCGCCCTCGCCGAAGAGGACGGCAGCGGCGACGAGCTCCGGGACGAGCTGGTGGCCGCGCTCAAGGGCGGGGCGGCCGGGCAGCAGGCCTTCGCGGAACGCGTAGCGAAGGGCAAGCGAGCCGACGTCCAGCTGCGCATCGAAGCGCTGCTCGAGGTGCTCGAGACGCTGCTGGTGGACACCGTGCGGGTGGGCTCCGGATCGGATGTGGGGCTGGTCCACGACGACCGCGAAGACCTCGTTCGCGCGTGGGCTCCGCGGCTCTTTCCCCGTGGCATCGACCGCATGCGGGAGGAGATCGACCAGACCCGGCAGCGCATGGAGGTCAACGTGAACACCCGCCTGATGGTGGAGTGCCTGGTGGCCCGTCTGGCCGAACAGCTGCGTGGTTGATGGTCTTCGACAGCCACTGCCACCTCGACCCGGAGAGCTACGGCGGCGACGCCGTGGTCGACCAGCTCGTGGCCACGGCGAAGGCCACCGGGGTCACGCGGATGCTCACCGTAGGCTCCGGCTACGGCGACGGCTCGGCGGCTCGCGCGGTCACGGTCGCGCGCCGTCACGATCGCGTCTGGGCTTCGGTCGGCATGCACCCGCACGACGCCAAGGACCTGACCGATCGCGTCCTCACCGACCTCGTCGCCCTCGCGGCCGATCCGAAGGTGGTGGCCTTCGGCGAGATGGGGCTCGACTTCTTCTACGACAACAGCCCGCGGGACGCGCAGCGCGAGGCGTTCCGACGCCAGATCCGCACCGCGCTCGAGCTCGATCTACCCATCATCGTGCACGACCGGGACTCGGATGGGGAGGCCTTCCGGACCTTGCTCGACGAGCAGGCGTTCGAGGGCGCTGGTGTGCTCTACCACTGCTTTGCAGGCGACGTTGCCGACATGGAGCAGCTGGTCGACGCGGGGGGCTACCTGTCGCTACCCGGCGTGGTGACCTACAAGAAGTCCTTGGACAGCCAGGCGGTGGCCAGGGCCGTGCCACTCGACCGCTTGCTCGTCGAGACCGACGCGCCGTTCCTCACGCCCGAGCCGCTGCGCGGACGGCGCAACGAGCCGGCGCACGTGACCCTCACCGTCGACGCCATCGCGCGGCTGCGCGGCATCTCCTACGAAGAGCTCGCCGCGGCGACGACGGCCACGGCCTGTCGCCTGTTGCGGGTGCCCTGAGGACGGGCTCGGCCGAAGCCGGCCTCGGATGGACTAGGACTTCGCCTGGTTCGGCGCGTTGGCGTCGGCTTCCGGCGTGTGCACGTCGAACTTGGGCGTGGTGCCGTTGCGCTCGCGGAGGTTCTTCGCCTTGCGGCCGGCCTTGTCGGCGCGGAGCTGACGGCGGTACTTGGTCTGCTTGGTGTTGGACGCCATGGGGCCCTCCTCGGGCGACGAGATCGTGGACCCGCGCAGGTAGCCGGATGGCTGACGCCAGTCAAGGTCCGAAGCAGGCTCATGTCGGTGGCGGGCGGAGCCGATGGCAGGTACGTATCTCAGAGCCCTCTGCGGGCTGAGATGGAGGTTCAGGCATGGTGATGACGCTCTTGCTCCTCGGCTGCGAGGAACTCGACCAGATCAAGGAGACGGTGGACGGGGTCACGAATCCCCTGGTGGCCCAAGGTCTCATCCTCGGGGTCGCTGAGCCGGAGTACGAGGAGATCGACCTCTCCGACAGCGACTGGGCCAATGGCGCGCTCGTGAAGATCTTTCTGGCCGATGCCTCCAGCGTCGACGACATGGCCAACGCGCCGGTCGAGGGCGCCACCGTGCGGCTCAAGGTCGGTGACGCGGCTGGCGTCGAGCTGCTCTCCGAAGGGGGAGGCGCCTACGCCGGGAACAGCGAAGAGCAGGGCATCTCGTACGTGGTGGGCTCCGACGCCACCGTGAACATCCAGCTCGACGGCGACGCTTCCAGCATCTCGCGCAAGTTGCCCGATTCGCCCCAGATTGCGGATCAGGTCGACTACGGCCACAGCGCCGGCACCGCGATCAACCTCGACCTCTCGGCCCAGGACTTCGACAGCGTGCTTGCGGTGGTGCTCGACACCGAGAGTGGCGAGGTGACCTGGTCCAACGAGCCGGCCGACATCGAGGCGGTCTACGAGTTCACCCACGGTGACGGCCAGAAGCGCCTCGAGATCCCCGCCAAGGCCTTTGCGGCCGAGAGCATCTACGCGATCGGTGTGGCGGGCATGAAGACCGCGTCGACCGACGACTTCGACAACGTCAACACCGCGCTGTCCAGCTTCATGGTCGGCCAGCTGCGCTTCGTGCCCACCTGCACGATCCCCAACTGCGAGTTCCTCGACGACCTCGAAGATGAGCTCACCGACACGGGCCAGTAGGCCCTTCACGGCGCGGGACACACCTCGTCCCACGCCGCGGCGACCGCCAGCGCTCGCTCGCCCTTCGGAGTGAGCGCCTTCGCCATGCGCAGCACCACCGGGCCGGTCGGCCGGAGCCTCGGGTGCTCGACGGCCACGCTCGGCAGGCTGTAGAGCACCTCGCTCCCCGCAGCGCGGGCCGCGCGGGCCGCAGCGTGCACGACCGCCGACCGCGCTCGCCGCGGGCCCCTGATGGCGATGACCTGGGTGCTCTTGAGGTGCCGGGTGCCACCGGTGCGCGACACCACGGGCCAATCGATCGTGGCCACGGCCCCGTCTGCCACACGCAGGTAGCGGGGGCCGAGTGCGGGGACGTGCGGAGGAGCGCTCGCGGTGTTCTCGACGATGGCCGAGGGGCGCCCGTCGTGTGCCGAGGCGCCCTTCCAGAACGCGCCAGCGCTGAGCCGCGCGGCCTCCACCGGCGGCCAACCTGCCGCGCCGAGGGCGACCACGCTGGGGCGGTAGCGCTCCACCACCTGGTAGCCGAGACGCTCGTAGAGCCGGTGGGCGCCGTAGGCCGGCTCCGTGGTCAAGGTGAGCAGGTCGCACCGCTTCGCCCGATCCTCGACGGCGCGCAGGAGCGTTGATGCGAGTCCACGACGCTGTCGATCCGGTCGCACGCCGACCGGTCCCACGTGCACCACCGACAACGACATGCCGTGAAACGTCGCCGGGCGCTGGCCGGCCATCGCGACGGCCTGCAGTCCCCTGTCGCGCAGGGCCAGGGAGTGGCCCGGGAGACGCCATGTCCATCCTGCGAAGACCGAGAGCATGTCGGCGGAGAAGTGCATGGACTCCCGATGCTTCGCGAAGGCGGCGTTCAGGAGCTCGGCGACGTCGGCCAGCTCACGCCTTCCGACGGGCTTCGGGATCACCGGATGGCGACGTGCAGGGGCAGCGCTGCCACGAAGCCATCCTGTTCGAGTGCCGTCTGCAGTGCTCGCGAGTGGGCCAGCAGGTCGCTGCCTCGTTCGCCGAGGACGGCCTGCAGGGTGGCCCGCGCCTGGGCATCGCTCGGCTCGGTCATCAGCTCGAGCCACTCGAACAGGTCCAGCGGGGCCGGCACGAACCGACGCCCGGGGTCGTCGACGCCGGCGAGCTGGCCGGCAACACGCACCGCGTCCTCGATTCCGCCCAGCTCGTCGACCAGGCCGTGCTCGACCGCCATGGCGCCCGTCCAGACCCGGCCGCGAGCCACGGCGTCGAGCGCGTCGAAGCTCATGCCGCGCCCTTCGGCGGCCTTCTGCACGAAGCTCGCGTAGAAGTTGTCCATGCGCTCCTGGAGCTTGGCGCGCTCGCGCTCGCTGAAGGGCTCCACGCTGGAGTTGATCCCCGCCAGGGGCGCACCCTGCACGCTCCACGTCGTCAGACCGACCTTCTCGAACAGGCCCGAGAGAGCCACCTTGCCGCCGAAGACGCCGATCGAGCCCGTGAGGGTGCTGGGGTCCGCCACGATGTGGTCGGTCGCCATGGCCACGTAGTAGCCACCGGACGCGGCCATCCCCCCCATCGAGGCGACCACCGGCTTCACGGCCTTGAGCTCGCCGACCGCGCGCCAGATGACGTCGGACGCGAGGGCCGAGCCGCCGGGCGAGTCGACCCGGATCACCACCGCCGCGATGTCGTCGTCGTCTTCCAGGTCGCGCAGCCGCTCGACCACGGTGCGGTCGCCGGCCGAGGTGCCCCCGAAGCCGCCGCCTTGGGAGCGCCCATCGATGATGGTGCCGCCCACGTGCACGATGGCGACGGACGGCGACCGCTTCCAGTCCGCGCGGACCTCGTCGAGGTAGGCTCGCAGGGGCACCGTGTCCACGTCCTCAAAGCGTTCGTTGAGCTCGTCCGAGTAGGTCAACGCGTCGATGAGGCCGCGCTCGACGGCCGCTTCGGGTGTGACCGGTGGGTCCTCGAGGAGCGCGAGCACCTCCTCGCTGGTCCACCGTCCCGTGGCCGCGAGGTCGTCGACGAAGGTGCCCTGCAGGCTGTCGAGCAGCGCCGTGTACATCTCCTGCGCTTCGTCCGAGGGCGCATCGCGGGTGTAGCTCTCGACGGCCGACTTGTACTCGCCGACACGCAGGTAGTCGGCGGTGAGTCCGAGCTTGTCCAGCGTTCCGGCGAAGTAGGTCGTGCTCATCGAGAGGCCGACCACGAACGGCACGCCGCCCGGATGCATCGTGATCTCGGTGCAGGGCGACGCGAGGTACCAGCTCACGTTCTCGTAGGTCTTCGACCAGACCACGCACTCCTTGCCGGCTGCGGTCAACGCGGTCAGGCCTGCGCGCAGCTCCTGGGTCTGGGCGAGGCCCAACGACGGGCGGTCGAGGTGCAGCAGCAGGCCCGTGACGCTCGGGTCGGCGGCGGCGGCGTGGAGCGCGCCGCTGATCTCGGGGAGGGTCAGCGGGGCCTGCTCCGGGTCGAAGTGGAAGGCATCCTCTTCGGGGCCGTCCAGCACCGCGCCTGCAAGGCGAAGGCGCATCCAGCGCTTGGACTCCTCTCCGGTGACGATCGCCTCGTCGTCCCAGAGCAGGGTCACCCCGAGCACCAGCGCCGTCAGGATGAGTCCTGCCAGCGCGACCACGCCGATGAGAAGCCGATTGCCCTGTTCTGCCACGCACACCTCGTTCGATGTCGGAAGCCTATGCGCGAGCGCTGCCTCCGTCACCAGCAGAGCTGACGATGACGGTCCAGCCAGGTCACGACCGGGCCGAAGACCTGGGTCGGTGCCCGGGAATCGAGCAGCGGGTCGAGGTGACTCCACGTGCTGTCGAGCACGTGGCCGTCCACAGGGCCGGCGAGCTTCGCCAGGACCTCGCCCGCGTGGTGCGGTCGGCACGTCGGGTCGCCTTCACACGCGATGACCTGGACCGGCAGCGTGTGGCCGGCGAGCGCGGCGAGGTAGTCGATGCGGTCGTGTCGGTCGGTGAGGGTGCCAGCGCGCAGCCAGGTCAGCACCTGGCGCACCATCGCCCCGGAGAGGTTCTCGGCGCCGTGCACCATGAGGCTCCGCGTCAGCTCGTTCGCACCCGCCGAGGGCGCGGCCAGAGCCGCTGCGGCACGCATCGGCACGTGGGCTCCACGTGGCAGTAGGAGCTCGAGCAGGGCCGCCGCCCGGAGCATCGTCTCGCCCGCCTCGAACCGGACGGGAGCGCAGAGCGTGGTGGCCGGACCCAGGCCGAGGCGCCCGTAGCTCGCCAGGTACGCGTAGAGCAGCTGGCCGCCGAGAGCGTGGCCGACCCACGCGACCCGCGGGAAGCCGCTGTGGTGCTGGATGGCCTCCAGCGCGGCCGGGACGTCCTGGGCGACCAAGTCGTCGAGGTCGCCAGGTCGCGCGTCGTCCGGTGCGATGGCCGAGCGGTCCAGCCGGTGCTCGAGCAGGTACACCGCGAAGCCGGCTTCGTGCAGGGCTTGCGCGATCGAGAGCTCAGCGGTGAGGTCCATGGCGAAGCGGTTCACCGCCAGCCCGTGCGCCAGGAGCACGGGTTCGCCGCGTGTTCCCGGGGGGGCGGGGAGGTGGAACAGGGGGCAACGCCACCCGTCGTCCGTCGCGTAGTAGAGCCGGGCGAGGAGCGGACGGTGCGGAGGACGGGCGAAGCGTTCGGGGGAGTCGGGGGTGAGCGCCCGCCACGTGGCCGCCAAGGCGATCTCCGCCGTGCGTCGGGCGATGCGTGCTCCGCGTGTGGGCCTCAGGGGGTCCAAGCGGGGGCCCAGGCCGGTGTGCTCGGGCTGTCGGGACACCGGCGCTCGGGGAAGGAAGAGGGGGAGGTCCGCAGGTCGCGCGTGGGGGGTGGCATCTCTCGGCTCGTCCGCGAAGTACACCCCGACCTCGCGAACGTCTCTCTGCTCAGCTTCGCCGGCGGGGCATCCTGCGCCCGAGACCGGCTTCTTCGTCGACCAACGTCAATGCAGCGATGGGCTCTGCGTCTGCTTCAGCGAAACCAGACGCGGCCTGCGAACCTCCAAAGTTCGAGAACACTCAGATTCTTTAAGGAGAGTCTCAAGGGTGCTCTTGTCATGTCAAGAGTAACCTGCGAAGAGGTGCGTGCCACCGGCGAGATACAGGCGCACTCGTGGCCAGCTCTCCCCATCCCTCCGTCCTGCTGAGGCGACTCGAACAGCGGGCGCGTCGGCGCTTTGGCCAGAACTTCCTCGTGCAGGCCGGGGTGCAGGAACGCATCGCCGCGCTCACGGGTGCGGGCGTCGACGACCGCGTCCTGGAGATCGGTCCCGGCCTGGGTGGCCTCACCCGAGCCCTGATGGCGCGGGGCGCGCTGGTGACGGCAGTCGAAGTGGACCGGGACCTCGCGGCCTTCCTGGCCGAAGAGCTCCCGAGCCTCACCCTCCACCAGGCCGACGCCACCAAGATCGACCTCGACACGGTCTGTCCGGGCTCCGGTTGGCTCGCGTGCGCGAACCTCCCCTACAACGTGGCCACCACGCTGGTGACCAGCCTCGTGGCCGATGCGCAGCGCTTCCGCCGGCTCGTGCTCATGTTCCAGAAGGAGGTCGCCGAGCGCATCGTGGCGGAGCCGGGCACCCGGAAGCGCGGCTCCTTGTCGGTCTGGTGCCAGCTCCACGCCACGGCGCGCATCGCGATGCGCTTGCCGCCGGGCGCCTTCCACCCCCCGCCGAAGGTCGACTCGGCCGTGGTGCTGCTCGAGCCCCGTCCCTTCGCCCCGGGCGTCCCCGTCGAGCACGTCAGCGAGGTCGTACGCGCTGGCTTCTCGCAGCGGAGGAAGACCCTCGAGAACGCGCTGTCGTCGCGCTTCGACAAGTCCCGTGTGCGCAGCATCGTCCCTGGGGTGGTGGGCGCGGGAAGGCGGGCCGAGACCCTCGACAATGACGAATGGGTGGCCTTGGCGCAGGCTCTCTGAGCCGCGGGATTTGCGCGCTCAGAGCCGCGACCATAAAAGCCCCGGCTTCCAGGCTCCCCCGCTCTGACTTGGGGAGGGTCTGGTACGAGGAGGCACGGTGCGCGTCACGTCCTGCGGCATCACCGATGTTGGGATGAAGCGCACCAACAACGAGGACAACTACCTCATCAACGACGAGCTCAACCTCTTCGTCGTGTGCGACGGCATGGGTGGACATGTCGGCGGTGAGTACGCCTCGGCCATCGCCGTCAACACGGTGGAGGAGGTCTTGAGCTCCATCGAGACCGATCCCGAGATGAAGCTTCCCCAGGCGGACGGCCCGGTCGAGGTCACGCGGGAGAAGCTCCGCTACGCGGTTCGGCTGGCGGGGAAGCGCATCTTCGAGAAGGCGGCCGCAGAGCCCGAGTACAAGGGAATGGGCACAACCGCCCTGGTGCTGTTGCTGGAGTCGGGGAACGCCTACCTCGCCCACGTGGGCGACTCCCGCGGCTACCTGGTGCGCGATGGGCGCATCGAGCAGCTCACCGAGGATCACTCGCTCGTGAACGAGAAGGTCAAGGCCGGCGTGCTCACGCGGGAAGAAGCCAAGCACCACCGCTTGCGCAACGTGATCACGCGCAGCCTCGGCTACACCGAGGAGGTCGAGATCGACGTGCAGGTGAAGGCGCTCCGTCGGGACGACGCCTTCCTGCTCTGCAGCGACGGGCTCTCGAACCTGGTCGAGACCCAGGAGATGGGGGAGGCGATCCTCCGCAACCCGCTGCAGTCCGCTGCGAGGAAGCTCATCCACACCGCCTGTGAGCGCGGCGGCGACGACAACGTCACCGCGGTGGTGGTGAGGGTCGACGAGCCCTGATGGGCCGCCGCTCGGACGAGCGGGAGGAGCGTCGCTACACGCTCCTCTTCGTCCAGGACCGCGGCCGCGGTCGGGTTCGCCAGCTCACGATCACGTCCTCGATGCTGCGGCGGGCGGCCGCTGCGCTCACGGTGCTCGGTGTGTTCCTGGCGCTGGGCGGGGCGGTGCTCGCCGTGGAGCTGCCGCGGCTCTGGCGCTTCGACGATCTGGTCGCCGAGAACCTTCGGCTGAAGACCCGCCTTCACGACATCGAAGGGGAGCTCGACGAGGTGGAGCTGACCTTGCGGCGCCTCCGGGTCTACGACCGGCAGCTCCGCGCGCTGCAGGAAGACGTGGGCCTGCCCGGTGGGCTCGGCCCGCTGGACGACGCCGAGAGCGCTGCGCTCGGCCTCGAGGCCCTCGGCGAGCTGGATGGAGGAGGCCTCGCCCCCGTGCAGGTCGACGACCTCCGGCCCGCCGACGCCTGGGCGGGGGCGGTGGAGGCTCGCGCGGAAGGCCTGCTGAGGGTGCTGCGCGAGGTCGAACCGCGCATCGGGCGCGCGGCCGAGGACGTGACGGATCTGCTCACCATCCGCGCCGCCTTGCCCCAGGTGTGGCCGGCGAGCGGCGTGCTGACCAGCGGCTTCGGCTACCGGCGCAGCCCCATCTACCGCAGCCGGAAGTTCCACTCCGGCATCGACGTGTCCGCGCCGCGCGGCAGCCGCGTCGTGGCCGTGGCGCCCGGCACCGTGAGCATGGCGCGCTCCAACGGCGGCTACGGTCGCATGGTGGTGGTCGACCATGGCTTCGGCATCGAGAGCCGCTACGCGCACAGCACCTCGATCTTCGTGGACGAGGGTGACTACGTCGAAGCTGGGCAGGTCGTGGCCACTGTGGGGACCACCGGACAGACCACCGGACCGCACCTCCACTTCGAGCTCGTGGTGCACGGACAGGCGGTCGATCCGCTCGACTACCTCCCGAGGTGAGAGCTTTGCGTTAAAGGCGCCGACTTCCGGCCCTTGCCGCCGTCGACCGGCGTGTGCAAGGACAGCCGATTCGGGAGTTTGAGCAATGGCGGACTGGTTCGAGGCGATCGAAGGCAGCTTCAAGAAGGTGTTCGGGACGGCGAACAGCCGCCGCATCAAGCGCATGCGGCCTCTCATCGATCACATCGCAGGGCTCGAGCCCGCGATGCAAGCGCGAAGCGATGACGAGCTGAAGGCGTTCACGCCGCTGTTTCGGGAACAGATCGAGGCCGGCGCGCCGCTCGACGATCTCCTTCCCGAGGCCTTTGCCCTGGTTCGCGAGGTGGGCGTGCGCACCCTCGGCATGCGGCACTACGACGTGCAGATGGTCGGCGGCAAGGTGCTCCACGACGGCATGGTCGCCGAGATGAAGACCGGCGAGGGCAAGACCCTGGTCGCCACCCTGCCGGTGTACCTGAACGCCCTGTCGGGCAAGGGCGCCCACGTGGTCACGGTCAACGACTACCTGGCCAGCCGTGACGCGGACTGGATGAAGCCCGTCTACAACTTCCTCGGGCTGTCGGTCGGCAAGATCCTCTCCGGCGAGCGGAACGACCAGGTGAAGCGCCACGCCTACGGGTGCGACGTCACCTACGGCACGAACAACGAGTTCGGCTTCGACTACCTGCGCGACAACATGAAGTACAAGCTGGAGGACTACACCCAGCGCGGCCACCACTTCGGCATCGTCGACGAGGTGGACTCCATCCTGATCGACGAGGCCCGCACCCCGCTCATCATCTCGGGCCCGACCAACCACGACACGCAGCTCTACGTGTTCGTCGACACGGTCATTCCACTCCTGCAGAACGAGCTGGACTTCGTCGTCGACGAGAAGGGGCGCAGCGTCACCCTGTCCGACGACGGCATCCACAAGCTCGAGCAGAAGCTGGGCGTGGACAACCTCTACGACCCCAACAACATGGTCGTGCTCCACCACGTGAACCAGGCCCTCAAGGCGCACTACCTGTTCAAGCGCGACAAGGACTACATGGTCCAGAGCGGCAAGGTGGTGATCGTCGACGAGCACACGGGGCGGCTCATGCACGGTCGGCGTTGGTCCGACGGGCTGCACCAGGCGGTCGAGGCCAAGGAGAAGCTCAACGTCGAGCAGGAGAGCCAGACCTACGCCTCCATCACCTTCCAGAACTACTTCCGCATGTACGACAAGCTCTCGGGCATGACCGGCACCGCCGAGACCGAGGCCGCGGAGTTCGCGAACATCTACAACCTCGACTGCGTGGTCATCCCCACCAACGAGCCCATCCGCCGCGACGACGACCACGACATCGTCTACCGGACCCAGGAGGAGAAGTTCCGCTTCGTGCTCGCAGACATCGTGGAGGCCCACGAACGCGGTCAGCCCGTGCTGGTCGGCACGACCTCGGTCGAGAAGTCCGAGATCGTGTCGCGCATGCTCCAGCGCAAGGAGATCCCCCACCACGTGCTCAACGCCAAGCAGCACGCGTCGGAGAGCCGCGTCGTGGCGCAGGCGGGCCAGATCGGCGCCATCACGATCTCCACGAACATGGCGGGTCGTGGCACCGACATCAAGCTCGGTGGAAACCCCGAGGAGCTCGCCAAGGACGCGGTGCCTGACTGGCAGGAGAACGCGGAGGCCTACAAGGCCGAGGTTGCTCGGCTGCGTCCCGAGTGCGAGGCTGCTCGCGTCAAGGTGTTGGAGGCTGGTGGTCTCCGCATCGTCGGCACCGAACGCCACGAATCTCGCCGCATCGACAACCAGCTCCGCGGTCGGGCTGGGCGTCAGGGGGACCCAGGCAGCTCGAAGTTCTACATGTCGCTCGAAGACGATCTGCTCCGCATCTTCGGCTCCGACAAGATCCTGGCTTTCATGGAGAAGTGGGGGATCGAGGACGACGAGCCCATCGAGAGCCGCGTGATCTCGAAGTCGATCGAGAACGCCCAGAAGAAGGTCGAGGGCCACAACTTCCAGATCCGGAAGAACCTGCTGGAGTACGACGACGTGCTCAACCAGCAGCGCCAGTACGTGTACGACCTGCGCCGCAAGGCCCTGGCCGGCGAGGGCATCCGCGAGCTCACGCTCGAGGCGGTCGAGGGCGTGGTCGACGACATCATGGACGACTGCGCGCCGGAGGGCATGCACCCCGAGGACTGGACCATCGGCCTGCTCCGTGAGCGCATCACGAAGGTCTTCGGTGTCTCGTGGGAGGACGAGACCGATGATGAGCTTCGCGACCACGCCCAGCGGGAGCTGCGTGGGCGCCTGCTCGGTGAGGCGATGGACCTCTACACAGCCAAGGAAGAGGCGATCACCACGGAGAACGCGCGGCAGATCGAGCGCATGCTCCTGCTCCAGTTCACCGACCAGCTCTGGCGGGATCACCTGCTCGCCATGGATCGCCTCCGGGACGGCATCGGGCTGCGCGGCTACGGCCAGCGCAACCCGCTCCTGGAGTACAAGAAGGAGGGCTACAACATGTTCATGATGATGAACGCCCTCCGCGACGAACACGTGGTGAGCCGCTTCCTTCGGGTCGAGCTCACCCAGGAGGCCGAGCAGGCGGCGCAGCGGCCCAGCAAGCGCATGGCGCGGGCGATCTCGGCCGGTGCACTCGAACAACGGCCGGAAGCCGCGGGGGCGCCGGCCCGGCAGCCGGCCGAGCAGCCACTGCTCACGCCGCCCCGTCCGCAGCCGAAGCCCGCCAAGCTTCCCGCAAGGGGCGCCGAGGCCAAGGCTTACGCAGTCCGTGTCGGGCTCGGTCGAAACGACCCCTGTCCCTGCGGCTCCGAGGCGAAGTACAAGAAGTGCTGCGCCAAGACCGTCGAGGCCGCGGCGTCCCCAGCGTAGACAGGCGCCCCTCGCTCGGTTAATCGCGCGGCGCGCTCTTCTGCGCACCTCTCATTCCACACGCCGATCACGCCACGGTCCCTGGGTGCCCTTCGGGGTGGGGCCGCGACGCGGCGGAGGCCCAACCCGAAACCGGGTCCTTCGTGACCCCCAGGACATCGTCATCATGCCCAACGTCTCCCTCCGAGACCTCCTCGACGCTGGTGTGCACTTCGGCCACCAGACTCGCCGCTGGAACCCGCGCATGCGCCCGTACATCTACGGCGCCAAGAACGGGGTCCACATCATCGACCTCCAGAAGACCGCCCGCGCGCTCATCGAGGCCTGTCGCTTCGTGAACGGGGTCGCCTCCGCAGGTCAGCCCGTGCTCTTCGTCGGCACCAAGCGCGCGGCGCGCGACATCGTGTCGGGCGAGGCCGGCCGTGCCGGCATGTACTACATCAACAACCGCTGGCTCGGCGGCACGATGACCAACTTCAAGACGATCAAGCAGTCCATCGACCGCTTGAACAAGCTGGAGCGGGCGCGTGAGGAGGGTCGCTTCCAGGTGCTCTCGAAGAAGGAGGCGCTCCAGCTGAGCCGCGAGATCGAGAAGATGAACAAGAGCCTGGGCGGCATCAAGAAGCTCAAGGGTCTCCCGGGCGCCCTCTTCATCATCGATCCAAAGAAGGAGCACATCGCGATCAACGAGGCGCGCACCCTCAAGATTCCGATCGTGGCGCTCTGCGACACCAACTGCGATCCTTCCGGCATCGACTACGTCATCCCCGGCAACGACGACGCGCTGAAGTCCATCCAGCTGTTCACGTCCGCCATCGCCGACAGCTGCATCGAGGGCATGGCCGCCGGCCGTGTCAACCCGGATGCCGCGGTCGCCGCTGCCGCCGACGTGAACGTCGACATCGTGCACCGCGCGCGCTCCTCCTCCGAGGAGCCCGATGCCTCGGCCGCCCCCCCGGCGCCGGAAGCCACGCCCGAAGCCGAGGCCACGGCCGAGGCCTAGCCGAACCCCCGCTCAACACCTTCGAAAACGGCTCCTCCGGGGCCGCAGAGGACGGAACCACCTATGTCCATGGCTCAGATCAAGACGCTGCGCGAGCGCACCGGCGCCGGCATGCTGGACTGCAAGAAGGCTCTCACCGAGGCGAGCGGCGATCTCGACGCCGCCGTCGACTGGCTGCGGCAGAAGGGCATCGCCAAGGCCGCCAAGAAGTCCGGCCGCGCCGCTGCCGAAGGCGTGGTCGCTTCGTACATCCACGCCGGCGGGAAGATCGGCGTGCTGGTGGAGGTGAACGCCGAGACCGACTTCGTGGCGAAGAACGACCAGTTCATGGCCTTCGTGAACGACATCGCGATGCACATCGCGGCGGCCGCTCCGACCTACATCTCCCGTGATGAGGTTCCGAACGACGCGATCGAGCGCGAGAAGAAGGTGCAGCTCGCCCGCGTGATGGAGGAGGGCAAGCCCCAACACATCGCCGAGAAGATCGTCGCGGGTCGCATGGGCAAGTTCTACGAGGAGCAGTGCCTGCTCGACCAGACCTTCGTCAAGGACGACAAGAAGACGGTCGGCGAGGTCGTGTCCGACAAGATCGCGACCATCGGCGAGAACATCAAGATCCGCCGCTTCTCCCGCTTCGTGATGGGCGAAGGCCTCGAGAAGAAGCAGGACGACTTCGCGGCCGAGGTCGCTGCAGCGGCCGGCCTGGCCTGAGGTGGCGGACGCCTACAAGCGTGTCCTGTTGAAGCTCTCCGGCGAGATGCTCGCCGGGGAGGGCAGCTTCGGAATCACCGCCGATGTCATCGGCGGCTTCGCCGAGGAGGTCGGCGCGCTGCAGGCGCTCGGTGCGGAGGTCGCCATCGTCATCGGCGGCGGCAACATCTTCCGCGGGCTCTCTGGGGCAAGCCGTGGGATGGATCGCGCGCACGCCGACTACATGGGCATGCTGGCCACCGTGATCAACGCGCTGGCCCTGCAGGATGCTCTCGAGCGGCGCGGCACCTACACGCGCGTGATGTCCGCGATTCCCATGGACCGCATCGCCGAGCCGTACATCAAGCGGCGAGCCACCCGGCACCTCGAGAAGGGGCGCGTGGTCATCTTCGCCGCCGGCACGGGCAATCCCTTCTTCTCCACCGACACCGCTGCGGCCCTCCGCGCCGCTGAGATCGGTGCCGACGTGGTGCTCAAGGGCACGAAGGTCGACGGGGTGTACGACAAGGATCCGGCGCTCTACGACGACGCCGTGAAGCTCGACCACGTCACCTACCTCGACGCCATCAAGCGCGGCCTGAAGGTCATGGACACCACGGCGATCTCGCTGTGCATGGACAACAGCCTTCCCATCGTGGTCTTCGACATGAAGCCTGGCAACGTGGTGCGTGTGGTCGAGGGCGAGCCCATCGGAACGAGGGTCGACGACCGCCCGTGATCCATTAAGCCTCGGACAACGGAGGACCTGTGGTCGACGAGTACATGAGCGCAATGAACGACGACATGGCCAAGGCCCTCTCGTCGCTCCAGAACCAGCTCTCCACGGTGCGAACCGGTCGTGCCTCCCCGGCACTGCTCGACAACGTGCAGGTCAACGTGTCCAGCTACGGGGCCGTCATGCCGCTGAAGCAGCTGGCCACGGTGTCGGCGCCGGACGCTCGACTGCTCCAGATCGCCCCCTGGGACAAGTCGGTCATCGCAGACATCGAGAAGGCCATTGCCACCGCAAACCTCGGCTTGAACCCCAACAGCGACGGCAACGTGGTGCGGGTGCCGATCCCGCCGCTCACGACCGAGCGTCGCCAGGACATGGTCAGGCAGGTCCGTCGCATGGGCGAGGACGCCAAGATCAGCATCCGGCACGCACGCCGTGAGTACAACGACCTCTTCAAGGAGCTCGAGGGCGACAAGGAGATCTCCGAGGACGAGCTGAAGCGCGTGCTCAAGCAGGTCCAGGAGGGAACGGACGCCTCGGTCAAGCAGGTCGACGGCGTGGTCGGGGCGAAGGAAGCGGAGATCCTGGAGGTGTGAGCACCTCCCGCGTCCCCCGTCACGTGGCCATCATCATGGATGGCAACGGGCGTTGGGCCGAGCGCCAGGGGCTGCCCCGGGTGCGCGGCCACGAAGAAGGCGCCGAGAGCGTGCGCGAGATCACCCGCGCCTGCCGCGCCCAAGGTGTCGAAGCGCTCACGCTCTACAGCTTCTCCACCGAGAACTGGAAGCGACCCAAGCGCGAGGTCGCGCACCTGATGCGCTTGCTGCAGAAGTACCTGCGGCAGGAGCGTCGCGAGCTGCTCGACAACGGCATCCGGCTCCGGGCCATCGGCCAGGTCGATCGCTTGCCGCTCTATGTGCGCAAGCCGCTCCAGGAGCTGGTGCGCCTCACCGACAAGCCCAGCTGCCGCATGACGCTGACCCTGGCCTTGTCCTACGGTTCGCGCACCGAGATCGTCGACGCGGCCCAGCAGCTGGCACGTCTGGTCAAGGCGGGAGCGCTCAAGCCCGAGGCCATCGACGAGGCAGCGATCGAGCGATGCCTCTACACGGCGGGCCTGCCGGACCCCGACCTGCTCATCCGCACGAGCGGCGAGATGCGCATCTCGAACTTCCTGCTCTGGCAGCTCGCCTACGCCGAGATCTACGTCACCGACGCCGCGTGGCCGGACTTCCGCCGACCTCAGCTGGCCGAGGCCTTCGCGGCCTACGCCGGCCGGGAGCGGCGGTTCGGCAAGACCGGCGCTCAGCTCCGGGACCCCCGCTGATGCTCACCCGCCTTGTCGCCGCCGCGGTCGGTCTCGCCGTCGTGCTTCCCCTGCTGGTCTTCGGAGGCACCTGGGGCCTGGAGGCCCTGGTCGGTGTGGTGGTCGTGGTCGGCCTGCACGAGTACGGGGCGATGGCCTTTCCCGAGGCGAAGGACTGGGCCCGCTTCGTGCTCTTTCCCACGGGGCTCCTGCTCTACGCCTCCGTGCTCTACGCGCCGCCCGCCCTGATCGGTCCCACCGTGGGCCTGTTGCTGCTGGTCTGCTTGATGGCCGTGCTCTTTCGTTCGGGCCCGGTGGACGAGCACCTCTCGAGCGCTGCGAGGCTGTGGCTCGGCTTGGGCTACGTCGCGGCGCTGTTGAGCCTCCTGCCCCTGATCCGGCGTCACGAGTTCGGGCTGGCCTGGATCTTCCTGATGCTGGCGGTGGTCTGGGCCGGAGACTCCGGCGCCTACTTCACGGGGCGCGCGTTCGGCTCCACCAAGCTCTACGAAAAGATCTCGCCGAAGAAGACCTGGGAGGGCGTGGTCGGCGGCCTGGCGGGGTCGGTGGGCGGCGCGCTGCTCGTGCGCCACTTCGGTCTCCCCGACACCTCGGTGTCCGAGATCGTGGTGCTCGCCCTGGTGCTCGGTGCCGGCGGTGTGGTGGGGGACCTGGTGGAGTCCATGATCAAGCGCTCGGCGGGTGTCAAGGACTCCGGCACGATCATGCCGGGACACGGTGGCATCCTCGACCGGGTCGACTCGTTGCTCTTCTCCGGGGCTCTGTTGTGGGCGTGGCTGGTGGTCTCCGGGGCATGACCATGGCCTTTCGGGGGTCCGCCCTCCGAGGCACGTTAGGGTCCCACCTGCCCCGCGGAGGCTGAGCTTGGTCTACTTCGCAGCGCTCGTCCTGGTCGCGGTGCTCATCGTGATCCACGAGTTCGGGCACTTCGTGGTCGCGAAGCTGTTCGGCGTGAACGTGCTCACCTTCTCCGTGGGCTTCGGGCGTCGCCTGGCAGGCTTTCGCTTCGGCGGCACGGACTACCGCCTGAGCCTGCTTCCGTTCGGGGGCTACGTGCAGATGGAAGGGGCCGACCCCTTCATGGACGGCGGGACCGACGGCGACCTGCACTCCGAAGGCGCCATGTTGAACAAGCCCGTGTGGCAGCGGCTGCTCATCATCGCCGCGGGCCCCGTCTCCAACCTCGCCTTGCCGGTCGTGCTCTTCGCAGGCCTGGCCATGGGGGGCGAGCCCCAGGTGGCCACCTCGGTCGAGACCGTGCTGGTCGGGGAGCCGGCGTGGGAGGCCGGCATCCGCGAAGGCGACCAGGTGCGAGCCGTCGCCGGTGAGCCTGTCATCTTCTGGGGCGACTTCTACCGTGTGCTGGGCAGGGTGGCGGACCCGGGGGACACCGTCTCGCTCACGCTGGAGCGCGATGGCTCCGCCTACCAGGCCGACGTGCGCATCCCGGCCCGCGCGGAGGAGACCGAGACCGGGCTCTCTCCTGCCTGGATGGGCATGGACTACATGGCGCCCGACGCCACCGTGGGCGTGAGCGACAACGACTCCCCCGCCGCCAGGTCCGGGCTGCAAACTGGGGACGAGGTGCTCTCGGTGGAGGGCGCGGAGGTCGACACCTACGGCGAGCTGATGGCGGCGTTGGCGGGTGTGCAGCAGGCCACGCTGAAGGTGGCGCGCGAGGTGGACGGCGAGCTCCAGGAGCTCTCCCTCACGCTGACCGCGGATCCTGGCTGGGCTGGGCCCGAGCTGCTCTTCGAAGACCCCCGCGCCAACGCCTGGGGCGTCTACCCCGGCTACCTCTTCGTGCGTGAGATCTCCGAGGACTCCGCTGCGAGTGAGGCCAACATCCTGGTGGGCGACCGCCTCGCCGCCATCGATGGCCGCGGGCTCACAGCGTGGAGCGAGGTGGTCGAACGGATCGGTGCCAAGCAGGAGGGGGAGGGGAGTGGCTCCGATGCCGTGCCGCTCGTGCTCACGCTCGTCCGCGACGGCCGTGTGATCGAAGAGACGGTGCTGCCCCGAATCGTGCGGGACACCGATGGCTTCGGTCGGTACCGCTACCGCGCGCTGGTGGGCATCTCGGCCCTCGGCAGCAACGTCGTGGGACCGACCACACCCCGCTACTACGGGCCTGTGGAAGCGCTCGGCAAGGGTGTCGACGAGACCATCGGATTGGCCACCTTCGTGCTGGAGCAGGTCGGCAAGCTCGTGACCTTCGAGGCGGACCCCCGCAAGACCCTCGGCGGCCCCGTGCAGATCGTGCGCGACGCGAAGGCTGCCGCCGAAGCGGGCATCTACACCTACGTGCGCATGATGGGGGCGCTCTCCATCAGCCTGGGCATCATCAACTTCCTGCCGGTGCCGGTGCTGGACGGCGGGCAGTTCCTGTTCTACCTGGCGGAAGGCATCCGAGGGCGACCGCTCTCGCTGGCCATCCGCGAGCGCGCCCAGCAGGTTGGCGTACTCTTCCTGGTGGCCCTGATGTTCGCGGTCATGGTCATGGACGTCGACCGCTGGATCCAGCAGCTGACCCAATAGCGGGATAGCCGCGCGGCATGTCGGAACTACGCATTGGAGTGGTGGGCGCGACGGGCGCTCTCGGTCGTCAGGTGGTCGCGAGCCTGGACGCCTCGGACCTCGCGGTGGAGCTTGTTCCCTTCGCAAGCCGTGCGAGTCGCGCCACGAGCCTGGACGTGAGCGGCGAGCCGGAGCGGGTGCGCGTGCCGACCCTGCCCGACCTCGCCGAGCTGGACGCTGTCGTGCTGGCGCTGCCTCGCGACGAAGCCGAGGCCCTGCTGCCAGGGCTGCTCGACGAGGGGGTGCCGGTGCTCGACCCGACCGGCGTGCTCGGTGACGCGCCGCTGTTCGTGCCGTGGGCCAACCCTTGGGCGGTCGAGGACCTCCGGGAGGACGGCGGCGTTCGGCTGCCAGGACCGCTCTCCCTCCTCCTCCTCGCGGTGTGCAGACCCCTCCAGGCGTCCTTCGGGTTGCTGTCCGTGCGTGGCACGGCGTGGATGCCGGCCTCCATCGCCGGACGCGCCGCCATCGAGGAGCTCAGCGGGCAGGTGGTCTCCCTGTTCAACCAGCAGGACCCCCCACGCGCCATCTTCCGGGAGGGGCTGGCGTTCGACGTGCTCCCCAGCTGGGGACCCGTGGGCCCGGACGGTTGGTCAGTCTACGAGGCCAACACGGCGACCGAGACCGCTTCCGTGCTCGGTCTCGGTGACGCCGCCTTCGCGGTGACCGCGATGATGGCCCCGCTGTTCGCGGGACTGCTCGCCTCGCTCACCATCACCCTGGAGCAGCAACCTGGAGCCGAAGCGCTCCACGAGCTCTTTGCTGACACGCCCCAGCTCCAGCACGTGGACGGGCGCCCGCTCATGCCGCGGGCCCGAGGTGGCCACGGCACCGTGGCGGTTGGCCGGCTGCGTGAGGACCCTGCCGGCCAGGCCCTGCATCTCGTGGCCAGCGCCGACCCGCAGGCCCTCGTCGGGGCGGCCTGCGTGGACGTGCTGACCTACTGCCGGGAGCATGGCCAGCTCTGACACGCTGTCCGGCCACGGAGGGGCGTCGTGCCCGCCATTGACAGCTTGTCGCTGCAAGGGCCTGCTCGGGCGGGTCCTCACCGTGGCACGATTCCTGCTGCCGTTGCGGGTTGATGCTGCTGATGCTCACCAACCTGGCCCTCGCCGAGCCGGACCACGTCGGCTGGTCCGCCTCGCTGGGCACGGGCTTGTCGTCCCTCAGCGTGTCGTCAGCGGGTGTGGCCGCCTTCGTGGACGAGGGCAGCGACAGCCTGGTGGTGTTGGACACCGAGACCTGGCAAGCCGCCTACGCCCAGGTCTGCACCGGCGCGCGCACCACCGCGATCGATGCCGTGAGCGCGGAGGACGAAGTCGGTGTGTTCGTCGGGTGCGACGACGGCGCCCTGGTCCCCGTGAGCTTTCGGCCTGGCTACGACCTCGACGTCGGTGAGGCCATCTCCGTCGGAAGCGGTGGTGGGGACACCGCGGGTGGTGGTGGTGCTCCGGTGCTCGGCCTGGCCTTCGACGACGACGACGCTCGGCTCTGGATCGTGGTCGATGGTGCGGACGGCGACTACCCGGAGGTGCACGTCTACGATCCCGACACGACCGAGGTGGACGCTGACTGGACCGCGTCCTCGACGAGCGTCAGCGGCGTCGAGGCGGTGGGCCTCCTGAGCGGCGTGCTGCTCGTCGTGCACGGCGGTGACGACACCACGAAGGTCGACCTGTCCACGGGGTCGACCGCGCGATCGAACGAGACGCTGTCGGGCCGTGACTTCGTGGAGGTGTGGACCGACGGCGCGAGCATCGGCCTGTTGGCCGACCAGAGCGGATCGCTCGTGAAGTACCTGACCACCTCGTCCGACGAGTACGCCATCCTGCTCGACGACGAGGACGGACTCACCAGCGTCACGGCGGTCACGGTGGACGAGAGCGAAGGCTTCTGCGCCGTCGGCGACAGCGAAGCGGGCCTCGTGAAGCTCTTCAGCTACGCCAACGGCGCTGTGGGCGACGAGGCCTTGCAGGCGCTCGACGTGCCCGGAGCGGTGGGCCTCGGTGTCGTGGGCGACTACCTCGTCGCGGTGGGCAACGAAGGCACCCTCAGCGTGCTCACCGATCGTCCGTGGGTCGAGGTCGAAGCCGACCAGGTCGCCGCGCTGGAGGTGGGCGAGCTCGTCACGCTGCAGATCGCGTCGGACAGCGCGGGGGACTTCGAGGTCGTGCTGGACGGCGACACCCTCGCCGAGGGAACCCTCGACGACGATCGCTCGGCCAGCGTGCAGATCGAGGTAGCCGACGACTGGGCGGAGGGGCCCAACCGGGTCTATGTCGAGGTCCAGGATGGAAGTGCCGTCGGCTCCGACGCCGTCGATCTGGTGATCGACAACCCGCCATCGCAGGTGAGCCTGGACGACGGCGACGTCGGCTTCGGCCACGAGAAGATCCTGCTGGACTTCTCCGGAATCTCCGACGAAGACCTGGCCCGCTACACGGTGTACCTGACCACGGTGCCGTGGGAGCGCGAGGACTACGCGACGGGCGGACCGGCCTACGAAGGGACCGACGACGCATCCGTCGGTCCGGTGGACGTGGAAGCAGATCCGGGTGAAGACGTGTACCTGGTGATCGAAGGCCTCACGAACGGCACGACCTACTATGTGGGAGTGCGTGCCACGGACGAAGGCGGGCAGGAGGGACCCATGAGTCGGGTGATCGAAGCGCAGCCCCAGGAGACCGTGGGGGCCGCAGGGCTCTCCGGTGAGACCGGTGGCTTCTGTGGTGCGGCGGGGACCGCAAGTGGCTGGCTGGCTGGTCTGGCCGCCCTCGGCGTGGTTGCGCGGCGGCGAAGCGTCGTGCTGTTCGCCGCTGTGGGTCTGGTGGCGCCGTTGAGCGCCCAGGCCGAGGACGACGGGCCCAAGCAGGGCAACGCCGAGATCCGCGTCGGCTCCCTGTCGCTCGCCGACACCGACGGGAACTACGAGGCCGTGTATGGCGATCCTGGCTACCTGAGCTTCTACTTCGAAGGCGGGAAGCGCGTCCTTCGCGTCCTGGAGACCGACCTGACCGTCGGTCTCACCCGGAAGCGTGGCTCCCTCGTCGGCGTCGACTCTGGCGCCTCGTCGAGCGAGTCCGGACGCCTGTCGCTCTTTCCCGTAGGCGCCAGCCTCACCCTCCACGGCGAGCTCTTCGACAACCAGCCCATCGTGCCCTTCGTGCGGGCCGGCACCGAGTACTGGTTCTTCATGGAGCAGTACGACTACGGCAGTGGCTACCTCGAGGGCACCATGGCGGGCGACGTCGTGGCCGGCGGCCGCGGTACGTGGAGCTATGGCTACGGCGTGAGCGTGCTGTTGGACTGGCTCGACCCCACGAGTGCGTCCCAGGTCCAAGCGCGCTGGGGCATCCGTGACACCTACCTGGTGGCCGAGCTGCGCGAGTACACGATGCTCGACGAGCCCGCGAGCGACGAAGGGTTCAGCTTCACGGGCTCGACCTTCCAGCTCGGTCTGAAGATGGACCTCTGAGCACGACCACCTGGCGGCTGCTCGTCGAGTACGACGGCTCCGCGTACAACGGCTGGCAGCGACAGCCCGAGGGCGTCAGCGTGCAGTTGCGCCTGGAGGAGGCGCTCGCCGTGGTGCTCGGTGGCGTGGAGCTGCGCGTCATCGCAAGCGGGCGCACCGACTCCGGGGTGCACGCACTCGGCCAGGTCGTCAGCTTCCGGACCACGGTCGAGCGTGCACCGCAGAAGATGCGCGACGGCCTCAACGCCCACCTGCCGCCGGACATCGCGTGCCTCGACGCGCGTCCCGTGGCGCCGGAGTTCCACGCGCAGCGCTCGGCGGTGGGCAAGCTCTACCGGTACCGTCTGAGGGTCGCGAACAGCCGCTCTGCGCTTCGGCACGGACGGGTGTGGGCCTCGCGCTACACCTTGGACATCGCCGCCATGGACCGCGCGGCACGCCGCCTCGTGGGGGAGCACGACTTCGCCAGCTTCCGAGCTGCGGGCTGCAGCGCGACCACCTCGGTCCGCCGCATCCAACGCGCCTCCGTGGTCGCGGTGGACGACGAGATCTGGATCGAGCTCTATGGCAGTGGCTTCCTGCGCCACATGGTCCGCATCGTGGTCGGCTCGCTGGTCGACGTCGGTCGGGGGCGCCGCGCGCCCAGCTGGTTCGGCGAGCTGCTCGAGCTGAGGGATCGCCAACAGGCGGGCCGGACGGCGCCGGCTCATGGGCTCTACCTGGTCAGGGTGGACTACGAACGCTGAGCGCCCGGACGTCCTCGAGGCCTACTCGTCCTCTTCTTCCTGCTCGGCTTCCGGGTCGTCGAAGCCGCTGTTGTCGGGCTGCTCGCTCTTCTTCTCCACCACCGGCTCCGGCTCGGGCTCCGGAGCCTTCTTCCGGCGCCGCCGCTTCTTCTGGAGCAGCAGCGTGATCGGGTCGGGCTCGGGGTTGTCGCGCTGGTCCGCACCGCAGCCGGGGCACGTGGGCTCCTCGCGGTTCAAGTCGTAGAACTTCACTTCGCAGCTGAAGCACACATACCGGGTGCCGAGGGCAGCCTTGTCGGGACGCATCGTCTCTCCGTCGAGTCGGTCGCCCCAATACCTCTTCGGCGGTTGGTCGACCACCCCTGACGGCGAAGCTATGTTGCGACGCTTCGGAGGAACGATGCTCTACGCGCTCACCCTGGGCCTGACCCTGCTGGCCTGCAAGGGCGGCGGCAGCGACACCGGCGGACTCGGTGGGGACACCCTCGTCAGCGACACGTCCGAGGTCGAGGCCACGAGCCCACGGGCGTGCACCGACGGGAAGTACCACCTCCACGTGGTCTGGCAGGACGAGCGAGACGGCCGCTCCAGCATCTTCTACAACCGCTCGGCAGACGCCGGGCTGAGCTGGATGACCGGCGACGTGCGCCTGGACGACGGGGAGGTCGGCAATGCGGTGAATCCGGTCATCGCCTGCGACGGCGAGACCGTGCACGTGGTCTGGGAAGACAGCCGCGACGGCGAGCTCGAGAACGGCAACATCTACTACACCCGCACGGTGGACAGCGGCAGCACCTGGGCCGAGAACGTCGCGCTGGACGCCGATCCGGACGGCGAGGCGATGAGCCTGAGCCCCGCGGTCGCCGCGGCCTCCGGGGCGGTGTACGTGTCCTGGTTCGACGCCCGCAACGGCGCCTACGATGTGTACGTCAACGGCTCGACCGACGCCGGCGTGACCTGGATGGCCGACGGAACGCGGGTCGACACCGACGAAGCCGGCGACGCGTGGTCCGGCTCGGCGGTGATCGCCGCGGACGGAAGCGGCACGGTCATCGTGGCGTGGGAAGACCTGCGCGACGACTTCTCGAAGATCTACGTGAACCGCTCCACCGACCATGGCGAGAGCTTTGCGCCTTCGGACACCCGGCTCTCGGGCGACGGCGGGGTCGACAGCTTCGCGCCGCGCTTGTTGCTCACCGAGGGGCACGCCTACGTGGCGTGGCACGACCAGGTCGAGACCGACGCCCGTGACGTCTACCTCTCCCACTCCTCGAACAGCGGGGAGAGCTGGCCCACCGAAGCCACCCGGATGGAGTCGAACCAACCCGGGTTCTACGACGCCTACTACCCCTCGATCGCGGCCAACGGCCCTCGGCTGCACGCGGCCTGGCAGGACAACCGCTCCAACGGCTACGACATCTACTACCGGCGTTCCGAAGACGGCGGCGTGACCTGGCAGGAGGAAGAGGTCCGCCTCGACATGGACAGCCCGGGAGAGGCCCAGTCGGTGGACGTCTCCCTCGACGTCTACGCGGACGACATGGTCGTTGCGGTGTGGCGCGATCTGCGCAACGACGACGAAGGCGTTGGCTTCAACGACCTGTTCTACAACTTCTCCGAAGATGGGGGAGACACGTGGAACGACGCCGATCTTCGGATCAACGGAAACGAGCCGGGGTCCAGCTACGCGATCGACCCCTGGTTCTGGCGCAACAACACCGACCTGTTGTTCGTCTGGGCGGATGGTCGCTTTGGCTCGAGCGACATCTTCTTCACCTCGCTGAAGCTGGGCGAAGAAAGCACCTGGGAGCCTCCCGAAGAGAGCTCCGAGGAAGGTTGACGCGGGCCCGCCGACCCACTAAATGCGGCTGTCCTTCGCGCACGGGCCCGTTCCATCGCGCGCCGAAATGCTCAACGAGACCCTCATGACCACCTACAAGACCGCCTCCGCGAAGCCGGCCGAAGTCGTTCGCCAGTGGCTGGTGATCGACGCCGAGGATCAGGTCCTCGGCCGCGTCGCCACCCGCATCGCGACCGTGCTCCGCGGCAAGCACAAGCCCTCGTTCACGCCGCACGTCGACACCGGCGATTTCGTGATCGTGATCAACGCCGGCAAGGTGAAGCTCACGGGCCAGAAGCTCGATCAGAAGCTCTACCACCGCTACTCGGGCCACCTCGGCGGCCTCAAGTCCGTGCCGGCCGGCGAAGTCCTCGCGGACGATCCCGAGCGGATGTTCCAGCAGGCGGTCAAGGGCATGCTTCCCAAGAACAGGCTCGGTCGCCAACAGCTCTCGAAGCTGAAGGTCTACGCCGGTACCGAGCATCCGCACCAGGCCCAGCAGCCGCAGCCCTTTCCGGAGTACGTCTGATGTCCAACGAGACCCAGTGGTACGCCACCGGTCGCCGTAAGGAGGCCGCTGCCCGCGTGTTCCTCCGTCCCGGGACCGGCGAGATCACCGTCAACAGCCGCTCGCTCGAGTCGTACTTCCCCCGGAAGACCTCGCGCCTCATCGTGATGCAGCCCCTCGCGCTCACCGAGAACGTCGGCCAGGTCGACATCTTCGTGACCGTGAAGGGCGGCGGACCGACCGGACAGGCTGGCGCCGTACGTCTGGGCATCGCTCGGGCGCTCGCCGCTCGGAACCTCGCGGATCGTCCGGTGCTCAAGAAGAGCGGCCTGCTCACGCGCGACGCCCGTAAGGTCGAGCGCAAGAAGTACGGTCAGCCGGGTGCTCGCAAGCGCTTCCAGTTCAGCAAGCGCTAAGTCGCACGAAACGCAGAATTTTCAGAAGAAGCCGACCGTCAAAGGTCGGCTTCTTTTGTTTTTTCGGGTGCATAAACG
>CAZSAT010000025.1:49435-67502 GCA_964604675.1 uncultured Enterobacterales bacterium
AGGCACGCCTCGTGCGGGTCATCGGCGTCATCCCAGCTCGCTGGGACAGCCGCCGCTTGCCCGCCAAGGCCCTCGCCGACATCGGCGGTCTTCCCATGGTGGCCTGGGTCCACCGCCGGGCGGCCGCCGCGACTTCTCTGAACGAGGTGATCGTCGCGACCGACGACGCTCGCATCGTCGACGCGGTCGAGGCGAGCGGTGGCCGCGCTGTGTGGACGCGTGCTGACCACGTCTCCGGCACCGACCGGGTGTGGGAGGCGGTGTCCGAGCTCGAAGCCGACGTGATCGTGAACGTGCAGGGCGACGAGCCACTGCTGGACCCGCGCGTGATCGACGCCGTCGTCGCGCCCCTGGTGCGGGATGCAGGTCTGGATGTGGTCACCGCTGCGGCGCCGCTGGTGGGCGACCCCGACGTCGCCAGCGTGGTGAAGGTGGTCTGCGATCACCAGGGCGACGCGCTGTACTTCTCGCGCGCCCGCGTCCCCCACGCTGGGCCCTGGCTCCACCACCTCGGCCTGTACGCCTTCCGACGCGCCGCCCTGCGTTCCTTCGTGTCCCGCGCTCCTGGTCCGTTGGAGGAGAGCGAGCGCCTGGAGCAGCTGCGGCTGTTGGAGCACGGCGAGCGTGTTCGCGTGGTGAGGGTCGCCGCCGCGGGGCCGAGTGTGGACACGCCAGCCGATCTGGAGGCTGTCCGGGCGATAGTGGATCGCGACGGCCTCGTCCCCGAGTTCTTCTGAAGAGGTGATCCTGTGCGCAAGAAGTTCATCTTCGTCACCGGAGGCGTGCTCTCCGGCCTCGGCAAGGGCCTGTCGGCAGCGGCCATCGGCGCCCTGCTGGAGGCGCGTGGCCTGCGGGTGACCAACGTCAAGATGGACCCGTACATCAACGTCGACCCGGGCACGATGAGCCCGTACCAGCACGGCGAGGTGTTCGTCACCGACGACGGCGCCGAGACCGACCTCGACCTGGGCCACTACGAGCGCTTCACCTCCACGCGGATGGCGCAGGCCAACAACTTCACGACCGGGCGCATCTACCTGAACGTCATCGAGCGGGAGCGGGCCGGCGACTACCTGGGCCACACCATCCAGGTGATTCCGCACATCACCGACGAGATCAAGAGCCAGATCTGGAAGGCCTCGAAGACCGCCGACCTCACCATCGTCGAGGTGGGGGGCACGGTGGGCGACGTCGAGTCCCATCCCTTCCTCGAGGCCATCCGGCAGTTCCGCCTGGACGCGGGACCCGACAACGTGCTCTACGTACACCTCACGCTGGTGCCCTACATCGCCACCAGCGGGGAGCTGAAGACCAAGCCCACCCAGCACTCGGTCAAGGAGCTCCTGCAGGTGGGCATCCAGCCCGACATCCTGTTGTGCCGCTGCGATCGGGCGTTGCCCAAGGAGCTGCGCGAGAAGATCGCGCTCTTCTGCAACGTCGGTGTCGAGAGCGTCATCGCCGCACCCGACGTGGGGCACATCTACGAGCTGCCCCTGGTCTTCCACGAGCAGGACCTCGACGACCGCATCCTGGCGAAGGCTGGCATCTGGGCCGCAGCGCCCCGGCTGGACGACTGGGAGAGCGTCGTGCACACCCTGAAGAACCCGGTGCGAACGGCGAAGATCGCCATCGTCGGGAAGTACGTGCACCTCACCGATACCTACAAGTCGCTCAACGAAGCCCTCACGCACGGCGGGCTCCCGCACCAGGCGGGCGTCGAGCTGACCTTCGTGGACTCCGAGAACCTGGACCTGACGGACCCCGGTGCCACGCTCGACGCCTTCGACGGCATCCTGGTGCCGGGTGGCTTCGGCAACCGCGGTGTGGAAGGCAAGATCGCCGCGGTCCGCTACGCCCGGGAACACGAGCTGCCCTTCTTCGGCATCTGCCTCGGCATGCAGGTCGCGGTCATCGAGTACGCCCGCAGCGTGCTGGGTCTGGCTTCGGCCAACTCGCGTGAGTTCTCGGAAGACACCGAGCACAAGGTCATCGAGCTGATGAACGAGCAGCGGGAGGTCACCGACATGGGCGGCACGATGCGACTCGGCGGCTACCCCTGCGTGCTCGCCGAGAAGAGCCTCGCGCGGCGTGTCTACGGGGTCGACAGCATCGACGAGCGGCACCGCCATCGGTACGAGGTCAACCCGAACTACGTGGAGCAGCTGGAGCGGGCCGGCATGGTCATCTCGGGGATGTCACCCGACCGGAAGCTCGTCGAGATGGTGGAGCTGCCCGACCATCCCTACTTCCTGGCGTGCCAGTTCCACCCGGAGTTCAAGTCACGGCCGCTGGAGCCGCATCCGATGTTCAAGGCCTTCGTGAAGGCGGCCCTCGACCACCAGGTCCGCCGCATGGCATCCGCCCCCGGTGAGGCTGTGACCATGCCCCGGCCGGTCGCGCTCGAGGAGCTGGCCTGACCGCGGCCTTGGCCATGCTGGCGCTCGCGGCGGACCCGGTCACCCTGACGGGTGTCGAGGCGGAGCTCCGGGAAGAGGCTGAGATCCTCCAGGTGGAGGCTCCGGAGGCCACCTGGGACCTCGCGGAGGGCACCGTGGTGTTCTCGGGCGGCGTGCTGGCGAACCGCGGCACCCTGGTGTTGCGCTGCGAGCAGCTGTCGGTGCGCCTCGACGCATCGGGCGGCTTCCAGCGGGCCACCTGCGATGGGCCAGTGGAGGCATCACGCGGCAGCTGGTGGGCTACCGGCGGGCGAGCCGAGCTCGAGGTCGGCCGGGGCGAGCTCGTGCTGGAGGACGGGCCGAGGCTGGGCAACGGTCAGCACGAGATGGTGGGGGAGCGCATCCTGTTCGCGCTCGACGAGGACCGCGTCGACTGCAGCGCCTGCCGGCTCGCGGTGGACCTCAGCCCGTGAAGCCGGTGCTCAGCGCGCGTGGCCTGAGCGTCCGTCTGGGGGGACAGCGTCGCGTCGACCAGCTCGACCTCGACGTGGGGGCTGGAACGGTGGTGGGGCTGCTCGGCCCGAACGGAGCGGGCAAGACCACCACCTTCAAGCTCATCACGGGGCTGTTGCGGGCGGATGAAGGCGACGTACGGCTCGATGGCGAGCCGCTGCACGGGCCCTTGTCAGCGCGTGTCCGGCGCGGGCTGGGCTACCTGCCGCAGCGCCGCACCGTGCTCCGCGGGCTCACGGCACGTCAGCACCTGTTGCTGCCCCTGCAGGCTCGAGGCGCCAGCGGCGATCTCGCCGACAGCTTGCTCGCGGACGCGGGCCTCACCGAGCTCGCTGACCGGCCCGCCGATCGGCTGTCGGGTGGCGAGCGCCGCCGCCTCGAGCTCGCGCGGTGCCTGGCGACCGCGCCCCGGGCCCTGCTCCTGGACGAGCCGTTCGCGGGCGTGGATCCGGTGGCGGTGGAAGGGCTCACGGCGCGCATCGCGGCGCTCGCGGCCTCCGGACTGGCCATCCTGCTCACCGACCACGCCGTGCGAGCGGCCCTCGCAAGCTGTGACAGCGTGGTGCTGCTCGATCGCGGTCGGTGCGTCGTGCGGGGAACCCCGGCCGCCATCGCTGCGGATCCCGTCGCAAGGGAGCGCTGGTTGGGCGCCGAGTTCGAGGTCGGCTGACGGGCGCGACCCTGGCGGTCTGCGTGCCCGACTGGATCAGGGGCAACTTCCGTGCCAAGCTTCGTGCGTGGCGATGGAAATGAACATCCGTCAGGGCCTCTCGCAGCGGCAGGAGCTGCGGCAGGTGATGACCCCGCAGCTGCAGCAGGCGATCAAGCTGCTCCAGTACAACCAGCTCGACCTGATCGATCACATCCAGAACGAGCTCGTCGAGAACCCTGCCCTCGAAGAGATCGCGGAGGCGCGGGTCGAGGCGGACAAGGGGCGGCGTGAGCGCGAGCTCGAGCAGCAGGGACGCGACACCAACAACGACCTCAGCGAGCAGCAGAACGGCTCGGCGGAGAACGAGACCGACTGGCAGAAGATCCTGGACGGCTACTCCAGCCAGGCGTTCAGCCGTGGCGCCCGCGGCTCCATCTACGACGACCTGCCGCCCATCGAGAACACGCTGTCGACCAGCCAGTCCCTGGGCGAGCACCTCGAGTGGCAGCTGCAGATGCAGAGCTGCACCGACGCAGAGCGCCGCTGCGCGGCCGTGATGCTCCGCAACCTGGACGAGCGGGGCTACCTGGCGCTCGAGCTCGACAAGGTCGCTGCAGCCGCCGATGCCGAGCTCGACGACGCTGAAGGCGCGCAGATGATCATCCAGCAGCTGGACCCGATCGGTTGCGCCAGCCGGGGCCTCGCCGAGGTGCTGGTCGTCCAGGCGAAGCACGTCTTCGCGCAGGACCCGTTCATCGTGCAGATCATCACCGATCACCTGCAGGACTTCGAGTGCCGGAACTACCAGGGTGTCGCGCGCGCCATGGAGCTCGAGCTCGAGGACGTGATCGAGTACCACAAGATGCTGCAGCAGCTGGAGCCCTGGCCGGGCCGCGGCTACGCCGACGCCGATCCGCAGTACATCACCCCCGACGTCTACCTCTTCAAGGTGGGCGACGAGTGGCAGATCGTGCTCAACGAGGACGGCATGCCGAAGCTGCGCATCTCCGGGTACTACCGGAAGGTGCTCGCGGGCGCTGGGACCAAGGAGGACCGGCAGTACGTCAAGGACAAGCTCGACAGCGCCGACTTCCTGATCAAGTCCATCCACAAGCGGCAGGTCACGATCCGCAAGGTGATGTCCTGCATCCTGCGACGCCAACGCGACTTCTTCGAGAAGGGCGTGGACCACCTCCGTCCGATGATCCTGCGCGATGTCGCCGACGAGATCGAGGTGCACGAGTCCACCGTCAGTCGCGTCACGACCAACAAGTACGTCCAGTGTCCGCAAGGAATCCTGGAGCTGAAGTACTTCTTCAACGCTGGGCTGCAGACCGCCACGGGCGACGACATGGCCGCCGTGGCGGTGAAGGCGCGCATCAAGGCGCTCATCGAGGCCGAGAATCCCAAGAAGCCGCTGAGCGACCAGGCGCTGGCCCTGGAGCTCAAGAAGGGCGGCATCCGTTGTGCTCGCCGAACCGTGGCGAAGTACCGCGAGGCGATGGGCATCCTGTCGAGCAGCAAGCGGAAACGCCTCTTCTGACTTGACGGTGGGCGCAGGCCGAGTATGGTGCCACGACTTTTCAATCGGGCCCCATCAGCGCGTGGTCCGGCCGTCCTTCAAGGAGTGTTTCGTCCATGGCCCTGCAGAACTACCTGTTCACCTCCGAGAGCGTCTCCGAGGGGCACCCGGACAAGATGTGCGACCAGATCTCGGACGCCATCCTCGACGCCTACCTCGCCCAGGACCCCCGCAGCCGGGTGGCTTGCGAGACCCTGGTCAAGACCGGCATCGCCATGGTCGCCGGTGAGGTGACCTCCCGCGGCCAGATCGACGCCGCGAGCATCATCCGTGGCGTCATCAACGACATCGGCTTCGACCACAGCGACAAGGGCTTCGACGGCAACACCTGCTCGGTGGTCGTGGCGCTCGAGCAGCAGAGCCCCGACATCAGCCAGGGCGTGACCGCCGGCGAGGGCCTCTTCGCGGAGCAGGGCGCTGGCGACCAGGGGATGATGTTCGGCTACGCGTGCGACGAGACCGACGTCCTCATGCCGTTCACGATCCACAACAGCCACCTGCTGCTGGCCAAGCTCGCCCACCTCCGCAAGAACGACCCGAACTACGCCTGGCTCCGCCCGGACAGCAAGTCGCAGGTCACGGTGGAGTACAAGGACGGCAAGATCGAGCGCGTGCACACGGTGGTCATCTCCACCCAGCACGCCGAGGACATCACCCACGCCGAGATCACCGAGGCCGTCATCGACGGGTGTGTGAAGAAGGTGCTCCCGGCGAACCTGCTGGACGAGAACACCCGGTACTTCATCAACCCGACCGGTCGCTTCGTCGTCGGTGGTCCGATGGGTGACTGTGGTCTCACCGGCCGCAAGATCATCGTCGACACCTACGGTGGTTGGGGCGCCCACGGTGGTGGCGCCTTCTCCGGGAAGGATCCCTCCAAGGTGGACCGCTCCGCTGCCTACCTCGGTCGCTACGCCGCCAAGAACATCGTCGCCTCGGGCGCTGCGAGCCGCTGCCTCGTGCAGCTTGCGTACGCCATCGGCGTGGCCGAGCCCGTCAGCGTGATGGTCGAGAGCTACGGCACGGGCCAGGTGAGCGACGAGAAGCTCGCCGAGTGCGTTCGCGAGATCTTCCCCACGAAGCCGGCTGCGCTCATCGAGCACCTCGGCCTCCTCGCTCCGATCTACCGGCCCACCGCCGCGTACGGCCACTTCGGTCGCCCGGAGTTCAGCTGGGAGAACACCGACCTCGCCGGTCGCGTGGCCGAGTTCTGCGGCGTCTGAGCCGAACGGCTCGATGCTGACAAGCGGGCGGACCTTCGGGTCCGCCCGTCGTGCTCGGATCACGAGGTGCTCGGATCACGAGCTTCGACGCGGTGCGTACGCCCCGCGGCGCAGCGCCTCAGGGCAGCGCGCGTGAGAGCTCGGAGTAGAGACCGTGCAGCACGCGGACGGCCACGGCCGGGCGGCGAAGCTGCAGCCGCTTGAAGTTCTCGGGGGTCAGGACCGCCACCCGCGCGGGCTCGATGACCTGGACCTCGGGCACGCTGCGCTCGTCGTCCGCCAGGGAGCGAAGGCCGAAGATGGCTCCAGGGCCGACGGCTTCGCCGTCTCGGATGGCGGCACCCGCCAGCATCACGTGCACGCCGACCGTGGCGTCGATCACCGAGCCGGCATCCAGGTCCAGGTAGTCGAGGTACAGGCTGAGCGTGCGGTGGTCCCGGTCGCCGAGGTCGTGCAGGCAGCGCGACTGCTCGAGGGTCTCACGGACCAGCTCCACGTCGTCGGCCGTCTCGCCGTCCAGCACGCGGGCGAGCACCACGGTGATGTTGTCCGGACCGCCGCCCTCGTTGGCGGCCTCGATCAGGGCGTCGGTCGCGTCGTCGAGGCTGGTTCCCTTGCGCTCGAGGATGCTGGCGATGCGCGCCTCCGACACCGGTCCCGTGAGGCCGTCGCTGCAGACCAGCACGATGTCGCCCGCCGCCACGGGCAACGAGAACAGGTCGGGGTCGACCTCGCCTTGCGTGCCCAGCGCCTGGTAGAGCATGTGCTGGTAGGGGCTTGCGTCGTGCTCGGCCTGGCTGATGACGCCGGCACGGAGCTGGGCGGCCGCCACCGTGTGGTCCTCGGTCAGGGGACGCAGCGTGCCGGCCCGGTAGAGGTAGGCGCGTGAGTCGCCGGTGTTGCACACCATCAGGTGGCCGCCGCTCACCGTGGCGATCACCAGGGTGGTCCCGGACACGCCTGGACCGAGGGCCTGCTGGATGCGCTGGCTGCCGAGGTTCGAGAGGAACTCGAGCACCTGGGCGAGCTGGATGCGCGTGGCGGACGAGGGGTCTTCGTCGACAGCGCTGACCACCTGTTCCAGGCTGGACATCGCGGCCTTGACCGTGCTCACCGCCGTCGACGACGCGATCTCGCCGTGAGCGAGCCCACCCATGCCGTCCGCCACCGCGAGCACGCCGATCTCGGGCAGCACGAGGTGGGCGTCCTCATTGTGGTCGCGCATCTGACCGACGTCGGTTCGCGCCGCGATCTGCTGCAACCTCATGCACCCTCCAGGGGGACCGCCGCTGCTAACCCGTCCCCTCTCTACACGCCCGTCTCGCCCCCCTCCGGGAGCCGCTCGGGGCGCCGCCGCGGCGCTTGACATCCGGGGGGCCAGACCATAGCTGGAGGGCCTCGGAATCCCTGCAAGGACGACCCCATGGCGGACGAACCCAAGAGCCTGTTCACAGTCACGGAAGAGCACCTCAACACCGGGCTCAGGGGCTTTCCGGTCGGCACCGTGCAGACGAGCTTCGTCGATCCGCTCGAGGGCATCCACTACGTGGGCTACCCCGTGAAGGAGCTCTGGGATCTCGACCCCGAGGCCGTGGTCTACCTGCTGTTCCACAAGGACCTCCCCACCGACGGGCAGCTCGCGGAGTTCAAGGCCGAGCTGGCCAGGCGCGCCGCCCTCCCGACCGGTCTCCACGCCTTCCTCGGTAGCCTTCCCCAGGACGGTCACCCGATGGCCTGGTTCCAGGCTGGCTTGCAGTGGCTGGGCATGGTCAGCGTCACCGGCGGGGACTGGCGTGAGGACGCGCTCAACGTCGTCGCGCGCATGCCCGAGATGCTCGCGAACGTCTTCCGCCTCCGCGAAGGTTGGGGGGCGCCGATCGAGAGCCAGCCCGAGCTGGGCCTGGTCGAGAACTTCGTCCAGATGATGGGCGTCCCCGGCGCCGACGAAGAGAAGCTCATCCGTCTGCTCCGCGTGTTCTATGTGCTGCACATGGACCACGGCGGCGGCAACCTGTCGACCTTCACGGCGAAGTGCGTCGCCAGTGGCCATGCCGACCTCTACACCTCGCTGTCGGGGGGCATGGGGGCGCTCTCCGGGCCGCTGCACGGTCGCGCGAACCAGTCCTGCCTCGAGTTCGTGAAGAAGGTGGGCACGTCCGACCCCGACGAGGTCGAGTCGTTCGTGCGGAACGAGCTGGCGAACAAGCGCCTCATCTTCGGCTTCGGGCACGCTGTGCTGCGCGCGGAGGACCCGCGGGCCACCATCCAGTACGGCCTCGGGCAGGAGATCTGCCCGGACGACCCCCTCTTCCAGACCGCGGTCGCCATGAGGGAGCGGGCGGTCAAGGTGCTGAAGGAGAACCCCAAGGTCGCCAACCCCTACCCGAACGTCGACGCGGTGAGCGGCACGCTGCTCAATGCGTCGGGGCTCACGAAGTCCGAGTACTACACCGTGCTCTTCGGCTTCTCCCGTTGCTCCGGCATCGCCGCCCAGATCATCGACGAGCGGGTGAACTTCCGTGGCGGGAAGGGCGTGCCCATCTACCGCTGCAAGTTCATCGCCGAGGGCCAGAAGCTCCGGCACCGCTGACCGCCCAACGACCTCTTCGCTCCCGCCCTGGGGTCAGGGTGGGCGTGCGTCCCCAGGAGCACCATGAACATCCACGAGTACCAGGCGAAGGCGATCCTTCGCAAGAACGGCGTCGCTTGCGGCTCGGGGGTCGCGTCCAGCGATCTCGCCGAGCTCGAAGCGGGCATCGAGACCCTGCCTGGGCCCGTCTGGGTCGTGAAGTCGCAGATCCACGCTGGCGGACGGGGGATGGGTCGCTTCCTCGAGGCCATGGGCCCTGACGACCTGGCCACCGTGCTCGCGGGCGACAAGGCTCCGGGCAAGGGCGGCGTGCAGGTCTGCTTCTCCCAGCAGGATGCGCTCGAAGCCGCTCGCAGCATGCTCGGCAACACCCTCGTCACCAAGCAGACGGGTGGCGAGGGCAAGCAGGTCAACACCCTCTACATCGAGAACGGCTGCAGCATCGCCCGCGAGCTCTACATCGCTGTGTTGCTCGATCGCTCCTGCGGCAAGGTGCTGATCATGGCCTCCACCGAAGGTGGCATGGACATCGAGCACGTGGCCGAGCACACGCCCGAGAAGATCTTCAAGGTCTGGGCCGATCCCGTCACGGGACTCGGCGGCTGGCAAGCACGCCAGGTGGCCTTCGGCCTCGGGCTGAAGGGCAAGGCCTTCAAGGCCGGTGTGAAGCTCATCCTGGGGCTCTACCGGACCTTCGTCGCCGAAGACTGCGCCATGCTCGAGGTGAACCCGCTCGTCGTCACCGAGGAGGGCGACGTGCTCGCGCTCGACTGCAAGATGAGCTTCGACGACAACGCGCTCTTCCGGCACCCGGACACGGTGGCGATGCGCGACACCACGGAGGAAGACGCCACCGAGGTCGAGGCCGGGACGTACGGCTTGTCCTACGTGAAGCTCGACGGCAACATCGGCTGCATGGTCAACGGCGCCGGCCTGGCCATGGCCACGATGGACATCATCCAGTTCTACGGTGCGGAGCCCGCAAACTTCCTCGATGTGGGCGGTGGCGCCAACGCCGAGAAGGTGGCCGCAGCGTTCCGCATCATCACGGCGGACCCCGAGGTCAAGGGCATCCTCGTCAACATCTTCGGCGGGATCATGAAGTGTGACACCATCGCGGACGGCGTCATCACGGCGGTCAAGGAGGTTGGCCTCGAGGTCCCCCTGGTCGTTCGCCTCGCCGGCACGAACGTCGAGCTCGGCAAGAAGCTCCTCGCCGAGTCCAACCTCCCCATCATCCCCGCGAGCGACATGGCCGATGCGGCCTCCAAGATCGTCGCCGCTGTGCAGGAGGCCTGAGATGGCTGTCCTCGTCGACAAGAACACCCGCCTCCTCTGCCAGGGCATCACCGGCAAGTCCGGTGGGTTCCACTGTGGCCAGATGCTCGAGTACGGCACCAAGCTGGTGGCTGGCGTCACCCCTGGAAAGGGCGGACAGTCCTTCCAGGGCAGCGTGCCCATCTACGACACCGTGGCCGAGGCGGTGGCGGAGACGGGCGCCAACGCCTCCGTCATCTTCGTGCCGCCCCCCTTCGCGGCCGATGCGATCATGGAGGCCATCGACGCTGGCGTCGAGCTCGTCGTGCCCATCACCGAGGGCGTGCCCGTCACCGACATGGTGCGCGTCTGGCGCTACCTCGAGGGCAAGACGACCCGCATGATCGGTCCGAACTGCCCGGGCATCATCACGCCCGGAGAGTGCAAGATCGGCATCATGCCGGGACACATCCACAAGCCCGGTCGCGTGGGCGTGGTGAGCCGTTCCGGCACGCTCACCTACGAGGCGGTCGGGCAGCTGTCCGCCATCGGCATCGGCCAGTCCACCTGCATCGGCATCGGCGGAGACCCGATCATCGGAACGCGCCACATCGACACGCTCAAGCTCTTCAACGACGATCCCGACACCGACGTGATCATCATGATCGGCGAGATCGGCGGCACCGCGGAGGAAGACGCCTGTGCGTGGGCCAAGGACCACGTCGACAAGCCCATCGTGGGCTTCATCGCGGGCGCCACCGCACCTCCGGGACGTCGCATGGGCCACGCCGGCGCCATCATCAGCGGCGGCCAGGGCACGGCGGAGGCGAAGTACGCGGCCATGGAGGATGCCGGCATCCACGTGTGTCGGAGCCCGGCCGAGATGGGCAAGACGGTGGCGGGTCTGCTCTAGCCGGTTAGCTCGCGGCGCCTTCACCCCTCACTCCAGGAGGCCACCATGGCCATCGAGCGCACCCTCTCCATGATCAAGCCCGACGCCGTCGAGCGAAACCTCGTCGGCCGCATCCTCGCGCGCTTCGAGGAGGAGGGCCTGAGCGTCGCCGGCATCCGCAAGGTGCACATGTCCAAGCGCGAGGCCGAGGGCTTCTACGCCGTGCACGCCGGACGTCCCTTCTTCGACGAGCTGACCGACACCATGTCGGCGGGCCCCACCGTCGTGCTGGTGCTGGAAGGCGAGAACGCCATCTTGAAGAACCGCGAGATCATGGGCGCCACGGACCCGGCCGATGCCGCGCCCGGCACCATCCGCGCGCAGGTCGCCATCGACAAGGGCCGCAACTCGGTGCACGGCTCCGATGCGCCGGACACCGCCGCACAGGAGATCGCGTACTGGTTCCGCACCACCGAGCTCTTCTAGAGACTCCCCGAGGTGACCCGGCGCCGACCTTCGGGTCGGCGTCGTCGCTCTGGCTTCAGGCGGTCTCGAGCTGTAGCTGGGTGAAGCCGAAGCGCACCTTCAGCGCAATCTCCTGGTCGTTCACCACCAGCGCCATCTCGTCGACGTCCATCTCCATCTTCAGCGGGCTGTCCTTCAGCCCTCCGAGCATTCCGTCCACCTGGTCCTTCTGCAGGATCGGCACCTCGCGGTACTGTTCGAGCTGCTGGTCCAGGAGCTGCACGGCCAGGTCGTTGAGCATCTTCAAGACCACGTTCTCGCCGAGGTTGATGCCGAGGTTCTGGAGGTTGCCGAGGATCTTCGTCTGCGCCTTGTCGTAGCGGATGCGCCCCAGCTCGATGCTGGCGCCCACCGACTTGCCGATGTTGAAGGGCACCTCGACGTTCTCGCGGAGGAGCTTTGCGGTGCCCTCGCAGTGCACGGTGACCGTGGCTTCGAGGCCGACCATCTGGTTTCCGATGGCGATGTCGCTGCCCTTGCGGTCGAGCAGGACCTCCCACTCGCCGTCGATCTGCACGATGTCGTTCACCGTCTGGTAGACGCGGTCGCGGTGCTCGTGCCACAGGGTGGAGGCGCGGTCGCCCACGTTGGCCAGCGCGTTGCCGTCGCCACCGTCGTCGGTCAGGAGGCCCTTCACCTTCTCCTTGACCTGCAGCTGCCCGGCGACGGCGCGCACGTTCTCCAGCAGGTTGAAGCGCCCGCGCTTCACCTCGAGCGGCAAGGCGGCACCCAGGAAGCTGGAGAACAGATCCTTGGTGAGCGCGAGGCTCAGGTGGTAGCCGTTGGGATCGCTCACGGAGACTCCGGGTTCGGACCCCGCGAGCATACCGGATCGGCACCCGGAGCGGTTCGTTAGAGGCGGAGGCCGCCGTCCACCTCGACGACGCGCCCGGTGAAGTAGTCGCACGCGAGCACGAAGCGCACGGCTTCCCAGATCTCCGCGGGTTGCCCCAGGCGCTTCAACGGAACGGGTGCGATGGCCCGCTCGCGAGCCGCCGCCGGCATCGAGGCGACCATCGGTGTCTCGACGAAGCCGGGCGCCACAGCGCCCACCCTCACCCCGTACCGCGCCAGCTCGCGCGCCCACACCACCGTGTCGGCGGCCAGGCCGGCCTTGGCCGCGGCGTAGTTGGACTGGCCGAAGTTGCCCGCCCGGCTGATGCTGGAGATGTTGACCACCGCGGAGCTGGGCACCTCGTTGTCGACGACGTGGCGCGCGAAGGCTCGGGTGCACAGGAAGGGCCCGGTGAGGTTCACCGCGATGACCTGATCCCACTTGGCCTTCGAGAGGCCTCGAAGTGCGCCGGTCTCGCGGTCCCGGCGCACCAGCAGCCCGTCCCGGAGGATGCCGGCGTTGTTGATCAGCGCGTTCAGCCGGCCCAGCGCCGCCGCCGCGTCGGTGACGAGCTGCTCGACCTCGGCTTCGCTCGAGACGTCGGCCACGAATCCAGGGACCCCGAGCTCGTCCGACGTGCGGGCGACCCGCTCGGGATCGAGGTCGCAGAAGGCCACCCGCGCGCCTGCACGGGCCAGCTCGCGGGTGAAGGTGCGGCCCATGCCCTGGGCACCGCCTGTGACGAGGGCGGAAACGGTGTCGAGCTTCATGTGGGACTCGGAGCAGAGAGGTGGGTCTTGAGGGCTGTCGGCTCGGAAGCTGCCGGCCAGAAGGCCACGGGGAGGGAGACGAGCACGCCGGCGAGGGCGGCGAGACCGGGGTTCTCGGTCAGCCCGCCGAGTGCTGCCCCGAGGTGGACGCTCAAGGCCAGCATGGCGGCTGCCGCTGCCTGCACGGCTGGCGGCGGTTGCTTCCGGTAGAGCCCGGCGAGCAGAGGTCCTGCCGAGGCCGCGACCAGGCCGTAGACGCCCAGCTGGCCGAAGAGGAGGACGAGGTCGGGTGGGCTCCAGGCCAGCGCCAGGGTCATGGCGGCCAGGCAGAGCAGCACGAGTCGGTTCGTGCGCACGCTCGCAGTTCCCGCGAAGAGGTCGTGCGTGACGCTCGCGCCGATCGCGACGAGCAATCCGTCCAAGGTGCTCATCGACGCAGCGAGGATGGCCACGCTGACCAGGGCCGTGGTCGCTTCGGAGTCGAACGTGGCGGCGAGCCAGCGCGCCATCACCTCGTCCTGTGGCAGACCTGGACCCAGATCGAGCCGGGCGTAGAGTCCTGCGAGCAGCACCAGGGAGAACACCAGGAAGCTGCCCATGCCCAGCACGATCGTCGCGGCGAGCGCACCTCGGCCTCGCACGTAGAGCGCCTTCGTGAGCAGGTGGGGCTGGGTGGTCAAGGCGAAGCCGATCACCACCGGCAGCACCCACACCTCGAACGAGGTCGAGAAGAGCTTCGACCCAGGGGCGGTCCAGCCGGTGTCGGAGAGGTGGGCCGCGGCCGAGCCGTCGGTCCAGAGCTCCAACCCTGCGAGCGCGATGAGCGTGGCCACGCCGAGCATGACGAGTGCCTGCGCCGAGTTCGTGAAGGCGTGGGCCCAGGCGCCGCCGAGGGCGGTGTAGCCGAACACGAACAGCACGATGAAGGTCGCACACAGGTGGTAGCCGAGTCCGAGGGCGTGCTGCATGACGTAGGCGCAGCCGACCACGATGAGGACCAGGTAGGCGAGCTGCAGGACGTTCAGCACAGCGAAGAGCCGCCGCAGTCCCAGGCTCGCGTAGCGACGGCCCAGCCAGTCGGGCACGGTGACGGCGCCGCTGCCGAGCGCCTGGAAGCGCGGCGCCAGGCACCACAGCCCGGCGGCCAGGCCCGCGGACAAGGGGAGCGAGAAGCCGATGAGTGCGGGCAGGCCTTCGGCGTAGACGAAGCCCGGCAGGATCACGAACGTGGCGCTGGACGCCAGGCACGCCCCGAGCGTGAGGCCGGCCATCCAGGGGCTCATGTTGCCGCTGCCGATCGCGAACCCGCTCGCACCGCGGCTCCTCCGGCTGCCCGCCACGGCGAGTGCTGCCGTCGCGATCAGGTAGACCGCGAACACGGTCCAGGTCCAGGTGCTCATCGCCGCCTCCAAGGCGGGAGCCTATACGAAATATTGCGATGCGGCAAACAAGATGCTGCAATGCGGCATGTCGGCGCGGTGACAAGCCGATGTCGGTCGACCGCAAATGCCCTTGCTTCCCAACGTTTCGCGCCTTACCTCGACCCACTTCCCACCCAGGAGCCTCACGTGCGCATTTCGCACCTGCTCGCCGCATCGATCGGTGTGATGGTCGTGGCCCCCGCGGCCGACGCGGCTGAACTCAACGGTCAGATCCGCGGCGTGGTCGTCGACTCGGGCGGTCTGCCGATCCCCGGCGCGGCCATCGTGGTCACGTCGCCGAACATGCTCGGCGACCGATCGCTCACCTCCGATGCCGATGGCCGCTGGCGCGCGCCAGCGCTGGCGCCAGGTGAGTACGCGGTGCAGGTGGAGAAGCCTGGCTTCTCGACCTACCGCACCCAAGGCATCCGCATCGTGCCGGGCGGCACGATCACGCTGGAGGCGGGGCTCGACCTGGCGGGCGAGGGCGAGGAGATCCTCGTGCTCGACGAAGCGCCCATCGTCGACGTGGAACGCACCCAGACCGGCGTGAACCTCACGGCTGACATGATGCGGGACCTGCCGTCGACCCGGAGCTACCAAGGGGCCGCGAGCGTGGCGCCCGGCGTGGTCGGTGGCGGCAACCCCAACATGCACGGCGGCTTCGACAGCTCGAACCAGTACTTCATCGACGGTGTGAACACGACCGACCCGGTCACGAGCACCTTCTCGACGAACATGAACTTCGACGCCATCCAGGAAGTCCAGGTCATCACCGGCGGCATGGACGCTGAGTACGGCCAGTCGCTGGGTGGTGCGATCAACGTGGTCACGAAGTCCGGCGGCAACGAGCTCGAGGCACAGGTCACGGTGGAGTACGCCGACCAGAACTTCGAGATCTACGAGCCGCTCGAGGGTGAGGACCCCGACGCGTCGGAGTACTCCAGCCAGAGCTACGCGCTCAACATCGGCGGTCCGATCGTGCGCGACAAGCTGTGGTACTTCGCCAACGCCCAGATCGACGTGTCGAAGGACTCCGCCAAGCTCGACCCCGGGTTCGAACGGCCCACCGGCCCCGACCCCGTCAACGGCGTGGAGATGGCGACCGTCGCTCCCCAGGACTGGAAGAGCTACTACCTCTTCGGCAAGCTCACCTGGCAGCCCTCCTCCGAGCACCGGGTGTGGGTGCACGGTCAGGCCGACCCGGCCAAGATCACGAACGTCGAGCAGTCTGCCTACGTGCTCCCGAGCGCGGAAGCCATCCAGACCCAGGGCAGTGGCCTCGGCTCCGTCGGACATCTCTGGATGCCGAACGACAGGTCGAACCTCGAGACCCAGGTCTTCTACACCACCGGCTACCTCGACTACTACAGCGTGCTGTGGGAGGACTGCCAGCAGTTCGACGCCAACGGGGTCTGCCAGGACGACTTCGGCCAGAGCTGGACGGGCAACGACTACGACGACTTCAGCCTCGGCGAGCAGCCGTACGCGTACCTGAGCCAGCGGAGCCGCGCGAGCGTCAACACCGCCTACACCCGCTATGTCGACGCCCTCGGCAGCCACGAGTTCAAGGTCGGCGCGCAGGTGGAGTGGCTGAAGAGCTGGGACATCTGGCCCGGCATCGAAGATGGCATCGAGTACTGGACCGACACCGGGGACCCGCTGGACCTCGACGGCTACGAGCCGGTCGGGACCTACATCTACGACAATGACCTCGACGTCACCATCGTGTCCTACCTGGCGAGCGCCTTCGTCCAAGACGTCTGGCAGCCCTTCAGCACCTTGACCCTCCGTCCCGGCCTGCGCATCGATCACGCGCGCCTTCAGGACGATGGCGGCAACGTGCGCCTCACGACCACGGACCTCCAGCCCCGCATCGGCGCTGCCTGGGACGTGTTCGGCGACCAGATGACCAACCTGCACGCCTACTACGGCCGCTTCACCGCGCCCGGGGACCTCGGCATCGCCAGCCTGCTCAAGAACAAGAGCGAGGGCTATGGCTACTACGGGGTGGAGAGCTTCGACGCCGAGACCGGCGAGGTGGTCTGGAGCGAGGATGCCCAGTTCGGCTTCGGCGGCGTCTTCCTGCAACACACCAACCTGCACGCTCCCTACTCCGACGAGTTCAACCTCGGTGTCACCCGCGCGCTCAGCGACGTGGTGTCGGTGGACGTCACCTGGGTGCACGAGGTGGCGCGCAACTTCTGGGAGGACGACGAGGTCAACCTCATCTGGGACGAGACCGGCAGCAACGTCATCGGCAACCGGAACGGCAGCAACGAGGCCGTGTACCGCCTCACCACCAGCGACGACCTGTACACCAAGTACAACTCGGTCGAGTTCGTGATGATGGCCCGGCTCGACGAGTGGTGGGCCCAGGCCAGCTACACCTGGGCGGAAGCCACCGGCACGAGCGACAGCCAGGGTGCCACCGCCTACTGGGACATCGCCGAGCAGCGCCAGTTCTCCGACGGCTACCTGTCCTACGACATCACGCACAACGTGAAGCTCCACGGCGTCTACGACAACCGGGACGCCTGGTCCGTCGGCAGCGGCACCGCGGGCTACCTCTACGGCTGGGACCTCAACCTGCGCAGCGGCTATCCCTACCGCCGCTACTACTACAACGAGTACTACTCGGGCGCGTACAACTGGGAGGAGATCAACGACGGCTCCCTCCGCTTGCCGGCGTTCTCGCAGCTCGACCTCCGGGCGGGCGTCGGCATGGACCTCGGTCCGGTGCGCACCACGCTCATCGCCGACTGCTACAACGTGTTCAACAGCCGCGGTGTGACGGGGGTCGACGAGACCTGGGAGTACGCACCCGGCGAGTACAACACCGAATTCGGCGACCCGATCTACCGACAGGATCCGCGTCGCTTTGGCCTCACCCTCCGCGGGGAGTTCTGATCATGCTCACGATCCTCCTTCTGTCCTGCACCCGTGTCGACGATGGCATCGACCGCACCACCATCACCGGTCGCGTGGAGGTGCCGCCGGCCAGCGCGGCGCTCTCCGAGAACTCCGAGTCCAGCGGCGGCGGGGGCGGCCCCGGCGGCGGTGGTCCGGGTGGTGCCGAGCCCGACAACGCCCCCTCCACGGCCACCGTCGTGGACACCTTGTCCTGGCAGTTCCAGTCGCTCACCGGCAACGCCTACGGCTTCGAAGGCGACGACGGGGACTACGCCAACGCGGACGGCGACGTCGATTGGTACGCAGTCACGCTCCCCGCTGCGGGCGGCGGGCTGAAGGTCCGCTTCGAGTACGGCGGTGGCGCGGCGGCCATGCCGGTCGGCGGAACGGTCCCGGACACGGGCGCCGGCCCCGGTCCCGACTCCGGCGACACCTCGGAAGGTGACACGGACACGGACACGGACACGGACACGGACACGGACACGGACACCGACACCG
>CAZSAT010000026.1:0-33341 GCA_964604675.1 uncultured Enterobacterales bacterium
CAGTGTAGCTCTGCATGCTGCCGTCCTCGGCGCCCATGGCCTGCTCGATGAGGCCGGTCAAATCCCAATACACGCCTGTCCCGCGGTTGATGAGGTACGTCCGACTGCTCAGGATGCCGTCGCCCGATGTCGACGAGGACCCCTTCATGCAGAACACGCCTGTGACGATGTAGTCATCCGAGAGGCAGAACTGCCCCTGCTTGTGAGAGAAGCTATCGCAGGTGCTGTCGAACCCGCCCGCCAGAAGGCTCTCGGCGGTCTGGTGTGCGAATGCTGCGCCTCCGCCGGCCGCCGTGGTCCAGCCGTGGCTGTCCTGACCGAAGACGTACTCGTTCCGAGAATCAAACTCATTTCCGTCGGCGTCCGAGTACACCTCCTCGGGAGAGTGCACGTGGGTCAGGATGGCGTCGCCACTCCGACTCCAATCCGGATGCTGCGCCGCGTGGATGTCCGCGCTTTCGCCGTAAATGCTCGTCGACCCGCTAAAGGCCTCCACATACACGGCCGGCATGGTGGTGATCAGCGCGTGCACACCGGAGTTCCCATCCTCGCCCGCTGCTGCCGCCTTCTGGTTGCTGGCCAGGTTGGGGTCATACACCGTCGCGATCGAGGCGTTGCTCGGCTGCTTCACGTCCACGTCGCTGAAGGCCGCAGGCTCGCTGGTCCCGCTTCCGCTTCCGGGCTTGTAGCGGAGCTCGAAGCGGCCGCCCGGCCCGAGCATGGCCGTGTTGGCGTAGCTGACCGAAGGTCCCGAGCTGCCGGCGGACACGCCGACCAGCCAGAGCGTCTGGTCCTGGTCCTTCGGGGACGCCTGACCGCAGTTCGGGGTCTCTGTGCCGTCGTCGCCCACCACGGGCTCCGCGTTGCCCATGTTGTAGAGCAGGTAGCTCTCCCCGTACCAGGCGGGGAACTGCGGAGGGCAGGTGCCTGACGAAGCTGGCCCGCCGTCCTCGACGTCCAGCATCAGCCCCATGTCCAGGTCCATGACGACGATCTGACGCCCGTGTCGCTTGGTCGGTGCGCCCGATCGCGTGACTGCGAGCATGCGCCCCGACGGGCTCACCGCGGGTTGGATGTAGCCGGCCGTGCCATCGCCATCCGAGTACGTCTGGTACTTGAGCACCATCTGTACGGTGGCGGTGCCTCGGTACAGCTGGATCTTGTAGATGGAGCACCGGTCGTTCCAGTTCCGGTTGCAGCCGCTGCCCTCCCCCCCGAGCCCGGTGGGGTCGTCGGTGTCGCCGGCGCTCACGAAGATGGCACCGCTCAGGTCGGGCGGGCCGAAGGTCAAGGTTGTGGTGGCGTCGCGGAGGTCGAGATCGATGCCGTGGGCGTCGTCCCGAATGGGCATGGCCGCCTGGTCTCGGAGGGCGAACATGCCGGGCAGCCTGCCCTGAGCCCCGCGTGCTCCGGCCATCTCGAGGAAGACCGGAGGGTTGACGCCGATGGGATCCCCACCGACCCACAGCTGCTCTTCCGGTTGAAGCGAGCCGGGATCGGCTGTGTCGAAGCCATGGAACCGGTCGATCTCGTGCCCGAGCTCGAGCCCGCTCTTGATCTCAGCGGCGGTGGCCATCGGATCGGTGCAGCCGACGCAGCCGCAGTCCGCGGAAGTCTGGGCGCCGCTCATGGTGCCCTCGCGGGCCGCGCGACTCGGCACACGGTGTGGCGCGTCGCCTGTCCACGATGTCTCATGTCCACCCTCCCACGGTAGCGCCCGGTGTTGCAGGGACGCTGGGGCTTCCCTGCTAATACGGCCAAGCCCACGCGACCTCGCGCAGCACCGCGGGGTCGTCCTCGTCGCGCCCTCGAAGCACCACGTCGCAGCGCTTCCCCTGCACCCCACGCAGGCCCTTCCAGGACGCGAGCACCTCGGCGTCGTCGCCAACGTGCATGCGCCACAACCAGCGGTAGCGCTCGATGTTGTCGTCCTGGTCGACGAAGTCGTCCTTCAGCCTCGCGAAGGCCGCGTTGCCTGCATCGAGCTCGGTCTGCTCGGTGCGGAAGAGCCAACAGAGCGCGGAGGCTCGCACGTGCGCGGCGCCGCCATGGTCCGCCATCGTGCGAAGCCGCTTCACACCGCCGGGGAGTCCGAGGCAGACCTCGGCGCGGGCCTGGAAGATCTGCACGAAGGGCGAGGCCGCCACCTTCGGAAAGCGCCTGGCCATGGTGAGCGTGTGGTCGTACACGGCGCGGTTCCGGAACACCGCCGACACCCGAAACAGCTCGCTGAGCTGGTAGCTGAGCTCGCCGACCGCCTGCTCGTCGATGAAGGTGGCCATGGCGGCGCGCTGGAGCCGGACGGCCTCGCAGAGGTTGCCTTCGTTGGCCGCCACCCGCCCACGGGCCCCGCGCAGCCGCGCGTAGTTGGTGGTGTCGTTGGGCTCGCTGGTGGCCAGGAGCTGGTCGAGCAAGGAACGCTCCGGCACACCGGTGTCGACGTGGTGCTGGGTGAGGTGCGCGAGCACCAGGTGCCGCATCGGGGTCCTGAGCCCGCGCACCCAGGCTTCGCCGGGCAGCTCGGCCTCGAGGCCGCCGTCGTGGCGGACCGCAATGAGCCGCGCCAGCTTGAGGCGCTGCTTCAGGTCGGCGTCGAGGTCCTTCCAGGCTTCCGCCAGCTTCGCGGCCTCAGCCACGGGCCCCCAGGTGAGGAGCTCGTCGCGGTCCGGCCGAATGGCCAGGTCGTGCAGCGCCCCGACCAGATCGGCGCGCCTCGCGGGATCGGCGCCGGCCGCCTGGAAGGCCTGGACCTGCGCGTCGCCGAAGGCCTTCTCGAGGGCATCGGCCGCGCTGCTGACCTTCACCACGGTCAGGGACAGCCCGAGCTCCTCGATCGCTGCCCGACCCTCCTTCACGTTCCGTTCGTGGAGGAACACCCGACGGATGCCGGGCGCGCAAGCGTGCAGCACGCGCAGCTTCTGGGTGATCAGCCCGACCGCGCCCAGACCGCCTCCGGCTTTCAGCTCGACGCTCGCCGCGAGGTCGGCCGGCACCGGCACGTGGGTGGCCGCCGACACCGCCGCGAGCAACAAGGACAAGCCGATGGACGCGCCTTCCACCGCCGGAGCAGACGGGATCACGCCGGTCGGTTCGAGCAGGGTCTGCCAGCACCGAACGCCGTGGGCCGAGGTGGTGGGCGGCAGCGGGCTCCACAGGACGGCCGCCGACTGGCTGACCAGGTCCCGCGCGGTGCGGAGGGCTGCGGCAGCGGCTTCGTCGAAGGGGACGGACCGGCCCGGCGCGCCTTCGACCGCGTAGTGCCACACAGATCCATGGGTGGCGGCCGCCGTGACGAGCACGGTTTCGCCGATGCGCGGCTCGGGCCGGGTGGCCAGCTCCTCGGCCTTGGATCGGCTCGGGTGCTCCTCGGGCGGCCAGGCCCACGGGACCGCGTTCAGGTACCGGATGAGGGGGGCACGCTCCAGCCTCGTGCAGCGCAGGAGGGTGTGGACGACCGGCTTCACGGTCGGGCCGGCTCCGCCCACCAGGCCGCCGGATCGCGGAACCAGACCTCGGCGAGGCGTGCGTCGACCAGGCGAACGGGTTCTGGCAAGGCGCGCAGGAGGAGCCGCAGGTCTTCGTCGAAGAGCTCGAGCTGGAGCCGCAAGCCTTCGGCCGCCTCGGAGAGGGCGAGCACTGCCCGAACGCCCTCGAGCGTGTCGCGCCCACGAGCCAGATCGTGCACCGCCTCTTGGAGCGCCGCGCCGGTCAGGCCCTCCGCCACCTCCGCGACCTGTTCGAGGCGGAGGATCTCGCCGACCGCGGTGTCGCCGAGCGCGACGAGCTGGGCTTCGGTGAGCTCGGCGGCCCAGCCCTCCACGTGCGCGCGGACCGGGTCGGCGCCGCCCGCCAGGAGGTGGGCCAGCATGGCCGCGCTGGCCCCGGGCTCTTCGGGCTCGCTGAGACGGAAATACAGTCCGACCGCTCCCAGCGCGCCGTAGGCACCGGCCAGGCGGAGCTGGTCCACCTCGGCCTTCAGCCACGCGGGCGCGTCGGGGGCCCACCACTCCGAGGGATCCACGCTCACCGTGTCGAGCGGGTCGACCGAGGTGCGTTCCAGCTCGGTCACCACGTACCCGGTGTCGAGCCAGGCGAGCTCGAGGCCGCGGCCATCCGGGAGCATGGTGGTCACCGACTGCCCCAGCTCCAGCTGCACCGCGAGGGCGTCGTGGGCATCGTCCAGCCAGACGCTGGGGCCGGGCACTCCCTCGGGCTCCAGAGCGTGCTCGTAGGCCTCGATCAGGAAGACGCTCGGGTCGTCTTCGTACACCGAGAGCTTCTGGCCCACGGCTTCGGCCACCTGCGACACGATGGGGCGGCGAGCACGCTCGACGAACGCTTCGACGGACGGCGCCTGACCGGCCACGAACAACAGCAACACCGGGCTGCCCTGTTCTCGCTCGGCGAGCGGATCGATGGTCTCCGCCCGGAGACGCACGATCCGCGTGGACCCATCCCCTGTGTTCATGCGTTCCTCCCTTTCGAACGATGACCCGAGTGCCTGGCGGACCTGACAGTCATGGGGACTTCTTGTTGAAGCGGTAGACGTCGTCGAAGCGCGCGCGCAGCTCGTCGACGCGTTCCTGCTCGCGCAGGGTGACGTAGGGCCAGGTGTCGAGGTGCTTGTGCACGTACTTGCGGGCTCGGGTGTGGTTCTGGCGACGGCTGTATTCCGCCCGCTTGATCGCCTTCGGGTCGGTGACACCGAGATCGGCCTGCTCCTGGCGCACCACGTCGATGAGCGCGGTGCCCTCGGTGCTGAGCACGCGGATCTCCACGAGCAGGTCGTGCCACTTGCGGGGGTCCTGGGTCTTCTCGAGCGCCGCCTGGATCACCTCGTCGAGATCGTCGGCCTCCGCGCGCCGTTCGTCGAGCTGCGCCTCCGCACCGACCTGCCCGTGCACGAAGTCTCGGTCCAGGGTGTGGAGGGAGACGTGCTCGCCGCGCTTGCGGAGCTGCTTGTACATCTCCCGGTGAAGCGACTGGGACAGGTAGCCGCTGGCCTGGGCATCGGTGGTGGCCTGAACGACGTGGGGCTTGGTCCAGAGGCGGATGACGATCTTCTGCGACGCGTCGTCGACGAGCTCCGGGTAGCGCCCGAAGTGGCGGGCGCCGAGCCGCTGGAGCTCGGCGAGCAGGATGGCCGCGGCCTCGCCCCGCACGGCGGGCGCTGCGGCCTGGTTCCCGATGGTGTGGAGGGCCTGCACGAGGGTCATGGACTGGCCCACCAGGGGATCTGCTCGAGCGCCCAGCGGGCCACCGCACCGCGGCCGGCCAACGCGTCTTCGGCCACGCCGTGGGCGGCCACCAGGCTGAGCTCCCCACGACGCGGACTCGCGCCGATCCGCCCCTCGATGGACGCCTCCGTTCGAGCGAGCGAGGAGCTGCTCTTTCGGAGCGGCGGAAGGCAGCGGTAGGCCAGGCGATCGGCGGCCACGTGGGCCACGCTCAGCTCGGGGTTGTCCTTGTACTGCACCAGGCACGCCGGCTCGAAGCTCACGCCGGAGCCCGATGCCGCGCGGGCGAGCTTCCGGAGCGGCCCGATCTGGATCTGCCCGTCCTGCACCTCGAGCCGCACCCGATGGGGGCCACCTTCGCGCGCGAGGGTGAGCTGCGCGCGCTCGAGGAGGACGCGGAGGAGCGCCCGGTAGCGGGACGCCGCCACGGGGACTCCTGCAGCGTCGCCGCGCTCGGTCTCGGTGCCGACCAGGGGAAAGAGGCGTCCCTTCCGGTGGTGGGCACGCAGCTCCTCCTTGATGACGCGGGTGACGAAGCGCACCGCGTCGTGCAGCGTCTCGACCGCCCAACGCTTGCCGCCCATCGCAGTCACCGCGTGGGCCTTCAGCTCCTCCAGCACGGCCGGGTGGCAGCGCGCGCCGCGCTCCACACGCTTGGCGACGTCGGCAAACTCCGGGTGGCTGGCGGCGGCCGCGGTCAAGGCCATCGCCGCGCGGCCGTGGTTCAGCGTCACCGGGTCCGACACCTGCGGATCGGGCGCCACCTCCACCAGCGCCAGCAGCAGCTGGTCGTACCCGAGCGCGGTGCGCGCGGCGCGGTGCTTGATCAAGCCGAGGGCTTCGCGCAGCTCGGCCTCCGTGGCCGTGCGCGGATCCGCCGGCAGCGGCACGCCGGCCGCCTCGAAGGCCTCGAGGCTCGCCGCGGAGAGCTCCCGGTTCCCCGCCGCCCGGTGCGCCCAGTGGAGCGCATACGCCATCGGTCCGTCGTGGGCGGCGTGGAGCGGCCAGGGCACGAAGCGGGCGGCCGATCGCAAGGGCTCGGCGAGCGCGGCCTCGAGCTGGGCCTCGACACCGCTGGCCATGAGCAGGCCAGCCACACACACCGCCTTGCGGCGGCTCCCGAACCCGCCCGACTCGTCCACAGCGAGCAGCCACTCGGCCATCGTGCCTCCCGGTCCCGAGCTTACCGCAGGCCGACGTGTCAGGTCCCGCGCGGTCGCGGCTCTCCGGAATGAAACGGGAGAACCATGACCCAGATCCTCGGCCCGCTCTTCGTGTTGCTGATCGCCGCAGCGGGCTTCGCGGTGATGCTCGGCCTGTGGAGCCGCACCAAGGGCTTCTTCTTCAAGGCAGGCGGCTTCCTGCTCGCCCTGATGGTGCTTCCGGGTGTCTTGCTCGGAGCCGCGAGCGGCGCGATGGCCCACCTCTCGGGCGCGGTGCCCGGTGCCCTGCCCCTTCACCTCCCCTTCGCCGAGATCGCAGCCGCCTACGCGGCCTGGCTGGTCGGGCTGGGGACCTGCTTCGGCGCCGCTCGCGCCGTGGAGGCCAGCGAATAGATGTTCGACGACACGCCCCTGGACCGCGCAGACGGCTCCACCCCCGACGCCCCCGCCCACGACGGCAGCTGGCTCGACCTGACGCCGGGCCCGCCCGTGCACCTGCCCACCCCCGCGTGGGGCGACCACGCCCTCGCTCCGGGGGGCGGCGGCCTGGACGCGCTCGAGCCGCCGAAGGCCCCGCTCCTTCCGCCGGCGAAGGCCGCCGCGCTCGACGAGCGGCACTTCCGCGGCTTCCTCGAGGCGGTCCGCCGCGACGAGACCGTGCCCAAGGGCCTGCAGACGGCGCGCCACTGCGCCGGGCTGCTCCTGTTCCTGGCTGCCCTGCCGGTGCTGATCGCTGGAGCCACGGCCGCCACGATGGTGTTCATCTGGACGCGCACCGGCATCGGCATCCTGATGGGGATCGGCCAGCGCCTGGTGGACCTGCTCCGGCCGCGCGACGACCCGAAACGCGGGCGCGACGGCGGCCTGGCGATGCGCTTCCGCGTCGACGATGCCCACCGGACCGTCAAGGCCCACGGCTACGTGCTGGGGCCGGTCGAGGAGGGCGACGAGCTCGAGGTCTGGACCGACGATCGACGCGGCCAGCTCTTCCTGCGGCGGGCCGTGAACCACACGCAGGCGGGCCGCGAGGTGCGACCCCCGCGCGAGCCCTGGCCCCTGGCCCTGGCCTCGATGCTCGCCTGGACGGCCTGCGTGGCGCTCTGGCTGGCGGTGACCCTGTGACCTCCGACCAGCTCGACACCCTGCTCCAGGCCCTCGGCGGCGGCCACCAGCCCCGGGACTTCCGCGCCGCGTACGGCCTGGACCCCCGAGGCGGCGTGCGCCAGGCCGTGGAGGTACGAGGCGCCCGCGGTCGGGAGACCGAGGGCGAAGCCCAGGTGCTCCTGACCCCCGGCACGCTCCGGCAGCTCCACGCGAGCCCGGCGCTGGGCGGCCTCGCCGTGTTCCTCGACCACCGCGACGGGCAGCTGGCCTGGCGCTGGGCCAGCCACGGCGACTTCCCGCTCCTGGACCTGCTCGGCGCGAGCTTCGGCCACGACCTGGTGAGCGTGGAGGCACGGCCACCGGTCCAGGCGCCCCTCGAGGGCTGCCTGATGGGCGTGCCCCTCCCGGTTCCCACGCCGGAAGGACACGAGGAACCCGCCGGGCTCGACCACCTGCTCTCGGCCCTCACCCGGCACCGCGCTCCCTGGAGCCTGTCGATCTGGGCGTGGCCCGTGGCCGACCCCCGACCCGCGCTCGCGGAGGTGCGCCGGCCCCTGGCTGCGCTCCGGGCCTTGCGGGACGCCCGCCAGCGCGACCCCGACGTCGAGGAGGCCGCCGAGCAGCTCACCCAGCGGCTCCGCAGGCTGGGCGCCGGCCGCAAGGAGGGCCTCTGGCGCGTGTCCTGCATGGTCCACGCGAGCGACCAGCGCACCCTGCACGCCGGGCTGGCGGCCCTCGGTGGCAGCTGGCCGGCCCACGCCGAGGACCCCCACGCGCCGACGACCTGGCACACGGCTGGGACCGGGCCCCTGCCCGAGACCCTGTTGGGCTCTTCCGAGCTCGCCCGCCTGCTGCAGCCGCCTCGTCGCGAGTGGCCCGGCTTCCAGCAGCTCGAGGAGGCCGCCTTCGATCTGTCGGTCGACGCACCCAAGGGACCGTCGCTGGCCATCGGCCGCGCGGTGCTCGACGGCGCCCCCATCGGGCCGGAGGTCTTCCTGGGCGTGGACGGCTTGACCCGTCACGCCCTGATCGCCGGCCTGACCGGATCGGGCAAGACCAACACCATCCACCACCTGCTGCTGGCCCTCCAGGAGCAACACGGCGTGCCTTTCTTGGTGGTGGAGCCCGCGAAGACCGAGTACCGCCGCATGCTCCGGTTGCGGCCCGAGACCCGCCTCTACACGCCGGGACTCGAGCAGGGCGGCTTCCCCCTGCGCATGAACCCGCTGGACGTGCCGCGGGGCACCCCGCCGGGGGTGTGGATCGACCACCTGCTGGCGCTCTTGCAGGCGACCTTCGAGCTCTACCCGCCGATGCCCTACGTGCTCCAGACCGCCGTGCACGAGCTGTATGCCGCGGCGGGGTGGGAGCCGGTGAGCGGTCGTCGCGGCCGCACGCCGGGGCTCGAGGAGCTCGTGGATGCCTGCGACGCCGTGGTGGACCGACTCGGCTACGACAAGCGCATCGCTTCGGACGTGAAGGCGGCCCTGCGCGGGCGCCTGGAGACCCTGACCGAAGGCAGCCGCGGGCTGGTGTACGCCGCCGGTGCCCAGACCCCCGACGAGCAGCTCTTCTCGACGCCGTGCGTGGTCGAGCTGGACGCGCTGCCGCGGTCCCAGGACAAGGCCTTCGCGATGGGGCTCCTGGTGCTGCGGCTCGCCTGCTTCCGCCGCTGGGGAGCCGGCCAGGGCGCGGCGAAGGGCCTGCGCCACATCCTCGTGCTCGAGGAGGCCCACCGCCTGCTGCGGGAGCCCACCGGCGGGGAGTCGGCCGAGACCCAGCGACGCGGGGTGGAGCAGCTCAGCGACCTGATCTCGGAGATCCGCGCCTACGGCCAGGGGGTGGTGGTGGCCGACCAGATCCCCACCCGCCTGGCGGAGGACGCGGTGAAGAACACCGACCTGAAGCTGCTCCACCGCCTGGTCGCCGACGACGATCGGGAGCTGGTGGGAGGAGCCATCGGCGCCAACGACGCGCAGCGCGCGGAGCTGCTGCGCCTGCGCCAGGGCCGCGCCGCCTTCTTCCAGGAGCCCCACGACCGGCCCGTGCTGGTCCAGATCCCCCTGGTCCCGGGCTACGACGACGCCGGCGCCGTGCTGACCGACGACCAGGTGGCGCGACACATGTCGGGTGTGACACCCGCAAAACCGTATCGGGCCTGCGCGGGGTGCGCGCTCGTGGACACACCCTGCGGGCCCACGCTCGCCCTGGCGCGACAGGCCGCCGACACCCACCGGCTGCGCGGTCGCGCGGCGGCGCTGGGAAGCGGGACCCTGCGCGACCTCGCGATCTGCCTGCGCGCCACGGTGGCGGCGCGGGCCACGCGCGCGGTCGGCACCTGGATGAGGCTGGGCGTGGAGCAGGAAGCGCAGCTGGTCGACCGGCTCGTGGCCGGCGACGCGGTGGCCCCGCCCGAGAGCTGGGGAACGCTCCCCGCGAGCCTGGCCGACGCCGACGCTCTCTGGCACCGCGTGGCCACCCCGGAGCAGGCCCTGAGCATGCTTCGCGCTCTCCGGGAACGCGTCCGGCGTCAGGTCGGGCCGCTCCGAGGCTCTTCCCTGCGAGGCCTCGTGCAGGCCATCGCCGACCACGAGCTGCACACCAGCTTGCCGGCGGAGGCCGAGGCCATCTCACGCGAGCTCCCCCTGGAGGACCTGTCATGGACCTGTTGATCGTCGACCCCAGCGGCCACGAGGTGGCCCGTCTCGCCGCGGACCGGAGCGGGCTGCGCGTGCTCGAGGGGGCCCTGTCGGTGCCCCTGCCCGAGCAGGTCCCCGTGCTCACCACGAGCTCCCGACGCGTGCTCGGTGGCGGCAGCATGCGCGTCACCCGCGAACACCTCGTCGGGCCAGACGACGCGGGCTTCCCGCTCGCCGCCGCGCGCTGGCTGCTGCGCCAGCCCGAGCTGGCCGGCCTGCACGTGCTGCCGGTGCTGCCGGAGGTGGGGCGATGAAGCATCTGGACGCCAGCGACCAGGCCGCCAGCGACGCGCGCGAGCTCCCCGACATCGAGGGCTTCGAGCGCTGCGAAGCGATGGCCTCCCACGAGGTCACCGAGTTCCTCGCCGACACCGAGCGCTTCGACCCCCGCGAGGTCGACCACCTCCGACGCGTGGCCTACCAGGACCGCGCCGGCGACATCGACGAGGCCGGCGAGACGGTGGGCGACTACCTCCGCGGCGACGTGCGGCTCTTCAAGCCGAGCGACGACGCCTCGAGGACCCCCGCCGAGCGCAGAGCGCGCATGGAGGAGACCCTCTGCCACGAGGTGGGCCACGGGGTGTGGGAGCGCGCGCCGCTGGCCGAACGCGCGCGCTGGACCGCCATGGTGCACCACTGGAAGAAGAACGGGGACGAAGCCCACCCGTGGGTCTCCGAGTACGCCAAGGGCGGCGCGGAGGAGCACTTCTGCGAGGCCTACGCCGCCTTCACGCGGAACGACGGCACGCGCGCGTTGCTCCGCCAGATCGACAGCCACCGACCGCCCTCGCGCTCCCTGGCGGCCGGCGTGCAGCGCATCCGCAGCGCCGCTCTGACCCGTCAACGATGACGGTGCAGGGCGTAGAGATCCTCGACGAGCACCGCGGCCGCCGCGACGAGGCGCTGGTCCAGGTCGTCCCGCTGCCGCAGGGCGGCGATCGTGGCACGCACGCGCTTCCGCGCGCGGCTGTAGTGCTGGTAGCGCAACACCACGGCAGCCTCGAGCGCAGGGCCGGTAAGACCGGTCTGGCGCGCCACGACATCGCGCGCGGACTCACCGCGGAGCGTGGCGAGCTCGGTCAGGAGCGCCGGCCAGTCCTGCTTGCTGCGACCGGACCGGGCGGTCAGCTCGGGCACGACCACGTCGGTCACGAAGTCACGCACGTCGTCGAACACGCCCTCGGAGGTGACCGGCAGGGCCGCCTCGAGCACGTCGTCGAGCTCCGGTCCCGTGCCCACGAGCCGACGCACGCGGCCCTGCTCACGGAGGAAGCGGCGCTGGAAGGCCACGCCCAGGTAGGCGCCCACGCCCGAGTCGTCGGAGCGCTCGAAGCGACGCACCCGATCCCCGTGGCGCACGACCCACAACAGCACCTGCTGGATGGCCTCCTGGCCTTCCGGCGTCTCGCCACGCCGTCCGGCGCGGCGTTGGAGCTCGTCCCACACGCGGCGGACGGCCTGCTCGCGTTCCAGCGAGGGCGGCCCGGCGGCGGCCTCGAGGGCGTCGGCGAGCGAGAGGGGCGGTTGGCGGTCGTGGGGGGGGAGGTGTGTGTCCATGCACGTCTGAGCACCCACGCGCGCGAACCTGACAGTTCGGGCGGACTGTCAGGTCTCGACTCGAGCGCGTTCTCCCCATCGAACACGACAGGGAGACCGACATGTCGCTCAACGCTCAGAGCCTCTGCAAGCGCAACGCGCGCAACTGCCCCCGCTGCGACGAGCCCGCTCGCTACTACTCGGTGGCGAAGCGCCGCTACCGCTGGGCACCCGACCACCTGCTCTGCCGCGCCTGCTGGCAGGCCGAGCAGGACCGCGAACGCGCGCGGCAGCTGAAGGGATTCCGCGGCGTTCCGCGGCACTTCCAGGACGCGTTCCTGGACTGAAGCGCAAATTCGCTCGATCCGCATGCATGGCGGATCGAGCGAGTTGGCACGCTTCCAGCATCCAACCCGACCAGACCCCAACTCCCGAGCACCATGTCTACCACCGACTTCTTCGACAGCACCCTCGACGACACCCCCGAGCCCCGCGCGGCCGACGTGAAGCCCATCCTGGTCGTCACCATCGGCAGCTCGATGGCGGGCTTGATCCCCCTGGCCCACCGCGCCTGGCAGGAGATCGACGACCGCGTGCCCGCACGCTTCGTCGCCATCGACAGCCTGTCCTACCAGGACCTGCGCGAACGCCTGGTGTCGAGCCGACACACCGAAGCCCAGATCGACGCCAGCCTCCCCAGGGACAGCTACCACCCGCTGGCCAACCCCTTCACCGAAGGCTTCGACTTCGACAACCCGCTCAACCGGAAGTGGCGGGACATCATGCACGCCCCCGAGCTGGTGCGCGCCGCCACGCGCCCCGAGGGGCCTGGCTGCGCCGGCACGCCCGCCCTGGGTCGCGCCCGGGCCGAGTACGACGCCAGCGCCCTCACGCGCTTCTTCGAAGGCCACCTGCGCGCCCTGACCCAGGTGAACACGCGCAACCTCGCGCTGTGTGAAGGCGTGCGGGTGCAGGTGTACACGACCTTCCGAGGCGGCACCGGCTGCGGCGCCGCCGAGATCGTCTGTTCGGTGCTCCAGGAGATCCTCGAGCCCGGAAGCGAGATCGACCTGATGACGGGCATGCCCTGCGTGTTCCGAGGGGACGACCGGGCGCACGCCAACGCGCTGGTCAGCCTGAAGACCATCGCCAAGGACCACGGCTTCGGCGAGCGCGTGCCCCGGCCCGGCGGCGCCTCCTGGGCGCCTCCGCTCACGACCGTGAGGCCGGTGTTCGTGTCGGATGGTGCGGCCACCCTCGCACCACGCGACCTGCTCATGCAGGAGGTGGCCCTGCTGCGCGGCCAGCTGCGCGCCCCCACACAGTCGGCCTGGAACGCCCGGCACGTGGACCTCAACGACGTGTTTCCACACGATCTCGACAACCAGCCCTTGCACGTGCGCACCGCCACCGCGTGCACCATCCGCACCGTGCAGCCCGGCACCCTGGAGTACCTGGCCGGCTCGACGATGGAGCGCCTGGTCGCGATGGTCGCCGCCCGCTTCGAGGCGTGGCTGAGCCGTCCCGAGCTCCAGCCCGACGAGAAGGACCTGGTGAAGCGCACCGTCGACCGTGTGTGCGCCGACCTCGACCTCACCACCGAGGGCCTGCTGCGCCGCCTGTCGACCGAGCCGAGCCCCGAGAACCAGCTGCGTCAGCACCTGAACCAGGTGTCGGGCCAGGCTGCCCAGCTCGACGAGACCGCCAACAAGCGCGCGATCCAGCACCTGCCCGGACAGCTCTCCGCCGCGTTCAAGCAGTACGAGGCGGGCTGGGAGAGCGCGTCGCTCCGGCTGGCGCGCAAGCTCCCCGAGGAGCTGGTCGAGGCGCTCAGCGCCCGGCTGGCCGCCAAGCCCCACCTGCTCATCGCGGCCCTGGCCGAGGTCCGCACGCGGCTCAACGGCGAGGCCGAGACCTGCGCCAAGCAGGGCAAGGAGTTCTTGCGTCGGCGCGGTGCGGCGTCGGCCCAGCTGGCCGAGCAGATGAAGGCGGTGGCCGAGGCCCGGGGCTGGCTGCTCATCGTGGACGCCGACGAGGCCACGCGGGATGCGGCGCTGCCCGCGATCGCGACCGCCGGCCTGGCCTGCCAGGCCCGGTGCGAGCAACACAAGCGGGAGTACCTCGAGCAGGCGCTGCGCGGGGAGCTGAGCCTGCCCGACGCGCAGGGCCAGTCGGTGACGCTCTCGAGCGTGGTGCCCGCCCTCCGCGCCCGCGAGACCGCCCTCGTGCTCGAGACCAACGACGCCCTCGGCCGGCTCAAGAAGCTCTTGACGCGACGGGTGGAGACCCTCGGCCTCGGGATCGAGCACCGCTCGGCCGTGTTCCAGCGCGCCCTGTTCTGCGACGGCCTCGACCGGACCCGCCTGGACCAGCGCGCGGACCGCCTCGTGGCCCGCTTCGAGCAGAGCGAGCGCGCCATCGACTTCGTGGCCGCCTTCCTGAAGCCCGGCGCCACCGACCGTTCGAAGACCGGGAGCCTCGACGCGCTGTTCGCCGACCTCACGCGGCTGTTGCCCGACTTCCACGAGAGCCAGCGCACCATGACCGAGCTCTTCCAGTCCAGCCAGGCCAAGCGGCAGCTCATCGTGGACCTGCTCCGCGGGCGCCGTCCCTTCGCGCCGCTCGATCGGGTGGTGCTGGACCAGCAGGGCATGCGCGACCGCCGCGACCGCCTGGTGCTGTTCGAGCTCCCCGGGGGCTCCGAGGGACCCATCGCCGCCCACCTCGTGCGGCAGGGCGTGCTCCCGGCCGGCGCGGTGCCGCACAACTGCATCATCGACTCGGGCAACGACGAGATCCGCTTCCACGACTACCGGGAGGGGCTGCCCTACGCCGCCCTGCGGCCGCTGCTCCGGTACCAGGACAAGACCGCTCGCTACCTGGCGAAGCCCGGCTCGATGTCGCCGTACCCGTGGACGACGAGCCGGAGGCTCCCCGAGCTGAAGGCCTCGTCCCGGAACGTGGTGAGCCACGTGCAGGGCCTCATCTTCGAAGCGGAGGCCGCGATGCAGGGTGCCGTGATGCACCCCCCGAGCGGCGGCGTGGAGCTCGCCTACGACGAGGATCGGGGCGGCGGCTTCATGGTGCCCAAGACCGAGCGGTTCCAGGACCTCGCCGGCGTGGTGCGCTTCCTGGCCAGCCACGTGGGGGTGCGCACCCGCATCGAGGAGGAGCTGGCCCAGCGCATGGACGCCGACCCGGCGTCCTACCGCCAGAAGCTCCTGGACGCCTGGCACACCGCCGACGGCGACCGCCGCCACCACCTCGAGCGCGCCCTCTTCCACCGCTTCGCCACCAACCCCTACAAGCTCACCGCGCAGGTGAGCTGAGCACCCGGACGACCCATGTTGTTGAGCCTCGCCCTCGCCCTCGCCAGCCCCCACCTCGAAGCCACCCAGGTGCTCCTGGTGGTCGACGACTCCGACTCGATGGGGCAGCTGGCCTTCGATCCGAAGAACCCCCTCGACAGCCGGTGGGACCTGGTCCGCCAGGCCGCGCCGGTCTGGCTGGACGAGCTGGTCGACGCCGAGGTCGGGGCGGTCAACGTGGGGGGGGACTGCGGCTCGCGTCCGAGCGTGAACCTGCCGGTGGGCACGCCCCACGACGAGGTGCTGGGCGCGATCCTCGCTTCGGGCCCGCACGGCGCCACGAAGCTGAACGCCGCGCTACGCGACGCCCCAAAGATGTTTCAGCAGGGTGTCACCGGCGCCAAGCGCATCGTGCTGCTCAGCGACGGCCTGAACTCCTGCGCACCCGAGGTCTCGAGCTGCGACCTCGCCAAGGATCTGCACGCGGACCACGGCATCGTGATCGACGTGGTCGCGCTCGGCTCCGATGCGGGCCTGGCCGACGAGTTCCAGTGCATCACGGGCGTGACCGGCGGCACCTACACGGCACCGACCGGCCTGGAGGAGCTGACCAACATCCAGCTCCCCACCCTCGACCCGCTCCGCTACCTCGTGCTGGCCCTCGGGCTGCTCACGCTGGGGCTGAGCGGTCGCCTCGTGTACCGCCATGCACGGCACGCGCTCGGCTGGACCACCCGCCGCGCGGGCCTGGCTGGGATCTGGAGCTTCGGCGGCGGCACGGCGCTGCTCTACCTGGTCCTGTTCGTGGGCACCGGCGTGGTCAGCGCGCTCCTCGGAGCGGCGGCGCTCGGTGCCGCGCTCGCCTGGTCGGCGCGACGCCCCAAGGTGCTCGCGCTCCTGGCCCTGCTGGCCCTGCCCGGGGCCGCCCAGGCCGCCGACACGCTGGTGGCGGAGCCGCGGACCGGCGAGCCCCGCTTCCACCACGTGCTGGCGCTGGACCTCTCCGGCACGATGAGCAAGTACCTGGCGCCCACGAAGACCCTCGTGCTCCGCTACGTGGAGCTCTTCACGGTGCCCGGCGAAGAGCTCACGCTGGTCACCTTCGGCATCGACGGCCAGGGCAGCGCCCGCGAGGTCACCACCTTCACCGTCCCTCGGGCCGGCGCGGCCGAGCTGCTGGACCGGCAGCTGGCCGACCTGAACATCCAGAACCCCAGCGGGACGAAGACCCTCTTCCAGCCCCTCGAGCACCTGCTCGAGACCAACGTGTTGCCCGAGGCACGGCTGGAGCCCGTGGTCCTGGTGCTCTCCGACGGCCGCTCCGACGACGCCCAGCACGACACACCCTTCGAGGCCTTCGCGGCGCGCGGGCTCTACAGCGCCCCCGGCATCACCGGCTGGAAGGTGGCGGTGGCAGGCGGCCAGAGCCTGGACCTGCAGCCCCTGTTCCAGGCCCCGCTCACCCCGGGGCGCGGGCAGCGCTCGAAGGCGGTCCCGCTCCCGGCCCTCGACCCCTGCCTGCTCGACCCGACGCTCGACCTGCGCACCGGCTCCACGCTGACCCTCGAGCCCCCGCTGGCCTTCTGGCAGGACACCTCCACGGGACGCCTCGATCTGAGCGTGGCCAGCGAGTGCCCGGTGTCCCGCCAGATCGACTACAGCGTGGTGGTGCGGCGCGGCAACGAGGCCGTGACCATCGCCGAGGAGCACGGCCTGGTCGTGACGCCCACGCCGGTCGTGCGCAGCCACGAGGTGCACTGGACCGCCCGCGGTGAAGGAGAGAGCGAGTGGGCGATCGAGGTGCTGAAGGACCAGGGCGACACCGAGCGCAAGCTGCACCCCACCCCCGAGCGCATCCTGGTGGTGGAGCGGAGCTGGTTCGCCACCTGGGGTCCCGCGGTGGGCGGCGCCGGCCTCGGCGCCTCGCTCCTCCTCGGTGCGGGCGTGCTCGTCTTCCGCAGGCGCCTGCGGAAGGAGAAGCGACGGGCCTCCTGGTTCAGCACGGGCCCCGGCAGCCAGCCCGCCCCCCTGTCGGTGGGTTCGCCCGTCGCGGTCGGACCCGGCGCCCCCTTGAACGTGCCCGACGCTCCGTGTCCCCTGGGCACCTACACGCTCCTGCCGGACCGACGGACCTTCCTCGTGACACCGGCTCCGGGGCTCCACGTGCAGGGTGCGAGCCTCGGCGCCGGGCTCGCCGCGGTCGGACCGACGCAGGTGACGGTGGGCCAGACCCTGGTGTTCGTGGCCGGCGGCCAGCGGATCCCGGTCACGGTGATGCCGGCCACGCCGGGGCTGGACATGGGCTTTGGTGCGACGAGCGCCCCCGCGGCTCCCCTCGACGGCTTCGCCGAGGTGGGTGTGGGTGGCGGCAACGACATGCTGGTGTGAGGAGCGGACGATGACGACAACGATGATGGGGGCCTGCGCGCTCCTGGTGATCCTGCTGCTGGCGTGCGCCGCGCTCTACCGACGCTTCCGGCGCGCGCGCTGGCTGGCCGGTGGGCTGTCCACCGCCACCCTGGCGGCCCTGGGCTGCACCATCGCGGCCGCCACGCTGGTGGCGGGAACGGCCTGGCTCGTGCCCCTCGCCCTGGCGGTGCTGCTGGTGGTCGCGGCCCACCTGCGGGCGGCCACGACCGGACGGATCGAGGTGGCCAACGCCGGGATGCTGCTGTGACCGGGCGCCTCCTCGCGCTGATCGGCGCGCTGATCTGCGGGTGCTCGGAGGGTCTCGCCCAGCCGCTGGACCCGGAGGCCCGTGCCATGTGGGAGCTGGTGAACGAGGCCCGCGCCAGCAGCCGCTACGCCGCCGAGACCGGCGGCGACGCCCGCGCCCTGGCCTGGGACCGCGACCTGGCCAAGGTGGCCAGGCGGCAGGCGCGGCACATGCTCGAGCACGACTACTTCGCCCACGTGGACCCGAACGGCACGGGCCCCTCGGACCGCGTCGACGCCGCGGGCATCCCCTGGACGGCGGTGGGCGAGAACATCGCGTGGCACGGAAGCGTAGGCAGCGCCCACGCGGCCTTCATGGACGAGCCGCCGTTCCAGCCCAACCACCGAGCCACCATCCTCGATCCGCGCTTCACGCACCTCGGCGTCGGCACGGTTCGGGATGGTGCAGGTCGGGTCATCATCGTGCAGGTGTTCCGACGCGGGTGACTGTCAGGTTCGGCACCGTGGGGGTTCCTCGGATCGAGGTGACCCCTGGCACGACCCGCGCTCCAGACCGATCGCCGCGTCTCGCGCTCGAGCGCGGTCCTCCGCGTGCTGCAGGAAGCCCGCCGCCTGGGCGAGGCCGGCGTGAGCTGCGTGGTCGTCGGCGAGACCGGCACCGGCAAGGAGCTGGTGGCGCAGGCCTACCGAGGCGAGCGGCGCTGGCTCGACGTGAACTGCGCCCAGTTCCTCGACACCCTGGTTGACTCCGAGCTCTTCGGGCACGAGCGGGGCGCCTTCACCGGCGCGGTCGAGGCCCGGGCGGGGCTCTTCGAGGAGGTGGCTGGCGGCGTGGTGTTCCTCGACGAGGTGCGCCACCTGACCCTGGCGGCCCAGGCCAAGCTCCTCCGGGTGCTGGAGACCCGCACGGTGCGCCGGGTGGGCAGCTACCGCGAGCGGGCCGTGAGCTTCTCGCTGGTCTGTGCGACCAGCGCGGACCTGCCAGCCCTCGTGGAAGAAGGCGCCTTCCTGCCGGATTTGATGTATCGGCTGGGCCACGTGCTGAGGGTGCCGCCGCTGCGTGCGCGGCCCGAGGACGTGGTGCTGCTGGCGCCGCGCTTCCTGAGCCCAGGACGTCGCCTCACGCCCGACGCCGAAGCATGGCTGGTGAGCCGCCGCTGGCCCGGAAACGTGCGGCAGCTCAAGGCGCTCCTGGAGGTGGCCTGCGCCCTGACCGACGGCGAGACCATCGACGAGCCGCTGCTGGCCCGCCTGGCCAACGACGAGGGCCGGCTGCCCCCTCGGCTGCGACGGCACGCGGCCCTGCTCGCCGAGCTCGACCGGATGGAGCACGTGCTCACCTCGACAGGCAACGTGGCCGACGCGGGTTCGGTGGTGGGCAAGCCGGCGTCGGGTCCGCTCAACAAGTGGTTCCGCGGCAAGGACGACGTGAGGTTGGTGGTCCACGCACTCGGCGAAGCGGCCACGCGCGAGCGCTTCCCGGCCCTGCTCGCCCAGGTGCTCCGGTGGGAGAAGGTGGTGGTGGAACCCTTCGGGCAGGTCGCGTGGCCCGACTGGGTGCTGGAGGCGTGGCGCGGACCGGAAGACCCCTTGATCTGAACCGACGCACAGGTAGGATCGAGACGGCCGACTGTCAGGTCGTCGCCGACGCTCCCTCCACCCGCCATGACGCCACGCCTCCTCCTCGTCGAAGACTCCGTCGACCGTGTCGAGTGGTTCCAGACGCACCTGGACCCCGCGCTCCGCCTGCTCTGGACGCCCGACGCCGGGCGGGCCATCGGCACCATCCGGCGCGACCGGGGGGCGGGCTGGGCCGGCCTGCTGCTCGACCACGACCTGACGGAGCGCTGCTCCACCGAGCAGATCAGCGGCTCGGGCACCAACGTGGTCGACGCCGTGATCCGCTACGTGCCGCGTCACCTGCCGGTGTTCGTGCACTCGGCCAACGTCACCAAGGGTCCCGAGATGGCCGCGCGGCTCGCGGCTAGCGGCTTCGACGTGACCCGGGCGACCTTCGCGTCGGTGAGCGTGCCCATGTTCCGCGACTGGCAGGCCGAAGCGCTGGAGAGCTGGGAGGCCTACCAGGACGAGGAGCCCTGAAGGCCGCCGGTCTGCGGGGCACCTGTCAGGTTCCAGCCGACCCACGCTCTCCTCCATGAACCAGGAGAGTTCATGCTTCACCAGTCCCTCCACGACGCCCACGACGCCCTCGGCCGCCTGGCCGATCTGCCCTGCATCACCGCCGAGGTCCGCGGCCGCTTCGCCTCGGCGCACAGCGCCCTCGAGGGTGCGATCGATCAGCTCGGGGCGCTCGACGCCTTCGACCTCGACAAGCTGCTCGACACCGAGGAGGCGCCGGCCGAGGCGCTCCACCCCTGGTTCCACCGCCGGGACGCGGCCGAGCTGTGGAACCGTCGGGACGGCTCGCCGCTGCTCGACGCGCTCATCCGTGGTGGGCTCGACCCCATCGAGTCCTTCGCGCTCGGCGAGCAATCGCTGGCGACCGCCGAGGTGCTGGGTGCCAACATCGACGTGTTGTCGGGCTGGCTCCGGGTGGCCAACGCCGTGCTGCGCGAAGCGCGCAAGAAGCACGGTGACGGCCGCTCGCTCAAGGCGCGCGACCTCACGATGAGCTTCTCGCCTCCGCGGGACATCGGCCCGCGCCGTGCCCTGCGCGACGCGCTGAACCGCCTCGCCGCGCTCGGCGTGCTCGTGGACCCGGTCCCGACCGACCGCAAGACCCTGCAGTACAAGCCGCGCTGGAAGGTGCGGCTCACCGGCGACGCCGACGTGCACCGCCTGCTGACCGGAGAGTGGCTCACGGCCTACGCGGCCCTGGTCGTGCGGGACCACCTCCGACGCATCCAGGCCTCCGCCGACAGCCTGTGCCTGTTCCGGGCCCATGCTGCACCGGATCTCGGGCGCTGGCGCGCCGAAGCGGATCTGTTGGTGCTCGCCGAGGTCGACGGACGGCCGAAGCTCCTGTGGGTCGAGTGCAAGTCGGGCAACCCCGCACGGATCCGTGCCGAGCGGCTGGGCGCGCAGAAGCTCGGGCTCGAGCGCGTGCTGCAGCGCCTCGGACGCCGCGGGCTCAGCCCGGAGGTGGTGTGCGTGGTGCCGCCGCCGCGCGGCAAGAGCGATCGGCAGGCCCACGCCGACCTGGGCGGTCGCCTCACGGCCGAAGGGATCGCGCTGTGCGACACGCGCGGCCTGCGGGCGTGGCTGGAGCAGGCGATCTGCTACGACGACCCGATGACGGAGGAGTGATCAGGCGTAGTTGAAGGGGAGCTGGTCGAAGGCCGAGCGCTCGCCGAGCCCGAAAGCTTCGTCGTCGTGCCACGGGCGGAGGTTGAAGGGCGGCGCCGGCGGCTTCGTCCCCTCCGCAGCCGCCACGAAGCACGCCGCGCGCCAGCCGTTGAGGGTGCTCTTGTCCACCGTCGTGCGCAGGGCGCCCAACAGCCGCGAAGTCTTCCCAGGCTCCAACAGACATAGTGCGCCAGCCACATTGGACACGGGGTGTGGCAGCGCGGTCTCCTTCGTGACCCAAGGGAGGTTTCGAAGCACCTGGTCGATGGGCACCTCGAGATCCAGCACCAGGGCCGCCTTCAGCGCCGCCGCCAGGCGAAAACCGGCCACGCTCCAGCCCTCCCGCAGGGCCTCGAGCGGGGCAGCGTCGACCAGCCGCACGACCTCGGCGCGCTCGTGCCGTTCGAGCGCACCACCCTGCCGCACGACCTCCACGAGGGCATGCAGGCGGTAGGTGTCCTGAGTGTCCCGATCCCCTGGCTCGCTGAAGCACGCCTTCGCGCGCTGGAACGTGGCGGCCGCTCGACGAGCCAGGTCGGGGTCCCGACGAGCGTGGGCGAGGTGGCCCAGGACCTGACCCTGTGTGCCGAGCACGGCTCCCTTCTGCCAGTCGCGGATAGGGAGGTCCTCCAGGTCGCTCGGCGCCAGGATCTCCCGTGCGTCGCGCCACTCGACGAGCTCGGTGACCACGTCGAGGGCCTTCTCCAGCTGGAGCACGTTCAGGAGGGCGACGGCGTGCCGGTTGTGGAGGTGCACGACCTCTTCGAGCGCCACGGGGTCGCCCCACGCCACCAGCCGACGGCTGCGCGCCGGGTCGCGCGGGGACGGGGGCTCGCCCTTGTGGTTCGAGGCCGCTCGGCGGATGCTCTCCTGGCGAAGCCGGATGAGGTCGAGCTGCAGGGCATCGACGTTCCCGCGGTCGAGGACAGCGAAGTCCACCACCACCAGCTCCTCGGCCGCAGCGTAGGAGCGCTCCTTCTCCACCAGCCGCTCGGCCTCGTCCAGCCGTGCGTGCTCCACTCGGGTGAGCCGTTCTCGCTTGTCGGCAGATTCGGGCACCACGATCTGGTGCGGCTCGGGGGTACCCAGGTACCAGGCCCACGCCCGCGCCATCCCGAGCAGCCTCTTGCGGGCCACCTTGTCCCAGACGGCGGGCGCTGGGGGATTCAGGCTGCTCACGTGGACAGCGTCGTTGCCCTTCATGCGTGCCTTGTGCAGGGACGTCACCACCCTGGCGGGCAAGAACCCTTCGAGCCCCTGGATTCGAAGGAACAGAGAGTCCTCCTCATCCACCGACAGGTTGTGCCGGGTCTCGAGGGCACGCACGAGCAGCTCGGCCATCTGACGAATGCGGACCAGCGACAGGTCCGGCTGCTCGACCAGCAGGTCCTCGGCCTCCACCGCCCAGTGGTGCAGGATGGGAAAGCGCGGCGTCGGGGGAAGGTTGGGCGACATGCGACCCACGGGGCCTCCTCATGGCAGCAACGGCCGCTGTCAGGTTCACCCAGCGCCCGCCTCCCCGGAGTGTACCCAGGACGGCCGCATGCCCCTGCCGATCTCCCCCACCCTCACCACCGAGCTCGACACCTGCCGCACCGCACAGGTCCCGCTGCTCCTCGTCGGCCCCCACGGCATCGGCAAGTCCCAGTTCGTCGAGACCTGGGCCGAGGCCCGCGGGCTCCCGTGCGTGGTGCTCGACCTGAGCCTCCTGGAGCCTCAGGATCTCCAGGGGCTGCCGTACCGCGACGAGCACGTGACCCGCTACGCCGCGCCCGCCGAGCTGCCGCAGGAGGGCCCCTGCGTGCTGGTGTTCGAGGAGCTCAACCGCTGCGACCGCGCCGTGCGGCAGCCCACGCTGCAGCTGCTCACCGCCCGCAAGCTCAACAGCTACCGGCTCCCCGCCGACACCACCCTCGTGGCCTGCATCAACCCCGACGACGACACCTACGAGGTCGACGCCCTCGACCCCGCCCTGCTCGACCGCTTCGTGCGGCTCGAGGTCGAGGCCTCCCTGACCCACTGGACCCGGTGGGCCAAACAGCAGGGCCTTCCCGGCGCGCTCCTGGCCTTCCTCGGCCGCCACCCGAAGGTCTTCACCGAGGCCTCCCCGCGCTCCTGGGAACAGGCCTCCCGCCTGCTCGTGGCCGGGCTCCGGGCCGAACGACCCGCCCGCGATCTCGTCACCCTCCTGGGCGCCAAGCTCGGCGAGCGGGTGGCCCGAGCCCTCGTGAGCGAGCTGGCGGAGACCCCGGACACGCTCACCCCCACCCAGATCCTGCAGCGCCCGCAAGACGCCGCCCAGCGCGTGCGCACCTGGACGAGCCTCGGCCGGCTGGACCTGGTCGCCAGCACCTTCCACGCGCTCGAGGCCCACCTCGCCGCGAACCCCGTGAGCGACCCGGAGCGCGTGCTGGTGGTGCTGGACGCCGCCCCGGAAGACCTCGCGCTCCCGCTGCTCGACGCGATCGAGCAGGCGGCCAAGTGAGGCGCCCCTCCCGAGCGATCCGACCGACCCGGCCCATCCCGGCCGAGGTGTGCGACGAGCTGATGCGCCTGGTCTGGGCCCGGTTCAACAACGGACGCCTCTGCGGCGTGCTCGCTCCGTACTTCGTGGGCGGCATCGAGGGCGCCGCGCGGGCGCTGGCGACCTGGACCCGGCTGCCGATGAAGCCGACCCAAGCCCTCCCGGCCACCCTGCCCGGCGAGGCTGCGTGGCCCGCATCGACCACGCCCTGGGGCCGGCTCGACTCGCCGCTTCCCGGCGTGGACCTCGACCCCGCTGCGGTCGAAGCGCTCGCCTGGGACGCTCTCTGGGACGAGGTCCGCGGCGTCGGCCTGGCGAGCGAGGCCAACGGCCAGGTGCTGGCCGCCCTGGCCAACGACGAGCTGGCGCGGCGCACCGCGGTGCTGCTGGTCAGCCGTTGGGTTCGGTCGGGCCATGCGCTGGCCTGCCTCCGGGCGTTGCACGACCCCCGGGACCTGAGCATTCGGGACGCGGTGGTGCTGCGCCGTCGGGTCGCGCTGAAGCAGGTGCGCGAGGCCTGGACCCTGCTCGTCGAGCACGGGATGGACCCGCAGGAGGCCCACGCGCGGGTGCTGGTCTGGAACCCCCGCGACCGCGTGCTCCCCGATGGGAAGGAAGCACCGGACATCGAGCCGCCCGAGGACGCGCAGGCCCCCGCCGCCCGGGTGGCGGCCGCCCTGAACCTGCTGCTGCTCGAGCTCCCGCTGCACTGGGAGGTGCTCGCTCGGACCGACCTGCGGCAGGACCGCGCCCACCCCACGATGGCGGTCGGCATCACCGAGCGCCGCAAGCGGCCCACCCTGTTCTACAACCCGGACTTCGTGATGAAGCTGACGGTGGAGGAGACCGCCGGGGTGCTGGTGCACGAGGTCCACCACCTGCTGTTCGGCCACCTCACCCGCATCCCCGACGACGCCGAGGAGCACCCGCGCGCCTGGATCCTGGCCTGCGAGGTGACCTGCAACGAGCACATCCGCTTCCCGCTCCCGGGCCAGCCCTACACGATCGAGCTCCTGCAGCTCCCGCCCGGCGAGTCGACGAAGCGCCGGTACGAGCGGCTGAAGACGCGCAAGCTCCCCAAGGACGTGTGCGGCTGCGGACCCCCGATCCTCCGGGCGTCGCTGGCCGAAGACCCCATGAGCGCCGGGCACACCGCCGACCGGCCCGCCGAGCGACCCGAGCAGGTCCTGGTGGCCGCCGCGCGCGCCGTGGGCGAGGGCCTGGACCCGGCGACGCGCACGATGCTCCGCCGCTGCGGCGACCTGCCGGGCGACGCGACCGAGGCGGTCCAGGTCCGCGACGCCACCGTGCCCTGGAACCGGGTGCTGCGTCGGATGTGCCAGAGGCTCGGGCGGCCGGCCACCACCCGGCGCTGGCCGAGCCGTCGGGCGCCGGGTGCCGTGGGCATCCTGCCGGGCCGCCGGCGTCGGCCCGAGCCGGCGACGGTGCTCGCGGTCGTCGACACCTCGGCCTCGGTCACCACCGAGGAGCTGAGCGCCATCGCCGGCGAGCTGGAGCACCTGCGGCGCCGGCAGATCCGCGTCGCGCTCGCGCACTGCGACACGCGGCTCACGGAGCTGGGGTGGCTGCGCTCGCCCGACCAGGTGCAGACCTTCCACGGGCGCGGCGGGACCGACATGCGGCCGGCCTTCGCCCCCGAGGTGCTCCAACGCTGGAAGCCGAAGCTCATCGTGTACTTCACCGACGGCCATGGCCCGGCACCCGAGCGGCCTCCACCGGGGGTCGAGGTGCTGTGGGCGCTGACCGGGCCGGATGCCGTGCGGCCAGCGCCGTGGGGCCGGGTGGTCGAGGTGCGCGTCGGCACCTGAGTCGCTGGGTGCAGAGCACGCTAAGCGGGGGCATGGACCACCACAGAAAGCTCGAGCGCATGTACGCCACCGCCCCCGTCAACGCGCTGTACGGCCACCCCGTGCTGCGGGTCGACGAGGGCACCGCGAGCCTGAGCTTCGAGGTCGGCCCCCAGCACCACCACGCCGCCCGCGGCATGCACGGGTCGGTGTACTTCAAGGCCCTGGACGATGCCGCGTGGTTCGCGGTCGCGTCGCTCGTGGAGGACGTGTTCGTGCTCACCGCGACCTTCGAGGTGGAGCTGCTCCGACCCTTCGGCGTGGGCACGGTCCGAGCCGTGGGACGGGTCACCGCCCGCGGCGAGCGCTTCGAGGCGGAGGCCGAGCTGGTGGACGAGGCCGGCCGGGTCCTGGGGCGTGGCCGCGGCCAGTTCGCACGCGCCAGGTCGCCGCTGGGACCCGACGTCGGGTACGCCTGAGCCACGACATCGCTGCCGCGGAATGGCGGCGATCGCGTGGAGCGTAGAACGCTGAACGCACGACGTCGCGCCTGGAACGGCGCTTGCTTCTGGGAACACCAGCCCGGAGCCTCCATGTCCCTCGTCCTCGTCCTCACCGCCTGCAGCAGCGCCCCCCAGCAGCTGGAGGCGGTCGCGGTCAGCGCCCCCGCCTTCGACGACGACCCGAGCGAGCCGCCCACCTGGTCCGGAACAGCCGCCGTCACGGGCTCCGAACGGGACTGGTCGATCGACCTGGAGACCGACGAACAGGCGCACGCCTTCTCCGTGCATTCCCCGTCCGCCATGCAGCTCTCGGCCCTGGACGGCGAGGAGCTGACCGTCCGCGTGACGACCACCTGGTCCGGCAACCCCGACGGCCTGGCGGTCTACGACGCCGTCGACCTGGCCTACGCGAGCGTGGGCTCGGTCGAGAACGCCGACGTGCTGGAGCGCTTCGGCGCCGACTTCGCCTCCTGGGGCGACGAGCTGGGCCGATCCCGCGGCGAGCAGGCGACCTACACCTACAAGGCCATCGCCTTCGCGACCGACGAGGGCACGGTGGAGCTGGCGCCCGGCGAGGTGGCCGAGATCGTGGTGCACGGCGTGACCTGGCTGGCGGCCCCCGTGGCGTCCTACGACCACGAGTACCACAAGTGGGCCGCTGTCCCGGCGTGTGGCGGCGGGGGTCCGATGCTGAGCTACGAGCTCTTCCGCATGGACGAGGCCACGGGCGAGAGCCGCTTCGTGGAGCGTGCCGAGGGCAGCGCCATGGCGAAGCGCAGCTGCGGGTAGCCCGCCGTGCGGAAGCAGAGGCGACGGATTTCTGACCCGAACGGGCCAGGAGGTCGTGCTACACCTCCTCCTCTCCTCCCCGGACAGGAGCCCGCATGGACCCCACCCGCCGCCTCTTCCTCGGCGCGAGCGCTGCCGGCAGCGCCCTCGTGACCCTCCCCACCTGGCTGGCCTGCGCCAAGCCCGCCGTGATCGAGACGGCGGCGGCCACCCTGCCGGAGGATCCCTTCCTGAGCTGGTTCGGCATCGACCAGGCGCTCATCCAGCGCGTGATGTCGGAGCTCACCGCCCGAGGCGCCGACCACGCGGACCTCTACTTCCAGCACAGCCGCACCAGCTCGCTGAGCCTGCAGGACAGCATCGTGTCGGAGGCCCGCACCTCGGTCGAGCAGGGCGTGGGCCTGCGCGTCGTGGTCGGCGACCAGGTGGGCTACGCCTACACCGAGGAGCTCACCCTGGAAGCGATGCTGGGCGCGGCACGCACCGCTGCCGCCATCGCCCAGGGGGCCGCGGTCGCCCCGCCTCAGCAGTTCTCGCTCACCCAGCCCGGCGGCTACTACGCCCTCGCCGTGCCCTGGGCCGACGTGGGGGTCACCCAGAAGCTGCCGCTCTTGGAGAAGACCGAGGCTTTGGTCAAGGCCGGCGACCCCGCCATCAGCCAGGTCCGCATCTACCTCACCGACTCCGAGGAGCGGGTGGTGGTGGCGAGCCTCACCGGGGCCATCCACCTCGACCACCGCCCGATGACGCGGCTCTGGGTGGAGTGCACCGCCGAGAAGGACGGCGAGACCCAGGCCAACTCCGCGAACATCGCGGCCCGCGCCGGCTTCGACTTCTACACCGACGACAACCTGGAGATGGTCGCGAAGCAGGCGGTCGACCGCACGATGGTGCTCTTCGAGGCCAAGCGCCCGCCGGCCGGAGAGCTGCCCGTGGTGCTCGCCGCGGGAGCCAGCGGCATCCTGCTCCACGAGGCGATCGGCCACGGCATGGAGGCCGACTTCAACCGCAAGGGCGTGTCGATCTACGCCGGCAAGATCGGCGAGGCGATCGGGCCCGACTTCTGCACGATCGTCGACGACGGCACCGTGGCCGGCGAGCGGGGTGCGCTGAACGTCGACGACGAGGGCTACCCCACCGAGCGCACCGTGCTCGTGGAGGGCGGCGTGCTGGCCAGCTACCTGCACGACAGCATCTCCGCGAAGCACTACGGCGTGGCCCCCACGGGCTCCGGACGCCGCGAGAGCTTCCGGCACCCGCCGATGCCGCGCATGCGCTGCACCTCGATGGAGGACGGTCCCCACACCCGCGAGGAGATCATCGCGTCGGTCGACCACGGCATCATCGCGGAGACCTTCACCAACGGCCAGGTGCAGATCGGCGCCGGGGACTACACCTTCTACATCAAGAACGGCTGGCTCATCGAGGGCGGCAAGGTCACCGCGCCCATCAAGGACTGCAACATCATCGGCAACGGGCCCGAGTCGCTGAAGAACGTCACGATGGCCGCCAACGACGCCGTGCTCGACACCGGCGGCTGGACCTGCGGCAAGGACGGCCAGCGGGTCCCGGTGTCGCAGGGCCTGCCCACCGTGCTGGTCAAGAAGATGACCGTGGGAGGCGAGAGTGCTTGAGAAGCTCCTGAACCGCGCGGAGATGGCGGTCGACCTGGCCACCGGAGCCGGCGCCAACGAGGCCTTCGCCACGGCCACCACCCAGCGCGAGACCGAGTTCTCCGTGCGCGACGGCCAGCTCGAGAAGGTCAAGGAGGCCACCAGCCAGGGCCTGTCCTTGAAGCTGTGGGTCGACGGGCGCTACTCGAGCCACAGCACCAACGACCTGCGCTCCGAGCAGCTGCAGGCGTTCATCGCCGAAGCGGTGGTCCTCACCAACGCGCTCCAGCCCGACGCCGACCGCGTGATCACCGACCCCGCCCTGTTCGCGGGCCGTCCCAAGATCGACCTCGCCCTGCACGACGCCACCATCGCGGCGCTGACCCGGGAGGAGCGGCTGGCGCTCTGCGAGGGCCAGAACGCCGGCCTGGCCGGGAAGGACCAGGTCATCAGCGCCACGTCCAGCTCGAGCGACGGCTACGCGCTCAAGGGGGTGGCCAGCTCCAACGGCTTCTCGGGCACCCACTCCGCGACCTGGCTCTGGATCGGCTCCGAGGTCACGCTGCAGGACGAGGGCGACAAGCGGCCCGAGGGCTGGATGTGGGGCGGCGCCAGCACGATGGATCGCGTGCCCACCCCCGAGGCCGTGGCCGAAGAGACCATGAAGCGTGCCCGCGACCGGCTGGGCGCGAAGAAGGGACCGTCGAAGAAGACCACCATGGTGGTCCATCCCTCCGCGTCCGGCAGCCTGGTCCGTCGCCTGCTGCAGCCGGCCGACGCCCGCGCCGCCTACCAGGGGCGCAGCTTCTGGAAGGACGCCCCGGGCGGGGTGTCCGACAAGCTCACCGTCACCGACGAGCCCCTGCTCGTGGGCGGGCTCGGCTCGCGCCTCTTCGACGACGAAGGCATCACGGCGGCCAGGCGCGAGATCCTGAGCGGGGGCGAGCTCAGGACCTGGTACATCGACACCTACTACGGCAAGAAGCTCGGCTGGACCCCCAACGGCGGCAGCACGAGCAACGTGGTGGTGGCCCCCGGCACCCGCGACCTGGACGCGCTCATCGGCTCGGTGAGCGACGGCGTGCTCGTGCTCGGCTGGCTCGGCGGCAACGCCGACCCGACCACCGGCGACTTCAGCTTCGGCACCCACGGCTTCCTGATCGAGGGCGGCCAGCTCACGAGCCCGGTGAGCGAGATGAACGTCACCGGCAACCTGAAGACCCTGTTCGCCAGCCTGGCCGAGGTGGGCAGCGATCCCTGGCCGTACTCGAGCACGTTGAGCCCGTCGATGGTGTTCGAGGGTGTGGACTTCAGCGGCGCGTGAGCGTCCCCCAGCACACCCTGGACCAGCTGGCCGTGCTCGAGGCGATCGTCGAGCACGGCAGCTTCGCCGCCGCGGCCCGGGCCCTGCACCGGGTGCCGAGCGCCATCACCTACACCGTGCGAGGCCTCGAGGACGCGGTGGGGGTCCCCGTGTTCGACCGCAGCGGGCACCGAGCGGTGCTGACCGCGGCCGGGCAGCAGGTGCTGGCGGCGGGGCGGCGGGTGCTCGCCGAGGCCCGCTCGCTGGACGCGTCGGCGCGGTCGCTGCGCGACGGCTGGGAGCCCGAGCTGCGGGTGGTGCTCGACGGGCTCTTCCCACGACAGCCCGCGATGGAGGCGCTCCGGGTGCTGCTCGACGCGGGCGCACCGACCCGGGTGCACCTCGAGGTCGCCTACCAGGACGGCGTGCACGAGCGCTTCCACGCCACCCGCGCCGCCCTCATGCTCAACCTGGAGCTGGAGGTGGACCACCCGCTGGTGGGGCAGGCGCTGCCGGAGCTCGAGCTGGTGCTGCTGTGCGCGCCCGAGCACGGCCTCGCGGGTCGGGAGGTGGGCCGGGACGAGCTCCTCGAGCACGTGGAGCTGGTGGTGCGGGACTCGTCGTCGAAGCACGCGGTCAGCCCCCGACCGAGCTTCACCGGCACCCACCACGTGGTCTACCTGGCCGACTTCGAGAGCAAGCGGGCGGGGCTGCTGGCCGGGGCCGGCTTCGGCTGGATGCCGCGCCACCTGGTCGACGGCGACCTCGCCGCCGGACGGCTGGTGTCCGTGCACCGCGACGAGGGCTCGAGCTGGACGTACCATCCCCACCTGGTGACCCGGGCCGACGAGCCGCTCGGGCGGGCGGGGCGGACGTGGGTCGCGGCCTTCCTGGAGGCCTGTCGAGCGGTCGGAGGCACCTGACGAGAGCGGCTCAGAACGCAGGCCAGGCGGTCCACACGACGTCCTCCAGGACCACCTTGCCCGCGTTCCCATGGAGCACCACCGGGCCGGGCAACACCCCCCAGCCTGCGTTCCCGATCACCGCGCACACCGTCACGGCCGGGCCTGCTCCCTCGAAGGACCAGGTGGTCGGCTTCTGCCCGCCGACCTGCGTGGTGCTGGACGCCGAGACGAGCCGACGCTCCCCCGGCACGTCCAGTTCGCCGTCCGCCGCGATCGAGAGGACTCGGGCGAGGCCGGCCGCGCTGTCGTTCCAGCTGCCGTACAAGAAGGTGCTGAGCCAGTACCCATCCGTGTAGGCGACCGTGCTTCCGTCGATGGTCGCCGTGAGGCCTTGCGTGGTGATCTCCTGCACGCCTGCACACGGGTCGGAGGGGGGGCCTTCTCCGGTGTCGTTTGGGGGACCGGTGTCACCTCCTGAGCCGGTGTCCCCGGTCGCCCCGCTGTCGTCGGGCGGGGAGGTGTCGGCCGGCGCGGTGTCGTCGGGGTCGACCTCCTCGCGCTCCTCGTCGGTCGCGGTGTCCTCCGGGGGGACCGGCGCTGTGTCTGTCGCTGTGGGCTCCGCCGGCACAAGCCAACCACCAGATCATCGCTCCTCCTCGACCGACAGCGTGACACGGCCCGTCGTCCAGCACCATTATTCAGATTCATTGAATGAGTTGCGCTAAACGATTCGCTATCACTCACTGGTCCGACGGCGTATTCCTGGATCACCCCAGGAGGTTCCCATGCTCTCGATCTTCGTGCCGATCGGCCTCGTCGCTTGCACCCAGGACTTCGGCATCGAGGCCCTGCCCCAGGAGACCGAGGGCAACGAGAGCTCCAGCGGCGAAGGGCGCCCGGTCGACAACGACGACGAGCCCGTCGAGGGGGACGAGCCGGCCGAGCCCCAAGAGGAAGACGAGCCGGAGGAGGAGGAGCCCGAGGAGGAGGAGGCGGACGAGCCCAGCTACGAGGAGGAGCCCCCCGAGGACGACTGCGCGTCCACCAGCGACCTGATCTACCTGGTGGAGCGCGACGCCGGCGAGATCTACCTCTTCGACCCCGCCGACCTGAGCGTGGAGTACGTGGGCGCCCCCGACTGCACGTACTGGGCGAGCCCCAACTCGATGGGCGTGGCCCGCGACGGCGCGGCCTACCTCCGCTACTCCGACGACAGCGTGTACGAGGTCGACCTCGAGACCATGGCCTGCACCGCGACGAGCTACAGCCAGCCGAGCTTCGGCAGCTTCGGCATGGGCTACGCGACCGACGACGACGCGACCTGGCGCGACCAGCTCTACGTGGCCAACGAGCGCACCGTGGCCCGCCTCGACACCGCCTCCTGGAACCTCACCACGGTCGGTACGTTGCCCAGCCAGTCCGAGCTGACCGGCAACGCCGACGGCGAGCTCTGGGCCTTCCTGCCGCTCGAGTCGCCCGCCGAGCTCCAGCGCATCGATCAGACCAACGGCGCCAACCTCGAGACCGTGCGGGTGCAGGGCTTCCCCGATCCCAGCGACATCGACGCCTTCGCCTTCGCCACCTGGGACGGCGACTTCTGGCTCTTCGTGCGCAGCTACGGCATCGGCGAGTCGACCGACGTCTACCAGGTGAAGCCCGACGGCAGCTCCAGCAAGGTCGTCGACCGCATGGGCTTCGACGTGGTGGGCGCCGGCGTGAGCACCTGCGCACCGAGCTGAGGGCTCGATCACCACGGGAGGGACCGATCGCGCTCGCACTCGGATAGCTTCGAGTGGTGTGGTTGCTGCTGGCCTGCTTCGCTCCCGCGGATCTCGACGACGACGCGCTCCGGCGCTTCCGTGGGCTGCACGAGCGCGTGTACGACGTGTACCGGCTGCCCCGCGATCCGGACCAGGTGCACGCACTGCTCAGCGGCAGCCTGGCCGGGGAGGCGCTGACCGACGCCTACGTGGAGCACTGGACGACGCTGGCCCGGATGGAGGCCGAGGACACCCAGGTGGTGGTCGAGGACGTGGCCTGGGAGTCGGTGGAGGCCCTGGACCACGAGCGCCTGAGCGCCGCCTGGCGGCTCACCGCGCGCGTCACCCACCAGGGCCACGAGCACGTGCGCGTGAACCGCTACCAGGCGGTCTTCGCCTACCGGGACCGCAAGATCACGGGCAGCTGGATCCGCAACGCCGAGCGCCTGCCGGGCGAGGTGCCGGTCGAGACCGACGACCGGGTCCCCCTCGACCAGCTGCTGGAGCGCCTGTGATCCGCTCCGAGGGGCTTCGCTACCGCTGGCCGGGCTGCACCGTGACCGTGCCGGATCTCGCGATCGACGCCGGCGAGTCCTGGGCGGTTCACGGCGCCTCGGGAGCCGGCAAGTCCACGCTGCTCCGCCTGCTGAGCGGCGAGCTGGTGGGCCAGGGGGAGCTCGAGGTCCACGGGCTCGCGCTGCACCGCGCCTCGGACGCCGAGCGTCGCCAGCACCGGCTGACGCGCGTGGGCTTCATCTTCCAGGACCACCCGCTGGTGCCCCACCTGAGCGCCGCCGACAACGTGCAGCTGCCCCTGCGGCTCGCCGGGCGCCGCGACCCCGCCCGCGCCGCCGCGCTCTGCGAGCAGGTGGGCGTCGACCCCGCCGCGCGCCCCACGGCCCTCTCCCAGGGAGAACGCCAGCGGGTGGCCGTGGCCCGCGCCCTCGTCACCCGCCCCGCCCTGGTGCTGGCCGACGAGCCCACCTCGGGCCTGGACCCCGAGCGCACCCAGGCCACGCTGCAGCTCCTCGAGGAACACGTCGACGCCACGCTGGTGCTCGTCACCCACGACCCCGCCGTGCTCGCCCGCTTCGTGCGCCGGATCGC
>CAZSAT010000026.1:33441-66469 GCA_964604675.1 uncultured Enterobacterales bacterium
CTGTGACGGCCCAGACTGTGACGGGGGAACCGTGATCGCCTTCGAGCTCGCTCTCGCCCACCTGCGCGCGGGACCGGTGCGCAGCGCCGTGCTGGTCCTGGGCCTCGCGCTGGCGCTCTGGCTGCCGGCCTTGACGTGGTCCGCCGCCGCGGAGCTGGAGGCGGGGCTGTACGAGCGCGCGGAGCAGAGCGGCCTGGTGGTCGGGGTGCGCGGCGACGAGCTGGACCTGGTGATGAGCGCACTGTACTTCCGGGGCCGCCCTCACGACCAGGTGGCCTACGGCCTGGTCGACGAGCTGCGCCACTACGGCGCGGTCCTGCCGGTGCACGTGGGCCACAGCGCCAACGGCTACCCGGTGGTGGGCACCGACATCGAGGTGATGGAGCGGCGGGGCCTCGTGCTCGCCGCCGGTCGCCGCCCCGGCGTGCTGGGCGAGGTGCTGGCGGGGGCCGACACCGCCGAGGCCTTCCAGCTCGCGCCCGGCGACACGGTGCGCGGCGACCTGCAGGACCTCTACGACGTGGCGGGCGCCTACCCGCTCCAGCTGACCGTGGTCGGCGTGCTCGCGCCCAGCGGTGGGCCGGAGGACGGAGCCTTCCTGGCCGACCTGCGCACCGCGTGGGCCCTGGACGGCGCCCTGCACGGCCACGATCCCCTGTCCGACGACGACGACCAGAGCCCCGGCGAGGGCGAGGTCATCGAGGCGAGCGCCGCGGTCTTCCTCTTCCAGGAGGTCTCCGAGCGTTCCCTCGACAGCTTCCACCTGCACGGACGCGAAGACGTGCTCCCCCTCGACGCCGTGATCGTCTGGCCGAACGACCAGAAGGCCCACGACCAGCTGCTCGGCGAGGCGGCGCTGGACCCGCGCTACCAGGCCGTGCGGCCGGTGGAGGTGGTGCGCACGGTGCTCGCCATCGTGCTGTCGGTGCGCGACCTCCTGGGCTCGATCTACACCCTGGTGGGGCTGTCGACCCTGGCCTTCGGCGCCCTCGTGCTGCACCTGACCCTGCGGCTGAGGCAGGCCGAGCTGGGGCTGCTCGTCCGGCTGGGCGCCAGCCGCGCCACCGTGCTCCGGGTGGTGGCGGCCGAACAATTCCTCCTCCTTCTTGGCGCCACGGGCGTCGCGGCGGCGGGCACCTGGGCGGGACTCGCCCTCTTGGAGACTCTGTGGTGATCTTGCTGGCCTGCTCCGAGCCGCCCCCTCCCCCCGCGCCCGAGCGCCTCGAGGTCGTGAGCCTGTCGCGGCCGGTGCACTGGCTCGTGCAGCGCATCGCCGGCGACGCGGTCGACGCCCGCTGCCTGCTGCCCGAGGGCGAAGACGCCGGGACGTGGCGCCCCGACGCCGCCACCATCGCGAGCTTGTCCGAGGCCGACCTGCTGATCGCCAACGGCGCCGGCTTCGAAGCCTGGACGAACACGGCGTCGCTGCCCAGGGCCCGCTTCGTGGACACCTCCGCCGACCTCGACCTGCTCACCCGGGAGGCCGTCGTCCACAGCCACGGCGCCGACGGCAAGCACTCCCACGGCGGTGTCGACCCCCACACGTGGATGGACCCGGCGCTCTTCGCCCAGCAGGCCGACGCCGTCCATGCCGCGCTGCTGGCGGCCTCGCCAGACCAGGCCGAGGCCCTCGAGCTCGGACACGGCACCACCCGCCTCGAGCTCGACGCGATCGACTCCCTGCTCGCGACCTCCCTGCAACCCTGGGCCACCGTGCCCATCGCCACGAGCCATCCCACGTACAGCTACCTCGCCCGACGCTTCGGATTGCACCTGCGCGAGCTGGATCTCGACCCGGCGCAGCCGGTGACCACCGAGGTCTACGAGCCCTGGCTCTGGTGGGAGGTTGCGCCCTCGGACACGGCACGCGCCAGCGTGGAGGGCCCCAAGCAGCTGGTCTTCGACAGCCTCGAGGGCGAAGGCGTGGACTGGCTGGCCGGCATGAGGGCCAACATCGACGCCCTCGGCGAGGGGCCCTGAGCGCGCGCGACCAGCGACCAGCGACGACGACGTGGAGCGGTCCACAATCCGCCTCGACCCGGCGCCAGCGGGTGATACACCCACGCCAGACATCGCTGACGGTCAAGGCCGCCACACCTCGCCACGAGCAGATCCGAAGGTTCGGGCCCCCTGCTCGTCGCGCCCTTTCGACCGGGACGTAGCATGAAGGCGTGGGAACTGATCGACTCGTGCGACGTGCCCGACGACGATGGCGTGATGTACCTGCACCGACGCGGTGGGGAGTACGTCATCCACGTCGACGGTGCCGAGCTGATGACCAACCAGGACCACGGCTCCGAGGACGCGCTCGCCGACCTCGCCTGCGACCTCCTGGCCGACCTCGGCCACGCCCGGGTGCTGGTCGGGGGCCTCGGCATGGGCTTCACGATGGCCGCTGCGCTGCGCCGAGTGGGCCGACAGGGCGTGGTCACCGTGGCGGAGCTGATGCCCGCCGTGGTGAGGTGGAACCGCGACTACGTGGGCGAGGCCGCCCGCCACCCCCTGCGGGATCGGCGCTCCCGGGTGCACGTGGGGAGCGTGTCCGAGCTGCTGGGACCGCAGGCGCAGTGGGACGCCATCCTGCTCGACGTCGACAACGGCCCCCGCGACCTCAGCCGCGCGCAGAACAGCAGCCTGTACGACTACGAGGGCCTCCTCGCCGCCGGCGAGGCGCTCGCGCCCGGCGGTGTGCTGGGCATCTGGTCGGCCACGCCCGACGACACGCTCACCGACCGGCTGGAGCAGCTCGGCTTCCAGGTCGCGGTGCACGAGCACTTCCAGCCGGGTCGCCCCCACAGCGACTACAACAGCCACCACGTGCTCTGGATGGCCACCTCTGGCGTGGCCAGGGCCAAGGCCAAGGCGAGCTGAGCGACACGCCCTGGCGGGCACGGACCCGCCTCGGCCTGCCGTGCTCGACTGGGACAGCGGCAGCGCCTTCCTCGGCGACCTGCTGGGACGCGGCTACAGCGCCGACGTGCCCTGGTCCGACAGCGCCTGGACCTGGGAGTCCGGGAGCTGAGGAGGAGGCGTTTGCAGCTGCCGGGGGTACTGTTTCTGTGTGAAGACGCTGAAGCGCAAGCTCCGCGCGGTCGAGGCCCTGCTCGAAGGGGCCACCACCGACGGTGAACGGCAGGCCGCCGAGAGGGCGCGGGAACGCCTCGTGGCGCGCCTCGGGAGCGAGGAAGACGAGCGCACCGCCTGTGGTCCGTTCGGCTGGCACCCACCCGACGCCGCGTGGGTCCAGGTGCCCACCGCCGAGGTGCTCCGGGGGTGGCTCGAGGCCTGGGCCGCGGGCGACCGCACCACCCGCCAGGTGCAGAAGGAGGCGGCCTGGTACGTGGACAAGGTGGTGCTGCCGCTGCACGACCCGAGCGACGTGCGCTCGATCGCGGTCGAGCTGTTGCTCCAGCTCTCGTCGATGAAGCGGCAGCCCCTCCACGCCGACGACGTGCCCGACCTCCTCGCCTTCCTCGACGCCCCCGAAGGCGCCGAAGCCGCCTGGGCGGGCTGGTTCGCGTTCCTCGACGGCCGCTTCGGCGCGCCGCGCAGGCGCGTCTGCGGATAGGCGGTGCCGTGCCGATCTTCCGCTACCACTGCAGCAGCTGCCAGGCCGAGCTCGAGGTCTTCCAGCAGCCGAGCGACGCCGATCCCCGCCTGTGCGGCTTCCGCTGCCCGCTCGATCGCGACTCCGGCCACCCAGACCGGGGTTTCGGCGCCCTGGAGCGCCTGCTGAGCGCGCCGGCCCGTGCGATCCGGTCGAGCGTGCGCCGCGACAAGCCCACCCCCGAAGAGATGCACCGGGCCGGGTTCACCGCCTACAAGAACGAGGGCACGGGCCTGCGCAAGATCGCGGGCGATGGCCCGGAACCCGACTGGGTCCCTGCGAAGGACCCGCGGGAGTAGGGCCGGTGCACGAAGAGGCTCCAAGGTCCTGGATGAGCGGTTGAAACGCCCGCTCTGGAGGTAGGGTGGACCGATGAACACCCTGCTCCTCCTGGTCCTCGGCGGCTGCCGCAACGAGAAGTTCGACGACACCGCCGTGGACGAGGCGCCGGTGGAAGAGGAGGACCCGGTCCCCGTCGACACCGGCGAGCCCTGCGAGCTCCAGACCTGGTACGCCGACGCCGACGAAGACGGCTTCGGAGACGTCGACGCATCCACGGAGGCCTGCGAAGCGCCCGCCGGCACGGTCGCCGACGCCGGCGACTGCGACGACAGCGACGACCAGACCTACCCCGACGCCGAGGAACGCTGCGACGGTCAGGACAACGACTGCGACGGCGAGACCGACGAGGACGTGCGCGAGCTCTGGTACGCCGACACCGACGGCGACGGGCACGGCGACCCGAAGGCTTCGCTGGAGGACTGCGACCCGGACCAAGGCTTCGTGGCCAACGACGCCGACTGCAACGACGACGACGCCACGATCAACCCGGACGGGGTGGAGCTCTGCAACGAGCTCGACGACGACTGCGACGGGTCCACCGACGAGGACGCCGCCGACGCCCGCACCTGGCACGCCGACGCCGACGGCGATGGCTACGGCGACCCCGCCGTGTCGGAGGAGAGCTGCGAGGCCGCGAGCGGCTGGCTCGACGACGACAGCGACTGCGACGACACGGTCTTCGAGGTGAACCCCGGCGCCGACGAGGTGTGCGACGAGCTCGACAACGACTGCGACGGCGCGATCGACGACGACGATCCCACCTTGACCGACGGCAGCACCTGGTACCAGGACGCCGACGGGGACGGCTGGGGCGCCGAGGCCTGGACCACCGCGGCGTGCGAGGCGCCGAGCGGCTGGGTGGAGCGCTCCGGCGACTGCGATGACGGCGACGGGACGGCCAGTCCGGACGGCACCGAGGCCTGCGACGAGGCCGACAACGACTGCGACGGGACCGTGGACGAGGGGGTGGAGAGCACCTTCTACGCCGACGCCGACGCCGACGGCGCGGGCGATGCCGCCACCACCACCGAGGCGTGTGCAGCCCCTACGGGCTTCGTGAGCGACACCAGCGACTGCGACGACACGACCGCGGCGGTGTCTCCCTGGGCGACCGAGGTCTGCAACGAGGTCGACGACGACTGCGACGGCGCCACCGACGAGGACGCGGCGGACGCGTCCACCTGGTACGCCGACGCCGACGGCGACGGCTTCGGCGACCCGGCGACCTCCGAGGCCGCCTGCGAGGCGGCCAGCGGTTGGCTGGCCGACGCGTCGGACTGCGACGACACCGACCTCACCGTGAACCCCGACGCGTCCGAGCTCTGCGACGGCGTGGACAACGACTGCGACGGCGACACCGACGACCCCTCCGCCCTCGACACCACGCGCTGGTACGAGGACGCGGACAGCGACGGCTTCGGCGACGCGAGCGCCTACGACGACCTCTGTGACCAGCCCAGCGGCAGCGTGGCCGACGCCAGCGACTGCGACGACACCGACACCGCGGTGAACCCCGACGCGAGCGAGGTCTGCGACAGCGTGGACAACGACTGCGACGGCACCGTGGACAGCGACGCGGTCGACGCGCTGACCTGGTACGAGGACGACGACAGCGACGGCTTCGGCGACCCCGACAGCACCGAGCTCGCCTGCACCCAGCCCACCGATCACGTGGCCGACGCCACCGACTGCGACGACCTCGACGGGGACGTGAACCCCGACGCGGTCGAGCTCTGCGACGAGGTGGACAACGACTGCAGCGGCGACGTGGACAGCGACGCGGTCGACGCCCTCACCTGGTACGACGACGCCGACGGCGACGGCTTCGGCGACGCCGGGGCGAGCTCCACCTCCTGCGAAGCGGCCGCGGGCACCGTGGCCGACGCCACGGACTGTGACGACGGCGACGCCGCCGTGAACCCCGACGCCACCGAGATCTGCGACGGGGTGGACAACGACTGCAACGGCGACGCCGACACCGACGCCACCGACCCCGCGACCTGGTACGCCGACACCGACGGCGACGGCTTCGGCGACGCGGCCAGCACCCAGGCCGCCTGCACCCAGCCCAGCGACCACGTGGCCGACGCCACCGACTGCGACGACGGCAGCGCAGCGGTCAACACCGCCGCGACCGAGGTCTGCAACGACCTCGACGACGACTGCGACGGAGACGCCGACAGCGACGCGGTCGACGCCGGCACCTGGTACGACGACACCGACAGCGACGGCTTCGGCGACCCCGACGTCGCCACGGTCGCCTGCGACGCGCCCAGCGGCACGGTCGCCGACGCGACCGACTGCGACGACACCACAGCCCGCAGCTACCCCGGCGCCAGCGAGGCCTGCGACGACGCCGACAACGACTGCGACGGCAGGGTCGACGAGGACGCCACCGACGCCCCCACCTGGTACGCCGACGACGACGCGGACGGCTACGGCGACGCCAGCGACACCACGGTGGTGTGCGACCAGCCGAGCACGCACGTGTCGGACGCCACCGACTGCGACGACGCCGAGGCGCTGGTCTACCCGAGCGCCGACGAGACCTGCGACAGCGTGGACAACGACTGCGACAGCGCCGTCGACGAGGACGCCACCGATGCGCTGACCTGGTACGCCGACGCGGACCTCGACGGCTACGGGGACGCCAGCGACACCCTGGCCGCGTGCACCGAGCCCAGCGGCTACGTGTCCGACGCCACCGACTGCGACGACGGCGACGCGGACGTGAACCCGATCGCCACCGACACCTGCGACGACGTGGACAACGACTGCGACGACGTGGTGGACGAGGACGAGACCTGTGCCTGGTACGACTGCGGCGACGTGCTGGCCGACGACTCCGGCGCGGCCGACGGGAACTACGACATCGACCTGGGCACCGGCTCCAGCGTCACCGCCACCTGCGAGATGGACATCGACGGGGGCGGCTGGACGCTCTTGACCTCGGCGGTGGTGGACAAGCTGAGCTCGGGAATCACCCGCCGCTACCTCTACACCTACGGCTCGGGCTTCTACATCTCGCCGGCCACCACGCTGGTGTGGAGCTGGTCGAGCTACCAGGCGCTCAATGGCAGCTACAGCTTCGGCACGGGCACGAGCATCTCCAGCAGCTTCTCGTGCACCTCGTCGGAAGGCGGCAGCTGGGGCGTGGGGTGCAGCAACGGCGGCGGCGGCACCTACAAGTGCCTCACGATCTACTCGAGCTCGGCGTCGATCGGCGAGGGCACGGTGTGCCAGGACCAGCCCGACGTGTTCGGCGTGGGAGCGTGCGCGAGCGGCGCCCAGCTCTGGTACCGCGAGGAGTGACGGCGGGCCGGTCTACTCGGTGGGCAGGAACGCGTAGAGGTCGTCGATGCCCGTGGTCTTGCCGAGCCACTGGATGCCGTCGGTGCTCCACACCACGTCCCACACCACGTCGCCGCTGGTGGTGACCTCCCGGAGGCGCCCGGCCTGGCCATAGTTGTGCAGCACGTTGCCACCCGGGAGCTTCCACGCCTCGCCGAGGTTGTCGCCGTAGATGCCCTCGCCATCGCCGAACGACCAGACCTCCACGAGCTCCTCGGCGTCGTGGTCGACCTCGTACTCGCGCACCACGGTCTCGTTGCCGCCCGCCTGGTCCTTCGTGCTGACCATGAAGGTGCCGGTGTCCGTGTAGTGCGCGCCGTGCTGCCACCAGAAGCTGGAGTCGAAGGGCGAGAAGTCGTAGGCGCCGTCGACGTGCCCGTAGACCCGGACCTCCTCGCCGGTGGCGTGGTCGATCTCGACCACCGAGTCCAGGGAGTAGAACGAGAAGAGGAAGGTGTCGGTCTCCTCGACGTAGGTGAGGGTGTTCGAGCCGCAGTAGTCGCTCTCGCCGATGCTGAAGAGGAACTCCGAGCAGGTCCACAGCCGTTCCTGCTCACCGTCGGGCCGCAGGATCTCCAGGGTCTCGTCGTTCCCCGACATCACCCCCCAGGCCAACGAGCCATCGGGAAGGTCGGTGAAGGGATGGTGCAGACCGGGGGTGTCGTAGACCGCCGTCTCCGAACCATCGATCTTCAGGCCCACCACCTCGGACTGGGTGCCGCCGTCCCAGGCCCCCCAGTAGCTGTTGTGGTCGACCAGGAAGGTGGTGCCGTCCCAGCTCACGCGCGGGGCCAGGATGATCCGACTCGACGGAGCCTGGTGGGTCCACACCAGCCGTCCCTTGCGGTCGATGACGAAGGCCCAGTAGTCGCCGTTGCCGAAGGCGGCGCCGTAGCCGCCGAACACGAAGTTCGTGTCGGGGTCGAGGCGATCCTCGTCCACCGCCAACAGCTCGGGCGCCGGCGCGTCCTCGGGGAGCTCGTCGGTGGTGACCACGAAGGTCTCGGTCTCCTCGCCACCGCCGACCAGCCGCACGGTGACCTCGTAGCCGTAGGGCACGCCCACGATGAGCTGCTCCTGGGCGCCCGCGTCGCGCTGCACCGCCGGGGCGTGGTGCCACACGTCGTCCTCGAAGGTGTAGAAGGCCTGCACCTCGGCCGGCCGCTGCTGGTCCCAGCGCATCACGACCAGCGAGCCCATGTCCGGGTGCACGTCGGCGCTGACGGTGTCGAACACCGGCCCGGTCGCCTCCGCGGTGTCGGCCACGGCGGTGTCGTGGGTGGACACGACGGCTTCGTCGAAGGCCGCCTCGAACTGGATCTGGGCGGGCGTGCAGGCGAGCAGCAGGGGCAGCAAGGGATCCTCCGAGCGAGGGCCAGCATGCGCACAACGCCGGGGGCTGTTGTCAGGCGGCTGTCAGGCTCGTTGCAAGGCGGTGGAGGCGCTCGCAGTCGACCGCGTCGGTGAGGGGCCACGTGGCGTCGGCCACGAGCCGGGCGACCCAGCGCGAGGGGGCCTCCAGCAGGAGCTCGCAGACCGGCGCGAAGCGGTCGCCGTCCGGACCGAAGGGGGTGTCGAGGAAGTGGCCGCCGTCGAGCGACCAGCGACGGAGGACCTCGGGCCGGCCTGCGGGGGGCTGGGCCTTCAGCAGCGACTCGAGCTCGGTGAGCGTGGGCATGGGTGACTCCTGCCCTTCCAAGGTCACCGGAACCGAGCTGAGGTGCGCCTGAGATGGATCTGAGATCCGCCCGTCTCAGCTGCGCGAGGACCGATCCAGCACGCTGGCGACCAGCTGGAAGCGACGCTTCCAACCGGCCTCTCGGATCTCACCGACCTGTGCCATGGCCTGGCTGGCGTGCTCGAATCGGCCCAGAGCGAGCAGCGACTCGGCCAGCACGATGCGCGCGTGGTTCAGCTCTTCGCCCTCGAGCAGGGCGACCGCCCGACCGGCGAGCACGACGCCGTCGTCGGCGTCTTTCAGGGCGGCCAGCTCCCGGAGCACGACTCCAGCGCGCTGCGGCTGCCCGAGCGCGAGCGCTTGCTCGGCCGAAGCCTCCATCGCCCGACGGAGGGGCGCGAGCTCGCGGATGAGGGCCGCGTGGAAGCGCTCGCGCTCCGCGTCCAGCCTGTCGCCCGACGCCTCGGCGCGGTCGCGCAAGAGCGAGATGCCCAGGTTCACCGAACCGTCCTCCACCAGATCGGGGTCGAGGCGTGCGATGGCCTGGGCCACCATCGCCAGGCTGGTGCCGGGGGTGGACAGGTCGTGCCCGCCCTCCGCGAAGAGCGAGGCCGAGCGGGCGATGTAGGCCGCCGCGCGCTCCGGGTGGCCCTCGGCGAGTGCGAGCCAGCCCGTGATCCATTGGGCGGAGCCACGATCTTCGGTGCCACCCACCCGGTCGAGCCGCGCCACGGCCGACTCGGAGACGGCGAGCGCTTCGGTGGGGGGCAGGCTGCCGGACCAGGCGAAGAGCACCTCGAAGAGCGCGATCCAGCGCTCGTCGCCCACCTGGAGGGCCTTCTCGGTGGCGACGGCGGCTTCGCTGGCGACCAGCGAACGCAGCCCGAGATCGGTGCCGAGCCGCGTGCGCCAGCGATGCACGTAGAGCTGGCTGTCCATGGGGAGCCAGCTGCAGGCCAGCAGCTCGGCGAGCAGGTCGAGGCCGGCATGCCGCGGTCCCCAGCGGCGGTAGATGGCGGCGGCGGTGACCCCGGTGCGCAGCGTGGTGTCGACGTCGCGCACCGCCATGGCGTGCCGGGCGGCCTGCACGAGGTTCGGCAGCTCGTGGCGCAGGGCTTCGTCGGGCAGCGTGGTGGTGCCGGACAGGGGGTGGGCGTAGCTCCGCCCGAGCCCACCGAAGTACGCGCCGTGGCGGGCGATGGCCGGGTCGTCCGCCGCGAGGTGCTGCTGCGCGAAGTCCCGCACGTGCCGGAACAGCGAGTACCGGGAGCTGCCCGGCGCGCGGTGCAGCAGGCTGCGGTCGAGGAGCTCCTCGAGCGCTTCGAGGGGATCCGCCTCGCCGTCGTCCAGCACCACCTCGGCCGCTCCCAGGGTGAAGCCGCCACGGAACACGGTGAGCCGGGCGAGGGCCTCCTGCCCCCAGTCGGGCAACAGCGACCAAGACCACGCCAGCGTGTCCTTCATGCTCCGGTGGCGCGAGGGCCGCTGGCCGCGACGGGACCTCGCGACCTCGCGGCCCTGGTCGAGCAGGCGCACCATCTCCGAGGGGTCGAGCAGGCGGGCGCGGGACGCGGCCAGCTCGATCGCGAGCGGGAAGCCGTCGAGCGCCTCCACCACGGCGGCCACGGCCGCATCGTCGGGCACCTCGGCGCCCGCGCGGCGGGCGCGGTCGAGGAAGAGCTGACGGCCCTCCTCCGCGTCGAGCGGGTCGAGGGTCACGACCTGCTCCCCCGGCAGGCGCAGCACCGCGCGCGAGGTGCCCAGCACGCGCGCCTCCGGCAGCTGAGCGATGAGGCCCTCGACCACCTCGGGCGCGAGCTGCTCGAGGTTGTCGAGCACCAGGAGCATCGAGCCGCGCTCCGCCAGGCCCGCGGCCAGCTCGGCCAGACCCCGCCGCGCGTCCAGCCCGACCGTTCCGGCGACCGCGGCGCACAGCTCCGCTTCGCTGCCGCAGTCGGCGAGCTCGCAGAAGAAGGCGCCGCCATCCAGGAGCGCGCGCACGCGCACCGCGTATTCCCGCGCGAGCCGCGACTTGCCGACCCCACCGGGTCCGACCAGCGTGACCAGCCGCGCACCGCCGTCGAAGGCGCGCGTGAGCTGCCCGATCTCGCCCTCGCGCCCGACCAGGGAGCTGGTGGCGGCCGCCACCCGGGGCTTGGCGACCGGTTCGGTGGCCACGTGCACCGACTCGGCCAGCCGGTAGCCGTCCAGGCCCTTCTCCAGCAGGTCCCCGAAGACCAGCTTCCTCAGCGCACGGATGGCGGTGTAGAGGCGGCTGTTGCCGCTGTTGCCCACGAAGCGTTCGCCGGGCCAGACCTTGCCCAACAACGCCTCGACGTCCAGCCCCTGGCCGTGGGCCTCCCGGTCGTCGATCAGGGCCTTGGCGAGGCGCTGCAGCACAGGGCGGGCGCCGAGGTCGACCCGTTCCCCGCCGTCGAGGCGAAGCCAGCGGAGCTCAGGACCCAGCTCGAGGACGTGCACACCCGGAGCCTAATCGGTGAGGCGCCGCCGAGTGCGGGACTACGCGCTCAGGCGCTGCGGCACCATCGGGTCGCCGGACGCCACGCGCCCGCCCACCCCGGCGGCGGCCTTCAGGAGCGCCTCCGGTTCGCGCACACCGCGCGCCAGCAGCAGGAGCACCTCGTCGCGCTCCACGCCCACGACCCAGTCGCAGGCACCGCGGCCCCAGCGGGCCACGCCCGGGCGCACCAGCACGTAGCGGCCGTGCAGCTCCGTCCACACCAGGCCCGTCAGGTCGTACACCAGCCGGCAGGTCTCCCAGTTCTCCGCGCCATCGATGCGGGCCGCGTGGCGCAGGCGTACGAGGTGCAGCCAGCTGGTGTCGTCCCAGGGGCAGCCCTGCAGGTCCAGGCTGCGCACGCGGAGGTGGTGCAGCGAGGTGGCGTCGGTCACGTCGCACAAGAGCAGCTCGAGCCGGCGCAGGTTGTGCACCTGCTGGAGCACCGAGAGGTCGCCGAGCTTGCAGCACTGCGCGCTCAGGGTGGAGAGGTGCGGCAGGTCGATCAGGGGGGACAGATCGTCGATGTCGCAGCCCACCAGCTCGAGGTGGCGGACATCGCGGGGGAGGAGGGGGAGAGAAGACTCGCCTTCGAGTCGGATCCAGGTGCTCATTCGGGGGGGCCTCGGTTGGACGCATCCCTTGTCGCTCGGCACCCGCTGAGGCGCACCTGAGGCCTGTCTGAGACGGCTCAGATCAGGCGAAGTGCAGCTCGTGGGGGCGCTTTCGTGAACCAGGGCGACCGCAGCAACGCAGGGGCCGAAGGGATCTTCGAAGAAATCTTCGATCGCGCTGGTTTCAAGCCGACGTCCAGCGATCTTCAAGGATCGCGGGCACCGTCTGGCGTCGAGATTGCTGCCGACGTAGGCTGCCTGCGTTCCCCCAAGCACCTCACAGAAGGACCGCCGTGCAGCCGAGCACCACCACCGCTGGCTTCGGGATCTTCTCGGGGGTGTTCCGCCCGGTCTTCCTGACCATCTTGGGCGCGATGCTCTACCTGCGGGAGGGCTGGCTGGTGGGCAACGCCGGCCTCGGCGGCGCCCTGCTGGTGATCGCGGGTGCGGTCAGCATCACCGGCCTCACGGCGCTCTCGCTCGCGAGCATCGCCACCAACGTGCGCGTGAAGCCCGGCGGAGCCTTCGCCATCACCGCCCAGGCGCTGGGGCTCGAGGCCGGCGGCGCCATCGGCGTGCCGCTCTACGTCGCCCAGTCGCTCTCCGCGGCGATGTACCTCTACGCCTTCTCCGAGGCCTGGGCCTTCCTGTTCCCCACCCACGATCCCCGGCTCGTGGCGGTGCTGGGCTTCGTGGCCATGGCGGCGGTCGCCTGGCGCTCCGCGAGCCTGGCGGCCCGCGCCCAGGCCGTGATGATGGTGGTGGTGTGCGTGGCCCTGAGCTCGGGCTTCGCCGGCTGGTTCACCGCCGACGAGCTGGTGCAACCGCGGCTCGTGGGCCGCTTCCAGGACGCCTCGTTCGCCGAGTGCTTCGCCATCTTCTTCCCCGCCGTGACGGGGATCATGGTCGGGGCGGGCATGAGCGGTGAGCTCGCGGATCCGCGCCGTTCCCTGCCCCGCGGCACGCTCTACGCCTGGGGCGTGACCACCGGGGTCTACACCCTCGGCGCCATCTGGTACGCCACCGTGGGCACCCCGGAAGAGCTCCGCGCCAACAGCACCTTCATGATCGAGCACGCCGTCGTCGGCCCGGTGGTGCTCGGCGGCCTGCTCTGCTCGACCCTGATGGCCGGACTCTCCTCGTTGGTGGCCGCCCCACGTCTGCTCCAGGCCATGGCGGAGCACGGCGTGGTGCCCGCCAGCCGCTGGCTCGGGCGCACGGTGGACGGTGAGCCGCGCAACGCCACCGCGGCCACCACGGCGTTGGGCGCCGCCGGCCTGCTGGCGGGCTCGCTCGACGCCATCGCGCCCATCATCACCAGCTTCTTCATCATGACCTACCTGGCGATCAACCTCGTGGTCTTCGTGGAAGGTGCTCTGGACATGATCTCCTGGCGCCCGACCTTCCGCGTGGCGCGGGTGCTCCCGCTGCTCGGCGTGGGCGCGTGCCTGATCGGCCTCGCCATCGGCAGCCCCGTCGGCGGCTTGCTGGAGCTGGCCATGGTGCTCGGCATCTACCTCACGCTGAGTCGGCGCCAGCTGCACACACCGTGGGAGACGGTGCGGTCGGGCATCGCGGTCCGCCTGGCCGCCTGGGCTGCGCGGCGGGCCGTCGGGCTCGAGCGGAGCGAGCGCGCCTGGAAGCCCGACCTGCTGGTGCCCGTGCACAGCCTGGAGCAGCTCGAGCACCTGCTCCCCATCGTCAAGGTGGTGGGCCTGCGGCGTGGATCGGTGCGCTTCGCCCAGCTCGGAAGGTCCGAGGACCTGGCGGAGCGGCTGCAGAGCCTGGTCGACCAGGCCGCTCACCGCCAGTGGGACGTCAAGGCCACCGCGCTCGGGGCGCGACCCGACGCCTCCGGTGTGGTCGTGGCGATCGAAGCCCTCGGTGGTGCGCTGTTCCCACCGAACCTGGTCCTGGTCGACGGCGAGCTCACCAGCGACGAGGACCTGGCGCTCTACCGGGACCACTGCCAGCGCGCGGGGGTGGGCCTGGGCTTGTTCCTGCCGAGCTCGGGTCCGACCCCGAACCAGGACGTGTCGGTGTGGATCTCCGACCGCTCCCCCGACTGGCAGCTCAAGCTGCACCAGCGCAGCCTCGACCTCCCGGTGCTCGCCGGCTACCTCGCCGCGCAGGACCGTGGCGCCCGCCTCTGGTTGCACTGCGTGACCCGCGAGGCCGAGTCGGTGGGACGCGCCGACACCTTCCTGCGCCGCCTCATCGACCAGGCCCGCCTGCCCCAGGCCGAGGTCGCCGCCCGCCACGGGGTGTTCCGCGAGGTCCTGGCCGAGGCCGGCACGGGGCTGCACGTGTTCGGCATGCCGCCGTCGATCGAGGTGGAGGCCCTGCGCGCCCTGCGCGACGTGAGCGGAGGCGCCTGCCTCTTCCTGCTCGACTCGGGTCAGGAGAGCGCGCTCGCCTGAGCCGACCCACAGACCGCGGGCTCAGCCCTCGTCGACGTCGCCGTCGGTGTCGGTGCCGCCACCGGGTGCGCCGGTGTCGGCCCCCGAGAGCTCGTAGGTGAGCTCGACGTAGAGCGGCGCCGCCTGGTCCGAGACCTCCACCGAGCAGCTTCCGGCGAACTCCTCGGTCCGGCCGCTGGTCTCGACCTTCACCTGGAAGAGCAGCCCGTCGGCTTCCACGGGGAGCGGCTGCATGTCGAGGTCCGCCAGCACGGCTGGGAAGAGCCGCGGGTCGTCGCAGGTCACGCCACAGACCCAGCCGTCGCCCTCGAGCACGACCTCGTAGATCGGACGGTCCGGGCCCACCGTGACATCGACCGCCTGTTCACCGGCCAGGCTGACCCCGCCGGCCCACTCCGCGCAGCTCTCCTCGGTGGGGTCGTCTGCGCGGTCCTCCTGGTCGTCCTCGAGTCCCGCCGAGGCCGAGTCGATCGCGCCGGTGTCCACGAAGTCGCCCTTGTCGAGCTCCGCGTAGAGCGAGCAACCGAGCCACAGGAGCATGCACACCTCGTCCAGGTGCTCAGTTTAGCCGGATCGACGGCGCCTCAGCGGGACGATCGCGCCCCACAGCGCCAGCCAGCCCGCGCTGGGCACGACCGCGCAACCGCCTCCTTCGGCCACCGTCTCCTCGCGCGGTTCCACCTGCACCAGCACCCAGGCCTCGGCGGTCTGCGGCGGCGTGCCGTCGTCCATCACCTGCACCAGCAGGGCGTCGTCGCCGACGTAGTCCTCGTCCGCCCGGAACGCGAGCACCCCGCCCTCGCCGATCTCCGCGGTGCCGTGCTCGGGCTCCTCGACGATCAGCCAGATGTGGCCGTCCTCGGGGTCCGGGTCGTTGGCGGCGAGGGCACCCGCCCAGGTGCCGCCCTGCACGACCACGATCGGATCGAAGCTCGGCTGGGGAGCGTCGTTGTCCTCGCTGTCGAAGCAGCCGCCCCCGTCGCCGCCGTCCCCGCCGTCGCCGGGCTTGCCCTCGTCCTCGTCGCAGGTCGGGCGCGGCAGCACCACCCCGGCGCTCGACTCGATCCAGTCGATCACCGCGTCGGGACGTACCCAGATGCCGCCGTCTTCGCAGGGGGCGTAGACCGCGTTGTAGGAGCGCGAGGTCAGGCCGACCACGTAGTCGCCGTGGTCGGTCAAGAGGTAGAGCGGCCCCCCCGAGTCGCCGTAGCAGGCGTCGGTGCCGTTGCCGCCAGCGCCCAGCTCGCCGCCCGGGCTCACCGAGCCGTTGCAGCCGCTCCAGAGGTCCGTGCACTCGGAGTCCTCGATGACCGTGGGCGCCTCGCGGAGCTTGGTGCCGTACTGCGTGCCCCAGATGTCGGTGGCGCCGTAGCCGACGATCTGCGCGGGGGCGCCGTCGTAGAGGTCGTCGAGCGCGCACCCCGAGGCGATCAGGCGGGGCTCGGTCTCGGCGGCCTCCGCGAGCACGAGCACCGCGATGTCGTAGGTGCTCCAGGAGTTGGTGTACTCGATGGTCCGCGACACCGAGATCTTCTCGCCGGTGGTGGTGTAGTCGTTGGTCGCGAGCTTCACCGCCGTGATGCCGCCCGCGCAGTGCCCGGCGGTCAACACCACCTTCTCGTGCACGAGCACGCCCGTGCAGCCCACCGAGTTGCCGAAGTAGACGGCGGCGGCGTCGGGCCAGTCACCGAGCGACACCTGCGTGCCGCCGACGACCTTGTCTTGGGCCAGGGCGAGGTGGACCAGGACGAGCATGGAGCGGTCCGGTCGGTGCGGGGGCAAGCATAGAGCCAGGCGGGGCGCGCGATCCAGTGGGTAGACGACTTGTTTACTGCTGCTTGACCGGTCGGGGTGCAAGGCCGCACGGCAGCCCGAGCACGAGCAGTGGAGTCAGCGCCCCAGCAGGCGCGCCCAGAAGCCCTTCTTCGGGGGGCTGTCTCCGTCGGCCGGGGCCTGGCCGCGCGGTTCGGTGACCTCGTCGTCGGCGTCCTCGGGCTCCACCTCGACCTGCGCGCGCACCTTCACCCGGTGCTCGGCCACGGGGTGCCAGCGGGCGACGCTGCGGTCGAGCACCCCGAGGAAGCCGCCGGCGTCGTCGAAGAGCTGATCGAGCAGGGCGAACACGCTGGCTTCGCCGTCGGCCTCCTCCCAGGGCCGTGGCTCGCCCTCGTCCCGGTGCACCCCACCGCCGTCCTCGACCCTGCGGCGGTGGCAGCGACCCTCGGCGAAGCAGGCGAAGGCGGCGTGGCCCACCGCACTGTGCAGCCCGACCACCGCGAAGGGTCGCGCTCCGAACACCTGGTGGAGCGCGGCGGCCTCGTCGCTCAGGTCGTCGTCGCTCAAGAGCTCCTGCAGCGCCCAGGCGACGATCACGGTCCGGTCGCCCACCACGCCGGCGTAGATCCGATCGCCCCGCGGGTCGAGCACGTCTTCGAGCCGCTTCGCGCCCCCTTCCCGACGCGGCCCGAAGCCCGCCTGGAACAGGGCCTGCTCCAGGCTCGGCAGGCCGCCCTCGATCACCAGCAAGCTCGTCTTCCAGCCCATGCCGCAAGGCTACTCGCTGCGCCCGCATCCAGCGGCGGGATCCAGGTCTGGGCCATGCGACACTGGCATCCCGGATCGGAGGAGGAGCGGCATGTCGGAGACCTTCGCAGGCTACGTCGCCCGCTTCCTCGGTCCCCTCCACGTGGTCGCCACCGACTGCGGCACGGACGAGGGGACCCGACTCCACGAGCTCCGGTGCGAGGAACCGGACCTGGTCTGGATCTCCGAGGAGCTACGGCGCGAGGGGCGGCAGGCGGTCGCAGGGGGCGGAGGCTGGCGCTCGGCTGCGCTCTGCGAGGCCGAGGGCGGTGTGTGCGTGGCCTGTTGGGGCGACGGGTCGCTCGGCCGCGCCACGGTCGGCGACGACCTGGGGGCGCGGATCGCCGAGGCCACGGCCGACCCCGGAGAGGGCCGCTACGGAGCGATCCATCACCCGCGCGAGCCGGCCGACCAGCCGATCCGCGCCACGGCTTCCGGCGTGTTGCGGGTGGAGGCCCGGACCACCACGGCCGCGGAACGCGCACGGGAGGGGCGCTGGCACATCGGAAGGAGCGTGGGGCCTGCGGTGGCGGTCGCTGAAGACGGGCGCTGGGTCGTGGAGCGCGACGGGCGCGAGGTGGCGCGAGGGCTCCTGCCCGCTGGGGCCGCGCTCAGGCTCCCCGATGGATCCCGCGTGGAGGAGGGGGAGGTCGTGGCGTGCGTGGAGCCGCGCTTCGGAGACTTCCGCGAGACCCGCACGTGGGCCGCCGGCGTGGTGCGGTTCGAGGGGCTGGAGGTGGCGCACCCCGCTGGCCAGGCGGTCGTGACCACGCGCAGGGCGCGCTGGAGCGTGATGGCCGACGGGCAGGTGGTCGACGAGGGCTCCCTCCCCTACGGCGACCGGCCCCTGGTGGCGGACGGCGACGCGCTCGTGGTGGGACAGCTCCTGTCCGCGAGCACCCCCGGCAGCCTGCCCATCCTGAGTCCGGTCGCTGGGAAGCTCACCTGGGTGGACGTGCCCGGCGACGGCATCGTCGCGGAGCGGCCCGGGGCGCGGCCGCGGCTGACCGTTGCCCCGCAGGAAGGCACGGTGAGCCAGATCTTCCTGCCGGTGGCTGCGCGCGTGCTCGTGGCCGACGGCTCGTCCGTCGAGGCGGGCCAGCGGCTGGCCGACATCCCGCACGTGGCGGTCCGATACGTCGACCTGGAGTGGCTCCCTGGAGGTCGTACGCGTGTCGAACGGCTGCTCGGGCTGGCCGAGCCCGCACTGGCGGCGCCCATGGCCTTGTTCGCGGGCCACGTGGTGGAGGTGTCGGCGTCGCAGGTCACGGTCCGGAGCGACGACGCGCACCAGGTCGAGCGCTACACGCTGCCGGCAGGGTCGGAGCCCCAGCTCACCGAGGGCGACTACGTGCGCGCTGGCGAGCTGATCGGCGCCGGGGAGGCGCGCCCGCTCGATGTCGTCCACGTGCAGGGCTACGACGCGGCCGTGCGCTGGCTGGCCGACGAGCTCTACCGCACGTGGTGGGCCCAGCGGGTGGCGGTCGATCTCCGCGCGCTGGAGGTCCTGGCGGCCACGGCGCTGGCAGCGTTCCGGCCGGCGGTGGACTCCCGCGAGGTCGACGACGAGCTGCCGCCGGAGGCGTGACGCGGCGATCCGGCGCAGGCCTCCAACGGCTGTTGGCAAGCACCTGGAATCAGGAGGCCTTGGCGTCCTTGAACTGCGAGATCTGGACGTCCTCGTCAGGGAAGCGCGCGACCAGGACGAGCTCGGCGCCCATGCTCTGGAGCAGCTTCTGCATGGTGCTGATCCGCATGTCGTCCTGGCGTTCCAGTTTGGACAGGCTCGCCTGCTTGATCCCCAGGCGCCCGGCGAGCTCTTCCTGGGTCAGCTTCAGTGCCTGCCGAAGCTCCTGCAGGACCATCTCCTGGAGCAGCTCGGTCGTGCGCGCGCGAACCGCGCCCTGCCGCTCGGGACTCATCTGGTCGACGAGCGTCGTGAACTTCTTCTGTCCCATCATGACTCCCATTTGTCGTCGAGCTCGGCCAGGAGCTCGTCATAGAGCTGGTCAGCGATGGGAACGAAGGTCTCGTACCACCGCTTGTCCCCGCGCTTGTTACCGCCAATCAGCAGGACGGCGCAGCGGCGGGGGTCGAACGCGTACAGAACCCGGTACGGGTCCGCCTTGTGCTGGATTCTCAGTTCACGCATGTGGCTGTGCCGCGACCCCTTGATGCCGCTGGAGTGGGGGAACTTGAGCGTAGGCCCGAGCTTCTCGAGCAGTCCGACCACCGCGGCAATCTCCTCCTGACAGCCCTCGTCCAGCTTCCGCCACCAGCTCTCGAACTCGTCGGTGTACTCGACTTCCCATGCCATGTCGGCAGTATAGCCTTTAAGCTATATCGCTGCCGGCTAGGGTCGCAATGGCACGCCGCCCACCCGCGCGCCTACTCCCCCTCCACCCCCGGAATCCGCACCACCGGCCCTCGCGATCGCAGCCCCTCGAGGTCTACCAGCAGCACCTGGTCGACCTGGAGCACCGAGCCCTTCCGGTACGGCGTGGCCGCCGACTCGAACAACACGGCCACCCCCACGGGGTGCGCGGCCAGGCCCTCGGCGAGGGGCGGGGCCGCGACCTCGAAGTCCAGGGTCTGCTCGTCCAGGAAGAGGTCCTTGCCGCGGCGGTCGTGGTGGACCTCGATGCGGCTCGGGGTGTCGCGGCCGTAGCTCCGGGACAGCACCACCCGGTCCCCCACGAAGGCCAGGCCCTGGGTCTCGTCGGGCAGCGAGAGCCGCTTGTCGGGTGCGGGCGCGAGGCCCTCGCCCACGATCCGGTAGCCGTAGGCCCACGCGTACCGCCGGTCCCCGTCCCGGTCGGGGTGGTGGTGGTGCGGCTCGGTCTTGTAGCGCTTGCCGAGCACGGGGTAGCGGGCGAACTCCCCCACCCACACCCGGTCGGCTTCGCAGGTGACGAAGCTCGCGCGGCTGTCGACCGTGTGCGGGGTGAGGAGAAGCTCGTCGGGGCCCGCGAGCACGTGCTCCAGCGGCGCGGACCAGACCACCGTGCGCGAGCCGATCCACACCCGACCCGCAGCGACGCACACCCCGCCCACGTGGCCATCGTGCGCCACGCCCGGCGGCTCCAGCAGCGACGAGACCGTGACCAGGTGCCCGTCGGCGTCGAGCACGCTGAGCACCGACGGCCCGTCGTCCCGGTAGTGGGTGACGAGCCAGAGCCGCTGCTCGGGGAGCCAGGCCAGGCCCTGGGGGACCGCGTCTTCCTGGAGGCCCGGCACGACCGGCCCCGGGCGCGCCCACGTGAGGAACGCAGCCGGTCCGGCTTCGGGGGCGAGCGCCTGGCCCAGCGGGTAGGGCGCGGCCAGAGCGATGGCGACCAGCAGGCTCAGGCGCGCAGCTCCGCCAGGGCATCCCCCGGCAGCGAGAACCACCGCAGGGCCTCGATCTCGTCGCGCAGGGCCTCCTGGCAGAGCTCCAGGTCGTCGTAGCTGGCCACCGCCTCGTCCACCACGCGCCGGGCTTCGTCCAGGTAGGTCATCAGCACCCACTCCGGCTCGGTGGCGTGGCGGCTCCGGTAGCAGAGCTTGCCGCCGCGGTAGCTCAGGTCGCTCAGGCGCAGGGGCACCGACTGGCGGCCGTTGCAGTGCCGCCAGAGGCTCTGTTCGGCCACGAAGTGGTAGTGCGGCAACAGCTTCCAGGCGTGCTCGGCCACGAACAGCACCGCGCCGATCAGATACTCGAACACCGCCTCGGAGATGAAGTAGTTGAAGTTCACCCGGGTCCACCCGGGCTTCACCCCGTTGCAGCCCTTGCCCACCTCCTTCTCGAAGGCCTCGGAGCGGGTGAGGTCGATGCCCAGCAGCCGGTGGCCGTAGGGTCCGGCGCAGGAACAGCCCCCGCGGGCCTGGATGCCGAAGAGGTCGTTGAGCACCGCGTTGACGTAGTCGTGGTGGAGCCAGCGGCCGCCGTGGCGCACCCGGAAGCTCACGATCGAGAGCCGCCACTTGTCGGAGTTGCCCAGCACCTGGATGTTCGGGTGGGCCTCCCAGGTGTCGATGGCCCGCCGGATGAAGGCGTGCTCGCGCTCGCGGATCACCTCGGCCCCCACCGCCTCCTTGAGCTGGAAGACCAGGCCCGCGCGGATCGAGCCCAGGATGTCGGGGGTTCCCCCCTCCTCCCGCCGCTCGGGGTCGTCGATGTAGTGGTGGTCCGAGGCGTTGACCCAGGTCACGGTGCCGCCGCCGGGCTGGGCCGGCACGCTGTTGCGGAACAGGTGGCGCTTGGCGATCAAGAGCCCCGGCGTGCCCGGGCCGCCGATGAACTTGTGCGGCGAGATGACGATCGCGTCCTTGTAGGCCAGGTGGCCGTCGGGCCCGTCCTGCACCATGTTCATCTCGATGTCCACGTAGGGCCCGGCTGCGGCGAAGTCCCAGAAGGACAGGGCCCCGTGCCGGTGGAGCAGCACCGCGATGGGGCCGGTGCGGCTGCCGATGCCCGTGACGTTGCTCGCGGCGGAGAAGCTGCCGATCTTCAGCGGCCGGTCGGCGAAACGGACCAGCTCACGCTCGAGCTGGGCGAGGTCGATCATGCCGTCGGCGTCTTCGTCGATCTGCACCACGTCGGCGAGCGACTCGCGCCAGGGGATGTCGTTGGAGTGGTGCTCGTAGGGGCCGATGAACACCACGGGGCGCTCGTGGGCCGGCACCTGCTCGGACAGGGCGTAGCGCTCGTCGAGGTCCCGCGGCAGCCGGATGTTGAGCACGTCGAGCAGCTTGTTGACCGCGCCGGTGGCGCCGGAGCCGGTGAAGATCACCGCGTCGTCGGGCCCGCCGCCGCAGGCGTCGCGGATGATCGCCCGGGCGTCTTCCCGGAAGGCCGAGGTCTGCAGCCCCGTGCCGCTGGTCTCGGTGTGGGTGTTCGCGTAGAAGGGCATCACCTCGCGCCGCAGGAAGTCCTCGATGAACGACAGGCTCCGGCCCGACGCCGTGTAGTCGGCGTAGGTCACCCGGCGAGGACCGTAGGGCCCCTCGAGCACCTGGTCGCCACCGATGATGCTGTTGCGGATGGTCTCGACGAGACGCTCGGACTCGGTCATCGGGGCACTCCTGGCCTCGAGCGCGTATCCGGCCGGGGCCTGGGCTTCAGCCGCTCAGCCGCGCAACACCGTGCTCCGTACCCGCGCTCGCGTGTAGCCCTGGCGCTTCTCGATGAACCAGGGGTCGAGCCCGGCTCCCCGCACCTCGGCGCGCACCCGGTGCACCAGCACGTGCAGCTGGTTCTGGTCGCGCTGCTGCCACTGCCGACCCCAGATCCCCGACGCGACCGACTCGTTGGCGCACCAACCCGCGCGCTCCGACGACAGGCCCTCGGCACGGTCCTCCTCGAGCTGCCGCGCCAGCACGTACAGGAGCGACACCCGGTGCTGCGCCTTGACCACGTGCTCCAGCCCCTGCGCCAGGTCCCGCACCCGCGCGGAGGGGGCCGGGGAGCCGGTGAGGTCGACGTCGAGCGCGTAGGGGTAGAGCTCGTCTTCGGCCTGGGTGGTGGGCACGTGGGCGCCCGCGTCACGCACCAGCCGCAAGGTCCGGCCGAACAGCACCAGGTCGGAGGCGGTGTCGACCCGCTCGTCTTCGTCGCCGCGGCCCACCCACACCTCGTCGGGCCCGTGGAACAGGAGCACCGCCGCGCCGTCCGCGCCCTCGATCGCGAGGTTCGAACCGACCGGTCCCACCACGAAGCGCGACCCTGCCACAGCGTGCCGAACCCCGGAGGCGTCGTCCTCGACCAGCCAGGTGGCGCTCTCCTCCGGCACCCCTTCGATGCGCACGGTCACCACACCGCCGAGGCAGATCTCCGCGCCCTCGTCCAGCGGCGCGGCGGCCTCGAGGGGCTGACCGTCCACGGACGTGCCGTTGGTGCTGCCCAGATCCCGCGCCCACACCCGGGCGCCCTCGACCCAGACGATCAGGTGGCGCCAGGAGACCTTGTCGTCGCCGAGCACCAGATCGTTGTGGGGCGCTCGACCGATGTGGATCGGACGCTGGCCGAGATCGAGCCGCTCCACCACCTCGCCCTCGCGCAGGACGAGCACGACAGCGTTCGATCGGGGTGCGGACACGCCGCTATGCTACCGCGCCTCAGAGCGTGGAGCCGCCCGGGGACAGCAGGAACGTGCCCGCCGAAGGCACCCCCTGGAAGCCGTTGAGGTCGAAGCTCGACACCCGCCACCAGAGCCCGGGCACCCGGTAGGGCAGGAAGAGCAGGTCGGCGTCGTAGCGCGCCTGGTCGGTCTCCTGCACGAAGACCAGCGCGGTGAAGTCGGCCTCGGTGGCGATCTCCAGGCGGTACCCGAGGGCGCGGTCGACCTCCTCCCAGGCGAAGGAAGGAACCCGAAGCACCTCGCCTTCCAGAGGACCGGCGACCACCACCGCCGAAGGCAGCTCGACCGGCGACGACGGGGCCTCACCGGCCTTCACCCGGCTGCCCTGGCCCACCTGCAGCTCGACCTCCACCCCCGCCCCCATCACCGAGACCGGAGCCGACACCGCCTCGGTGCGGGTGGCGTCGTCTTCCTTGGCGACGCGGAAGCCACCGTCGCTGGCCGCGGTCACGCCGTCGACCGTGGCGATGGCGAGCTGGCCGGAGGCTTCGGAGAGGCGCACGTCGACCGCGCCCTGCTCCAGGTTCACCAGGGCGGTGCGCTGACCGTAGGTGGCGCCGCTCCCGGCGACCACCACGCAGGTGGCCTCCAAGAGCGTGATCTCGTCGTGGTCCGCGCCGTGGCGCTCGGCCGTGAGCCGAAGGGTGGCGAAGCTGTCGTCTTCCGTGCACACCGTGGTGCCCAGCGGGAGGGTGAGCCCTGGCAGCAGGTCCGCTTCGCCGCCCCCGACGAAGCGCGCCGTGGCCCCGCCGCGGACGTGCAGCACCACGCCGCCTTCCTCCTCGGCGTGGGCGGGCGCGGGGAGGTGGAGCACGGTGCCCACCACCAGGGGCGCGCTGGCGTCGAGCCCGTTGAGCGTGCGCACGGTCTCGGCGAGCGCGGGGTCGCCGAGTGCTTCGGCCACGCTGGCCAGGGTGTCGCCGGTGCGCACCACGTGGTGCTCGGCGGCGGAGGCGAGGGAGAGCAAGAGCGCGATCATGGGCCGGCCCGCTTGAAGGTGAAGGTGTTGACGTGGCCGCCGAGGGCCTGCGTGAAGGTGCCCGAGAGCTTGGAGCCGTCGAGGGTGGCGGTGTACACGCCCGCCTCGGAGTCGGGCGCGTCCACGGTGTCGAGGGTGAGCGTGTGGCCGTCGAGCCGGCCCGCCAGCACGGTGGACAGCGCCTTCTGCCCGAAGCGCACCGTGAGCGTGCCGCGAACGTCGCCGGGGCTGCCCTGCAGGGAGAGCTCGGCCACGCGCCCGCCGTAGGCGCCCTTCCAGGAGCCGGCTGCTGCGCTGGTCGCGGAGGTTGCCGGCGCGGCCTCGGGCGCCGGCGCTTCCGCGGGCTCGGCGAGGGGCTCGGGTGCGAGCTCGACCAGCGCCTCGGCGGCGACGGGCGCGGCTTCGACCCCGGCCGCGTCGGGGGCTGCGTCGTCGGGCGCGGCGTCGTCGGGGGCTGCGTCGTCGCCGTCTACCGCGGCCTCGACGGCCGCCGGCGCGGGCTCGATCGGGAGCTCGACGACCGACTCGACGGAAGGCACGGCTGGCTCGACCGCGGTCCCGGCACCGAAGGCCCACCAGGCGGCGCCCGCCAGGAGGAGCGCGACGGCGGTCCCGAGGAGGAGCATGCGTGGGCTCCGCGCCGCGACCGGCTCGTCGTCCCCGTAGAGGTCGTGCAGTGTGGGCGAGGCCGCCACCGCCGGATCCGAGGGGTCGACGCCGGCCGCCGCGGTGGGCGGGTGCGGCTCGTCGAACAGCAGATCGATCGCGGTGGCCGCCGCCGGGGTCCAGGTGTGGCTGGGCGTGAGCGTGGGGCGCGATCCGGTCGCCGCGGGCTCGATCGGCTCGAGCGCGGAGGGGTTGCCAGGCACGGGGAACCGGGTCGGGTCGGACGGATCCGGCGCCCGCGCTGGGTCCAGCCCGAGCTCACGGCTGGCGGCCAGCAGGGCCTCCGCCATCGACCGGGCATCCTCGAAGCGCGCCTCGGGGTCCTGGGCACAGGCGCGCTGGAGGAACGCCGCGAGGGGCGGCTCGAGCCCCAACCACCGCGGCGACTCGGGCGACGCCGAGAAGAGGTCGACCGGGTTCGAGCCGGTGAGCAGCTCGTAGAGCGACGCGCCCACCGCGTAGAGGTCGGCGGTCGGGGTGACCGAGCGGGCGTCCAGGCGCTGCTCCGGCGCCATGAAGGCCACCGAGCCCATCGCCACGCCGGCGCGGGTGGTGCGCATCTCCTCTTCGTGCTGCCACAGCGCGATGCCGAAGTCGGCGAGGAGCGCCGTGCCCTGGCCGTCGAGCAGCACGTTCTGGGGTTTCACGTCGCGGTGCACCACCCCCGCGGCGTGCGCGGCCGCCAAGGCTGCGAGCACCTGGAGCACGAAGCCACAGGCCTCGGTGGGCGGCAGCGGGCCCCGGCTCACCGCGAGCTGGTGGAGGCTGCCGCCGCCGGCCAGCTCCATCACCACGTAGTCCAGCTCCTCGAACGCGCCGACGTCGTAGACGCGGAGCACGTTGGGGTGGCTCAGGGTGGCCATCACCCGGGCCTCGGCCTGCATGCGCTCGCGCAGGTGGGCGCGCATCGCCGGTGGGGCGGTCAGGACCTTGATGGCGCGGTCCACCCGGAGCACCATGTCGCGGGCGCGGTACACGGCGGCGGCGCCGCCCGACCCGAGCTGCTCGCCCAGCAGGTAGCGCCCGGCGACCCGCTCGCCCGAGAGGCTGTCGGGGGTCAAGCCGAGGGGCCGGACGGCGAGGGGGCGGAGGGGGGCTGCATGCGGGCCGCCATCGTAGCGCGCCCCGCTCACTCGACCGCCTCTCGCGAGACGCGCACCAGAGCGCGCCACGCGGGGGCGCCGATCCCGGAGGTGAAGACGCCCGCGCCCACCGCCCCGGTGACCCGCCAGCCGTGCACGGGTTGGCTCCAGCTCAGCAGGCCCTCCGTGGTGGCCGCGCCGGCGTCGGCCTGCAGCCCCGCGACGCTCGAGAGCTCCGTGCCCAGCTCTCCGGGCCCGAGGGAGCGCGCGAGCCGCGCCCGCAGGAGCAGCTGGTCGTCGACGGTGACCACCGGATCCTCGAGCAGCGGGTTCACCCGCAGGCCCAGGTTCGCGGTGACGCTCAGGGCCGACCCGGCGTAGCGCGCGGCCCCGAGCAGATCCCCGCTCCAACCCGGCTGCCCGAGCTGCCGGGCGGCCGCGCCGGTGGGCACGACGAGGTTGGCGGAGAGCCCTGCGTCCAGGGGCCCGAGGGGGGCGTGCACGAGCGCCTCGACCGACGGATCCCCGGCCGCGAGGGCGAGGGCTTCGTCGAGCTCGCCGGCCCGCCAGAGGTGGACCGGCATCTGGGCGGCGAGGGTGAGCGGACCGAAGCCCCGCGCCACGCCGAGCCAGCCGGTGCTGAGCTGTCCGACGAGGGCCGCGCGGGTGCCGTCGGTGTAGGCCGCGACCAGGCTGTCCTGGGCGTGGTCCACCGTGGCCGACGCGCGCCAGCCGTCGAGCCGCTCGGGCTCCACCGTGGCGATCGACGCGCCCCCCACCCGGGGTTGCCACGCCACCGCGTCGAGCTCCGGCAGCTCCTGGGCCGCCGCCGTCAGGATCCAGGCGAGGATCACGGGGCCTCCGGGCTGATGTGCACGAGCACGGCGCGCTGCTCTTCGTAGGGGCGGTAGGGGTCGGGCTCGGTGGGGTCGAGGAAGTGGATCTGGGCCTCGGGCACACCGGCGGCCTTCAGGACCTCGGACGACGCGGCGGCCCTCCGGTTGGCGAGCACGCGGTTCGCCTGGGCGTCTCCCTCGGGCGACGACGAGCCCTGCAGGGTGATGTGGTGCTCGCCCAGCGCCGCCGCGAGCTCCTGGAGCTGGCGCGCATCGCCGGCGCTGACTGTCGACGAGGACACGGCGAAGCGCAAGAGCAGGCTGCCCTGGGTGGGCTCGGCCACGCGCACCCAGGTGGTGTGCCCGCTGGCGACCGCCACCTCTTCGACCACCACCCGGCCGCCGCCGCGCACGGTGACCACAGCGATGCCCTCGGCCATCACGGCCATCGCCCAGCCGTCGTGGTCGGCGTCGACGTCGAGCTCGTTGACCTGCACGGTGTCGCCGGGACGCGCCGCGATCACGACCACGCCCTGGGCCGGCGCCTCCTGCAGGCTGAGGGGGTCGCTCGACGGCATGGCGACGTCGGCGGGCAGGTAGCCGTCGGCGTGCACCCGCGCGGTCAGCCCGGCCAGGCCCTCGGCGGGCACCTGGCTCGGGGCCACCCACGCACAGACCGGGTGGGGCAACCACACGAGGGCCTCGTCCGGCGACACGTCCAGCGGGGCGACCGGGGGTGCTTCAGGGGTCGGCTCCGGCTCCGGTTGCGGCTCCGGCTCCGGCTCCGGCTCGACCACGGGCTCCGGCTGTGGTGCGTAGAAGACCCGCAGCTCGGCGCCCGCGGGCGTGCCGTCGAAGCGCCACGAGGCCACGCTCTCGACATGGACCGCCCCGAGCGGCACGTGGAAGCCCGCCTGCAGGCGACCGGCGGCCGCGCCAGCCCAGCCCGCGCGCGCTCCGAGCACGGCTCGCGGCGCGTGGGCCGCGCCGATCAGAGCATCGGGCCCGACCATCGCCCAGGGCCCGTCGCCCCAGCCCAGGTTGGCGCCGAGCCCGAGGTCGACCCAGCCGGGAGGGAGCTCCCAGATCTGCGCCCCAGCGAGGCCCGCGCGGACCGGCTCGGACGCGTCGGCCGGGCGTGCCTGCACGGTCCCGCCCACGTGCGGGCCGGCGAAGGCCAGGGTCGTCAAGGTGACGATCATCGGTCGCGTTCTCCCAGGGTGGCCGCATCATGCACCACCGCCCGAGGCACCGCCCTTCCACCCCCCTTGCAGCGGGTCAATGCAGGCTGTAGGCCACCGCGGCCAGGGCGTCGAGGCAGCTCTTGCCGAGCGCGGCCGCGCGCGCCGGCGACCAGCCGACCTCGGGGTGCGGGGTGTCGGCGGTGTCCTTGAAGGGCTGCTCCAGCGTCATGGCCAGGCAGTCGAAGCGCTGGGCCACCTGGTTGGTGCACATGCTCAGGTTGCCCTCGCCAGGAGGATCGATGGGGTAGCCGTGCTCGCGCTGGAAGTCCGGGTTGGCGCGCTGCAGGGCGGCGCAGAAGATCTCCTGGAGCTCGGCCAGCCGCGGGCTCCAGCCGGGGATGCCCTCGGCCCCCGACACGAAGTTGTAGGGCAGCTCCTCGTCGCCGTGCACGTCGAGGCAGAAGTCCACGCCGGTGGCGTCCATCCGGTCGCGCACGAGCTTCACCTCGGGGCTGCGCTCGGCGGAGGGGGCATGCCACTCGCGGTTCAGGTTCGCGCCGGCCGCGTTGTTGCGCAGGTGGCCGCGGCGGCTGCCGTCGGGGTTCATGTTCGGCACGATGTGGAAGGTCGCGCGCTCCAGCAGGGTGCGCGCCAGGGCATCGTCGGCATCCAGCAGGCGCTCCAGGAAGCCCTCCATCCACCACTCGGCCATGGTCTCCCCGGGATGCTGCCGCGCGATCAGCCAGCAGATGGTGCGCCCATGCCCCACAGTCACAAGCTCCAGGTCGAGCCCATCCACCGTTTGACCGAGCACCTCCACGGTGGCGCCCGCCTCGCTGCACGCCGCGAGCAGGTCCAGGTGCCGTTCGTGCGCGTAGGGCGCGAAGTAGGCGTAGTAGACGACGTCGGCGGGGAGGGTGTGCTCGATCCGCAGGGTGCCGTCGGCGTAGCTGGTGGGGACCCGGTACCAGGTCTCCCGGTCGGTGCTGGCCACGGCCTGGTAGCCCTCCCAGGCCTTGGGGTAGCTGCAGTCGCCGGCGTTCTCGAGGACCAACACCACGTGGTCGCCGGCTGCACCCGCCACGCGGAAGTGGAACCACTGCTTGTGGTCGCCGCCGGCGTCGGTTCGGATGCGCAGGCGGATGGCGCTCGGGTCGCTGGCGTCGACGACCTCGATGTTTCCGGCGTCGAAGGCGGATGAGACGTGCATGGGACCTCCAGGGTCGATGGGCGCGTTCTAACGGAAACGTGAGCGGTCAGAACGAGCGGCGGGTCGGTGACCTGCACGAAGTCCTCCCAGCCGTCGGCCCAGGCGTCGATGCGGGAGAGTGCGAGGGCTCTGGCGAAGGCGGGGTGCGCCTCGATTTCGGCCGGTGCTGGATGCTCACCTCGCCCACCCAGTCGACCTGGATCCAGCCGGCGTCGCCCTGCGGTCTGCGGGCACGAGGAGCGCGGTCAGGGGGAGGGGGTGGGACGCGAGAGGTGGTTGGAGTCGGCCAATGCGGAGTGGGGGCGGTTTGGGCGGGGGCGGGGGGCGGGGGGGGGGGGGGGGGGGTGTGGGGGGGGGCCGAGGGGGGGGGGGGGGGGGGTGGGGGGGGGGGGGGGGGCGGCTACAGAGGCGTTGGACGGCATCCGTCACGGCCGTCGGCACGCAACCAACCTGCCGCCAGAACACGGAACGCCGCAGCCGCGGGACATCCCTCCTACACGTGGCAGACGCAGAGTTGCCCTCGACATCGCTGGGGGATGTGCTACGAGACCATCGTAGGAGGGCCCCGTGCCGAGCGACGACTTCACCAAGACCATTGCAGTATGGACACGCGGAAGCAATCTGGACGCGAATCGGAGGTTCTTTCCGCTTAGTGCAGTCATGCGAAGCGACCAGATCGCCAAGATCCGGCCGTCCCTCCGAGTGTACTGCTCAACGGGCGATGTGAAGGTCGAGGCAGCGGTCCAGACGTCCGACGACGGCTGTGTATGGCCCGCGGCGAACGTCTTCACCGTGATCGGTACGACTTCGCAGATTGACGACGGGACTTCATACGGGACTACCTTTGAGGCGGTAACGCTGAACGAAGCCTACGCGCGACTGGGTGTCGTGGTACGTAATGACACTGGCTCCGGTCGGGAGCATGCTGCAGCGGCAGCGAGGTTCGAGATCAAGGCGTGCTGACGAGCGTCACTACGTCCACCGCCCCCCCGAGATAGGCGGTGGGGTTCGCCAAGGCCACCGGCACCTACGTGCTGAACGACGCCGATACGTGGGCAGAGGCGTACGACATTATCAGCCAATATGGTCTGTCTCAGGTTAGTCTGTCGGCGCTGGACTTCAACCGCTCCGCAAGGGCAATTGGGAGCGCGCATCCAGTCTTTCTTCACGGCGCAGCTGCCATTGCTTCGCCACTTAGCGTTCGCGCCCACTTCCGCCGTGGCTTCGCTTGGAACACGGGCGACCAGCGCGTGCAGTATTGGTGGCCGCAAGGCGTGTCCGGAACAGGCGACGCCTATGAAGGCGGTCTCTTGGACGGCAGGCAACTAGTCCTGACCTCATGGCACTACTCAGTCCCTGAAGAAGAAGAGGTCAACGACCTTTCTCCCCCATCACTTGACCTAGAACCAATTGCCGTCGCGACTGGCTTCCAGGCGACCCTGGGCAAAGAGGCGACCGACAAGGGTGTTCGCGTCTCCGTGGTCAATCTCTCCGGTGACGACCTCGGCTACCGGCACCTCCTTCTGGTCGAACCAGGCTGGGGCTCCTACGATACTGGCACCGAGGCTGACGGCACAGTAAACATAGCCATGAAGCCGGACTTCCGGACGGTGCCGATTCACGCCGGTGGCATCGCGTTGGTGGGCCCATTCCTCTATGTTGCAGACACGTACGAAGGTTTCCGGGTCTTCGATACGAGGTACGTCCTCGAAATAGAGTCTGCCGCTGGCTCCCATGGCGAAGTTGGCTGGTCAGCCTCGCTAGGGAAGTACCATGCCTGCGGCTACCGCTACATCTTACCCCAGGTATCTGCCTACAAGTGGTCGTCTTCAGACTTGTTCAGGTTTTCGACACTCGGCTTAGATCGTTCAGGCGCGACGCCGTCTCTAGTCTGCGCTGAGTATTGGAACTCGAGCCTAGGCGCTGAGCATGGGTTCGATCCGGCAGACGCAAGAGCGATCTGGTGGGAGATTGCCTCGGACAGCACTCTTGCTTCGACTGCGGACGGCGTAGCATCTGCCGTTGACCAGCGTGTCACCGGTCTAGACTACGTTCAGGGGGTCGTGTCGAGGGACGGAGTCGGTTACTTCGCGCGGAGCGGCCCATATCAGCAACTTGCTGGACGGCCGGTTGATGGGGGCGCTGGTGCCAACTTCTACTGGGCGCACGGGCCTGAGGGACTGTACACCGACGCCGCTAATGGCCTGTTGTGGCACACCACAGAGCATACCGATGAGCGGGTGGTGTTCGCCTGTCACTTCACTACTCTGCTCCCCTTCATTGGTTCGTAACGGCGATGCTTATGCTATGTCTTGCTGCGTGCGCCCAGTCCGACTTGGTGGGACTGTGGCGTGGTGACGCAGACTGTTACCACGAAGGGGGCGACTACGATGGTCAGCTCTCCTTGTCATTGTGGGCTGCGGATGAGCGGGCCCTATCGGGGGAGGCCGCACTACTCATTGAGTCCAATGATGGCGCACGTGTGTACTCGGCCGACGTTACTGTGCCGGACAGTGCATCGTCTGATCATGTCTACGGTGATTGCGTCTCTTGGCAGGTCGGCAGCGTTCCGGGCGGCGCTTGTCCCTTTCTCTCGGACGGCGCGGTCGTTTCGGACACCTGGTCTGTGGCCGGTTCCGTATTGACTTGGCGGCGAACAGAAGGAGAATCGGAGACCGGCAAGTGTGCTGGGACGTTGAGTCGTGTGTACCCCCCGTAGTAGTCGGACCGATGGACGCCGTCCAACGTGGCCGTGCAGATGGGATGAGTGGGCCGGCCCCTGCCTGAACGGCGGCGTACCGTAAGGTCGCCAGGTTGTTCAAGAACGGGGTCTAAGCCCCAAAGCCCAGGAGGGACCGACCGTGAGCTACGTTGGCATGGATCTGCATTCGAAGGAAAGCCACCTCTGCCTCCTCGCCGACAACGGCGAAGTCGTCGAGAGGGCCATCATCAAGAGCACGAGGACGGCCATCAGGGCGTGGTTCAGCGGTAGGGACGACCTCGTCGTCGCCGTCGAGGTCTCCGGGTCCTCACCGTGGGTCTACCGGCTGCTCGTGGAGCTCGGGCACCTCGTCTACGTCGTCAACCCGAGGCGCGTGAAGCTCATCGCGGCCGCCAAGCTCAAGACAGACAAGGTCGACGCAGAGACCCTCGCGAGGCTCGTCAGGCTCGATCCCGACTTCCTCGCGCCCGTCCAGCATCGCTCGGAGGAGACCCAGAAGGTCCGGACCCTGCTCGGAGCGCGGCGCGCGCTCGTCGAGGTTCGAACGAAGCTCATCAACCTGGTCCGTGGACAGCTACGCGCCTACGGCCACAAGCTCCCTGGCTGCAGGTCCAAGGTCTTCCACGACGCATGGCTCGCGGCCATGCCAACGCTCCCCGAGGACCTCGTCGCCATCCTCATGGCTGTCGTCGACCAGATCGAGTGCGCGACCTGGCAGATCGACGAGTACGACAAGCGCGTGCTGGAGCTCACCAAGGGCGACGAGGTCATGGAGCGACTCATGGAAGTCCCTGGCGTCGGACAGACCATCGTGCTCGCCTACGTCTCGTGCATCGAAGACCCGCGCCGCTTCGCCAAGAGCAGGGACGTCGGTCCCTACCTCGGCTTCACCCCGGTCCTCCGGCAGTCGGCCGACGTCTCCCGTTCGGGGGGCATCACGAAGAACGGTGACACGTACCTGCGGCAGCTCCTGGTCCAGGGAGCCCACTGCATCTTCAACAGCAAGAAGGACTCCGAGCTGAAGCGCACGGCCGAGCGACTCGAGGCACGCATCGGCAAGAAGTGTGAACGAGGGTTGAGACCCGCGCCTATTCGGTGAAGACCGCCAGTCAGGCTC